>NZ_QKZG01000001.1:0-726931 GCF_003254125.1 Pseudomonas sp. 478
TGTTGACTATCAGTCTGACTCCACAAGCACCCACACGAATTGCTTGATTCAGTTGTTAAAGAGCGGTTGGTTAAGATCTTTCGTCTCAACCGAGGCGCGCATTCTACAGCAGCCTCTGTTGCTGTCAAGCGGTTATTTTTCGAAGTTTTCAAAGTTTCCTTTGCAACTTCAACCACTTGCGCTTTCGATCTCTCGTTAGCGGGAGGCGAATTCTACAGCGTTACTCGCTGCTGTCAACACCTCTTTTACACCGCTGTCGACCGAGAAGATCGAATCGTCAAAAGAGCCAAACCACCTCGCTCTTTCAACTCCTTCTGGGCTTCGATAACCTGAAGCAACTCGCTGTCGAAAACTGCGCAACTCATTGTTTGCCAAGGAGTTTTCCGTTTCGACTGCGCCGGAAGTGGGGCGAATTATAGACTTCCAGAATCTGCCGTCAACCCTTAATTAAGCATTTCTATCAAACACTTGCAGAACGCCGGAAAACAGCCCGTTTCTTCTCTATATAGGAGAGTAAATCCACTCCCCTCTATATAGAAGAAAACCTCAGAGCACCCCGGCCTCTTTGAATGCAGCCACAACGCCGGCATCCAGACCCAACACCCGCTGCAAAACCTCCAGCGTATGCTCCCCTAATAGAGGAGGTGCGTTGCGATACTCCACAGGCGTTTCGGACAGGCGAATTGGACTAGCCACCTGCGGCACCATCCCGGCCAGCGCATGGGGCAGCTCGATCGCCAACCCGCGCGCCTTAACCTGAGGATCCGCAAACATCTGAGCCAGATCATTGATCGGCCCGCACGGCACACCTGCTTGCTCCAGCTGCAGCACCCACTCAGCAGTCGTCTTGAACACAGTCGCCTGGCGAATAAGCGGAATCAACACCGCACGATTCGCCACCCGCAACTTGTTGGTCGCAAAGCGTGGATCATCTGCCCACTGCGGCTGACCAGCCACTTCAGCAAACTTGCGAAACTGCCCGTCATTGCCAACGGTGAGGATGAAGTCTCCATCCGCCGTAGGAAAGTCCTGATAAGGCACGATATTCGGATGAGCATTACCCAGGCGCTTCGGAGCATTGCCCGTCGTCAGGTAATTCATTGCCTGGTTAGCCAGACATGCCACCTGAACATCCAGCAGCGCCATATCAATATGCTGACCGCCACCGTCATGATCCCGGTGCGCAAGCGCTGCAAGGATCGCCACAGTCGAATAGAGACCGGTCAAAATGTCCGTCAGCGCCACGCCGACTTTTACCGGCCCAGCACCTTCATCCCCTTCGGGTCGCCCCGTCAGACTCATCAGGCCGCCCAGTCCCTGGATCATGAAGTCATAACCCGCGCGCTTGGCGTAAGGGCCTGTCTGGCCAAACCCGGTAATCGAGCAATAGATCAGATTCGGATTGATCGCCTTTAGAGACTCATAGTCCAAACCATAGGCCGCCAGCCCGCCGACCTTGAAGTTCTCGATCAGGATGTCCGACTTCGCCGCCAGATCGCGCACCAGCTTTTGCCCTTCAGGCCGGGTGAAGTCGATGGTGACCGATTGCTTGTTGCGATTGGCC
This sequence comes from Pseudomonas sp. 478, assembly GCF_003254125.1. Taxonomy (NCBI): domain Bacteria; kingdom Pseudomonadati; phylum Pseudomonadota; class Gammaproteobacteria; order Pseudomonadales; family Pseudomonadaceae; genus Pseudomonas; species Pseudomonas sp. 478. The sequence continues at coordinate 1,565 of NZ_QKZG01000001.1, forward strand.
GACAAGTAATAGGCAGCCTCGCTAGTGTTCTCGCCATAAGCGTCTTTAAGGAAGGGAGGCCCCCAGGCGCGTGTGTCATCGCCATTACCCGGGCGCTCGACCTTGATCACTTCGGCGCCAAGGTCAGCAAGGATCTGCCCGGCCCAGGGCCCGGCCAGCACCCGCGATAAATCCAGTACCCGTAGATGCGAAAGCGCGCCCATGGCCGTTCTCCTATTAATAGAACGCCTGGATGCCAGTCTGCGCACGACCGAGGATCAGCGCATGGACGTCATGCGTACCTTCATAGGTATTCACCACTTCCAGGTTGACCAAGTGGCGAGCAACCCCGAACTCATCGGAAATACCGTTACCACCCAGCATATCGCGCGCCATGCGAGCAATATCCAGGGACTTGCCGCAAGAGTTGCGCTTCATCATCGAAGTGATCTCGACCGCCGCAGTACCCTCGTCCTTCATACGACCCAGACGCAGGCAGCCTTGCAGCGCCATGGTGATCTCGGTCTGCATATCGGCCAGCTTCTTCTGGATCAGCTGAGTGGCGGCCAATGGGCGACCGAACTGCTTGCGATCCAGAGTGTACTGGCGAGCGGTATGCCAGCAGAACTCGGCAGCACCCAGCGCACCCCAGGAGATGCCATAGCGTGCGGAGTTAAGGCAGGTGAACGGACCTTTCAGACCGCGCACATCCGGGAAAATGTTTTCTTCAGGGACAAACACGTTGTCCATGACAATCTCGCCGGTGATGGATGCACGCAAGCCGACCTTGCCGTGAATCGCCGGGGCGCTCAGGCCTTTCCAGCCCTTCTCCAGAACGAAGCCACGGATGTCACCCGCATCGTCCTTGCCCCATACGACGAACACATCAGCGATCGGGCTGTTGGTGATCCACATCTTGCTGCCGGTCAGGCTGTAACCGCCTTCCACTTTGCGTGCGCGAGTAATCATCGCGCCTGGGTCGGAGCCGTGGTCAGGTTCGGTCAGACCAAAGCAACCGATCCATTCACCCGAGGCCAGTTTCGGCAGGTACTTTTGCTTCTGGGCTTCGGTACCGAATTCATTGATCGGCACCATGACCAGCGAGGACTGCACGCTCATCATCGAGCGGTAGCCGGAGTCGACGCGTTCGACTTCACGGGCGATCAGGCCGTAGCTGACGTAATTCAGACCACTGCCACCATACTGCTCAGGGATAGTCGCGCCCAACAGACCTACTTCACCCATCTCGCGGAAGATCGCCGGGTCGGTCTTTTCATGGCGGAAAGCTTCGAGAACACGCGGCGCGAGCTTCTGTTGAGCGAATTGCTCAGCGGTGTCACGGATCATGCGTTCTTCTTCGGTGAGCTGTTGATCCAGCAGCAGGGGATCGATCCAGTTGAAGCTAGCTTTACCGCCCATGAGTGTGTCCTCTCGAATCGGGTCAAATAACGTGGGCTGATCCTAGGCCGGGTTCGGCGTTACGGCAAACGAGGATTTTGCATACTGTTGTGCTAATTTCTCACTCCGAAACATCGCAAAATAGCTTTTATGCGATGTATTAGTGAGGTTGACGTACATGCGCAGGAAAATCCCCAGCACAACGGCCCTGATCAGCTTTGAAGCGGCGGCTCGCCACGAAAGCTTTACCAAGGCGGCTCAGGAGCTTTCGCTCACTCAAGGCGCCATTTGCCGACAGATCGCCAGCCTTGAGGAGTTCCTCAGCGTAGAACTGTTCCGACGCTCACGACGTGGGGTCAAGCTGACGGAGGCCGGACTTTCCTACAGCCGCCGGGTGGCCACCCAACTCGATGCCGTTGAACGGGACACCTTGTCAGTGATGGGTCAGCAAGGTGCCAACGTGATCGAGCTGGCGGTGGTTCCAACCTTCGGCACTCAATGGCTGCTGCCAAGACTCAAGGATTTCCAGCAAAAACACCCGGAAGTGACGGTCAACCTCACCAACCGAACCCGCCCCTTCCTGTTTGCCGATACCGACTTCGACGCCGCGATCTATTTTGGCGACGCGGACTGGTCAGGTACCGAATCCCACAGGCTGATGGGCGAAAATCCGATGCCGGTGTGCAGCCCCAATCTCATGGGAAAAAAGACAACCCTGTCTCCCGGCGACATCGCCGAATTGCCCCTGCTGCAGCAGACCACCCGCCCTTATGCCTGGCGCCAGTGGTTCAACTCTCAAAACCTAAATATCCCGAGAGACATGACAGGGCCGCGCTACGAGCTATTCTCCATGCTTGCTCAAGCCGCCATGCACGACATGGGAATAGCGCTGATTCCGCCGTTCCTGATTCAACGCGAACTGGCCGAGAAGCGCCTGGTCATTGCCAACACACAGGCGCTATCAAGCATCAAGGCGTATTACTTGATGATTCCCGAGCGAAAAGTCGAATCTGCCTCTTTAAGGGCGTTTCGCGATTGGCTGGTCAATCAGGCACAGAGCTACAGCCTAGAAGGATAAAGGCTTTACGCCATTAACTGACCCAGTAGTCAGTAAAATCAAAGCACTACAGATATAAGTATTTGTCGCATATTCGAAGACTGTACCGACAAGCAGTACAAACGTCCCACAAGGGCCTGAAAACGTGGCCTTGAGCCTCTATTGCGGAGCAATAACGACTCATTCACCTGACCGATGCGTAAATTCTCCAATTTTTATAAAAATCCTTACAAGGCACGGCCTGCAAGGGATTGAACCGGTCAGTTGCGACATTCGGTCACGGGGTGACTTGTAGTTAATTTTCCGTCACCCGTCATAAACCCTTGAAGGGCACTAAGTTCGCCTGCAAAATGCCGCGCCCCGCCCTGATTTGGCGGGATCGTGCTGATCGGCCGCCCCAGCCGCACCATCCGAAGTGCCTGGGTTTACTCAATAAGATCACGCAGGAGATTTGACGTGCACATTGGTGTTCCTCTCGAAACCCAGACGGGTGAAACACGGGTTGCTGCAACCCCGGAAACCATCAAGAAGCTGATCGGCCAGGGGCATAAGGTCACTGTGCAAAGCGGCGCCGGCATTAACGCCAGTGTTGTCGACAGTGCCTATGAAGCGGCAGGCGCAATTATTGGCAGCGCCAACGATGCGTTTGGTGCCGAGCTGATTCTCAAGGTAGTCGCCCCCAGCGACAGCGAGCTGACGCTCATAAAGAGCGGCACCGTTGTGGTGGGCATGCTCAACCCGTTCAGCAATGAAACCATTGCCAAGCTGGCTGAGTGCGGCATTACCGCGTTTGCGCTGGAAGCCGCGCCGCGTACCTCCCGTGCTCAGAGCCTGGATGTGCTGTCCTCCCAAGCCAACATCGCCGGCTATAAAGCCGTGTTGCTGGCCGCTCACCACTATCCTCGCTTCATGCCGATGCTGATGACCGCTGCGGGTACCGTGAAAGCGGCGCGCGTGCTGATTCTCGGGGCTGGCGTGGCCGGTTTGCAGGCGATCGCTACGGCGAAACGTCTGGGTGCAGTGATCGAAGCGTCTGACGTACGTCCTGCGGTAAAAGAGCAGATCGAATCCCTCGGCGCCAAGTTCGTCGACGTGCCTTACGAGACCGATGAAGAGCGCGAATGCGCCGTTGGTGTCGGCGGTTACGCACGACCAATGCCCGCCAGCTGGATGCAACGTCAGGCCCTGGCCGTGCACGAGCGCGCCAAACAGGCTGACATTGTCATTACCACAGCACTGATCCCGGGCCGCAAGGCACCGACGCTGTTGAGCGCGGAAACCGTGGCGCAGATGAAGCCGGGCTCGGTGGTCATCGACCTCGCGGCAGCCCAGGGCGGCAACTGCCCGCTGACCGTGGCTGACCAGGTTGTGGTCGAGAATGGCGTGATCATTTGCGGCCCGACCAACCTGGCCGGCGCAGTCGCGGCAGACGCTTCGGCACTGTACGCACGCAACCTGCTGGACTTCCTGAAGCTGGTCTTCAACAAAGAAGGCCAGTTCGAGATCAACCTCGAAGACGACATCGTCGCCGCGTGCCTGATGTGCCGCGACGGCCAAGTCATCCGCAAAAACGCCTAAGCAGGGATTCAGACGATGGAAGAGCTTATCTCCCCCGGTATCTACAACCTGATCATCTTCGTGCTGGCGATTTATGTCGGTTATCACGTGGTCTGGAACGTTACACCTGCACTGCACACGCCTTTGATGGCGGTGACCAACGCGATCTCGGCGATCGTGATCGTTGGCGCCATGCTGGCAGCAGCATTGACCGTCACACCTCTGGGCAAAACCATGGGCACCCTGGCGGTAGCTCTGGCAGCGGTGAACGTATTTGGTGGCTTCCTGGTGACCCGCAGGATGCTTGAGATGTTCAAGAAAAAAGCCCCAAAAGCAGTAAAAGAAGAGGCGCCTAAGTAATGAGCATGAATCTTGTAACGACGCTCTACTTGATCGCGTCGATCTGCTTCATCCAGGCCCTGAAAGGCCTGTCGCACCCGACCACGTCGCGGCGCGGCAATGTGTACGGCATGCTCGGCATGGCGCTGGCGATCCTCACCACCGTGGGCCTCGTCTATAAGCTGGGCGCAGAGCTCGCGACTGCCGGGATCGGTTACGTCATCGTTGGCCTGCTGGTCGGCGGCACCGCCGGCTCGATCATGGCCAAGCGCGTTGAAATGACCAAAATGCCGGAACTGGTCGCCTTCATGCACAGCATGATCGGTATGGCCGCGGTGTTCATTGCCATCGCTGCTGTCGTTGAACCGCAATCGCTGGGCATCGTCAAGCAACTGGGTGATTCCATTCCTGCCGGTAACCGCCTGGAGCTGTTCCTCGGCGCGGCCATCGGTGCAATCACCTTCTCCGGTTCGGTAATCGCGTTCGGCAAGCTGTCGGGCAAGTACAAGTTCCGCCTGTTCCAGGGCGCACCCGTACAGTTCAGCGGTCAGCACAAGTTGAACCTGTTGCTGGGCCTGGCGACACTGGGCCTCGGCGTGACCTTCATGCTGACCGGCAACCTGAACGCCTTCGCGCTGATGCTGGCCCTGGCCTTCGTGCTGGGCGTGCTGATCATCATCCCGATCGGCGGCGCAGACATGCCAGTAGTTGTGTCGATGCTCAACAGCTACTCCGGCTGGGCAGCGGCGGGCATCGGCTTCTCGCTGAACAACTCGATGCTGATCATCGCCGGTTCGCTGGTGGGCTCAAGCGGTGCGATCCTCTCGTACATCATGTGCAAAGCGATGAACCGCTCCTTCTTTAATGTGCTGCTCGGCGGTTTCGGCAATACGGCGGACGCGGCCGGCCCTGCTGGCTCGAAAGAAGCCCGCCCGGTGAAATCCGGTTCGGCTGATGACGCGACTTTCCTGCTGACCAACGCCGACACCGTGATCATCGTTCCGGGCTACGGCCTGGCGGTAGCGCGGGCGCAGCACGCGCTGAAAGAGCTGACCGAGAAGCTGACCCATCGCGGCGTGACCGTGAAGTACGCGATCCACCCGGTCGCCGGTCGTATGCCTGGCCACATGAACGTATTGCTGGCCGAGGCCGAAGTGCCTTACGACCAGGTGTTCGAGATGGAAGACATCAACTCCGAGTTTGGCCAGGCCGATGTGGTGCTGGTGTTGGGCGCCAATGACGTGGTCAACCCGGCCGCGAAGAACGATCCGAAATCGCCAATTGCCGGCATGCCGATTCTCGAAGCGTTCAAGGCCAAGACCATCATCGTCAACAAGCGCTCGATGGCCAGCGGCTATGCCGGTCTGGACAACGAACTGTTCTACCTCGACAAAACCATGATGGTCTTCGGCGACGCCAAGAAAGTCATCGAAGACATGGTCAAAGCTGTCGAGTAAAACCTGCTCCAGCGCAATACCCAAAACCTCAGCCTTTAGTAGGCTGGGGTTTTTTATTGCCCGCTAGAAACCGACCAAAGGCTCTAAATCAGGGCTCTGCATTCGACCATGGTAGCGGGAGGATTTTTTTTGAAATCACTAGACTGCACTCCTTGCTTTCGTTGCCCGAGATAACAATCCATGTACCGTGACCGTATTCGCTTGCCTTCGTTGTTGGATAAAGTGATGAGCGCTGCTGACGCCGCCGCTCTGATTGAGGACGGCATGACCGTCGGCATGAGTGGCTTCACCCGCGCCGGCGAAGCCAAAGCCGTGCCCCACGCATTGGCCGAGCGCGCCAAAATCACCCCGCTGAAAATCACCCTGATGACCGGCGCGAGCCTGGGCAACGACCTTGATAAACAGCTCACCGAAGCTGGCGTATTGTCACGACGCATGCCCTTCCAGGTCGACAGCACCCTGCGCAAGGCTATTAATGCCGGCGAAGTGATGTTCATTGACCAGCATCTGTCGGAAACCGTGGAGTCGCTGCGCAATCAGCAACTCAAGCTGCCGGACATCGCGGTGATTGAAGCCGTGGCGATCACCGAGCAGGGCCATATCGTGCCGACCACGTCGGTGGGTAACTCGGCCAGCTTCGCGATTTTTGCCAAACAGGTGATCGTAGAGATCAACCTCGCGCACAATCCGAATCTCGAAGGTCTGCACGACATCTATATCCCGACCTATCGGCCGACCCGCACACCGATTCCGCTGGTAAAGGTCGACGATCGCATTGGCAGCACCGCCATCCCGATTCCGCCGGAAAAGATCGTCGCTATCGTGATCACCAATCAGTCTGACTCGCCGTCCACCGTGCTGCCGCCGGACGTTGATACCCAGGCCATTGCCGACCACCTGATCGACTTCTTCAAGCAGGAAGTGGCTGCGGGGCGCATGACCAACAAGCTCGGCCCGCTGCAGGCCGGGATCGGCAACATCGCCAACTCGGTGATGTGCGGCCTGATCGACTCGCCGTTCGAAGACCTGACGATGTACTCCGAAGTGCTTCAGGACTCGACCTTCGACCTGATCGACGCCGGCAAGCTGAGCTTTGCTTCCGGCAGTTCAATCACCTTGTCGAGCCGTCGCAATACCGATGTTTTCGGCAACCTTGAGCGCTACAAGGACAAACTGGTCCTGCGCCCGCAAGAAATTTCCAACCACCCGGAAGTGGTGCGCCGGCTCGGCATCATCGGCATCAACACGGCGCTTGAGTTCGACTTGTACGGCAACGTCAACTCCACCCACATCTGCGGCACGCGGATGATGAATGGCATCGGCGGCTCGGGCGACTTTGCGCGCAACGCGCATTTGGCGATCTTCGTGACCAAGTCGATCGCCAAGGGCGGTGCGATTTCCAGTGTGGTGCCGATGGTCAGCCACGTTGATCACACTGAGCATGACGTCGACATCCTTGTCACCGAGATCGGTCTGGCGGACTTGCGGGGCCTGGCGCCGCGAGAGCGTGCTCGGGTCATCATCGATAACTGCGTGCACCCGGACTATCGCCAAGCCCTGGATGACTACTTCACAGCCGCCTGTGCTCTCGGCGGTCACACGCCGCATATCCTGCGCGATGCCCTGAGCTGGCACATCAACCTGGAAGAAACCGGGCGAATGCTCGCGGTGTAATTGGTACAGATGGCAGCTGACGCAAACACAGTTTCGTCAGCTTGCTGTTGCCAGATCAAATCCTGAATAAAACTGTACTGCTGTACCGGTCTTTTCCTACCGTAATTGCCTACCTTTCCGAGTCAATCAAGCAAAAACGCACGATATTAGTGCAGAGAAGTACAGTTGCCTCAATTTAGACCAGTACACCACCCTTTAACAGTTAACTGGTACCTCACAATACAGGTGAACTGTATCTAGAGAGACTGGCCAAACGAGAGGATCATTGGCATCAGTTAAACCACTACCTAATCCCGCCATAAGCGGAAGGATGTCAACCATGGAACGTACACTCAGTTCCGAGCTGTTTTTCGAAGACAACGCTGTAAAAACCCAGGCTTCCACGCCTTTTCGCGTTCTCGCCAACCTGATGCTGTGGCAGCGCCGCATCTCCAGCCGCCATCAACTGGCTCGTCTGGATTCGCGTCTGCTGGCTGACGCAGGGATTAGCGAAGCACAACGCTACGAAGAGCTGAGCAAGCCGTTCTGGCGCTAAATTAGCGTCGCTGGCTCTGACCCACCGGGTCCACCGCCAGCACTCCAAATTGAAAAAACAAAGCCCGTCGTGGGAAACCACGACGGGCTTTGTCGTTTTGGACCCTCAACATGGGTCATACAGTAGAGACTCCGCGCAACAGGTACAGTTTTACTATTTACAAAACTGAGCCAGTACAATTTCAATACAGTGTGTCTGTTGCGGCAGAGCGGACGGGATCACCATGAAATCCCGAACTGCCAGCAAAAGGACCGCGCCATGAATCATTTACTGGATGTTTCCGTTTCCACGCCTCAATCGACACCTCGTTTCCTTTGGTTTCGTAGATGGCTGAGGGGTGTTGCCAACAACCTGAAAAGGGCCCGAACCCGGCGTTTACTGGGCCAACTTGATGACCGGCAACTCTCGGACCTGAACATCAGCCACGCGGATCGTCTCACCGAAATGGATAAACCATTCTGGCGTTAACTTCCTGCTTGAACAGACGGGACTGTGCGAACCGATACTCATAGGCCTAATATCCAGATGAAACGTGGCGAACACTGCACGACTGGCGTCTGAATCAACAGACACTGCGCCACCTCTCAATCGGTTTTCCAAAGGAGTTTCACCATGTCCCGTCTTCGTCTGCTCAGCGCTGCAGCCCTGCTTGCCGTGGCTGCCAATTCCCACGCCTCCAGCTTTATCGTGACCACCGATACCGTCGTCGACGCGCTCAAAGCCACGTCCGATGCGACCTCCGATGTCACTTCTTCCTTTCGTGATGACAAAATCGTGCGCGCCGCCCGTGACGACGCCGCCAGCTTTGTGGCCAGTGAAGGCACCATTCGTGGCGTGAAACTGGAAAGCGCACTCGACCATATTCGTCACCAGGCACCTCAGCTGAACGCGACTGACGCACAACTGGCGCAAGCCATACTGACTATCTAAGCGTCATCACTGGACGTGGGACACGCCCGTCGTGTCCCAATGTTTCGGCGCTGGCTCCAGACCGGGCGTTGCGCTAGCCTTGCGACTTGCCTTCAGCTATCGAGTCTCATGCGTTTTCTTTCAAGTCTGCTGATCTCTCCGCTTTTCGTGGCAGCCTGCTGGGTGGGCTCGGTCCATGCCTATGACGCCTTCAATCTGTCTACACAAGGCATCGTGGCTACCGGCTACGCCACAAGCATGGTGACCTCCGCCCCCTTCGACCGTAAGCTGCTAGTCGCGGCACATGATGACGCTGCGGCGTTCATCGCCAGTGACGGCCAACTGCGAGGAGCACAATTGGAGTCCGCCCTGAATTATCTGCGCCGCACCCAGCCAAAACTTCATGCAAGCGACCTTGAACTGGCGCAGGCAATTCTCGTCCAATAGTTATCCTTGTTCTTGCGGAGTCGTTCCATGCGTAGCCCACTGATTGCTGCCACCCTAGGCCTGTTGTTGTTGGCCGATGTGGCCCAGGCGCAAACCCTGGTAGCCACCAGTAACATTCTCATCAACGCCACCCGGCGCACCCTTGATTTCACCTCCGATACCACGACGTCCATCCGTGACTCGAAGATCGTCCGTGAAGCTCATGACGATGCGGCCAGTTTCGTCGCCAGCGATGGCGATATTCGTGGCGCGCACCTGGAAGCGGCCTTCAACACGTTGCGCACCCGCGTACCGGAAGCTCGCGACGCCAGTGATCAGGTTCTCGCCGAAGCCATCCTCGCACTGTGAGGTCGCCAGGCGCCTGGCTGTTGGCCGGGGTCATGTTGCTGCTCGGCAACACGGCCCAGGCTGACTTGCAATTAAGGCTTAAAACCGAAGGCCTCAGCCCCGCTCAACAGCAGGCCAGTCAGGCGCTGCTCGATGAAGCCATGCAGGCGCTGCCGCCGCGGTTCATCGAGCAACTCGACCGACGCATCGACGTCGGCTGGACCGATAACATGCCGAGCAATGCTTACGGCCAGGCGTCGCTGGTGTCCGAACTCGACCTGAACCGCAACCTGCTTGCCAGCCTCACTGACGGCAGCGCCGCGACCAAAAAGACTTATCGTCCCCATGGCACCGTGCGCCGCGAAATGCTTGCCACGGTGTTGCACGAACTCACCCACATTTATGACCGCTCGCGCCTCTGGCCAGACGCGGAGCGCAGGCTGATTCAACGCTGCACCCGGCGCAACAGCAGCTCGGGGCTGGTTGGTATCCCGGATCAATGCCGCGGCCAGTCCGACCGACGCTTTACGCTCAGCGACGACCCGCACCTGCTCGACCTCGCCGGCTGGCCACAGTATGTCGGCCGTCGTGGCGAACGCGAACAGTACAACCGGCAAATTGCCCGCAGCCCGGACATTTACGAGACGAGCAGCCCCAAAGAATTCGTCGCGGTCAACATGGAATATTTCCTTCTCGACCCCTCCTATGCCTGTCGCCGTCCTGCGTTGTACCGCTACTACAAAGAACATTTCGGCTGGGCGCCCGCCGCTAAAGACACCTGCGGCAAAACCTTCTCCTTCCTCAATGCTGGCAATGATTTCGCCAAAACACCACTGGGCCAGGTCGATCCGGAACGGGTCTACGCCGTCGACTATCTGCTGGCAGAAGCCAACCAGAACTGGGTCAGCCGCTGGGGTCACAGCATGTTGCGGCTGGTGATCTGCGCACCCGGCCGCCCCCGCGGGCCCGATTGTCGACTGGACCTGGATCAGCACCTGGTGTTGTCCTACCGCGCCTTCGTCGGTGACGTGCAGCTGTCGAGCTGGGACGGATTGGTGGGCAAATATCCATCACGCCTGTTTGTCCTGCCGCTGGCCCAGGTGATCGACGAGTACACCAAGACCGAACTGCGCAGCCTGGCCTCGGTGCCGCTGAACCTGTCGCGCAGCGAGATCGAAGACGTGGTGGAACACGCCGCCGAAATGCACTGGAGTTACGACGGCAACTACTTCTTCCTGTCCAATAACTGCGCTGTAGAGGGCCTGAAGTTACTGCGTAGCAGCACCAACAATACAAAACTGGTCGGGTTGGACAGCATCATGCCCAACGGTTTGCTGGAAGTGCTCAAGGGCCGCGGACTGGCGGACACCAGCGTGCTGGATGATCCCCGCGAAGCGCTTCGCCTGGGTTATCGTTTCGACTCCTTCCGCGATCGTTATCAAGCGATGTTCGAAGTGCTGAAGAAGCACTTGCCGATCAAGCAGGAAAAGGTCGAAGACTGGCTCGCATTGAAAGCTGAAGAGCGTCGGCAATGGATCGACCAAGCCGATTTGCGCACCAGCGCGGCCTTGCTGTTATTGGAGCAGGCAGCCTTCCGCCAACAATTGGTGCTGGCCCAGGACGAAGTAAAGCAGCGCTATCTGGGCGCCCGGGAATTGAAGAACGGCAGCATGGACAAGGCCAATGCAACTTTGCAGCAAATTCTTGCCAACAGCGGCTTCCTCAGCCGTCCGGCGGAGCTGCTCGGCACCGGTGGTTATGGATTGCCGCAGCCGAGTGAGTGGCAGCGCCTGGAATCGGAAAGCAGCCTGCGGCAGAAACAGCTTCAGGCACTGACAGGCGATCTGGACAAAGAGGTGAGAGCGCTGCTCGAACCGAGTCGTGCGGCGGAGATAGCCGCCAATGAAGCCAACGTGAAACAGGTGGGCGAGCATCTGAGAAAGCTGCACAAAGCGTCGGGTGGATTGGAGCTGCCCTGACAGAAACTCCGCAGGACTTGTAGCAGCTGGCGCAGCCAGCAAAAAGGGCTTCAGAACGCAGTCCTGAAGCCCTCGGTCTTGCTGTTTAGTCTGTACCGCGAGGCTCTAATTCCTCTGTATCAGGAACTTTACCTTCAGCTGACGCGGGCTTTACGCACGCCGTCTGCCAGCGCCGAGCAAAGACTCAACACGCCATCAACTGCCTGATCCGGCGTCGACGCATTGGCGATGTGATCGATCAACGCCGACCCCACCACCACGCCATCAGCCAGACGCGCGATGGACGCCGCTTGCTCCGGTGTACGAATGCCGAAACCGATGCTGATCGGCAAATCGGTGTGGCGGCGCAGACGCGCAACCGCTTCTTCAACGTGTTCCAGCGTCGCCGCGCCCGCACCGGTCACACCGGCGACAGACACGTAATAGACGAAGCCCGAGCTGCCGTTCAGGACGGTCGGCAGGCGCACATCATCGGTCGTCGGGGTGGTCAGACGGATGAAGTCCAGACCAGCAGCCTGGGCCGGGTCGCACAGTTCGCCATTATGCTCGGGTGGCAGGTCGACCACGATCAAGCCGTCAACGCCGGCTTCTTTGGCGTCGGCAATGAAACGCGGAACGCCATACATGTGAATCGGGTTGAAGTAACCCATCAGCACCAGCGGCGTCTCGGTATTGCCTTCACGGAACTCGCGAACCATTTGCAGGGTTTTCGCCAGGTTCTGCTTGGCGCCGAGGGCGCGGATGTTGGCCAACTGGATCGCCGGGCCATCGGCCATTGGATCGGTGAAGGGCATGCCCAGCTCGATCACGTCGGTACCCGCACCGGGCAAGCCTTTGAGAATCGCCAGCGAGGTGTCATAGCTCGGGTCGCCAGCGGTCACGAAGGTCACCAGGGCGGCGCGATTCTGTTCCTTGAGTTCGGCAAAACGCGTTTGCAGGCGGCTCATCAGTGTTTCTCCTGCTTCGATTGCTCTTGTTGAGAGTGTTCCATGTGGTGCATCACGGTTTGCATGTCTTTGTCGCCACGACCGGACAGGTTGACCACCATCAGGTGATCTTTTGGCAGGGTCGGTGCGCGCTTGAACACTTCGGCCAGGGCATGGGCGCTTTCCAGTGCAGGAATAATCCCTTCCAGGCGGCAGCATTTGTGGAATGCGTCGAGGGCTTCGTCGTCGGTTACCGAGGTGTATTGAACGCGACCGATGTCATGCAACCAGGCGTGTTCCGGGCCGATGCCTGGATAGTCGAGGCCGGCAGAGATCGAGTGAGCGTCGATGATCTGGCCATCGTCATCCTGCAGCAGGAAGGTACGGTTGCCGTGCAGTACGCCCGGTACGCCGCCGTTCAGGCTGGCCGCGTGTTTACCGGTTTCGATGCCGTAACCTGCCGCTTCAACGCCGATAATCTCGACACTCTTGTCGTCGAGGAACGGGTGAAACAGGCCCATGGCGTTGGAACCACCACCGATGCACGCCACCAGGCTGTCCGGCAGACGGCCTTCCTGGTCTTGCAATTGAGTACGGGTTTCTTTGCCGATAACGGACTGGAAGTCGCGAACCATCGCCGGATAAGGGTGCGGGCCGGCCACAGTGCCGATCAGGTAGAAGGTGCTGTCGACGTTGGTCACCCAGTCACGCAGGGCTTCGTTCATCGCGTCTTTCAGGGTGCCGGTACCGGCCACGACCGGGATCACTTCGGCGCCCAGCAGCTTCATGCGAAATACGTTGGCCTGCTGACGTTCGATGTCAGTGGTGCCCATGTAGATCACGCAGTCAAGGCCGAAACGTGCAGCCACGGTGGCGGTCGCCACGCCGTGCATGCCAGCGCCGGTCTCGGCGATGATGCGTTTCTTGCCCATGCGTCGCGCCAGCAGGATCTGGCCGATGCAGTTATTGATCTTGTGCGCGCCGGTGTGGTTCAGCTCTTCGCGCTTGAGGTAAATCTTCGCGCCGCCGCAGAACTCTGTCAGACGTTCGGCAAAATACAGTGGGCTTGGACGACCCACGTAGTCGCGCTGGAAGTAGGCCAATTCTTCTTTGAATGCAGGATCATCCTTGGCCAATTCGTATTCACGGGCCAGATCGAGGATCAACGGCATCAGGGTTTCGGCGACGTAACGACCGCCGAACGCGCCAAACAGGCCGTTGGCGTCGGGGCCGTTGCGCAGATTAGTCTGGGTCATGGGTCGCTCCAGTTGAATGCGTGGAATGAGGCTTTTGAAGAGAGAGTGGGCTTAACTCTACCCCTGACGCCGCAGCCTGAAAACCGATAAGATCGCCACAACCTGTCAGGAAAACTCACATATCTCATGAGCCATGACCTTCCCCCGTTGAACGCCCTTCGGGCCTTCGAAGCGACTGCCCGCCTGAACAGCGTCAGCAAGGCCGCCGAACTGCTGCACGTCACCCATGGTGCGGTCAGCCGGCAACTCAAGGTGCTTGAAGAACACTTGGGCGTAAGCCTGTTCATCAAGGACGGACGCGGCCTTAAACTCACAGATGCAGGCATTCGTTTGCGCGATGCCAGCGGGGAGGCGTTCGAGCGTTTACGGACTGTTTGTGCAGAGCTGACCCAAAGCACCGCCGATGCACCGTTCGTACTGGGTTGCTCGGGCAGCTTGTTGGCACGCTGGTTTATTCCCAGGTTGGGACGATTGAACACCGACCTGCCGGACCTGCGCCTGCACCTGTCGGCTGGCGAGGGTGATCTTGATCCACGTCGCCCGGGACTGGACGCCTTGCTGGTGTTTGCCGAGCCACCGTGGCCAGCGGACATGCAAGTCTATGAGTTGGCGAGCGAACGGATCGGCCCGGTCATGAGCCCACGATTCGCCGGCTACGAACGTCTGCAAAACGCACCACCCGCAGCGCTGCTGAGCGAGTCATTGCTGCACACCACCTCACGCCCTCAGGCCTGGCCAAGCTGGGCACAGCAAAGCAACCTCGACACCAAAGCATTGAAGTACGGACAGGGTTTCGAGCATTTGTATTATTTGCTGGAGGCCGCAGTGGCCGGCCTGGGTGTAGCGATTGCGCCCGAGCCGCTGGTGGCCGAGGACTTGAAGGCTGGTCGCCTGGTTGCGCCTTGGGGCTTCAGTGAAACCCCGGCGCAACTGGCGTTGTGGCTACCCAAGCGCGCCGCGGACGGGCGCGCTCGGCAACTGGCGCAGTGGCTCAAAAACGAGCTGCGCCAGACGGATTAGTCACCGCGTTTGAACAGTAGATAAGCCGCGAGCAGACCCAATGCACCGACAGCCACACCCGCTGTCGTCCAAGGGTGTTCCTGGGCGTAGTCCCGCGTGGCAATCCCGGTTTCACGGGTTTTGACTTTGACTTCTTCATACGCATCGCTGAGCAGATGGCGCGAATGCTTCAGCGCGTTCTCGGCGTTGCTTTTCAAGGCTTTAAGGGTTTTACGCGACTCGTCCGAGGCGTCGTCCTTCAGGTTTTCCAAAGACTTCAGCAGACTCTCGATTTCGGCTTCCATGCTTTGCAATGAGGCTTTACGTAAAGAGGTGTTGGCCATGGTGGCTCTCCTGCATTGATTGAGTTGCGTGTGTTGGTTGGGACTTCAGGGGTTCGAGAAAGTGCAGTAAATCTGAACGTCCACTTCGGATTGGCGACAGAAGTAATACGAAAAATCACTGCTAGGCTGTATTTCACACCCTGAGGAGAACGCCATGACTGACCATCACACCTACAAGAAAGTCGAACTCGTCGGTTCGTCCACCAGCAGCATTGAAGACGCCATCAATAATGCACTGGCCGAGGCCAGCAAAAGCCTCAAATATATGGAATGGTTTGAAGTGACCGAAACCCGCGGGCACATCAAGGACGGTAAGGCAGCGCACTTTCAGGTGACGCTCAAAGTCGGGTTCCGGATTGCCAGTAGCTGAGTTTGAGCTAATCTTCTGAGCCTGCGCGCTGGCCGAGCGCCATAGGGAATGGCAAAGCGCTACATATTTACATCCGGCTGATTGCTGGGTGCCCCCTATTGATCCGACCAGGGAATGCGACCCGATGAAGCATTTTATTTTAGCGGTAGGTTTGTTGATTTTTGCGGGAACAGCCCTGGCTCAGGGCAAGTCGTGCGAAGAGTTGAAAGCCGAAATCACAGCGAAACTTGATGCCAAGGGCATTTCTAATTATTCACTGGAAATCGTTGATAAAGGCACTGCTGCCGGTGGGAAAATCGTCGGCACCTGTGAAAAAGGCTCCAAGCAAATCGTCTACAAGCAGGGCTGATCTCCCTCGAAAATGAAAAAACCGACGCAATGACGTCGGCTTTTTTGGGCTCGCGGTTTGAGCGTCAGCCCTTCATGACCTGGGCCAGCAGCTCATAGGAGTGCACGCGATCGGTATGTTCGTACAGGTCGCAGGTAAAAATCAGCTCGTCTGCCTGGGTCTGCTCGATCAGCACTTCCAGTTTGGCGCGGATTTTCTGCGCACTGCCAACCATCGCCAGGCCAAGGAAATCGCCGACGGCTTCTTTTTCATGAGGCAGCCACAGGCCGTCCATGGTTTTTACCGGCGGACGTTGCACCAGGCTCTGGCCACGCATCAACGCCAGGATGCGCTGATAGACAGAGGTCGCCAGATAATCGGCCTGCTCGTCGGTGTCTGCAGCCACCAACGGCACACCGAGCATCACGTAGGGCTTATCCAAAACCGCTGAAGGCTTGAAGTGATTGCGGTAGACGCGAATGGCCTCATGCATGAAACGCGGTGCGAAATGTGAAGCGAAGGCGTAGGGCAATCCGCGTTCACCCGCCAGTTGTGCACTGAACAAGCTGGAGCCCAGCAGCCAGACCGGGACATTGGTGCCGGTGCCTGGCATTGCGATGATCCGTTGGTCCGGGGTGCGCGGGCCGAGGTAGCGCATCAGTTCCGCCACGTCTTCCGGGAAATCGTCGGCGCTGCCGGAGCGTTCACGACGCAAGGCGCGGGCGGTCATCTGATCGGAACCGGGGGCACGGCCCAGGCCCAGATCGATCCGGCCCGGGTACAGACTTTCGAGCGTGCCGAACTGCTCGGCGATCACCAGCGGCGCGTGGTTTGGCAGCATCACTCCGCCCGAGCCAACACGAATAGTCGAGGTGCCGCCCGCCAGGTAGCCAAGCAGTACCGAAGTCGCCGAACTGGCAATGCCGTCCATGTTGTGGTGTTCGGCAACCCAGAAACGGTTGTAGCCGAATTTTTCGACGTGCTGCGCCAGGTCCAGGGAATTGCGCAGCGACTGGGCCGCGCTGCCGTTCTCCCGCACGGGCACCAGATCGAGGGTCGAGAACTTGATATCGGACAGTCGTTTCATAAGCCTGCTTCTCCAATTGAGGGCGCAGGTTTTTCTTACAAACGAAAACCTGCCGAATCTATAAGCGTGATTCATGCAATGAGGGCATATACCCGAGTTTCAATAGCAGGGGCAAAATTCCTACCTGATTTGAAGAAAGATCAGATGAGGTGAACTTTGCGGCGCGGTCTATCCTCAGAACCCTAGCAACCGAAAACCACAAAGGCGCGACGCTTCGCGCCGGATCTTGAGGAGGCATTCATGGCTATCACAAAGAAAGCATCGGCTCATTGGGAAGGTGATCTGAAAACCGGCATCGGCTCGATTTCCACGGAAACCGGTGTCCTCAGAGAAGCGCCCTATGGCTTCAAGGCTCGCTTCGAGGGCGGCAAGGGCACCAATCCGGAAGAGTTGATCGGCGCAGCGCACGCGGGCTGCTTCTCCATGGCGTTTTCGATGATTCTCGGCGATGCCGGTCTCAAGGCTGACAGCATCGATACCAATGCCGAAGTCACCCTGGACCAGGTGGACGGCGGATTCGCGATCACAGCAGTGAAACTGATCCTCAAAGCGAAGATTCCTGGGGCGACTCAGGCTCAATTTGAGGAACTGAGCAATAAAGCCAAAGAAGGCTGCCCGGTTTCCAAAGTGCTGAATGCGAAAATCAGTCTGGATGCAACATTGGTCAGCTGATAGCGGGTTATCGCAATCCCCGATAAAAGATCGCAGCCTCAGCGGGCTGCGATCTTTTTTGCCCTGAAACAAACAGGGCTAGCGAAATTGTGGTCGAATAAATGACAGCAGCTAACGCACATTACTCTGCACGCTGCCTCAAAGGAGCTTCAACCATGAAACGTTTTGCCTTGGCGGTTATCTGTTGCGCGCTGGCCACATCGGCCCTGGCGGCAACGAAATCCTGTGAAGAACTCAAGGCCGAGATTGAAGCCAAGATCCAGGCCAATAACGTCTCGTCCTACACGCTGGAAATCGTCACCAACGACGAAGTACACGACCAGAACATGGTCGTCGGTTCGTGCGAAGGCGGCACGAAGAAAATCATCTACCAGAAGAACGACCGCTGATTCACCTCACATGAGGCAATAGGACTCTCGATCTTCAGCGACAATCTCCCGCTTGGCGTTGTACAACCGGGCGCCAGGGGTGAACGCTATCGAACGGCCTTCCAGCACATAACGCTGGCCGGCTTCGAAATGATCATAATTGATGGTCAGGTAGCACAAGCGTTCTGTGGGGGTGTTCATCATGCCCAAGCCACCACCACCGGGCACTTCAAAGTCGAATCGAACAATCAGCTCATGGCTACCGGGGGTGACCTGGAAAAAACGCCCGTCGCGCAACCGCTGATTGTCCAGGCGTTCGGCCATCAGCAATTTATCGTTAGGGAATGGCGTAGAAAACTCGACCCAGGCCATCTGCGGATTAACCGCTGGCAACGGGCTCTGACAGCCAGCAACGATGCTTGCAGCAAGTAATAGCGTGAACCTGCGCATGATGATTTTCTCAAGGACTCGTCCTTTTAGAATAACGCCGATCAGGTGCGTTGGCAGCCTGCCGGTACACCCTGGCCAATCACTTTTCGCTGCTGATCATAAAGTTTTGCCCACGGCCGAAAGCCGATATTTCCTGCTTTCAGCTGATACCGCTCGCCGGCGTTGAAGTCGTTGAATTTCACGTTTAGCTGGCAGTCACGCCATAGCGGCTCGGCGTCTGGTCCGATGTTGGTGGGTGCGACCGGGAATTGGTAACGGACCGTCAACTGATGGCTACCCGGCTGAACCTCGAAATAGCGCTTGTCGGTGGCGGCCTTGTCATCGACTTCCAGCGCTTGCAGCGCCGTGTCTTCCTGCTTCGAATCCAGGTCGATCCACGCTTGAGCCGGATCATGGGGGGGTAATCCGAATCCAGCACAACCTGTCAGCATCAACAGGCTTCCTGTCAGCATCAACGTGCGCATAGCGGAGCTCCAGTCAGGCGGGATAGTCTTGCGGGCAGACTCTCCAAGGATGATTCATTTTGATCAGGCCGCTTCCAAGCCTTGGGTTACTTGATCGCGTTTTACGCATTTTGTTTCCGGGTTTGCTGTTTTTGTTTCTCAACGGTTGCGCCGGCGTCAGCTATTACGGCCAATTGGCCAGTGGTCAGCTGCAATTGCTGCGGGCACGCGAGCCGGTTTCCAGAGTGATTGCTGATCCCGGTCGCGATCAACTATTGCGTGCGCACCTGATTCAATCGCAAAAGGCCCGCACGTTCGCCAGCCAACAGCTGCATCTGCCGGATAATCAGAGTTACCGTTTGTACGCCGACATTGGCCGGCCGTTCGTAGTCTGGAACGTGTTTGCCACGCCGGAATTTTCCCTGACACCACAGAACCATTGCTTCCCGATCGCCGGTTGCGTTGCCTATCGCGGTTATTACAGTCAGAGCGCGGCCCGCGGTGAAGCTGCGTTGCAACGATTACAAGGTATGGACGTGTCGATCGGTGGCGTCGAGGCTTATTCGACGCTCGGCTGGTTCAACGATCCGATTATCAGTTCGATGATGGCCTGGGGTGACGAACGATTGGCCACGCTGATCTTCCATGAGCTGGCGCATCAACGCTTTTATGTGAAGGACGACACCGAGTTCAATGAGTCTTTCGCCACCTTCGTCGAACAGGAAGGCACCCGCCAATGGCGTGCATTCCGCGGCCTGGCACCGGACAGCGGCGCGCAGGTGCAGCAACGGGACCAGTTCATTCAATTGGTTCTGGATACCCGCACGCGACTCGAACGGCTGTACACCCTGCCCCTGCCCGCCGACCAGATGCGCCAGCGCAAAGCCGACGAGTTCGAACGATTGCGCGGTGAATACCGCCAGCTGCGCGACAGCCGATGGGCTGGGGACAAACGCTATGACGCGTGGATCAATGCGCCGATGAACAACGCCCGGCTGTTGCCATTTGGGTTGTACGACCAATGGGTGCCGGCGTTTGCGGTGTTGTTCAGACAAGAGGCTGGGGATTGGGTGAAGTTTTATGCGGCAGTCGAGAAGCTTGGTGCGTTGCCGGTGGGTGAGCGCAAGGTGGCGTTGAAGGCTTTGGCGGGATCATAAAGTTTCAGTGGCTGAACGAGCCCCTTCGCGGGCAAGCCCGCTCCCACAGGATCCGTGTCGTATACGAAAAATGTGTACGACACAGATCCTGTGGGAACGGGCTTGCCCGCGAAAGCAATTTCATTAGCGCTGCAAAAACGCCTGATGCATCTCTTCCAGCGTCTCGAAGTGATAAGTCGGGGCTTCTGCGCTCAACTCTTCCCGGCTGCCAAAACCATAACCAACAGCCGCTGCATCCAGCCCGTTACTGCGCGCACCGATCAGGTCGTGTTTACGGTCGCCGATCATCAGGGTGCTGGTCGGGTCCAGGCCTTCTTCAGCCATCAAGTGGGCGATCAGCTCGACTTTGTTGGTCCGGGTTCCATCCAGTTCGCTGCCATAGATCACTTTGAAGTGCTTGGCGAAGTCGAAGTGCCGGGCAATTTCCCGGGCAAAAATCCACGGTTTGGACGTCGCGATGTACAGCTGTCGCCCTTGGCCGCCGAGGGTTTCCAACAATGGTGTGACGCCGTCGAATACGCGGTTCTCATACAGACCGGTGACCTTGAAGCGTTCGCGATAGAATTTCACCGCTTCCCAGGCCTTGGGCTCGTCGAAGTCGTAGAACTGCATGAACGCCTGCAACAACGGCGGACCGATGAAGTGTTCAAGTTTGGTCAGGTCGGGCTCATCGATGCCCAGTTTGCTCAAGGCGAACTGGATCGAACGGGTGATGCCCTCGCGCGGATCGGTCAGGGTGCCATCGAGGTCGAACAATACGGTTTGGTAATGCATGTTGAATCCTGAATAAGGGCGCAGGGTCAGAGCTGGTCGTAGCCTTCGGCCAAGTGCAAGTTCTTGAGCTTCACGTAGTTCGCCGCGCTGTAGGTGAAAAAGGCTTTTTCCTTGTCAGTCAGTGGCCGGACCTGTTTCACCGGGCTGCCCACATAAAGAAAGCCGCTTTCCAGGCGTTTACCCGGTGGCACCAGACTGCCGGCGCCAATGATCACATCGTCGTCGACCACCGCACCGTCCATGACGATGCTGCCCATGCCGATCAGAATCCGACTGCCCACGGTGCAGCCGTGGAGCATGACTTTATGCGCGATGGTCACATCGTCGCCAATCAGCAACGGAAAGCCATCGGGATTGAACGGCCCGGCGTGGGTGATGTGCAGCACACAGCCGTCCTGCACGCTGGTGCGCGCGCCGATACGGATGCGGTGCATGTCGCCACGAATCACCGTCAGCGGCCAGACCGAGCTGTCTTCGCCGATTTCAACGTCGCCGATCACCACCGCCGAACCGTCGACAAAGGCGCCTTTGCCCAGTAGCGGCGTATGGTTCTGATACTTGCGAAGGGTCACGATAGGCTCTCTCTCTTTTGCTGATAGCTGCGGTGAGCGTCGATTGTAATTAAGATGGCGCAATGTTTCTTCCAGCCAAGGTGCCAACCGTGAGCGTGAACAACCCTCTTTTGCAGTCCTACGACCTGCCGCCGTTCTCGGCGATACGTGCCGAACACGTGCAGCCGGCTATTGAACAGATCCTGGCTGACAACCGCGCCGCCATTATCGAGATCCTCAAAACCCAGGGCAAACAACCGACCTGGGCCGGCCTGGTGCTGGCGATGGACGAACTGAACGATCGTCTGGGCGCCGCCTGGAGCCCGGTCAGCCACCTGAATGCCGTGTGCAATAGCGCCGAATTGCGCGAAGCCTACGAGTCCTGCCTGCCGGCCTTGAGTGCCTACTCCACCGAATTGGGCCAGAACCGCGAGTTGTTCGAGGCGTTCGAAGCGCTGGCGAACAGTCCCGAAGCTGCCGGTTTCGAAGTGGCGCAGAAAACTATCCTGGAACACTCCCTGCGCGACTTCCGTCTGTCGGGTATTGACCTGCCGGAAGCCGAACAAAAGCGTTACGCCGAAGTACAGAGCAAATTGTCGGAGCTGGGCAGCCGCTTCTCCAACCAACTGCTCGATGCCACTCAGGCCTGGACCAAGCATGTTACCGATGAAGCCACCCTCGCCGGCCTGACCGATTCGGCCAAGGCGCAAATGGCCGCGGCGGCACAGGCCAAAGGTCTGGAAGGCTTTCTGATCACCCTGGAATTCCCGAGCTACTACGCGGTGATGACCTACGCCCAGGACCGCGCCCTGCGCGAAGAGGTCTACGCCGCCTACTGCACCCGTGCGTCGGACCAAGGCCCGAATGCCGGTCAGAACGATAACGGCCCGGTCATGGAAGAAATCCTCGACCTGCGTCAGGAACTGGCGAAGCTGCTCGGTTTCGCTAGTTTCTCGGAGCTGAGCCTGGCCACCAAAATGGCCGAATCCAGCGATCAGGTGCTGAGTTTCCTGCGCGATCTGGCCAAGCGCAGCAAGCCGTTCGCTGCCCAGGATCTGGAACAGCTCAAGGCGTACGCCGCCGAACAAGGCTGTCCGGACCTGCAAAGCTGGGACAGCGGTTTCTACGGTGAAAAGCTTCGTGAGCAGCGCTATAGCGTCGCCCAGGAAGCCCTTCGAGCTTACTTCCCGATCGACAAAGTGCTGGGCGGTCTGTTCGCTATCGTTCAGCGCCTGTACGGCATCGAAATCGCCGAACTGAAAGGCTTCGACACCTGGCACCCGGATGTTCGCCTGTTCGAAATCAAGGAAAACGGCCAGCACGTCGGCCGTTTCTTCTTCGACCTCTACGCCCGCGCCAACAAGCGTGGCGGTGCCTGGATGGACGGCGCCCGCGACCGTCGCCGCACGATCAGCGGCGTATTGCAAAGTCCGGTGGCGAACCTGGTGTGCAACTTCACCCCGGCCGACAGCGGCAAGCCAGCGCTGTTGACCCACGATGAAGTGACCACCCTGTTCCACGAATTCGGTCACGGCTTGCATCACCTGTTGACCCGCGTTGAACACGCCGGTGTATCCGGCATCAACGGCGTGGCCTGGGATGCGGTCGAGCTGCCAAGCCAGTTCATGGAGAACTGGTGCTGGGAGCCGGAAGGTCTGGCGCTGATCTCCGGTCACTACGAAACCGGAGAACCGCTGCCTCAGGACCTGCTGGGGAAAATGCTCGCCGCGAAGAACTTCCAGTCCGGTCTGATGATGGTCCGTCAGCTGGAGTTCTCGCTGTTCGACTTCGACCTGCACGCCACCCACGGTGACGGCCGTAGCGTGGCGCAGGTACTTGAAGCTGTGCGGGACGAGGTGTCGGTCATGCGTCCACCTGCCTACAACCGTTTTCCGAACAGCTTCGCCCACATTTTCGCCGGCGGTTATGCAGCGGGCTACTACAGCTACAAATGGGCTGAAGTGCTGTCGGCGGATGCCTTCTCGAAATTCGAAGAAGAAGGCGTGCTCAACGCCGAGACCGGCCGCGCCTTCCGCGAAGCGATCCTGGCGCGCGGTGGTTCCCAGGAACCGATGGTGCTGTTCGTCGACTTCCGCGGACGTCCGCCGTCGATTGACGCACTCTTGCGCCACAGCGGCCTGAGTGAGGTCGCGGCAGCATGAGCGAGGGTCCTGTGATCACGAAAAAACGCTTTATCGCCGGGGCAGTCTGCCCGGCCTGCAGCGAGCCGGACAAGTTGATGATGTGGAACGAAGACGAAGTCCCACACCGCGAGTGCGTGGCCTGCGGTTATTCCGACACGTTGAATGAACAAGGCCTGTCCGTGCCCAAGGAATTGGGCACGCGGGTCAACACTTCGGCGCTGAAAGTGCCGGACGCCAAGGTTCAGGCTGTACAGTTTTTCCCGAACCCGAAGCTGAAGAAAAAGCCTGACGAGCAACACTGAGTCACCGCCACCTTCCACGCCTGAACGGCTTGGAAGGTGGTATCTATCTACCACCTTTCCCCTGCGCTTCCTTTATAGGCTGACCACATTCAGCCTCTACCCAAGGAAGACGCCATGCCCGACACCAATCCGCTTTTGCAGGCCTGGGACCTGCCGCCCTGGTCGGAGGTCCGCACCGAACACCTCGTGCCGGCAATCACAGCCATCATTACCGACAACCGGCAGGTCATTGCCGAAACCATCCTCAGCCAATCCGTGTTTCCCAATTGGGATGATCTGGTTCTGGCCATCGATGAAATCGATGCGCGCCTGAACGAGGCTTTGGGCATCATCCAGATCCTGTCGATGGCGAAACACAACGATACGGCCTGGAACACGGCAGCTGCTGCATGCAACGACGCCGGGGCGCAGTACCGCTCCGAAAGATTGAGCAATCGCCCGTTGTTTGAGGCATACCGGCGATTGGCGAACAGTTCGATCGCCCTCAACTTCGATGAACCGCGCAAGGCTGCGCTGGCCAAGATTCTGCGCAAATTTCAATTGGCGGGAATCGAATTGCCCCTGGCACAACGGGAAAAGCTGGCCCGGTTGAACCTCGACATCGATCGGCTCGAAGAGCTGTTTCTCATCCATCTGAAAAACGCCAACGCGGCCTGGACCAAGCACGTCGATGACGTTGCGGTACTGGAAGGTTTATACCCCACCGTAAAAAATCGTCTGAGACACCTGGCCAAAGAAGCAGGACATGAAGGCTGGCTGATTCCCCTGGATGAAAACACCTGCCAGCAAATCATGCGGTACGCCGAAAATCGGGCATTGCGAGAAGAGTATTTCGTGGCGTACTCCACGCGCGCGTCCGATCAAGGCCCGCATGCTGACGAGTTCGATAATGATCCTGTACTGACGTTGCTGCTTTCGCTGCGCCACCAGAAAGCCGAACTGCTAGGTTTCGATAATTTCGCGCAACTACGTCTCGCCACCGCAGCGGCCGAGTCCACCGATCAAGTTCGCCGTTTTCTGCGTCGGCAAGTGACATTGAACACACCGTCACTTGCACGGGATACAAAGGAGCTACAAGCGTTTGCACTCGAACGGGGCCTCTCTGAAGTACACGCCTGGGACCACGAATTTCTCGCTGAACAACTGCGCCACCATCGTTTCCCTGACGCCCTGAAGAATCTGCGTGACTATTTTCCCCTAGACGGCACCTTGCGACGATTCTGCCTGTTCTGCGAACGCCTGTTCGGGATCCGGATCCTCGAGCAGGCTGAGTTCAGTCGCTGGCATAACGACGTGCGCCTGTTTGAGATCAGCGAGCATGGTCAGACCATTGGGCATATTTATCTTGACCCGTACCACCGCAAGGAAGCCCCGGATTACGCCTGGACCGGCACACTGCGAAACCGACGAAGAAACGCCGAAGGCCGCGTAGCGCTACCGATTGCCGATCTTCACTGCAACTTCACGCCGGGGGTCGACGGCCATCCGTGCCTGCTTGAGCACCAGGATCTGCGGGTGCTTTTTCATGAATGGGGTCATTGCCTGCAACACGTGCTGACGAGTTCGCCGCATCACAACCTTTCTGGCATTTCCCAACTGGGGCGCGATACGGCGGAGTTCGCAGGGCAAGTATTCGAGCAGTGGTGCCTGTCACGGGAGTTTCTGTTATGGCTGGGGGCCCACCACCAAAGCGGTGAACGCTTGACCGAGGCGCGGGTAGACGCGGCACTGGCAGCCCTCGAAACCCAGACCAGTCGACAAGCCGCACTCTTGCTGACGGGTGCAATGTTCGATTTCGAAGTGCACCGCAGCCAAGGCGATGGTCGTAGCACCCAGCAAGTATTCGAAGACGTTCAGCAGGAGGTTCCCCACGTGCAACTGCCGTCTTATTGTCGGTTCGCAAACAGCTTCGACTACATGGTGACCGGTTACGCAGCCTCCGTTTACGCCTACACGTGGTCAGGCGTACTGGCCATCGAAGCCTTCAAGCGATTCCGTCAGGATTGGGTCTTCAACGCGCAAACAGGACGAGCCTTTCGCGAGGCGTTTTTTTCTCCGGGCGATTCGCGCTCCTTGCTCACCGCCCTGGAAGCATTTCTTGATCGGCCGGTCGCCGAAGATCTGTTCGCGTTTTCGTCAGAGACCGTTACCCGCTGAGGCAACGGTTTACTCGACGTGGGCCGATTTGAACCAGCTCTTCATCGAACAACTGGCGAACGGGCTCGTGCTGCAATCGCCGTTGGCCAGCGCAGTGCGGAGCTTGTCGACATCGGCCTGCATCATGTAACGGATGCCGTCCTTGAAATGAGTGCTGTCACCAAAGCCGCCCTGAGTCATTTCGTTCAGGGCGTCTTCCTTGCTCCAGCCCTGCACCACAACCCGGTACATAGCCGCCATCAGGCCCGTGCGGTCCGAACCATGCTTGCAGTGCATCAGCACCGGTCCCTTAGCTTCGGCAGTCTGGATCGCGCGAAGGGCTTTGAGTACATCCGCGTCATCCACATGGTTGGTACGGTAGGGCAACTGTATTTGTGCGATTCCTGGCGTCGATAACCAGCTTGAATCCGACTCGGGCAGGAACGTGATCACCGTCCCGACCTTGAGTTTTTCCAGTAACGGCACAGCGCCTCTGTCGGGCAACGCACTGCGATAGAGCGTCGGGGACATTTTAAAGAGGTTGTACTGCACCTCGACCGATTGAGCCCACTCCGCAGGTCGGGGCAATGCACTGTCGTCGGCAAGGGCCACCGTCAGGTTTAAAATTGCCGCCAGCGACAGGCAGATCGCTGGGATACAACGCGATAGAGACATGCTCGGGGTGACCGTTCAGGAGAATTGGGAAGATGATGCCGAGCTTCCCCCCCGAGCAGTCAAAGGCCTGTGAGCCGTCTGTCAAAGAATCGTGAATCAGCCGATCGCTTTCGTCGCAAAGCCGAGTTTTTTAGCTGAATCGGTTCATCTTTATGCTTAGCCTGCTACCATTTGTTTCTCCATATTACCGATGCGCCCTATTGCTCCCCGCTTGCTGGCGATCTTCATCGGTGCCAAAACGAAAAGTCGTCCTGCGAGACGGCTGAAAAACCGCTATGCCTGATGAGGTGCCCCCCTATGTCCGATCAAGATCGAGACAACCCGCGGCGTGAGTTTTTGCGCAAATCCCTGACCTTGATCCCGGTGGTCACCGTTGCCAGCACCGGTCTGGGCAGCACGGTCCTGATGGCCGCGCCCGAAGCAGCCCCGACCAGTTCCGGCAAAGCGCCGGTCGCCACCAGCACCTATGAACCCAGCTACTTCACCGCCGAAGAATGGACGTTCATCAAAGCGGCTGTCGCGCAGCTGATTCCGAGCGATGCCCAAGGGCCAGGCGCCCTGGAGGCCGGTGTGCCCGAATACATCGACCGTCAGATGAACACGCCTTACGCGGCCGGCGCGCTGTGGTTCATGCAGGGACCGTTCAACGCAGACGCCGCACCGGAAATGGGCTGGCAGAGCAAATTGGTGCCCAAAGAGATTTATCGCCTGGGCATCGCCGCGACGGATGCTTGGTCGAAAACGCTCAACGGTAAAGTATTTGCTGAGCAAGACAGCGCTACCCGAGACGATTTGCTCAAGCAACTCGAGGCCGGAAAACCTCAGTTCGACAGCGTCCCAGCGAAGATTTTCTTCAACCTGCTGCTGCAAAACACCAAAGAAGGGTTCTTCTGCGACCCGATTCACGGCGGCAATAAAGGCTTGGTCGGCTGGACCATGATCGGCTTCCCCGGCGCCCGCGCCGATTTCATGGATTGGGTGGAACGCAACGAGCAATACCCCTTCCCGGCAGTTTCGATTCGCGGCGAGAGGGCGTAAGCATGGCAACGGTAATGAAGAAGGTCGACGCAGTGATCGTCGGTTTTGGCTGGACGGGCGCGATCATGGCTAAGGAGCTGTCAGAAGCCGGCTTGAATGTGCTGGCGCTGGAGCGCGGGCCGATGCAGGACACTTACCCCGATGGCAACTATCCACAGGTGATCGACGAACTCACCTACAGCGTGCGGAAAAAACTCTTCCAGGACATTTCCAAGGAGACCGTGACCATTCGCCATAGCGTGAATGACATCGCGCTGCCGAACCGCCAACTGGGCGCCTTCCTGCCCGGCAATGGTGTCGGTGGCGCCGGTTTGCACTGGTCCGGCGTGCACTTTCGGGTCGACCCGATCGAGTTGCGCATGCGCAGTCACTATGAAGAACGCTACGGCAAAAGCTTCATCCCCAAGGACATGACTATCCAGGACTTTGGCGTCAGCTATGAAGAGCTGGAACCGTTTTTCGATTACGCCGAGAAAGTCTTCGGTACGTCGGGTCAAGCCTGGACGGTGAAGGGTCAATTGGTCGGCGAAGGCAAGGGCGGCAACCCGTACGCGCCGGATCGTTCGAATCATTTCCCGCTGGAATCGCAGAAGAACACTGTTTCCGCACAGCTGTTTCAGAAAGCGGCCACCGCAGTGGGTTACAAACCCTACAACCTGCCCTCTGCCAATACGTCAGGCCCCTACACCAACCCTTACGGCGCACAGATGGGGCCGTGCAACTTCTGCGGTTTTTGCAGCGGCTATGTCTGTTACATGTATTCCAAGGCATCGCCGAACGTAAACATTCTGCCGGCGCTCAAACCGCTGCCCAATTTCGAGCTGCGGCCCAACTCCCACGTACTGCGGGTCAATCTCGACAGCACCAAGAGCAAGGCGACAGGCGTCACCTACATCGATGGCCAGGGCCGAGAAATCGAGCAGCCGGCAGATCTGGTGATCCTCGGTGCCTTCCAGTTCCACAATGTGCGGCTGATGTTGCTTTCGGGCATCGGCAAGCCGTATGACCCGATCAGCGGCGAAGGCGTGGTCGGCAAGAACTTCGCCTACCAGAACATGGCCACCATCAAGGCCTACTTCGACAAAGAAACCCACACCAACAACTTTATTGGTGCCGGCGGTAACGGCGTGGCGGTGGACGACTTCAACGCCGACAACTTCGATCACGGTCCCCATGGCTTCGTCGGCGGCTCGCCGATGTGGGTCAACCAGGCCGGCAACCGACCGATCGCAGGCACCTCCAACCCGCCAGGCACCCCGGCCTGGGGCAGTGCCTGGAAACGTGCCACCGCCGATTACTACACCCATCAAGTGTCGATGGATGCCCACGGCGCCCATCAATCCTACCGTGGCAACTACCTCGATCTGGACCCGGTGTACCGCGATGCCTACGGCTTGCCGCTGTTACGGATGACCTTCGACTGGCAGGAAAACGACATCAAGATGAACCGCTTCATGGTCGAGAAAATGGGCAAGATCGCCGAAGCGATGAGCCCCAAGGCCATCGCCGTACTGGGCAAGAAGGTGGGCGATCACTTCAACACCGCGTCTTACCAGACCACCCACCTCAACGGTGGCGCGATCATGGGCACCGACCCGAAAACCAGCGCCCTGAACCGTTACTTGCAGAGCTGGGACGTACACAACGTTTTCGTCCCCGGAGCGTCAGCTTTCCCACAAGGTCTGGGCTACAACCCTACCGGCCTGGTGGCAGCGTTGACCTACTGGTCGGCCCGGGCGATCCGCGAGCAGTACCTGAAAAACCCCGGCCCGCTGGTTCAGGCTTAAGGAGCGATGACCATGAAATCACTTGTTATCGCGACCCTGACGCTGCTCGGTTGTGGCTCGGTCAACGCCGCAGAAATCGATCAAAACCTGATCAAACAAGGCGAGTACCTCGCTCGAGCAGGTGACTGCGTGGCCTGCCACACCGCCAAGGACGGCAAGCCGTTCGCCGGTGGTTTGCCGATGGAAACGCCGATCGGAACGATCTACTCCACCAATATCACGCCGGATAAAACCGGGCTGGGCAACTACAGCTTCGAAGAATTCGACAAGGCCGTGCGCCATGGCGTCGCCAAAAACGGTAGTACGTTGTACCCGGCCATGCCCTATCCGTCCTACGCCAGCGTCAACGAAACCGACATGAACGCCTTGTACACCTACTTCATGCACGGTGTGGCGCCGGTCGCTCAGGAGAACAAGGACAGCGACATCCCTTGGCCTTTGAGCATGCGCTGGCCGCTTGCGGGTTGGCGCTGGATGTTTGCCCCGGCTGTGGCGGATTACAAAGCGGCACCCGGCGAAGATGCGGTGGTCAGCCGTGGGGCTTATCTGGTGGAAGGCCTCGGACATTGCGGCGCATGCCATACGCCGCGTGCCCTGACCATGCAGGAAAAAGCCCTGAATGCAGGCGAAGGCAGCGCATTTCTGTCAGGCAGTGCGCCGCTTGAAGGCTGGATCGCGAAAAGTCTGCGCGGCGATCATAAAGACGGCCTCGGCAGCTGGAGCGAACAACAACTGGTGCAGTTCCTCAAGACCGGTCGCAGCGATCGCAGCGCGGTGTTTGGTGGCATGAGTGATGTGGTGACGCACAGCATGCAGTACATGACCGACAACGATCTGACCGCGATTGCCCGTTACCTCAAGTCCTTGCCGGCGAATGATTCCAATGATCAGCCGCACCAGTACGACAAACAGATCGCACAGGCGCTGTGGAACGGGGACGACAGCAAGCCCGGCGCTTCGGTGTACATCGACAACTGCGCGGCCTGTCACCGTACCGATGGCCATGGCTACACCAAAGTGTTCCCGGCGCTGGCAGGCAACCCGGTGTTGCAGTCGCAGGATCCGACGTCGCTGATTCACATCGTGCTCAAGGGCGGCACCTTGCCTGCGACTCACACGGCGCCGTCGACCTTCACGATGCCCGGGTTTGCGTGGCGCTTGTCGGATCAGGAAGTGGCGGATGTGGTGAGTTTCATTGCCACTAGTTGGGGAAATAAAGGGGCTACTGTTAAAGCCAGTGATGTAATGGCGTTAAGGAAAGACGATATGAAAACGACTTCAAATGATGACATTGGCCAAGCGACGACTCATTAAATAAATAAAAAAGCGGCATGGAAACTCCATACCGCTTTTTTAGATTCAGCTACAACCTACTGCGCACTCAATATTTATCTACTGCATGCGTTCAATCGCGATTACGGTTTGACGATCTTCGAATAGGCACTCGCCAAGGCCAGCAGAACGGCCTTGTCTTGTGCGTCGATGTCACCATCACCGTCCACATCGGCAGGGGCGGTACCCATGGTGAAAGTCACGCCGCCGTCGTTCGATACGGCCTCGCGGGTGCTCGAGTCCAGCAGAGCATAAGTGACAGCACGGTTTTCCGGATCGTAGCCCTCTTCCTTGAGTGCAAACTGCATGGAAACCCGAACTTCTTTTGGACTAACAACAGATGCGCGCATCAGTTGCAAAAAAATACCGCGCTGATTGTAATTCGACATTAATTAATTCCATTTAATAGTTGAACACGAGAACTTCGTGTGAGAAGGATATTACTAATAGCACTTATAACTATGCCAGTCGTTATATGTATCTCATGGTGACGAACGCTTTAACCAATTGATAGAAATACAAAGAACCAGGCTTTTTTAGAATTAACAGGCGCCGAACGGCACTGGCCGAATGTGCCGAGGCCCTATACTGTATAGATATACAGCTAAAGGACCTTGTCGATGCCTACTCCCCTGCCACCTCGCGGCCGCGGCACCGCCACCAACCCGCACAACCGTTTCGCGCCGAATCGCTCGGTGGCCGAGGATGACGGCTGGTATCAGGAAGCGCCGATCACCCAGGGCACCGAGGTGCGCATTGAAACGGCGAAAACCATCATCACTCGCAACAACTCGCCGGACTTGCCCTTCGATCGCTCGATCAATCCCTATCGCGGCTGCGAGCACGGTTGCATCTATTGCTACGCGCGGCCCAGCCACGCTTATTGGGACATGTCGCCAGGGCTGGATTTCGAGACCAAACTGATCGCCAAGACCAACGCCGCCGATGTGCTGGAAGAACAACTGTCCAAGCGCGGCTATCAATGTGCGCCGATCAATCTGGGCTCCAATACCGACCCTTATCAACCGATCGAACGCGAACACAAAATCACCCGAAAAACCCTCGAAGTGCTGCTGCGTTATCGCCATCCGGTGACCATCATTACCAAGGGCTCGCTGATTCTTCGGGATCTGGACCTGCTGGCCGAACTCGCCGAGCAAAGGCTGGTGGCGGTGATGATCAGCCTCACCACCCTGGACGACGAACTCAAACGCATCCTCGAACCGCGCGCCGCGGCACCCAAGGCTCGGTTGCGGGCGATCCGCGTGATGCGTGAAGCGGGAATTCCGGTGGGTGTTCTGTGCTCGCCGATGATTCCGATGATCAACGACAGCGAACTTGAAAGCCTGCTCACCGAAGCTCATGCCGCGGGGGCGCAAAGTGCGGCCTACATGATGCTGCGCCTGCCGCTGGAAGTGGCGCCGCTGTTCGAAGAATGGCTGGCGGCCCACTATCCTCAGCGTGCCGCGCATGTGTTGAGCCTGATTCGTCAGAGCCGTGGTGGCGAGCTCTATGACAGTCGCTTCGGTGCCAGGATGCGTGGCGAAGGGCCGTTTGCCGATCTGCTGGCGCAACGATTTGCCAAAACCATCAAACGCCTGGGGCTCAATCGTCGGGAAGGTTTCAATCTGGACTGCGAAGCCTTCTGTCCGCCGGGTCGCCAAATGTCGTTGATTTGAGGACAATTGGCCTATGGTTGAGTAGGGTGAAATGCACTTTGCCACTACGCCAGTCACGTTTTTTGTGACCTGGAACACACGTTCTAGAGCGTTTTATTCAGTTTGAGTTAAGTTTCGGCCGCTACCTTGTTCATCGAGTGACTGATGGGTCGAGATTCTCGGCCTGGATGTTTTTTAAACAGCCACTGGCTTCACACCGGACAAAACGGGAAAATTCCCTGACTCCGCCAAAGAGGATGAATCATGAGTGACAAGGATAAACAGTCGTTGGCTGCGTCGGCTTCAGCCCAACCGGAGGCGGAAACCGCCGATGCAGCGCTGCAGCATATCGTTGACGGCTTTTTGCATTTTCATCACGAGGTTTTTCCACAGCAGGAAGAACTCTTCAAAAAACTCGCCACGGCCCAGAGCCCCAGAGCGATGTTCATCGCCTGCGCCGATTCGCGCATCGTTCCTGAGCTGATCACCCAAAGCGCCCCCGGCGACCTGTTCGTGACCCGTAACGTCGGCAACGTTGTGCCGCCTTATGGGCAAATGAACGGCGGTGTTTCCACGGCAATCGAATACGCCGTTCTGGCCCTCGGCGTGCAACACATCATCATTTGCGGGCACTCCGACTGTGGCGCGATGCGCGCAGTGCTCAACCCGCAAAGCCTGGAAAAAATGCCGACGGTCAAAGCCTGGTTGCGTCATGCCGAAGTGGCAAAAACCATGGTCCAGGAAAACTGCCATTGCGCTGACGAAAACGAAAGCATGCACGTCCTCACCGAGGAGAATGTGATCGCCCAGCTGCAACATTTGCGCACGCACCCGTCGGTAGCCTCGCGCATGGCCAATGGTCAGCTGTTTATCCATGGTTGGATCTACAACATCGAAACCAGCGAAATCAGAGCTTACGACGCGGACAAGGGTTGTTTCCTGCCGCTCGATGGCAGCCATCCGATTCCGGTGGCGACGCCTAAAGCGCGCTTCTAAATCCTCCTAAATCCCTGTGTGGTTTAGCCAAGGCTGCCGATCAGGCAGCCTGGCTTTGCCACGCCTGAAGAAAACTTCGGGAGAGTCACCATGCGTGCTGCTCAACTTAAAGCTGTTCTGCCACGGGAGCTGCTGGCATCCGTGGTTGTGTTTCTCGTCGCCCTGCCCTTGTGCATGGGCATCGCCATCGCCTCGGGGCTGCCGCCGTCCAAAGGCTTGATCACCGGGATCATCGGTGGCCTGGTGGTGGGCTGGATTGCCGGTTCGCCGCTGCAAGTCAGCGGCCCGGCAGCCGGTTTGGCTGTTCTGGTGTTCGAACTGGTGCGCCAGCATGGTATCGACATGCTCGGACCCATCCTGCTGCTGGCCGGTTTTCTGCAACTGGTGGCCGGGCGTTTGAAGCTGGGCTGCTGGTTCCGGGTAACGGCGCCGGCGGTGGTCTACGGCATGCTCGCCGGGATTGGCGTGCTGATCGTGTTGTCACAGGTGCATGTGATGCTCGACGCCGTGCCCAAGCCTTCCGGGCTGGATAACCTGGCAGCCTTCCCGGCTGCCGTCGTGCAGGCCTTGCCCTCCTTCGGTTGGCAAGCTGGGTTGCTCGGGCTGTCGACGATTGCGGTGATGTGGCTGTGGGAGAAATTCCGCCCCCATTCCCTGCGCTTCGTACCCGGCGCACTGCTTGGGGTAGGCCTGGCGACCGTCGCCAGCCTGGTGCTCGCTTTGCAGGTCAAACGAGTCGAAGTCCCGGCCAACCTGGCGGAAGCCATCGACTGGCTGAAACCCGCGGATTTACTCAACCTGGCTGACCCGACGCTGCTCATTGCCGCGTTTGCCGTGGCGTTTATTGCCAGCGCCGAAACCCTGCTCTCGGCCGCCGCGGTGGACCGCATGCACAGCGGCCAGCGTTCAGACTTCGACCGGGAATTGTCGGCTCAAGGCGTCGGCAACATGCTCTGCGGTCTGCTCGGCGCGCTGCCAATGACCGGCGTGATCGTGCGCAGTTCAGCCAACGTCCAGGCCGGCGCCACCACGCGAATGTCGACGATCTTCCATGGCCTGTGGCTGCTGGCTTTCGTGTTGCTGCTGTCCAGCGTGCTGCAAAGCATTCCGGTGGCGAGCCTGGCGGGCGTTCTGGTTTACACCGGTTTCAAACTGGTCGACCTCAAGGCCTTCCGCGGTCTGGGCCGTTATGGGCGGATGCCGATGTTCACCTACGCGGCAACAGCCCTGGCGATCATCTTCACCGACCTGCTGACCGGCGTGCTGATCGGCTTCGGCCTGACCCTGGCCAAACTGGCCTGGAAGGCTTCGCGGCTGAAAATCAGCCTGATCGATCTGCCCAAGGACGGCGAAATGGAATTGCGGTTGATAGGTGCAGCGACCTTTCTCAAAGTGCCGGCGCTGACCCAGGTGCTGGGGACTATTCCGGCAGGCACGACGGTGCATGTGCCGCTCAATAACCTGAGCTACATCGATCACTCGTGTCTGGAATTGCTGGAGGAATGGGGGCGGGCCAATGCGGCCAAGGGATCAAAACTGTTGATTGAAGCGCGGGGGTTGAAGCGCAGGCTGGAAGGGCGATTGCGGACCACTACCGGCGTAGGTTCAGCCGCGTAGATAACAATGTGGGAGCGGGCTTGCTCGCGAAAGTGGCGTGTCAGTCAACATCAATGTTGAATGATTGACCGCTTTCGCGAGCAAGCCCGCTCCCACAGGGGATTGTGTTGATCAATGGATCAAGCCGCTGGCTGATCCAGCTCCAGGCCGACGCCCAGTTGGCGCGACAGGCACGGCCAGCGCTTCCATGCAGCGCCGGTGTCCGGGCTGTTGAGTTTCTCGCGGTAGGCTTCCACCGATTCCAGCGCGAAACTGTCTTCGTTGAGCATCTCGTCCACGGCGTGATGCACCGCCTCATCCAGTTGATTGGCGAACTCCTCGCCGATCAGTTGGTGGGCAATCAGGTTGGCAACAGTCATGTCCAAGGGGATCAGTGGCTGGCCAAAATGCTTGATGTACAGGTCATTGACCTCTTCGACCAGGCGATGCGCCAGATAGGCTTCGTCCAGCAGGCTGTCCAGACCAACGTGACCGGCCATGATCGCCGGCGGCTGAAGGAAGAACTGCACGGCGATTTTCAGCACCGGTGTGATCTGTGATTCGATACCCGCTTCCCTGGCGACTTCATTGGCTGCATCCAGCAGGTCCGGCACTTGCTCTATATACGCGGCCACAAAACGCGTCATCACGCCGTTGGCGTCGACATCCGGCAATTGGATGGCGGAGTGAAGGTGTGGCAGTTGGGTTTCCAGCTGACGAGTCAGCAGGCCGGTTTCGGCTTCGTGTTGTTGGGCTTTTTGGATCTGCTCGCGCAATGCGGCGGTGTTCATGAAAACTCCAGGAAACAAAGGCAATGAAATAGGGAAGACATAACTTAGCTGGCATACGAAAAATGCTAAGACGCATTTGTCATAATTATTTCATCCTTGAGACATCAAAGTTATATCGATTTGCCACCACTCGTCTGCATCCTTCTCCATTCGTGCCCTGGAACGCAAGTCCCAGCTGTTTCAGATCATTTACGCCATCACGTTGCGAGGTGGCAGTCGCTGTCTATACTCGGGTGGGAATGGAGTTAGCTGATGACACCCGACTGCACACGCAGCAAGGCTCGGCGATTCAAGTTCGTAGTCTGAAAAAGCCGCTCCCTTGCCGCAGGTGAAAGCCGGCGGGATAAAAAGAACGATAAGGGGAACCCGCAATGATGCGACATCCACACGTCTGGATGGGCCTCCTGTTGTGGTCGATTTTCAGTCAGGCACAAGCGGCCTGGACTGTGAATATGGCGCCTGGAGCGACTGAAATCAGTCACGCAGTATTTGACCTGCACATGACCATTTTCTGGATCTGTGTAGTGATCGGCATCATCGTCTTCGGCGCCATGTTCTGGTCGATGATCCTCCACCGCCGCTCGACCGGGCAGGTGGCCGCAAAATTTCATGAAAGCACCACCGTTGAAATCCTCTGGACCATCGTGCCCTTCCTGATCCTGGTGGCCATGGCGGTTCCCGCGACCGCAACCCTGATCAAAATGTACGACGCCAGTGAGCCGGATATCGATATCCAGGTCACCGGCTATCAGTGGAAGTGGCACTACAAATACCTGGGCCAGGACGTTGAGTTCTTCAGCAACCTGACCACGCCCGCCGATCAGATCCACAACAAGGAAGCCAAGAGCGAGCACTACTTGCTTGAGGTCGATAAGCCTTTGGTGCTGCCGATCGGCGCCAAGGTGCGCTTCCTGGTGACTTCCGCCGACGTCATCCACTCCTGGTGGGTTCCGGCCTTTGCGGTCAAGCGCGATGCGATTCCGGGGTTCGTCAACGAAGCCTGGACCCGCGTCGACAAGCCCGGCATCTACCGCGGTCAATGCGCCGAATTGTGCGGCAAGGATCACGGCTTCATGCCGATCGTGGTCGAGGTCAAGGAAAAGGCCGATTACGAAAAATGGCTGGCCGAACGTAAAGCCGAAGCCATGCAGCTTAAAGAGCTGACCAGCAAGGAATGGACCCTCGACGAGCTCAAAGAGCGCGGCGACAAGATCTATCACACCACCTGCGTCGCCTGTCACCAGGCCGAAGGTCAGGGCCTGCCGCCGATGTTCCCGGCGCTCAAGGGCTCGAAAATCGCTACCGGCCCCAAAGAAGGCCACCTGAGTCTTGTCTTCCACGGCAAGCCTGGCACCGCGATGGCGGCGTTCGGCAAGCAGCTCTCGGAAGTCGACATCGCGGCAGTCGTGACCTACGAACGTAACGCCTGGGGCAACAACAAAGGCGACATGGTCACGCCTAAAGAAGTGCTGGAGCTGAAACAGGCGGAAAGCAAATGACCCGGTCTATTGCGCACGTAAGGAATCAGTCGGGGCATCGCGCCCCGGCCTGCCCAGCCCATCTGTTTGCAGGAGACAGGACATGACTGCTGTCGTCGATGACCATGTTCATACCGGCACCGCCCACGCCCACGGCCCCGCCAAAGGCCTGATGCGCTGGGTGCTGACCACCAACCACAAGGATATCGGCACGCTGTACCTGTGGTTCGCGTTCTCCATGTTCTTGCTCGGCGGCTCGTTCGCGATGGTGATTCGTGCCGAGTTGTTCCAGCCGGGCCTGCAAATCGTCCAGCCGGAGTTCTTCAACCAGATGACCACCATGCACGGTCTGGTGATGGTCTTCGGTGCCGTGATGCCAGCCTTCGTCGGCCTCGCCAACTGGATGATCCCGTTGATGATCGGCGCGCCGGACATGGCCCTGCCACGGATGAACAACTTCAGCTTCTGGCTATTGCCGGCGGCGTTCATCCTGCTGGTATCGACCCTGTTCACCCCGGGCGGTGGACCGAACTTCGGCTGGACGTTCTACGCCCCGCTGTCGACGACCTACGCACCGGAAAGCGTGACCTTCTTTATCTTCGCCATCCACTTGATGGGGATCAGTTCGATCATGGGCGCGATCAACGTGATCGCCACCATTCTCAACCTGCGCGCCCCCGGCATGACGTTGATGAAAATGCCGCTGTTCGTCTGGACCTGGCTGATTACCGCGTTCCTGCTGATCGCGGTGATGCCGGTACTGGCCGGTTGCGTGACGATGATGCTGATGGACATCCACTTCGGCACCAGCTTCTTCAGTGCCGCTGGCGGCGGTGACCCGGTGTTGTTCCAGCACGTGTTCTGGTTCTTCGGTCACCCCGAGGTGTACATCATGATCCTGCCGGCCTTCGGTGCCGTCAGCTCGATCATTCCGGCCTTCTCACGCAAGCCGCTGTTCGGCTACACCTCGATGGTCTATGCGACGGCGAGTATCGCGTTCCTGTCGTTCATCGTCTGGGCGCACCACATGTTCGTGGTCGGCATTCCGTTGGTGGGCGAGCTGTTCTTCATGTACGCCACGCTGCTGATCGCGGTGCCGACCGGGGTCAAGGTGTTCAACTGGGCCAGTACCATGTGGCAAGGCTCGCTGACCTTCGAGACACCGATGCTGTTTGCGGTGGCGTTCGTGATCCTGTTTTCCATCGGCGGTTTCTCCGGGTTGATGCTGGCCATCGCCCCGGCGGACTTCCAGTACCAGGACACCTACTTTGTGGTCGCGCACTTCCACTATGTATTGGTACCGGGGGCGATCTTCGGGATCTTCGCCTCGGCCTACTTCTGGCTGCCGAAATGGACTGGCCACATGTACGACGAAACCCTCGGCAAGCTGCACTTCTGGCTCTCGTTCATCGGCATGAACATGGCGTTCTTCCCAATGCACTTCGTGGGGCTGGCGGGCATGCCGCGGCGGATTCCCGACTACAACCTGCAATTCGCCGACTTCAACATGGTGTCGTCGATCGGCGCGTTCATGTTCGGTGCCACGCAGATCTTCTTCCTGTTCATCGTGATCAAGACCATCCGTGGTGGCCCACCCGCACCGGCCAAACCGTGG
Source organism: Pseudomonas sp. 478 (assembly GCF_003254125.1). Classification (NCBI taxonomy): domain Bacteria; kingdom Pseudomonadati; phylum Pseudomonadota; class Gammaproteobacteria; order Pseudomonadales; family Pseudomonadaceae; genus Pseudomonas; species Pseudomonas sp. 478. The sequence continues at coordinate 40,496 of NZ_QKZG01000001.1, forward strand.
GATGGGGCCGAAGGCCTGGAATGGAGCGTTCCGTCACCGGCGCCGTATCACACCTTCACCACGCCGCCGGAAGTGAAATGAAACGCTTGGCCCCTGTGGGAGCGGGCTTGCTCGCGAAGAACGATAACGCAGTTTGTCTGACGGACCGCAGCGTCTGCTTCGCGAGCAAGCCCGCTCCCACAGGGGTTTGCACAGAGGTTAAGCACCATGGCTGATTCGATTTCTTTGAAGAAGCTGGTCACGCGCCTGTTGCTGGTGGTGGTGGCGATGTTTGTCTTCGGGTTTGCCCTGGTGCCGATCTACGACGTGATGTGCAAGGCGTTCGGCATCAACGGCAAGACCGGCGGGCAGTATGAGGGCGAACAAACGGTCGACACCTCGCGGCAGGTTCGCGTGCAGTTTCTGTCGACCAATTCCGCCGACATGTCCTGGGATTTCTACCCCAAGAGCGATGAGCTGACGGCTAATCCGGGGGCGGTGAACGAGATGATTTTCATCGCCCATAACCCGACCGACAAACCGATGAGCGCGCAAGCAGTTCCGAGCATCGCGCCCAGCGCCGCGGCGGCGTACTTCCACAAGACCGAATGTTTCTGCTTTACCCAGCAAGTGTTGCAGCCCGGTCAACGGATCGAGATGCCGGTACGTTTCATCGTTGACCGTGACATGCCCAAGGATGTGAAGCACCTGACGCTTTCCTACACGCTGTTCGATATCACCGCACGTCATCCACCCGCGGCTGTTGCTGCAAACACCGGTGGCTAGGCGTTAAAGCGTGCCCGATAAGGAGAACAATAAATGGCAACTCATGAACATTATTACGTTCCGGCACAGAGCAAATGGCCGATCATTGCCACGGTCGGTATGTTCGTCACCGTGTTCGGCCTGGCCACCTGGTTCAACGACCTGAAGGCGGCGCGGCCGGAGTCCCACGGCCCGCTGATCTTTTTCGTCGGTGGCCTGCTGCTGGCCTACATGCTGTTCGGCTGGTTCGGTACGGTGATCAAGGAAAGCCGCCAGGGGTTGTACAGCGCACAGATGGATCGCTCGTTCCGCTGGGGCATGAGCTGGTTCATCTTCTCGGAGGTGATGTTTTTCATCGCGTTCTTCGGCGCGCTGTTTTATGTGAGAAACATTTCAGGCCCGGCGCTCGGGGGTGAAGGGGTCAAAGGCATCGCGCACATGCTCTGGCCGAACTTCCAGTTCGCCTGGCCATTGCTGCATACCCCTGACCCGAAACTCTTTCCGCCACCCAAGGAAGTCATCAGCCCTTGGGGCCTGCCGCTGCTCAACACAGTGTTGTTGGTGAGTTCCAGCGTCACCGTGACCATCGCTCACCACGCCTTGAAAAAGGGCCATCGCGGCGCGCTGAAAATCTGGCTGGCGCTCACCGTGTTACTGGGCTGCGCGTTCCTTGGTTTTCAGGCCGAAGAATACATGCACGCCTACCACGAACTGGGCCTGACACTCGGTTCGGGCATCTACGGCGCAACCTTCTTCATGCTCACCGGCTTCCACGGCGCCCACGTGACCATCGGCACCATCATCCTGTTTGTGATGTTGATGCGGATCATGCGCGGGCACTTCGACGCCGATCATCAGTTCGCGTTTGAAGCGGCGAGTTGGTACTGGCACTTCGTGGACGTTGTGTGGATCGGTCTGTTCGTTTTCGTCTACGTGCTCTGAGGCTTACCAAGGTACGTGCGACACCAACTGGCCGCTGAAAAAACCCCAGGCAATCAAGCCGACGGTAATGGCGGCCAGCGCCACACGAACACTCAAGGCAATGACGAGGCGGTTCGAGCTGCTGTCGTCCTTGACCAAAAAAAACAGGCCGCTGAACAGGCTGACAACCGTGGCAATCAGCATCAGGACGATGGCTGCTTTGAGCATGGTGAAACTCCGGGGGAAAGGCGATGCACTTGAGTATAGCTATCGCGACTACCGACTTTCTGGCGACGCCATGAAGCGTTTCCGGCCGGGCGTCGTACCCACCCTGGTGGTCGCGGTGTTGTTGCCCATGCTGGTATCACTCGGGTTCTGGCAATTGAGCCGGGGCGCAGAGAAAAGCGCGCTGCTGCAAAGCTACACCGAGCGCCGTGCCGCCGAACCGATGGCCAGCACCGAGCTGCAACACAGCGCAGATCCGGCCTTCCGCCGGGTTCGCCTGCACGGCCAGTTCGATACCGCCCACAGCCTGTTGCTGGATAACCGTCAGCGTGGCGGCAAGGTAGGCGTCGAGCTGCTGCAACCGTTTCAGGATCAGGCGACCGGGCTCTGGCTGCTGGTCAATCGCGGCTGGCTGCCATGGCCGGATCGCCGCACCCCACCGCAATTCACCACACCGACTCAGGCCTTGAGTCTCGTTGCCTGGGTCTACGTCTCCCCCGGCGCCACCTTCCAGTTGCACGCCGACCCGAATACCGCCACGTGGCCACAACTGGTTACCGCAGTTGAACCCGCCAAGCTCTGGACGGCACTGGATCGCGAAGGTTTTGCCTACGAATTACGCGCAGAAAGCGGTCCCGCGACTTATCAGGCTGACTGGCCGGTAGTCGCCATGGGACCGGAAAAACACCTGGCTTATGCCGTGCAGTGGTTCGCCATGTCGATCGCCCTGTTCGGCCTCTATCTCTATCTCGGCTGGCACAACGCAAAGGAGAAACACCATGGGAGCGGCCATGAATCCACCCAGCATGTCTGAGGCGAAATCGCCGGCAAGTCGGCGCAAGGGTCGTTTGCAGTTGCTGCTGATCCTGCTTGGGGTGATCGGTCCGATGATCCTCGCCACCGGCATGTACAAATTGCAGTTCTGGGTGCCGGAAGGTCGCAGCTATCACGGCGAACTGATCGGCAACGGCCAGACCCGCGCCGACCTCGGCGTGCAGGCGCAGGAGGATCGTTGGCAAATACTGGTGACCGCGCCCAAGGATTGTTCGGTGGACTGCCATCAACTGGTGTACCTGGCGCGGCAGATCCAGATCGGCCTCGGCCGTGATGCCGGGCGCGCCAGTCATGCCTTGGCCGTAGCGCAACCGCTGAGCAGCGAATACGACGCCAAGCTGACGCGCGAGTATCCTCAATTACAGCGCTACCCACTGAGCCTGACCGACTTCCATAAAACTGCCGGCGACCAGGCTGTGCCGCAGCTTTGGATCATCGATCCGCATGGCAATCTGGTGCTGCGCTACGACCCGACGGTGAAGGGTAAGGATCTGCTCAACGACCTGCGCCATTTGCTGAAACTGTCGAACATCGGATAAGGGCATCGTCATGGCCAAACCTGGATTTCGCCTCGCGCTGTTTGCCACCTTGCTGGCACTGATTGTGGTGTTGCTCGGCGCCTACACCCGCCTGACTCACGCCGGCCTCGGCTGCCCGGACTGGCCGGGTTGCTATGGCTTTATCAGCGTGCCCAAAAGCGAAGTTCAATTGGCCCATGCCGAACTGCATTTTCCCGACGCTCCCGTCGAAGCCCATAAGGGCTGGAACGAGATGGTTCACCGCTACTTCGCTGGCACGCTGGGGCTGTTGATCTCGGTATTGGCCGGCCGCGCCTGGGTTCATCGTCGTCATCCAGGGCAGCCGGTGAAGTTGCCGTTGTTTTTGCTGGCAGTGGTGTTCGCCCAGGCGGCATTCGGCATGTGGACGGTGACGCTCAAGCTCTGGCCACAAGTGGTCACCGGGCATTTGCTCGGCGGCTTTGCGACGTTGAGCCTGCTGTTTTTGCTGACGTTGCGATTGTCCGGCGTACTACCAGCGCTGACCGTGCCACGGCGTTTGCAGTACTGGGCGACCGCCGGGTTGCTGCTGGTGATCCTGCAAATTGCCTTGGGTGGCTGGGTCAGTTCCAACTACGCGGCGGTGGCCTGTATCGACTTCCCGACCTGTCACGGTCAATGGCTGCCGCCCGCGGACTTCGCCAACGGTTTTCACCTGACTCAACACATCGGCCCCAATTACCTCGGCGGGCAACTGGACAGCGATGCCCGCACCGCGATTCATCTGACTCACCGCATCGGCGCCTTGTTAGTGACGCTGGTGCTGCTGGGTTTGGCCTGGCAACTGAAAGTCGTCGGCATGACGCGGTTGGCCGGGCTGCTGCTGATCGCACTCGCCGCGCAAATCACCCTCGGCATCAGCAATGTGCTGTTTCACCTGCCGCTGCCAGTGGCCGTCGCGCATAACGCGGGCGGCGCGGCACTGTTGCTGACGATGGTGCTGGTCAATTATCACGCGCGAACCAGTCTGGTTCGGGTCAAGCAGCAACCCCCTGCGCGCTGGCGGTTCAGCCCGCGCAAACACTCAGCCGGGCCCATAACAATAAAAGGAGAGATGCCATGGCGACTCTGATCGGCGCACGTCACAGTCAGGCGATCTGGCGTGATTACCTGGAGCTGACCAAGCCGAAAGTGGTGGTGCTGATGCTCATCACCTCGCTGGTCGGCATGTTCCTCGCGACCCGCGCCGGGGTGCCGTGGACGGTGCTGGTGTTCGGCAATCTTGGGATCGCCTTGTGTGCCGGTGGTGCGGCGGCGGTCAACCATGTCGTGGACCGGCGCATCGATGCGGTCATGGCCCGCACGCACAAACGTCCCCTGGCCGAAGGCCGAGTGTCGCCTGCGGCCGCGCTGACGTTTGCCTTGGTATTGGCGGTGCTTGGGCAAGCCGTACTGCTGGCCTTCACCAATCCGCTGACGGCCTGGCTGACCCTGGCCTCGCTGCTCGGCTATGCGGTGGTCTACACCGGTTTCCTGAAACGCGCGACGCCACAAAACATCGTCATCGGAGGCCTGGCCGGCGCCGCCCCGCCACTGCTCGGCTGGACCGCCGCCACCGGCCACGTCAGCGCCGAACCCCTGTTGCTGGTGCTGATCATCTTCGCCTGGACCCCGCCGCACTTCTGGGCACTGGCCATTCACCGCAAAGAGGAATACGCCAAGGCCGACATTCCGATGCTGCCGGTGACCCATGGCGAGCACTACACCAAGGTCCACATCCTGCTTTATACCTTCGTGCTGCTGGCCGTGAGCCTGATGCCGTACGTGATCCACATGAGCGGTGTGCTCTACCTGATTTGCGCGCTGGGACTTGGCGCGAGGTTTCTGCAATGGGCCGTGGTGCTGTACCGTGGCACTCGGCCGCACGCGGCGATCAACACCTTCAAGTACTCTATTTACTACTTGTTCCTGCTGTTTATCGCGCTGCTCGTAGATCACTACTTACTGTTGAACCTATGACTCGAACCCAGAAAACCGTCTTCATCCTCGTTGCCCTGATCGCGCTGGTCCTGGGCCTGACCATCAACAAAGTGCTGTCCGGCAAAGGCCAGGGCGACCCGACGGCCCTGATCGATGCCGGGATCATTCTGCTACCGCAAAGCCGCAACCTGCCGGCCGTGACAATGACCGATCAGGACGGCAAACCAGTGGCGATCAACGAGTTGAAAGACAAATGGTCGCTGCTGTTTTTCGGCTACACCTTTTGCCCCGACATCTGCCCGACCACCCTCGCCCAGCTGCGCCAGATCAAAAGCGAACTGCCGCCAGAAGCTGTGGCCAAGTTGCAGATCATTCTGGTCAGCGTCGACCCGAATCGCGATACACCCCAGCAGCTCAAGCAGTACTTGGGCTACTTCGATCCGCAGTTCCAGGGACTGACGGCGTCGTCGGTTGAAGACATTCAGAAACTGGCCAATGCGGTGAGCATTCCGTTCATTCCGGCGGACACCAGCAAGCCGAACTACACCGTCGACCACAGCGGCAACCTGGCGGTGATCGGGCCGGACGGGACCCAGCGTGGGTTCATTCGTGCGCCGTTGAACAACGTGAAACTGGTGGCGCAGTTGCCGGTAATGCTTACCCGTAAATAACCAACACAATACCCTGTGGGAGCGGGCTTGCTCGCGAAGAGGCCATAACATCCAACATCAATGTTGACTGTTGTACCGCTTTCGCGAGCAAGCCCGCTCCCACAGGTACGGTGTGTCAGGCATAAAAAATGGGGCGCCCAATGCGCCCCATTTTTCGTTACAGCAATAGATCAGAACGCCGGCAATACCGCGCCTTTGTACTTCTCGAGGATGAAGGCTTTCACTTCCGGGCTGTGCAGGGCTGCAATCAGCTTCTTCATCGCTTCGCTGTCCAACTGGTGGCGCAGTTGCCGGTAATGCTTACCCGCAAATAACCAACACAATACCCTGTGGGAGCGGGCTTGCTCGCGAAGAGGCCATAACATCTAACATCAATGTTGACTGTTGCACCGCTTTCGCGAGCAAGCCCGCTCCCACAGGTACGGTGTGTCAGGAATAAAAAATGGGGCGCCCAATGCGCCCCATTTTTCGTTACAGCAATAGATCAGAACGCCGGCAATACCGCGCCTTTGTACTTCTCGAGGATGAAGGCTTTCACTTCCGGGCTGTGCAAGGCAGCAATCAGCTTCTTCATCGCTTCGCTGTCCAACTGGTGGCGCAGTTGCCGGTAATGCTTACCCGCAAATAACCAACACAATACCCTGTGGGAGCGGGCTTGCTCGCGAAGAGGCCATAACATCTAACATCAATGTTGACTGTTGCACCGCTTTCGCGAGCAAGCCCGCTCCCACAGGTATGGTGTGTCAGGCATAAAAAATGGGGCGCCCAATGCGCCCCATTTTTCGTTACAGCAATAGATCAGAACGCCGGCAATACCGCGCCTTTGTACTTCTCGAGGATGAAGGCTTTCACTTCCGGGCTGTGAAGGGCAGCAATCAGCTTCTTCATCGCTTCGCTGTCCTTGTCGTCTGGACGGGCAACGAGAATGTTCACGTAAGGCGAGTCGCTGCCTTCGATGACCAGCGCGTCCTTGGACGGATCAAGCTTGGCTTCCAGCGCGTAGTTGGTGTTGATCAGTGCCAGGTCGACCTGAGTCAGCACGCGCGGGATGGTCGCGGCTTCCAGTTCACGGAATTTCAGGTCCTTGGTGTTCTCGGTGATGTCCTTGACGGTCGCGAGGATGTTGTTCGAATCCTTCAACTTGATCAGGCCAGCCTTCGCCAGCAGCAACAGCGCACGACCGCCGTTGGTGGCGTCATTCGGGATAACCACGTTGGCGCCGCCTGGCAGCTCGGTCAGTGCTTTGTACTTGCTGGAGTAAGCACCCAGCGGTTCCAGGTGCACACCGGCAACGGCCACCAGGTTGGTGCCCTTGGCCTTGTTGAATTCATCGAGGTACGGCTGGTGCTGGAAGAAGTTGGCGTCCAGACGTTTCTCGGCAACCTGCACGTTCGGCTGGATGTAGTCGGTGAAGACTTTGACCTTCAGGTCCACGCCTTCTTTGGCCAGGGCCGGTTTCACGAATTCGAGGATTTCTGCGTGCGGAACCGGGGTAGCCGCGACAGTCAGGGTTTCATCGGCCTGAGCAGAGAACGCTGCAACGGCTGCGAGCGCTACGAGTAGTTTTTTCATTCAGCTAACTCCTTGTGAGGCGCCCGTTTGGCGCCTGCCAGCGAATGGCCGGCTCATGTCTTGTTTACGAGAACTGTTTATTTTCTGGAGAAGTGTACGACCAGCTTGTCGCCAACCATTTGCAGAACCTGCACCAGCACCAGCAACAGCACCACAGTGACGATCATCACATCGGTCTGGAAACGCTGGTAGCCGAAACGGATCGCCAGGTCGCCCAACCCACCGGCACCGACTACACCGGCCATCGCCGTGTAGGACACCAGTGTAATAGCCGTCACCGTAATCGCCGCGTAAATGCCCGGACGGGCCTCTGGCAGCAAGGCGTTGAGGATGATCTGCTTGGTGGTCGCGCCCATGGCCTGGGTTGCTTCAATGATGCCGCGATCCACCTCACGCAGAGCGGTTTCCACAAGTCGCCCGAAAAACGGCGTGGCGCCCACCACCAGCGGCGGAATCGCACCGGCGACGCCGAGCGAAGTGCCGGTGATCAGCACGGTGAACGGGATCATCACGATCAGCAGGATGATGAAGGGCAGTGAACGCAGGATGTTCACCATCAGCGACATCAGCCCATAGGCCACGCGGTTTTCAAGCAACTGGCGCGGGCTGCACAGGAACAACAGCACCCCCAGCGGCAGGCCGAGCAGGATGGTGAACAGCAGCGAACCACCGAGCATCTGCATCGTGTCGCTGGTGGCCAGGCCGATTTCCGCCCAATCGATGTTTTTGAAGAACTCTTTAGCCGCTTCGATAAATGCGTCGTACGATTCCATCAGCGCAGCACCTCCATGTGGACGTCAGCTGCAGTGAAGTGGGCGAACGCCGCTTCCATGTCGCCACCGGTAACGGCCAGGGTCAACTGCCCGTAGGGCACATCTTTGATGCGGTCGATACGACCGGCCAGGATGCTGTAGTCCACGCCCGTTTCGCGAGCGACGGTGCCCAGCAGCGGTGCGTAGGTCGATTCGCCCTGGAAGGTCAGACGCACGATGCGCCCTGGAACGTGAGCGAAGTCGTCGCGCTGTTCGCTTTCGTCGATCTGCTCATCTTCTTGCACGAAGCGTTTGGTGGTCGGGTGCTTCGGATGCAGGAACACCTCGGCCACCGAACCTTGCTCGACGATCAAGCCAGCGTCCATCACTGCGACCTGGTCGCAGACCCGGCGGATCACGTCCATCTCGTGGGTGATCAACACGATGGTCAACTTCAGCTCGCGATTGATCTCGGCCAGCAATTGCAGGACCGACGCGGTGGTCTGCGGGTCCAGTGCGCTGGTGGCTTCGTCGCACAGCAGGATTTTCGGCTTGGTGGCCAGGGCGCGGGCAATGCCGACACGCTGCTTCTGGCCACCGGACAACTGCGCCGGGTACTTCCTGGCGTGGTCGGACAGGCCGACCCGCTTCAGCAATTCGGCCACACGCCGGTCAATCTCACTGCGCGACAGTTCACCGGCCAGGGTCAGTGGCAGCGCGACGTTGTCGGCCACGGTCTTGGACGCCAGCAAGTTGAAGTGCTGGAAAATCATCCCGACCTGCTGACGGAAGCGCCGCAGGCTGTTGGCGTCAAGCGCGGTAACTTCTTCGCCGTCGACAAATATCTTGCCGCCACTGGACTCTTCCAGGCGATTGATCAGACGCAGCAGGGTACTTTTTCCCGCACCGGAATGGCCGATCAGGCCGTAGACCTGACCGTTCTCAATCGTCAGATTGGTCGGATGCAGGGCGGGAATATCCTTACCGGCGACGCGGTAGGTTTTGTGGACGTTTTGAAACTCGATCACGTAGCGAACCTTGTGGGGCGCGTTGGAAAAGGATCAGCGGTTAGCCGGGCGCGCATTTTAGCCTGTCCGTATAGAGGTTATTAGCATTTATTCCGCATTCAACCTTCCATTTGGCAATAACGCGATCAAAGGTTAGAAAAAAGGAACGGCGCAAAACGTCATCAGTCACTAATTAGGCAACTCGAAACGCCCCCGGTCCGTGCCTGGGGTATTGCTCAAGAGTCCTGGCTACGGCGGGAGTCGCAACGAGGAGTTTTGTCTGATGAGTACTAAGAAACCTGCCGCAACCAAAAGCGCACTGGCCGGGACCGATACCCCGGACCGCGGGAACACCAATGCCAAGCTCGACAGCCTGGAGCAGTTTCGCTCCGACGCCACTGAACAGGCCCTGCGCACCAACCAGGGCGTGAAAGTCTCGGACAACCAGAACACGTTGAAGGCCGGCGCCCGCGGGCCATCGTTGCTGGAAGATTTCATCATGCGTGAAAAAATCACGCATTTTGACCATGAACGCATTCCCGAGCGGATCGTCCATGCCCGCGGCACCGGCGCACACGGCTACTTCCAGAGTTATGAAACCCATTCCGTGCTGACCAAGGCCGGGTTCCTACAAGACCCCAGCCAAAAAACCCCGGTCTTCGTCCGTTTCTCCACGGTGCAGGGCCCTCGTGGGTCGGGCGATACCGTGCGGGACGTACGAGGTTTCGCAGTGAAGTTTTTCACCGACGAAGGCAACTTCGACCTGGTGGGCAACAACATGCCGGTGTTTTTCATTCAGGATGCGATCAAGTTTCCTGACTTCGTGCACGCGGTAAAACCCGAGCCGCACAATGAGATACCCACCGGCGGTTCAGCGCACGATACCTTTTGGGATTTTGTCTCTCTGGTACCGGAGTCGGCGCACATGGTGATCTGGACCATGTCCGACCGGGCGATCCCGAAAAGCCTGCGCAGCATGCAAGGCTTCGGCGTGCACACCTTCCGCCTGATCAACGCCGAAGGTAAATCGCGCTTCGTCAAATTCCACTGGCGTCCCACGGCCGGGACCTGTTCGCTGGTGTGGGATGAAGCGCAAAAACTCGCCGGTAAAGACACGGATTACCACCGTCGCGATCTCTGGGAGTCGATCGAGATGGGCGACTACCCGGAATGGGAACTGGGCGTACAGATCATCGAGGAGGAGAACGAACATACATTCGACTTCGACATCCTCGACCCGACCAAGCTGATCCCGGAAGAACTGGTGCCGATTACCCCGTTGGGCAAAATGACCCTCAACCGTAACCCCGATAACTTCTTCGCCGAAACCGAACAGGTCGCCTTCTGCCCTGGGCATATCGTGCCGGGGATCGACTTTTCCAACGATCCATTGCTGCAAGGCCGGCTGTTTTCCTACACCGATACGCAAATCAGCCGACTCGGCGGGCCGAACTTTCACGAGATCCCGATCAACCGTCCGTTGGCACCGTTCCACAATGGTCAACGGGATGCGCTGCATCGCACCACCCTCGACAAGGGCCGCGCGTCCTACGAGCCGAACTCCATTGATAGCGGCTGGCCGAAAGAAACGCCGCCGGCAGCCCAGGATGGCGGCTTTGAAAGTTATCCAGAGCGCATCGACGCCAACAAAATCCGTCAGCGCAGCGAATCCTTCAGCGACCACTTCTCCCAGGCGCGGCTGTTTTTCCACAGCATGAGCAAGCACGAGCAGGAGCACATTATCTCGGCTTACAGCTTCGAGTTGAGCAAGGTTGAGCGGGCGTTCATCCGCGCGCGCCAGGTGAATGAGATTCTGGCCAACATCGATCTGGAACTGGCCAAGCGCGTGGCGCAGAACCTGGGGTTGCCAGTGCCCAAAGCCGGGACGGTCGACGTGCGCAAAACCTCACTGGATCGCTCGCCCGCGCTGAGTCAGGCCAACTTGCTGCCGGCGGATATCAAAACCCGCAAAGTGGCAATCCTGGCAGCCAATGGCGTCGATGGCGCAGCGATTGATGCCATGAAGAATGCGCTGGCGGCCGAAGGTGCACACGCCAAACTGCTCGGCCCGACGTCTGCTCCGGTGACCACCGCCGATGGCAAGGCATTGCCGGTCGATGCGTCGATGGAAGGCTTGCCTTCGGTGGCGTTCGATGCGGTGTTTGTGCCCGGTGGCGCGGCGTCGATCAAGGCGTTGAGCACTGACGGCGTGGCGCTGCATTACCTGTTGGAGGCGTACAAGCACTTGAAGGCGATTGCGCTGCAGGGCGAGGCCAAGCAGTTGCTGGATGTGTTGAAACTCGAGGCTGATGCGGGGTTGATCGTGGGTGCGGATGCGAAGTTGATCAAACCGTTTTTTGCCGCGATCGGGCAGCATCGGGTGTGGGACAGGGAGCCTAAGGCCAAGGCGATTCCGGCCTGAAGTTTTGTATCGAGGGCAAGGACGCCTTCGCGAGCAAGCCCGCTCCCACATTAGACCGAGTATTTTTGAACAACCCGGTCAACTGTGGGAGCGAGCCTGCTCGCGATGCTTTTAAGGCTTGCGAGGACTCAAAACCATCTGCGCAGGAACGTTACGCAGAATCTGCTTCTCCAGATTCAGGTCAAAATCCGAATCGAGCTTCTTCACGCGTTTAGTCAGCAACGTGGTCAACCAAGGGAAGTCCTGGGTGCGTGGCGCCTGAATGCTCACGTCGCACTGGTAATTCACCACATCGGCGGCGATCGCATCCAGTTGGCGACGAAGCTTGGTCATATCAGTCAGGTTCAACGCAACTGTGGTGCTTTCAGCCGTCGGATCAATGACTTTGGCCTGTGGCTTGGCTTCGGCAGCCATGAGCGCCGCTTCGGCTCTATCCAGTTCAGCTTTGCGGGCATCAACGATGGCGTTGTTGACCCCACCGGTCAGCGCCGGAGCCTTGGGCATCAACGACCGGGCGCGGCTCAGCGCAGTGGCAGCGGCATTCACATCGCCTTTTTGCAGCACGATCTGGCTGCGGCGCAGATAGGCTTCGGCCAGTTGCCGCTGGTATTGCTCAAGGGATTGATCATTGGGCGACTCGGCCTGCAAGGCAGCCAGTTGATCTTCGGCAGTCGCCAGTTCGCCGCTGGCCAGGCTTTGTTGTAGCTGTGCGATGGCCGTGGCCCGTGTACCGGTAGCCTCGGGGGCCGCCGGTGGCGTGCTTTGACAAGCGCCCAGTAGCAACGAAAATGCGACAAGGAGCAGATAACGGGAGGGGAACAGCTTCATTCCTGCGACTCTCTATTTGCGCAAAAAACGAGCAAGTCTACACCCCTCGACGGGGCAGGACAAAACTCAGCAGAAACAGTGCGGCGGCCGTCACGACAATTGATGGGCCCGCCGGGGTGTCCTTGAACCACGACAACGCCAGCCCGCCACAGACCGCGAGCATGCCCAGCAGGCTCGCGCCCAGTGCCATCTGCTCCGGTGACCGGGCGTGACGTTGTGCCGCAGCCGCCGGGATGATCAGCAAGGACGTAATCAGCAACACACCGACGATTTTCATCGCCACTGCGATCACCACGGCGATCAGCAACATCAGGGTCAAGCGCAACGCCGCCACCGGCAGACCTTCAACCCTGGCCAGTTCTTCATGCACCGTGATTGCCAGCAATGGCCGCCACAACGTCACCAGCAAGGCCAGAACGCCCGCGCTGCCGCCGAGTATCCAGGCCAGATCGGTCGGGCTGATCGCCAGCAAGTCGCCGAACAGATAAGCCATCAGGTCGATCCGCACTTCGTGCATGAAGCTTAGTACGACCAAACCCAAAGAGAGCGTGCTCGGTGCGAGAATTCCCAAAAGCGTGTCAGATGCCAGCGGTTGGCGCTGTTGCAAGGTCACCAGCAATACCGCCAACAGCAGACAGCCTACGGTGACCGCAACGGTCGGGCTGACATCCAGCAGAAAACCCAGCGCCACGCCGAGCAGCGCGGCATGGGAAAGGGTGTCGCCGAAATAGGCCATGCGCCGCCAGACCACGAACGAACCCAATGGGCCCGCAACCAACGCCAGGGCCAGACCTGCAAGCAGGGCGTAGAGCAGAAAATCAGCCATGCTTGCAGCTATCTCCGTGAACGTGGGTAGGGGCCGACGGGGCGGCGTTGACCACCGAGCCATGCAAGTCATGGGCGTGGTCGTGATGGTGGTGATAAATCGCCAGGCTTTGTGCGTTCTTTCCGAACAGCTCGACGAAAGCCGGATCACCGCTGACCTGCTCGGGATGCCCGGAGCAGCAAACGTGACGGTTGAGGCAGACCACCTGGTCTGTGGTGCTCATCACCAGGTGCAAATCGTGGGACACCATCAACACGCCGCAGCCGTGACGGTCGCGCAATCGTGTGATCAGGCTGTAGAGCTCGGCCTGACCGGCCACATCGACGCCTTGCACAGGTTCATCGAGTACCAGCAATTCCGGCTCGCGCAGCAATGCCCGGGCCAGCAGCACCCGCTGCATTTCGCCTCCGGAAACACTTTGCACCGGGCTGTCGATCACCTGTTCGGCGCCGACTTCCTTGAGTGCCGACAAGGCCATGGCGCGGTCGACGCCCGGCACCAGACGCAAGAAGCGCAGCACCGACAGTGGCAGCGTTGGATCGACGTGGAGTTTTTGCGGCATGTAACCGACCCGCAGTTTCGGCTTGCGCCACACGCTGCCGCTGTCCGGTTTCAACAGACCGAGTACAGCGCGCACCAGCGTGGTCTTGCCGGCGCCGTTAGGGCCGATCAGGGTGACGATCTGCCCCGGCTCGACACTCAGTTCGATGTTATCCAGCACGTTTTGCCCGGCAAAGGTGACAGCAACCTGCTCGAGGCGGATCAGCGCGTTGCTCATCAAACCCCCTGGCAACCCGAGCAGAGGCCGACCACTTCGACGGTCTGGCCTTCGACGACAAATCCGACATCCTTGGCGCTACTGATGACCGCGTCACTGATGGATTTCTGTTCAAGCTCGATGGCAGCGTGGCATTCGCGGCAAATCAGGAACTGGCCCTGATGGGCGTGTCCCGGGTGATTGCAGCCGACGAAGGCGTTCAGCGAGGAGATGCGGTGTACAAGGCCGTTTTCCAGCAGGAAGTCCAGCGCACGGTACACGGTCGGTGGCGCCGCACGGCGGCCGTCCTGCTCGCTGAGCACCGCGAGAATGTCGTAGGCTCCCAACGGTTTGTGGCTTTGCCAGACCAGTTCCAGCACCCGCCGGCGCAAGGCGGTCAGGCGCAAGCCTTGACGTGCGCACAGAGCATCGGCCTCAGACAATGCGCTATGGACGCAATGAGAGTGGTCGTGGGGACGGCTGGCAATCGGTGTTTTAGGCATGAGCGGCGACGAGTTTTGTGAGAGACGTTATTATGTTACCCGTTCTCGCCTCTTCGAGTGGTCATCGTGTCCCGACTTTTTTCTATCTTTGTCGCATTTGTCGCAAGTTTTCTGCTGATCGGTTCAGCTCACGCCGAAGTCAAAGTTCTCACCAGTATCAAGCCTCTACAGCTGATCGCGGCGGCGGTGCAGGATGGCGTGGCGATTCCGGAAGTCTTGCTGCCGCCTGGCGCCTCGCCTCATAACTATGCCTTGCGCCCATCCGACGTACGGAAGGTGCAATCGATCGATCTGGTTTACTGGATCGGTCCGAGCATGGAAGGTTTCCTGCCCCGCGTGCTGAATGGTCGTACGCTGCCCAGTGTCGCCGTGCAGGATTTACCGGGCCTGAAACTGCGACACTTCGCCGAAGATAGCCACTCCCACACCGAAGAAGCCGACGAACATGATCACGATCACCGTCCAGGCAGTCTGGACGCGCACTTGTGGCTTTCGCCGGTCAACGCCCGCGTCATCGCCACAAAAATGGCGGCTGACTTGAGTGCAGCCGATCCGGCCAATGCCGCGCGTTATCAGAGCAACCTCAAGGCGTTCGATGAGCGTCTGGATGCACTGGATCTTCGCTTGAAGGCGCGCCTGGCCGGTATCGCGGGCAAACCGTACTTCGTATTCCACGAGGCCTTCGACTACTTTGAAGACGCCTACGGCCTCAAGCACGCCGGCGTATTCAGCGTCGCCGCCGAGGTCCAGCCCGGCGCCCAGCACGTCGCGGCGATGCGCACTCGTTTGCAGGAAGTCGGCAAAACCTGCGTGTTCAGCGAACCGCCTCTGCGTCCGCGCCTGGCGGAAACCCTGGTGGCGGGTCTGCCGGTGAAGCTGGCGGAACTGGACGCGCTGGGCGGGTACACGCCGGCGACCGCTCAGGGGTATGAGCAGGTGCTGGAGAAGTTGGGGAATGATTTGGCGGGGTGTCTGGAGTCGCTGTAACCCGAACATTTGTGGCGCCCCCATTCGCGAGCAAGCCCGCTCCCACATGGACCGCATAAATCCTGTGGGAGCGGGCTTGCTCGCGAAGCTTTTAGAGGGCGAACGGCAGCGGTGTGTTGACCTTCTGCCGCTGCGCCAGACGCTGCTGAAACTCCATCGGATCGTGAATCAGCACGTCCTGCCCGGCAAACGACTCGGCGGCGATCAACCGCGACAACCAGAATCGCACACACGCCACCCGCAGCATGGTCGGCCACAACTCCGCCTCGGCTGCCGTGAACGGTCGCAGCGTTGCATAAGCACCGAGCAACGCCCTCGCCCGCGGCCCGTCGATCAACCCGCTCTCGTCCGAACACCAGTCGTTCAAGGCGATCGCCACGTCGTAGAGCATCGGCCCCGAACACGCGTTGTAGAAGTCGATCAACCCGGTCAGGTGCGTGCCTTCGAACATCGCGTTATCGCGGAACAGGTCGGCGTGGATATTGGCTCGCGGCAGCGCCAGAATTTTCGTCTTCTGCTGTGTGATTTCGTCCAGCGCCCGCTGCAGCAGATCGCTTTGCTCGGCATTGAGGTGCGACAGCAACTGCGTGCCCTCTTCCAGCATCCAGTCCAGACCGCGATCGGTCTTGCGCTTGATCATGTTGGCCTGGGTCGCAAGGTGCAGATGGCCGAGCAACTCGCCCACCTGAGCGCAATGCTGCGCATTGGCTTCCTTGATGTGCTTGCCGGCCAGGCGTGGCTGCAACAGCGCAGGTTTGCCGGCCAGTTCGCGCAAGGCGACGCCATCGGTGGTGCGCAAGGCATAAGGCACGGGCAGGTCGGCGTCATGCAGCACGTCGAGCAGTTCGATGAAGAACGGCATCTCCTGAACCGGACCACGCTCAACCAGGGTCAGGACAAATTCGCCCTGCTCCAGGCTGATGAAGAAATTGGTGTTTTCGCTACCGGCGGCAATCCCCTGGAAATCAAGCAGGCGGCCGAGCCCGTAAGGGGCGAGAAAGGTTTCCAGCTCGGGCCGAGCCAGCGGGGTGAACACAGACATGTTTGAACTGCCAGTACGGGCGCCGCTGCTTGAGCCAGCGCCGATTGAAATTAAGAAACTACTTCCACTCAAAGATCTTCCACGACGGAATCAGCATATCCGGCTGATCCGAACGGATGTAGTTTGCATCGGTCCCGTCCGCGCGCACCAGAAAATACGGCGGTCCGACCTTGGGCGTGACCTTGATCGCGTACAGGAAACCGTTTTGGCGGTACTCCTGGATGGTTTTATCCCCTTCCGTGCGGATAGTGACTTGCGGCTCAGATGTCGGAGCATCATCCGCCGCCATGACGGCCAGTGGAACGGATGCAAACAACCCAGCCAGCAACAGGCGATTTAGTGTGCGCATGATAACCTTGTCCCTTTGTCGTCAACGGTCCCGCTATTCTAGCGCCGGACCCGCCGAAAAGGTTGATCCTGCTCATGAGCCAAGCCCCCCTCGTCCTGGTGGACGGTTCTTCTTACCTGTACCGCGCCTTTCACGCCCTCCCACCACTGACCACGTCCAAAGGCCTGCCGACCGGTGCGGTCAAAGGCGTATTGAACATGCTCAAGAGCCTGCGCAAGCAGTATCCGGAAAGTCCGTTCGCCGTGGTGTTCGACGCCAAGGGCGGGACATTCCGGGACGAAATGTTTGCCCAGTACAAAGCCAACCGCCCGAGCATGCCCGACGACATGCGTGTTCAGATCGAGCCGCTGCACCAGAGCGTGATAGCCCTGGGCTTCCCGCTCCTGTGCGTCGAAGGCGTCGAAGCCGATGACGTGATCGGCACCCTGGCCCGCAGCAGTGCGGCGGCCGACCGCCCGGTGGTGATCTCCACCGGCGACAAGGACATGGCGCAACTGGTCGACGGCCACATTACCTTGGTCAATACCATGACCGGTAGCGCGCTGGACGTGGAGGGCGTGAAGGAGAAATTCGGCGTCGCTCCCGAGCAGATCATCGATTACCTGGCACTCATGGGCGATTCTTCCGACAACATTCCGGGCGTTCCGGGCATTGGCCCGAAGACCGCTTCCGGCCTGTTGGTCGGCGTGAACGGCGGCCTGACCGAGCTCTATGCGCAGCTCGACATCGTCCCGACCCTGCCGATTCGCGGGGCCAAAACCCTGCCGGCCAAGCTCGAAGAACACAAGGAGATGGCGTTTCTCTCCTACCAATTGGCAACCATCAAGATCGACGTGCCGCTGGATATCGGCCTCGACGACCTGCAAATGGGCAAGCCGGATCACGACAAACTCGCCGAGCTCTATACCCTGCTGGAGTTCAAGAGCTGGTTCGAAGAGAACCAGCGCGACGCCAAGCGTTCCGGCCAGGAAGTCGCCACTCCGGTGGCTGAAGAAACGGCCGTCGATACCGAACTCAAATACACAACGATCCTTACCCAGGCTGATTTCGACCTGTGGCTGAAGAAGCTCAACGATGCCACGCTGATTGCCTTCGATACCGAAACCACCGGCATCGATGCGCAGCAGGCGCAACTGGTGGGCCTGTCTTTCGCTGTACTAGCCAACGAAGCGGCCTACATCCCGCTGACCCATTCCTACATGGGCGTGCCGGACCAGCTCGATCGCGACACCGTGCTGCGCGCACTGAAGCCGATCCTGGAAGATCCGAGCAAACTCAAGGTCGGTCAGCACGCCAAGTTCGACATGAACATTCTGGCCAACTGTGCCATCGGTGGCGATCAGAGCTGCGGCATCACCGTGCAAGGCGTCGCTTTCGACACGATGCTCGAATCCTACGTGCTGGACTCCACCGCGACCCGTCACGACATGGACAGCCTGGCGCTCAAGTACCTGAATCACACCACTACCAGTTTTCAGGACATCGCTGGCAAAGGCGCCAAACAGCTGACATTTGACCAAATCTCCCTGGAACTGGCCGGGCCTTACGCCGCCGAAGACGCCGACGTGACGCTGCGCCTGCATCAAAACCTGCAGGAAAAGCTCAATGCCATCCCGAGCCTAAGCAAGGTCCTGAGCGAAATCGAAATGCCGTTAGTGCCGGTGCTGGCACGGATCGAACGCCAAGGCGCGCTGGTCGATGCCAACCTGCTGGGGATTCAGAGCGTCGAGCTGGGCGAGAAAATGGTCGCCCTCGAGCGTGAGGCATTCGCCATTGCCGGGGAAGAATTCAACCTCGGCTCGCCGAAGCAATTGGGCGTGATCCTGTACGAAAAACTCGGCCTGCCAATCCTCAGCAAAACCGCCAAGGGCCAGGCGTCCACCGCCGAAGCCGTGCTGGCGGAACTGGCCGAACAGGATTTCCCACTGCCCAAAGTGCTGATGCAGTACCGCTCGATGAGCAAGCTGAAAAGCACCTACACCGATCGCCTGCCGGAGCAGATCAATCCGCGCACCGGACGGATTCATACCTCTTACCATCAGGCCGTCGCGGCAACCGGGCGCTTGTCGTCCAGTGACCCGAATCTGCAGAACATTCCAATCCGCACCGCTGAAGGGCGTCGGATTCGTCAGGCGTTCGTCGCACCCAAAGGCTACAAGCTGCTGGCAGCGGACTATTCGCAAATCGAACTGCGAATCATGGCTCACCTGGCCAAGGACGAAGGTTTGCTGCACGCGTTCCGCAACGATCTGGACGTGCACAAAGCCACCGCGGCGGAAGTCTTCGGGGTTGAACTGGCAGACGTCACCACCGACCAACGGCGCAGCGCCAAGGCGATCAACTTCGGTTTGATCTACGGTATGAGCGCGTTTGGCCTGGCCAAGCAGATTGGTGTTGATCGCAAGCAATCCCAGGCCTACATCGACCGTTACTTCGCCCGCTACCCAGGCGTACTCGAGTACATGGAGCGCACCCGTGCCCAGGCTGCCGAACAAGGTTTCGTCGAAACCATCTTCGGTCGTCGCTTGTACCTGCCGGAAATCAACGCGAAAAACCCGGCCCTGCGCAAAGGTGCCGAACGCACAGCGATCAACGCCCCAATGCAAGGCACTGCGGCGGACATCATCAAGAAAGCCATGATTGCCGTGGATAGCTGGCTGACAGCATCAGGCCTCGACGCCAAAGTCATCCTGCAGGTGCACGATGAATTGGTTCTGGAAGTGCGTGAGGATTTGGTCGATCAGGTCCGCGATGAAATTCGCGTGCACATGAGCGACGCAGCGAAGCTTGATGTGCCGCTATTGGTAGAGGTTGGTGTAGGCAATAACTGGGATGAGGCTCACTGAACCGTCTGAAAAGGTGTTTTCCGCTGCGGCATAGTGCCGCGGCAGAAAGACCGAAGGGCTCTTAGTTTGGAAAATTCGATGGCCTATTCCAAAGGCTTTTTAAAAAATTCTGAACTAATTTCCTGAATCGCCACTCAGAGTTACTGAATGGGTGGTGAAGCCCTTCGATGCTCCTAATGTTGTGTTAAGTGTTGGCAGATATCTGGACCCCGCCCTAGCGGTCCGGAACTTGAACCCCGGAACTTCCCCCTCCCCATAAGAAGTCCGGGGTTTTTTTTGCCCGCGGTTTTGTAAATGAGCTTACTCCGCGAGCTCGGCGCCCTTGTCCGCCAGTTCCATCCAACCCGCCAGTACAGTGTAGGCGTCTTCCAGGCCCATGCGTTTTGGCGCCGAGAACAGCTGGATGCTGATCGCATCTCCCCAACCCTTGCGGATGTCTGCCTGAACCTTGAGCAGGACGTTTTTCGCCGCGCCGTAGGTCAGCTTGTCGGCTTTGGTCAGCAAAATGTGCATCGGCATGCCGCTGGCGACAGCCCAGTCAAGCATCAGCAGGTCGAAGTCGGTCATTGGATGACGGATGTCCATCATCAAAATCAGCCCCTTCAAACTCTCACGACCACCCAGATAAGCTTCCAGGTGACGCTGCCAGTGCAGCTTCAACGGGATAGGCACTTTCGCGTAACCGTACCCCGGCAGGTCGACCAGACGACGATCATCGTCTAGCTTGAAGAAGTTCAAGAGCTGCGTGCGACCCGGAGTTTTCGAGGTCCGCGCGAGGCTAGCGTGCGTCAGGGTGTTCAGCGCACTGGACTTGCCGGCGTTGGAACGCCCGGCGAAGGCCACTTCAAAGCCTTCGTCGTCGGGACATTGATCGACTTTGGCAGCGCTGAGCATGAAGGTGGACTGTTGGCACAGGCCGAGGATGGGGTTCTTGAGTTGCATGGGATTTCCGATGTGGGCGGCGCCGGGAATGGACGCGGCGAGCAGTGTCGTTTCCGTTTCAGTGACGCCAGTATATAATGCCGCAGATTTTGTGTGCGCTTTGTCCCAGCGTAGGATGAAGTTCACGAGAGCGATTGACCTTGATTGCGCACTAGAACGCAGAACGCTCTCAACCCTGAAAAGGTCGTTTTATGACGAAATGGCTGCTAGCTGCCGGTGTCTTGATGCCGCTTTATAGCGCTCAGGCTACACAGGATCCGGAAGCTGTGTACAACCGTGTTTGTGGTGCCTGTCATTCCGGCCAACTACCCATGGCGCCCAAAAAGGGCGATCAGGAAGCTTGGACGCCGAGGTTGGCGAAAGGTATGGAGACGCTGGTGCAACACGTGACCCAGGGTTTCAAGGCGATGCCGCCGCGTGGTTTGTGCATGGACTGCAGTGCCGAGGATTACCAAGCAATCATCCAGTGGATGAGCGAGTGATCCCGGTCCATAACTCTTTAACCCTTAGCCGTAGTTGGATTAGCTGATGAACAAATTGATCGTGAGTCTGCTGTTGACCGTGGGGATCTCCGGCATTGCCCATGCTGCAGGTGATGCGACTGCTGGTCAGGCGAAAGCCGCAGTATGTGGCGCCTGTCATGGCCCGGATGGCAACAGTATGGCGCCTAACTTTCCGAAACTGGCAGGCCAGGGCGAGCGTTATCTGAACAAGCAGCTACACGACATCAAGTCCGGCAAACGCACGGTACTGGAAATGACCGGCCTGCTGACCAACCTGAGCGATCAGGACCTGGCCGATATCGCCGCCTACTTCGCCAGCCAGAAAGGCAGCGTCGGTGCCGCCGACCCGAAAGTCGTTTCTCGCGGTGAAGCACTGTTCCGCGGCGGCGACCTGGCCAAGGGCCTGCCAGCCTGCACCGGCTGCCACTCGCCGAATGGCGCAGGCAACGCAGCTGCCGGCTTCCCGCACCTGGGCGGCCAACACGCTCAATACATCGCCAAGCAACTCACCGACTTCCGCAAGGAAGAGGCCGGCCGCACCAACGATGGCGATACCAAGCCGATGCAGAGCATTTCCAAAAAGCTGAGCGATGAAGATATCGCAGCGGTGTCCAGCTACATTCAAGGTCTGCACTAAGACCGGCGAATCGGGCGTTGCGCGAGGAGTACACCTCCAGCAACGTTAACGCTCGATTAATCTGTCGATGCAAGCATAAAAAGGGTGGCTTTGGCCGCCCTTTTTTGTGGCCGCTGCCGTTACACTACAGAACTCAAGCCCGCCAGTACCTGTCTGAAAACAGGTCGCGCGAGGCGACCAAAATTGTCCAGGAGTAAAGCATGCGTAATCTGATCATCAGCGCCGCACTCGTCGCTGCCAGCCTGTTCGGCATGACCGCCCAAGCTGCTGAAGCACCCGCAGCGCCTTATGTCGAACTGACCAATCCCGTCCCGGTGGCCGTGCCTGGCAAGATCGAAGTGGTGGAGCTGTTCTGGTACGGCTGCCCGCACTGCTACGCTTTCGAACCCGTGATCAATCCATGGGTTGAGAAACTGCCTTCCGACGTGAACTTCGTCCGCATTCCGGCCATGTTCGGCGGCCCGTGGAACGCACACGGCCAGATGTTCCTGACCCTTGAAGCCATGGGCGTCGAAAACAAGGTTCACGCGGCGGTGTTCAACGCCATTCAGAAAGAACACAAGAAGCTGGTCGACAAGAATGAAATGGCCGATTTCCTGGCCACTCAGGGCGTAGACAAGGACAAGTTCCTGGCCACCTTCGACTCCTTTGCCATCAAGGGCCAGATCGTCAAGGCCACTGACCTGGCCAAAAAGTACGAAATCTCCGGAGTTCCGACCATGATCGTCAACGGCAAGTATCGCTTCGACGTGGGCTCCGCCGGCGGCGCCGAGCAAGCATTGCAACTGGCCGACAAGCTGATCGAAAAAGAGCGAGCGGCTAACAAGGCTGCTGCCAACTAAGCGCAGCGACTGCCATGCGCCGCTGGGGCACTGAACGCGTCGTTGGCCTGCATGCTCCGCGGGTCAACGAACATCATCTGGAATCGACTGGCCTGCCCACAGACAGTCGTCTGCGTCTGCTCAGTTTCAATATCCAGGTCGGCATCAGTACCGAGCGCTATCACCACTACCTGACCCGGGGCTGGCAACATCTGTTGCCGCACACCGGGCGTGCCGACAATCTGCAAAAGATCGGCAATCTGCTAGGCGACTTCGATCTGGTCGCCTTGCAGGAAGCCGATGGCGGCAGCCTGCGATCAGGCTACGTCAACCAGGTCGAACACCTGGCCCAGCTCGGTGCATTCCCCTACTGGTATCAACAACTCAATCGCAATCTCGGACGCCTCGGCCAGCACAGCAATGGTGTGCTCAGCCGCCTGCGCCCGTGGGCGATTGAAGATCATCCACTACCGGGGCCCAAGGGTCGCGGGGCGATTCTGGTACGCTTTGGCGAAGGTCCTGAGGCGCTGGTGGTGGTCATGATGCACCTGGCGCTGGGCGCTCGCGCTCGCAGCATGCAACTGGCTTACATCCGCGAGTTGATCGGCGGCTATAAACACCAGGTGCTGATGGGCGACATGAATACCCATGCCAGTGACTTGCTGCAAAACTCCCCGTTGCGTGACCTCGGCCTGCTTGCGCCGCAACTGGAAGCGACGTTCCCCAGCTGGCGCCCGCAGCGCTGTCTGGACCATATTCTGCTGAGCCCCACCCTGACCCTTGAAAAGGTCGAGGTGCTGGCACAACCCATTTCCGATCACCTGCCGGTCGCGGTAGAGATTCGTCTGCCGGGTTCGCTCACGGCCGATGCATTGCCCGCGTTGAGTCCTGCCCCTCGCGGATCCCATGAATGAGCGACGAAGCACAGCGCTGGAAAGAGAAATACCTCAAAAGCATCGAACAACAGGAAAAACTCGAACGTCGATGGGACGCCCGACTCGACCTGCTGCGTCGTGGCCTGGTGCGCAGCACGCTAGCAGCCGAGGGCACCGACCGCGTCGTTGACCAGTGCATGAAGGAAATGCGTGAAGTCGTGCGCTCCGACGACATGGACGCCGGCCTGGCCGCCCTGCTTCCTCGGCTTGAAAAAGCCGTACTCGACTCCGAACAACGCCGGGAAACCCGGGTTAATCAGACCAGCGCTGCATTGACCGCGCTGGTCTCGCAGCTGCAAACATTACCGCTGCCCCGCGAAGTAAGCCGGCCGCTGAAAAACTTCGCCAAGCAACTGGATGCAAGAGTCGGGCAGGCGCGCGAAATTCCGTTGCTGCTCAGCGAACTGAGCGGCCTGCAAGGCAAAGCCCTGAATCAGCTTGAAAACCCGGCAGAACCCGGCCGCCCTGGTTTGCTGCAGCGACTGTTCGGTAGCCGTGAAGCGGATGAAGCGGTATTACAGGTTGCCTCCGGCACCTTCCTGACGCCCACCCCGCAGCCAGCCAAAGCGGTTGCTGTGCCTCATGCCGAGAAACCACAGGTCTCTGTCGGTCTCGCGCCAGAGCTCGATAAGCCACAAGTGGCGGTCGCACAATTCGCCGCGTCCGCTCCTGCATCCGAGCCACCGCCGATCGAGGCTCCGCCCGCAGCAGCGCCTTCTCCTGCCGTTGTAGCGTTTGTCCCGCCGGTGCTTGAGCCGGAGCGGGCTCGCGCCCAGACTCCAGAGACGCCACCGCACATAGAACATCCAGAAGAACCCGCTCCATCAATCATCGAGCCAGAAATACACGCTCAACCGGCAATCAATCCCGACGAACTGACCCCGGTAGCCTATCTCGACAGCCTGCCGTTGCCCCCGGCCATGGCCGAGGCGTTGGCCGCCGTAGACACTGATCAATCCGAGCCGGATGTTCTCTACGCCCTGCCGGACTCACCCGAGCCGTCCTACAGCTCAGTGGCCAAGCATATCGAAGACACGCTACTGGGCCTGCTCGACGACCTGACGCTGCCCGAGCGTCATCGTCCGCAAGCCGAAGCGATGCGTGATCGCCTGCAAAACGGGTTGAATTGGTACGAACTGCTGCCAATCCTCGACGATCTGGCAACCTTGATGCTGGCAATCACCGACAGTGGCCAGCATGAATTCGAAGCCTACTTGCAACAGCTGAACGAACGCCTCGAGTCGTTCCAAAGCAACTTGCAAGCCGCCAGCGAAGGTCATGCCGACAACCGTTCCGCCGCACGCGAGATGGACACGCAGATCCGCGAGCAGGTCGACGGCTTGCAGAGCAGCATGCAGGAAGCCGCCGACCTGGACGATCTCAAGCACGTCCTGGAAAACCATCTGGAAGGCCTGCTCGGCACCATGGACCAGCACCAGAAGCAGCGTGACGAGCGCGAGCAGGAAGTCGCCGCCCGCCTTCACAGTCTGGCCGAACGCGTTGCGCACATGGAGCAGGAAGCCCTGGGCTACCGCGAGCATCTTGAGGAGCAGCGTCAGAAAGCCTTGATCGACCCGCTCACCGGCCTGCCTAACCGGGCAGCCTGGAGCGAACGGCTGGATCACGAAATCAGCCAATGGCAGCAACACGGCAACACCCTGTTGCTGGCCATGCTCGACCTCGACCATTTCAAACGCATTAACGATAACTATGGTCACCTGGCGGGCGACAAAGTACTGAAAATCATCGCCAACGTACTACGCAAGCGCCTGCGCGGGACGGATTTCATTGCCCGGTTCGGCGGTGAGGAGTTTGTCCTGTTGATGCCAGACACAGTGCCAACGGCCGGTGCGAAACTCCTGGAAAAACTCCGCGCTTCGATCGAAGCCTGTCCTTTCCATTTCAAGGGTGAGCCCGTAACCATCACCATTTCCATGGGCCTGACTGCATTCAAACCCGGCGAACATAGCGATCTGGTGCTGAAAAGAGCCGATCAGGCTCTATATCGCGCGAAACATGCCGGCCGTAATCAAGTGGCACTGGGCTGACGGTTAATTGTTCCATTTTGTTTAAAACTTCGCGTTGGCCGTCTGCGCGCAAGGCAGTACGTTACACTGTTGCATTACTGTCTTGCGTGTATTGCCTTCTGCCATGAAATATCCAGCTCTCATCGTGTCGCTGCTTCTGTTGGCCGGTTGTGCCAGCGGCCCCCGCTTCGACACAAGTCACCCTTCAGCCAATTACGACAGCCGCATTCAGTTCGTGGTGGTGCATTACACCTCCGCGTCATTGGAGCGCTCGCTGCAACTGCTGACCCACGGCGAAGTCAGCAGCCACTATCTGATTGGCGACGACAAGGGCGCCACCATCTACAAGCTGATGGATGAAAACCTCCGAGCCTGGCACGCCGGGGAAAGCGAATGGCAAGGCCGGACCTGGTTGAACTCCAGCTCCATTGGCATCGAAATCGTCAATCCGGGCTTTAAAGACACCCCTGCCGGGCGCCTTTGGTACCCCTACAGCGAAGACCAGGTCCAGTCCCTGATCGTCCTGCTCAAGGACATCAGCAAGCGTTACGCCATCAATCCCCACAGCATCATCGGCCATAGCGACATCGCCCCGCTGCGCAAGCTTGATCCTGGGCCGCTGTTCCCATGGAAGCGTCTGGCTGCCGAAGGCCTGGGAGTCTGGCCGAATGAGCAGGCCGTAACGCGTCAGCAAGCACAGTTCGAAGTACAACTGCCCACCATCAGCTGGTTTCAGGCACAGCTGGCCCGCGCGGGTTATCCCACGCCGCAAACCGGCGAACTGGATGTTGCAACACGTCATGTGATTGCGGCCTTCCAGATGCATTTCCGCCCGTCACATTTCGATGGCACACCGGATGCGCAAACCGCGGCGCTTCTACAAGTCTTGAACCAGACAAAATAATGACGCCCGCCCGACGGTCAGGGCTTTTTTTCAAATCAGCAGCTATAACTCATTGGTAATACTTCGGATATTCCCTATGCCTGCTGCTCGAGAGACACTTCGTAGTTGGTTCTTTCGCCCTTGGTTTTTGGCGATACTGGCTGCTGCCTTGAGCGCGACACTCCTGATGGCCGGCAGCCTGTTCGTGGCCATGCATCAAGTCGAGCAAAGCGAAAGCGAAGTGATGAATGCCCAGGGCGAGCGCTTCCTTGCTCGTCTGGAGCAGCTGTTCGGGCAGTTGCGTGAAAGTCTCGACGACCTGGAAGCCCAGCCGTTACGCGGCTGCGATGACGAAATGATCGCGACCTTGCAACAGGTCAGCTTCAATTACCGCTTCGTTTACGAAGCCGCTTATATGGACGCCTCGCGGATCTGTTCCAACCGCCCCCGCCAGGAAGGGCTGTCGATGATAAGACCGCCAGACATCAAGGGGCCGACCTACAGTTACTGGCTGAACACCACCACCGAACCCGATGAAAACCGTGCCGCGCTGATGCTCGGACGCGGCAATTTTCGTGTCGCGACGTCTCGCGGGCACTTGACCGACATGGTCGACCTACCACCGGGCAGCAGCCTGCTGGTGGTGCTCGACCACGGTACGCGCGCGATTCCGGTGCTGGGCGTCTCGCAGGCCTGGCCCCCCACCGAACCCTGGCCCCCGAAAAGCCTCGACGCGCTACAAGTGACGCATTCCCGCCTGATTTACCGCATGCCCACCAACAATCCAGAATACCAATTGGTGCTGATCAGCCCGCGCACCGGCATGCATGTGCCCGCCGTCTGGTGGTGGTTGCTGCCGGCCAGCCTGGCACTCGCCTTATGCGTGGGTTTTCTGGTACTTCTGCTGGTGCGCCAGCGACAGTCGCTGGACGCCGAACTGAGTGGTGCCATACGACGAGGCGAATTGCAGGTGCTGTATCAACCGATCTTCGACCTCGACAGCCGCAACTGTGTCGGGGCGGAAGCCTTGCTGCGCTGGCGAAGACCGGACGGTACCCTGACCAGCCCCGACC
The DNA here is from genome assembly GCF_003254125.1 of Pseudomonas sp. 478. Classification (NCBI taxonomy): domain Bacteria; kingdom Pseudomonadati; phylum Pseudomonadota; class Gammaproteobacteria; order Pseudomonadales; family Pseudomonadaceae; genus Pseudomonas; species Pseudomonas sp. 478. The sequence continues at coordinate 68,080 of NZ_QKZG01000001.1, forward strand.
TGTTTATTCCGATGGCGGAGAACACCGGCCAGATTCGCCAGATGACCGACTTCGTCCTGCAACGCCTGCTTGAGCAGCTGGGTCATTTGTTGCGGGCCAATCCGCAACTGTACATCTCGGTCAACCTGGCGGCCTGCGACGTCATGGTGCCGCGTATCGGTCAGGTAATGGCGCGCCTGCTGACCTTGCACCGCGTCGCGGCAACGCAAATTGCCTTTGAGGTCACCGAGCGGGGATTGATCGATGTCGTGGTCGCCCGGGAAAACCTGCAAGCCTTGCGGGATGTCGGGCATCAAGTGCTGATCGATGACTTTGGCACCGGCTATTGCAGCCTCGCCTATCTGCAAACCCTGCCAGTCGATTGCCTGAAAATCGACAAGGCGTTTATCGATGCACTGGGTCATGACGCTGCAAGTAGCGGTGTCGCCCCGCACATCATTCACATGGCCCAGGCCCTGCAACTCAAGGTGATCGCCGAGGGCATCGAACTTGAATCCCAGGCAGCGCTTCTGAGCAGCGAAGGCGTGAAGTTCGGTCAGGGTTGGCTGTTCGCCCATGCGTTGAGTGCAGTGCAGTTCATCGAGCTGATTACCCGTGGCCGCCGAATGGCCGGCCGACGTCTCGATGATGAAGCCTGAAGCGGCTGCGGCTTAAACCGACAACGCCATATAGAACTGAGTACCCTGCCCCGGTCGCGAATAAACACCCATCCGTCCGCCGTGCAACTGCACGATTTCCTTGCACAGTGCCAGACCGAGCCCGGCACCGCCCTTCTTGCGACCCACCTGTACAAAGGGTTCGAAAATCCGCCCCTGCTGACCATAGGCAATACCTTCGCCGTTGTCCTCGACGCTGATAATCACCCGCTCCCCATGGCGTCGAGCCTGCAAACGTATTTGCCCGCCGGAAGCGGTGTGGCGCAACGCGTTATCGATCAGGTTATCGAGCACCCGGTCCAGCTGCGGCTGATCGGCCTGCAATCGCGGCAATGGCCCTTGCACTTCCACTAGCAGGTTGATGCCCTGCTCTTCTGCCGGGCCGGCAAAACGCGCCCGGGCCTGGTCCAGCAAATCCTCGATGGAGCACGGCGCCAACGTGAGTTTCTGCAATCCGTTCTGGTAGCGAGAGAAGTTCAGCAGGTCGTTGATCAACTGCATCAAGCGCTGCATCTCTTCATTCACGGTGTCCAGCAGATCAGCTTCACGCGAGTCCTTGGCAAAGTGCGCGCGCTCGCGAAACAGGCCGAACGCCATGTGCATCCCGGTCACCGGCGTTCGCAATTCATGGGAGGCGCGCAGCACGAACTCGCTGCGCACCCGTTCAAACGCCCGCTGTTCGGTGACGTCATGCAGCACCATCACGGCGCCCAGAATATGCCCCTGCGTATGGCTGACCGGCGTCAGACTGAAGGTCAGCAACCGCGACTCACCGTCGACCTCGATACTCAGGTCCTCAGGCGCCCGCTCCAGGGTGCCGCCGCGCAGCACCAGTTGCAGCTGATCATCGAGTTCGGGGCGCTCAAGCGCCGTACCCAGACCTTGACCGAGACGTTCACTGTCCCAACCCAACTGACGTTGCGCAACCGGGTTGAGGTGTTCCAAACGGCCATCGCGGTCGATCATCAGCAACCCATCGTCGATGCTGTCGAGCACGGCCTGCAACCGCTGCTGGCCTGCGAGCAGTTCATCGACATTGGTGGCCTGATGCTCACGCAGGGCCTCGGCCATGATCCCGAAGCGCTTGGTCAGCAGGTTCATTTCCACGGCCGAGGAAATCGGTAGCGTCACTTCGAAATTGCCTTGGCCGATGTTGTCCGCCGCTTGGGCCAGAGCCTCGATCGGCGCACCAAAACGTTGAGCGATAGCGTGGGCGGTGACGAAGCCGATGATCAGCACCGCCAGCCCCACCAGCCCGAGCAGGCCGGCAATCAGCAGCGCCCTCTCCCGAGCCTGCTGTTCGGTGGCATTGATGTTATCCAGCGCACGCTGTTGCTCGAGGATCAAACCATTGCGCAGCGCATTGAATTTTTCGGTGAGTTCTTTGTTGCCACTCAACACCTGCGTCGAGTCACGTGACAGGTCGTACACCTGCAGAAAGCTCAGGTAGTCAGTCTTGGCTTGTTCAAAACCGAATTGGCGCTCATCACCACCCTGGACATGGACAATGCCGTCGTCAAGCAACTGGAAATAATGCTGCTTGGACGCCTCGAACGCTGCAGGATCCGGCTTCTCGCTGAGCATGATCATCAGCTGATCGCCCAAGGTCTGACGCAATTTCAGCCCCACGTCGAGCGTGACGAAATTACTGCGAATCAGCTCCTCCTGAGAACTCGCCATCTGCATCACGCTGACCAGCCCGAGCAACAGCCCAAGCAGCGCCACAGTGATCAGTGCCGAAATACTCAGAAACAGCCGCGTGCGCAACTTCATCGCCAGTCTCATCGGAGACAGCTCACAAGTTGTACTGCTTGCGTTTTCGGTACAACGTCGAGGCATCGATACCCAGGGTCTTGGCGGCCTGGTCCAGGGTATCTGCCGTGGCGAGGACCGCTCCGATGTGGGCTTTTTCCAATTCATCCAGGCTCAGCGCAGCGCCGATGCGAGGCGCGTTGGTGACCGGGGTTTCAGCCATGCCCAAGTGACTGATCTCGACCCGTTCCTGTGGACAAATGATGCTTGCCCGCTCCACAACGTTGCGCAGTTCGCGAATGTTCCCCGGCCAGCGATAGCCGAGCAGCGCTTCACGGGCTTCGTCGCTGAAGCCTCGAGCCGGACGCGCGTATTCCTTGACGAAACGGGCCAGAAAGCGATCGGCCAGGGTCAGAATATCCTCCCTGCGCTCGCGCAGTGGCGGCAGGTGCAAGGTGATGACGTTCAGGCGGTAGAGCAAATCTTCACGGAAACGGCCGTCGCGGACCATGTCTTCGAGATTCTGGTTTGTGGCCGCGAGGATACGCACATCGGCGCGGCGGGTGACCGGGTCACCCACCCGTTCGTATTCTTTATCCTGGATGAAACGCAGCAGTTTAGGCTGCAAAACCAACGGAAAATCGCCGATCTCGTCAAGAAACAGCGTCCCACCGTCGGCCTGATTGACACGACCCAGCGTACTTTCGCTGGCCCCGGTGAACGCGCCACGGCTGTGGCCGAAGAGCTCGCTTTCCATGAGTTCGGCGGTCAGGGACGGGCAGTTGATCGTGATGCAGGATTTCTTCGAGCGCTTGCTCCAGCCGTGAATGGCCTGGGACAGCTCGCCTTTCCCGGTGCCGGACTCGCCGAGAATCAAAATATTGGCATCGGTGCTGGCCACCTGGCGGGCGGTTTCGAGCACGACTTTCATCGCCGGGCTGTGAGAGTCCAGGCCATCCTTGGGTTTGCGCACTTCGCCTTCAAGGGCTTCCAGGCGTGCCGACAGTTGCCGCACTTCCAGCTGCTTGGCGGTGGCCAGGCGCAATTGGTCGGGGCTGCAAGGCTTGACCAGATAGTCAGCGGCGCCGGCCTGAATGGCATCGACCGCCGTGTCCACGGCCGAGTGCGCGGTGACGATCACCACCCTCATCCAGGGCGCCTGAATGCGCATTTGGGCCAGCACATCAAGGCCGTTGTCTTCCCCCAGACGCAGATCGAGGAAACACAGGTCGAACACTTGACGTTGAAGCAGTGCATCAGCCTGAGCGGCGCTGTTGGCGGTAGCGACGCTGTAGCCTTCATCTTCGAGGCAATAACGGAAAGTACGCAGGATAGCTGACTCATCGTCCACCAGCAGAATGCGGCCTTGATGCTCAGAGGCTGACTCCATTTTCCTACGCTCCTTAATGAATGATCTTGGTTAGTCCCAGAATAATCGGGCAAGTTGCATGGTTGATTCTGGTCGATTTCAGCCACAGCAGCGTAGCTCTCCCCTCACCCTACGGCTAATCGCCTGATTTTGTTGTTTTTTTATCAGATAGCCGGTTCGCAGGCGATTGGCTGTGTCCCCTTGTGACATCCACACCCTCTTTGCAATTCAAAAATATTGAAAGTTCCCACGCGTCCATCGTGCATTACGCACGACTTCAAAAGGACCATCGTGCAGGATGCGTCCGATCCGGTTTCCACATCATCAATAAGCCATTGATTTTATTGAATTTTATTATCAGCAAAAGCTGGCATGCAGACTGCAACAGTGTGATTAACCGGGCATTCAAAAAGTCGCCCCTAACAAGATCACCACAGAGTGGGAGGAGCTTCAGGATGAGTCGCCAACGTGCCGCCCAGTTGCGTATCTCGCCACTGCATATCCAGCAAGGTCTGTTTGCTGTTCTGGCGCTTTTAATCACCTTGATCGCCGGCCAGCAGTTTCAGCGTTGGGAGCAGAACCAGCAGCAAGAAGCGCCACGCTTGTCGATTCAGCACCCGACCCAAACTCATTTCAGTGCGGCCAGCAGTAACCAGGCTGACAGCCCCCCAATGCGAATGATGGACGTCGACCAGGCTCAGCCTGCGGATGAGATGCCTCACCAGGAACGTTGGGTGTTCTAAACACATGAACTTGGCGCGTTCGATGCGCCGGGAAAAGCACCACAAGCAACATCTCTAAATAGAAGCGTAAGGAGAATCACCATGTTGAGCTGGGCAATCACATTCTTGATTATTGCCATCATCGCTGCGGTACTGGGCTTCGGTGGTATCGCGGGCACCGCCACGGGTATCGCCAAGATTCTCTTTGTCGTGTTCCTGGTGATGTTCATTGCTTCCTTCTTCTTCGGCCGTCGCGGTCGAGGGTGAATATGAGCGTTTTGTTAAAGACACTGGCGGCCGCCCTGTTTCCGGGCGGCAGTGCCATGACAACAGCGACATGCCGGCTACCGCTTTCTTGGAAAGCCGGACCAGGGCATGCGGGACTTGTTGATGGAACCACTGAAGAAAGATCCACACGGGTACTGAATTCGTAACATGAAAGAAGCAGCATGGCTTCTTTCCACTGCGCTACCCGAGGACGGTAGACGCATGATCAAGGGGCCGGGACGTTCTGCCTGTTTCAGGGGCGGAGTGACCTACGGGTACAGGGAGTACCTGCGCAAGGGCCGGATCAGGCAGAAGCTGCGACGCAAGTTCGTCGATCACTCATGGATCGACGGACTTGCGAAGAGCTCGTCAGCGCAAAGTATTGTCCTAGAGCGTTCTGCTCGCCTCCTCCGCGCCATCTCCGCTTAATCCTTCGCAAAACCATTTCGTGGTGTTTCTTTGGTGACCGTATATCGAGAAAACCGCGATTCAACGACCGAGAATTTTCGCGATTAAACGTAGGCTTTTTCCCAAGTTTCAGTCCACATTCCCTTGTTCAAAAAACAACCAACCTCCTCTGCGGTGGCCGGTTCACGGCACTTATGCCTGCCGAAATGTCGTATTCGAACCGGTTGGGACGCGAGTTTCAGTTAAAAAAGCTCATGCCGATTCGGCATAGGGTAGGCGTTTACGGCATTAGACGTCGCTTCCTTGCATCTGAATAGTTGCGCCTTTTTTCGCCTGCCAGAGAGCGGATAACAAGCGCTCCGGGGCACCTTATACGGGGGTAGATGCACAGGACTTTTTCGCCACAAGCGTTCCAGTTCTTGCATCTGCCTGAGTCAAACGCAAGTAAGGGTAAAGATATGAAGAAGGCAAAGCTTAGCCTCGCCTGGCAGATCCTCATCGGTCTGGTATTGGGGATTGCAATCGGTGCGCTGCTCAACCATTTCAGTGCCGAAAAAGCCTGGTGGGTCAGCAACGTCCTGCAACCAGCAGGCGATATCTTTATCCGTCTGATCAAGATGATTGTGATCCCGATCGTGATCTCTTCGCTGATCGTCGGTATTGCAGGCGTCGGCGACGCGAAAAAGCTCGGGCGTATCGGCCTCAAGACCATCCTCTACTTCGAGATCGTCACCACCATCGCCATCGTGGTCGGTCTGGTGTTGGCCAACGTGTTCCATCCCGGCACCGGCATCGACATGAGCACCCTGGGTACCGTGGATATTTCCAAGTACCAGGCCACTGCCGCCGAGGTTCAGCATGAACACGCGTTCATCCAGACCATCCTCAACCTGATCCCGTCGAACATCTTCGCGGCCATGGCCCGCGGCGAAATGCTGCCAATCATCTTCTTCTCCGTATTGTTCGGTCTCGGTCTGTCGAGCCTGCAATCGGACCTGCGCGAGCCGCTGGTGAAGATGTTCCAGGGCGTGTCGGAAAGCATGTTCAAAGTCACTCACATGATCATGAACTACGCCCCGATCGGCGTTTTCGCACTGATCGCGGTAACGGTGGCCAACTTCGGCTTCGCCTCCCTGCTGCCGCTGGCCAAACTGGTGATCCTGGTTTACGTCGCCATCGCCTTCTTCGCCTTCGTGGTATTGGGCCTGATCGCTCGCCTGTTCGGCTTCTCGGTGATCAAGCTGATGCGCATCTTCAAGGATGAGCTGGTGCTGGCCTACTCCACCGCCAGTTCCGAAACCGTGCTGCCGCGCGTGATCGAGAAAATGGAAGCCTACGGCGCGCCGAAAGCCATTTGCAGCTTCGTGGTACCGACCGGCTACTCGTTCAACCTCGACGGTTCGACCCTGTACCAGAGCATTGCAGCCATCTTCATTGCCCAGCTCTACGGCATCGACCTGTCGATCAGCCAGCAATTGCTGCTGGTACTGACCCTGATGGTCACCTCCAAAGGCATCGCCGGCGTTCCGGGTGTGTCCTTTGTGGTGCTGCTGGCCACCCTGGGCAGCGTGGGTATTCCGCTCGAAGGCCTGGCGTTCATCGCCGGTGTCGACCGCATCATGGACATGGCCCGTACCGCGCTGAACGTGATCGGCAATGCCTTGGCCGTGCTGGTCATCTCCCGCTGGGAAGGCATGTACGACGACGCCAAGGGCCAGCGCTACTGGAACTCCCTGCCGCACTGGCGCAGCAAGGAAAAATTGCCGGTGGGTGAGATTTCCAGCAACTAACGCATAACCCCTGTGGGAGCGGGCTTGCTCGCGAAAGCGGTGTGTCAGTCAACTGATTGGGCGACTGATACTCCCCATTCGCGAGCAAGCCCGCTCCCACAGTGGATTGAGGCCAGCCCATAGCATGGGGCTCAACAAGGCCCGATGCAGAGCCAAAAACAAACCCCGGAGAAATCCGGGGTTTGTCGTTTCTGGCTACCCCGCTATCATTCGCCGCATTCTTCGGGGGATTTGACTGATGCTTAATGGCCTGTGGCTTGGCTTCTTCATCGTGGCTGCCGTTTCGGCACTGGCGCAATGGCTGATCGGCGGTAACGCCGGGATCTTCGCGGCGATGGTGGAAAGCATTTTCGCCATGGCCAAGTTGTCGGTCGAAGTCATGGTCCTGTTGTTCGGCACCCTGACGCTCTGGCTGGGCTTTCTGCGGATTGCCGAGAAGGCCGGGATCGTCGAGTGGCTGGCCAAAGCGCTGGGCCCGTTGTTCCTGCGGCTGATGCCGGAAGTACCGGCCGGGCACCCAGCCATCGGCCTGATCACGCTGAACTTCGCCGCCAACGGTCTGGGCCTGGACAACGCCGCCACGCCAATCGGCCTTAAAGCCATGAAGGCGCTGCAAGAGCTCAACCCCAGCGACACCATCGCCAGCAACGCGCAGATCCTGTTCCTGGTGCTCAACGCCTCCTCCCTGACCCTGCTGCCGGTGACGATCTTCATGTACCGCGCCCAGCAAGGTGCGCCCGATCCGACCCTGGTGTTCCTGCCAATCTTGCTCGCCACCAGTTGCTCGACATTGGTCGGCCTTCTGTCGGTGGCGTTCATGCAGCGTCTGCGCCTGTGGGACCCGGTGGTACTCGCCTACCTGATTCCCGGCGCCCTGGCCCTCGGTGCCTTCATGGCGCTGCTGGCGACGCTCTCAGCGACCGCTCTGGCTGGCCTGTCATCGATCCTCGGCAACGTGACGCTGTTCGGGCTGATCATGCTTTTTCTGGTGATCGGCGCGCTGCGTAAAGTGAAGGTGTACGAAGCGTTCATCGAAGGCGCCAAAGAAGGCTTCGACGTGGCCAAGAACCTGCTGCCGTATCTGGTGGCGATGCTGTGCGCCGTCGGCGTGCTGCGGGCATCCGGAGCGCTGGACTTTGGCCTGGACGGGATTCGGCATCTGGTGGAATGGGCCGGTGGGGACACGCGCTTCGTCGATGCGCTGCCGACCGCCATGGTCAAGCCGTTCTCCGGCAGTGCCGCCCGGGCGATGCTGATCGAAACCATGAAAACGTCTGGCGTGGACAGCTTCCCGGCGCTGGTGGCGGCGACGATTCAGGGCAGTACCGAAACGACGTTCTACGTATTGGCGGTGTACTTCGGCGCGGTGGGGATCCAGCGGGCGCGGCATGCGGTGGGTTGCGCGTTGCTGGCGGAGCTTGCCGGCGTTCTCGGCGCGATCGGCGTCTGCTACTGGTTCTTCGGCTAACCAAAATCCCCTGTGGGAGCGGGCTTGCTCGCGAAGAGGCCGATACATTCAACATCTCTGTTGACTGACACACCGCCTTCGCGAGCAAGCCCGCTCCCACATTAGATGTGCGTGCGACCTTTATGGCCTTGCCGGCGGCGCGAGCTTTTGACCTTGTTCCACCGCCCAAGTCACCACCTGCGCCGTCAACTGGTCACTGGCCTGGCCAAACCCGGCCACCACCGCCGGTACCTTCGCATCGCTCAACGGCTGGCGTACTTCAAAGCGTCGGCTGGCGAGGATTCGCTGGTCATAACCACGCACCAGCAACGCATCCAGACGCACGATGACGCTTGCGTTCGTTCCTTGGTATTCAGTCTGGAATGCCTGCAGGTTACCGCCCAGTTCAAGATCCGCCTGGAAGTTGCTGTCGTCGGTGCTCAGCAATGTCACCCGACCATCACGCTGGAAACCATCCAACAGACGATTGCGCAACAACACCGGTGCCGGGTCGCTCCAGCGCGAGGCCTTGTAGCTGCTGATCAGATCACCCTGAGGGATCACGGCGATCTTCGGGCTGTTCAAGGCTTCGCTGGTCTGCGGCTTGGTCAGGCGTAGCGACCAGCGCTGCGGCGTCCCGTGACTGGCCGATGCGCTGCTCTGGGCCGAAGGCAACCGATAGACGTCGGACGGCTCGGACTTGGGCAGGATCGAGCAGGCGCTGAGCACAATGAAGCTGGCGAGGAGGGCGAGGTGAGTCAACTTCATGGTGTGAACTCCTTGTCCTTGTCATTGCCCAGCAAATAACCGGTGGGGTTGGCTTCCAGACGCTGGGAAATAGCCCGCAACGACGTCAGGGTGTCACGCAGTTCACGCACCGCCGGGGCCAGGCCATTGAGGCCTTGCATGCCGCTGTTGAGCGAATCCTGATTGGTCGTGAGCAGCTCGTTGATGGTCGCGCTGCTCTGTTCCAGAGACTTCATCGCCTGCTCGGCACTGCCGAACATCTGCTTGCCTTGATCGTTGAGCATGCCATTGGCGTTGCGCATCAGCGCCGACGTCTGTTCCAGCATGGCGCCGGCCTGTTTGCCGACCGAGGCCAGTTGCTGCATCGCCTGGCGAATATCGCCGCGCTGGTCGGCGATGGTGCCGGTGGTTTGTTCCAGATGTTCAAGGGTCTGGCTGATGCGATCGACGTTCTGCGAAGAAAACATCTTATTGGCGTTGAGCATCAGCATGTTCACGCCGGCCACCAGATCGCCGCTGTCGTTCAGCAAACGGGCGATGGGCGAGGGCGATGCAATGATCGTCGGCAAATGACCGTCCTTGCCCTTGAGCTTCGGACTCTGCGGCGTACCACCGCTGAGCTGGATGATCGAGGTCCCGGTGATCCCGGTCAGCGCCAATATGGCCCGGGTGTCTTCCTTGATCGGTGTATCGCCGCCCAGGCGGATCCGCGCCAGCACCCGGCGCGGGTCTTTCGGGTCCAGACGCAGGGTCACCACGTCGCCGACCTTGATCCCGCTGTACTGCACGGCGCTGCCCTTGGACAGGCCGCTGACGGCCTCGTTGAAGACGACTTCGTAATCCTTGAACTCGGTGTCGACGCTGGACTTGGCCAGCCACAAGCCGAAGAGCAGGGCGCCTGCCACCACAATCACGGTGAACAGGCCGATCAATACATGATGGGCTCGGGTTTCCATGTCAGACCTCCTTAAGCTGTTGAGCGGCGGTCAGCGCCGCGCGGCCGCGAGGGCCATGGAAATATTCGTGAATCCACGGGTCGTCGGTTTCCGAGACCTTGTCGATGGCATCCGCCACCAGCACTTTCTTTTGCGCCAGCACCGCCACGCGGTCGGTGATGGTGTAGAGCGTGTCGAGGTCGTGGGTGACCAGAAAAACACTCAGGCCCAACGCATCGCGCAGGGTCAGGATCAATTGATCGAAGGCTGCGGCGCCAATCGGATCGAGGCCGGCAGTAGGTTCGTCGAGAAACAGGATGTCCGGGTCCAGCGCCAGCGCGCGAGCCAGTGCTGCACGCTTGATCATGCCGCCGGACAGCGAAGCGGGGTACTTGTCGGCCGCCGACAGCGGCAGTCCGGCCAAGGCCATTTTCACTGCCGCCAGGTGTTCGGCGTCCTCTCGGCTCAAACCGGCGTGCTCGATCAGGGGCAGGGCGACGTTCTCGGTGACCGTCAGCGAAGAGAACAGGGCACCTTTCTGGAACAGCACGCCGAAACGCCGTTCGACCATCGAGCGCTCGTGTTCAGACAGCGTCGGCAGGTTTTTGCCGAAGACCTTCACCACCCCTTCACTGGGCTGGCGCAAGCCGACGATGCTGCGCAACAGCACTGACTTGCCGCTGCCGGAACCGCCGACCACGGCAAGGATTTCACCCTTGTACAAATCCAGATCGAGGTTCTCATGCACGCTCTGTCGACCAAAGCGATTGCACAGATCGCGGACTTCGATCACCGCCTCGGAGGGCGCTCGGGGTAGACGACTCACCAGCCCATCTCCATGAAAAACAACGCAGCCACGGCGTCGAGCACGATCACCACGAAAATAGACTGGACCACGCTCGACGTGGTGTGAGCACCGACGGACTCGGCGCTGCCACTGACTTTAAAGCCTTCGAGACAGCCGATGGCGCCGATCAGGAACGCAAAGATCGGCGCTTTGACGATCCCCACCAGAAAATGCTGAACGCCGATATCGGTTTGCAGCAGCGATAGGAACATCGCTGGCGAGATATCCAGCGCCACCGCGCAAACCACACCGCCGCCGATAATCCCCGAAAGCATCGCCAGAAAGGTCAGCATCGGCAGCGCGACCAGCAGGGCCAACACGCGCGGCACCACCAGCAACTCTATCGGGTCGAGGCCCAAGGTGCGGATGGCGTCGATTTCTTCGTTGGCTTTCATCGAACCGATCTGCGCGGTGAACGCACTGGCGGTGCGGCCGGCCATCAGGATCGCGGTCAGTAACACACCGAATTCGCGCAGAAAGGAGAACGCCACCAGGTCCACGGTGAAAATACTCGCGCCGAAACTCGCCAGCACCGTCGCCCCGAGAAACGCCACCACGGCGCCCACCAGAAAAGTCAGCAGGGCAACGATGGGCGCGGCGTCGAGGCCAGTCTGTTCGATGTGCGCGACCATCGGCGTGAGGCGCCAGCGCTTGGGGCGAAACAGCCCGCGAGCGATGGTTTCCAGAATCAGACCGACGAAACCCAGCAGTTCCAGGGTGTCCTGCCAGACCGCGTCCACCGCGCGGCCGATGCGGGTCAGCAGTTGAATGCCGACGCTGATTTCTGGTTCCTTGATCGGTACACAGAAGTCGGTCAGCGAGCAGTACACCGTCTGCAACAAGGCGCGATCAGCGGAAGAAAGGGTGCAATCGGGGTGTTCGGCAGATTTGCCCAGACGCTCAGCCCCCAGCAGCTCCACCAGCAATGACGCACCCGCCGTATCGAGTGCGCCGAGGCCATTGAGATCGATGTGGGTGTTGTTGTCGTATTGGCCACGGAGCTTTTCGCTCAGGCGGCTGAGATAGGCGTAATGGGCGAGCGTCCAGTCGCCCGTGACCCGCAACAGGGCAGGGCTTTGCGAGGTGTCCAGTAGGGCACTGCCGGGCATTGTGCTGCTAGTCATAAGCTCCGTGCTTGTTCGGTTATTACGCAGATCTGACTAATAGCACGAACCGCGTTACTTTTCTTTGATGGGTGTGCTGTCCATGACCTTGAAGCGCAGCACGCCAATCAACTGACCGTCCTCAGTCAGCACCCGGACCTGCCATTTGCCTGCGGGGTTGCCGGGGAAGTTCTGCTTGTGGGTCCAGGCGCGATAGCCCTCCTTGCGCCCACCATTGATATCCAGAGGGATACGGTCGACTTCTTTGCCGTTGAACATCCAGACGTGATAAATCCGCTCGGCCAGCCCTCTAGGGGCGTTGATCGCGGTGTATGCGTACAGCCCACCTCCGCGAATCTGCTCGGCGCTGACTTCTTCCAGGCTCTTGCCGGGGGTGCGGTCCTGCATTTGGGTGCTGATCGCCACATCCGTCATCCACAGGGTCGCCGGTGGAACCCAGGAGCGCAGCACCCAACCGGCGGCGCCGATACCGACGGTGATGCTGAGGATCGCCAACGCATTGCGCACAGTGCGAATCGGGAAGATCGAGGCCAGGCTCGGGAACGACAGCAACATGGCAATGCCCAGCGCCAGCTTGAAGCTCTGGGCGGTGGTCAGGTGCAAAATGACGGGCAGGGCAGTCAGCAGGGCCGCGAACAGGGTCAGGGTGTGCAGTGCCAGGAACGCCCAGCGGCGCGGTGCCAGCCATTTGTAGTAGAGCGGGTCGATGATCGAAATCAGCGCCGCCATGCTCAGTAATCCAGTGAAGAACAACTGACCGCTGTTCCAGGTGGTGGTGATTAAAAAGAACGGCAGAACGAAGAATAGACTTTCCTGATGGATCATCTGCGTCGCATAACGCAGAAGCGGCTGGGGTATTTCGCGCTTGAAGACCCTGGCGAACAGCTTGGTGAGGCTGTTTTCCAGCATCAGCCAGACCCAGCTGACCAGCATGATGGTGGTGATCCAGGTCGCCAGACCCTGTTGGCGATCCACCAGCATGAAGCTGCCGACCCCGGATATGAAACCACCGAGCGCAATGACCCCCGGGTAGCGCTTCATCAGTTCCAGGATGCGCTGTACGTATAGGGTCAGAGTAGGCATTCGGCGGTTCGCAATAGTCGTGGGAAAAATCCCCGACAGGGTACCGCCGAGAGGGCGGCGTGGCGAGGGGGATACGTCCGTTTGACCAATGCAGCATTGTGGCGAGGGAGCTTGCTCCCGCTCGGCTGCGCAGCAGTCGTAAAACCGGTGCATGCGTTCTATCTGATAATACGCAGTGTCCGGTTTTGGGGGCGCTTCGCACCCCAGCGGGAGCAAGCTCCCTCGCCACAGGGAACTGTTACTTCCGGCGATGTACTCGCCAAGCCAACAGGCCGAGTACAAACAAACCGAACACCCCGGCAATCGCCCACACAAACTGGTCATCACTGATCAACGGCTTTTCGATCCGCAGGTAGCCCGGCTGCATCAGCAATTCACGCATGGCCTTATTTGCTTCCTCCAGCGTCACCCCTTCCAGTTCTTTGGCGGGGTCGGCGAAACGGCCGTCCTCGTAGTCCCCAAGGGCACTCCAGTAATAATCGGCCAACGCGCTGTTGCCTTGCACGGCCCAGGCCTGGCGGGCGATGGCGGCCTGTTTGATGCGGTTGAAGGTGCCGGCCTTGAGACCGTCCCTGAGCAACCCGGCCTTCAGATTATCCAGCACCCGTTCAGCCTCGGGCACGTCGTCGCGCTCAAGGTCCGCGTTCAGGCTCATGAAGCCCACACCGCCAAACACCTCGCGCTCGACCGAAGGCCCGTAGGACAAGCCATGGGCCAGGCGCAATTGGCGGTAGAGCGCCCAGTCCAGATAGTCCTTGAGCAAGTCGAAGGTTTCGTCGTGCCGATCCTCCTGCACCGGCTCTGGCAACAGCCAATGCAACTTGGCACTGCCGCCAACAAAACCATGACTCAAGGTGCGCTCATGGGCAGCACTGGCCTGGATCGCCGGCAGGGGCGGGTGATCGGTCGGGTCAACCGCTTCAAGCGCGCCATAAGACCGTTCCAGATAGGCCGGCAGCAACCGCTCAAGGTCGCCGACGACGATCAGGGTCATGTTGTTGGGCGCGTACCAGGCCTTGCGCACCTTTTCCAGCTGATCGCGGGTCAGGTGATCGACTTCGGCGCGTTCGGGGCATTTGAGGCCCAGTTCCACTGCCAGCTGATTACTCGCTGTGTGGCCAAGGTCCTGACGATCCAGAAAGCGTTGCAGGTGCGAGTAATGGCCGCCGTCTTCGCGCTCGACCACTTGTTTGGCGGCGTTGATGGCGTTGTCGTCGATTCGGGTCTGGGTCAGCAGCGCCAGCAGCAGGTCGAGGACCTTGCGTTGGTTTTTCGCCGGGGCTTCGATGACGAAGGTCGTGTCGGCATTGCTGGTGTAGGCGTTCCACTCGCCACCCAGGGCCTGCATGCGCTCTTCCAGCCCGCCTTCGCCCGTGGCGTCGATACCGCTGAACAGCAAATGCTCAAGCAGGTGCGGCAGCTCCTTGTCGGCGCAGCTGAAATCATCGATGCCGACGCCGACCACCAGACGAATCGCCACATGCCCGCGCTCGGTACCGGGCTTGAGCAGCAATTGCAGGCCGTTGGGCAGCGTATAGCCCTCGACCTGAAAGCGATCCAGGGCAAATGAAGGGAATGAACCAAGCAACAGACAAGCGAACAACAAACAACGCATAGCAAGCTTCCAGGCAACCAATCGGAGATCCGTGTCATCAGCCAGGCCGCCTTCGCGAGCAGGCTCGCTCCCACAGGTGATCTGAGTCGGACACAATTTCCGAGTACACCGAAGATCCACTGTGGGAGCGAGCCTGCTCGCGAAGGCGGCCTTCATGCTGAATCAATGTTACTGACTGACCACTCTGCCAGACGTTCAAGGTGAATGCGTGATGTCTGCCAAATCATCGGCCGCCAGGGCGCCGGTGTCGGAAGTTTCCAGCACCACATAGGCGCTGATGCAAAACAGTGAATTCAGACGCTTCATGTCGGCAATCAGCTCAAGGTGCAACGAGCTGGTTTCGATACTCTGCACGATCTTACGTTGCAATCGGCTGACGTGAGCATGGGCCAGGCGCCGTTCCTGTGCGCGAAAGCGACGCTTCTCACGCAATAACTGGCGGGCACTTTCCTTATCGGCACTGAGGAACACCGACAACCCCAGGCGCAGGTTGGAGATCAACTGGCTGTGCAGCCCCGCCAACTCTTCCAGGCCGACCTCGGAAAAAGACAGGCGCTGTGAGGTTTTCTGTTGCTGGACCTTGCGCAGCATGCGTTCGATGAGGTCGCTGGCGAGTTTAAGGTTGATCGCCAGCTCGATGATTTCCGCCCAGCGCCGGCTGTCCTGCTCGCTGAGATCTTCGCGGGGCATTTGCGCCAGATACAGCTTGATCGCGCCATAGAGCGATTCCACATCATCGGTCAGGCGCCGCATTTCCTGGGTGACGGCGGTTTGCTTGCCGTTCAGCACGTCGAGCATGGCCTCGAGCATGTTGTCGATCAGGTCGCCGATGCGCAGGGTTTCCCGGGCGGCATTGGCCAGCGCCAGACTGGGCGTGACCAGCGCTGTTGGATCAAGATGCCGCGGTTTGGCAGTGCCGTTGATTTCCGGCCGCTCCGGCAACAGCCACGCGCACAGCTTGGCCATCGGCCCGACGCTGGGCAGCAAGAGCAGGCAGCGCGCGGTGTTGTAAAGCAGGTGAAAGCCGATGACCATTTCCTGAGGGCTGAAGTCCAGGCTGTCGATCCAGTGCACCAACGGGTCGAGGACCGGAATGATCAGCAACAGGCCGATCAGTTTGTAGAGCAGGCTACCCAACGCCACCTGACGGCCAGCGGCGTTCTGCATGCTGGTGCTGAGGAAGGCAAGGATGCCGCTGCCGATGTTGGCGCCGATCACCAGGCCGATGGCAACGGGCAGGCTGATCACCGCAGCACCGGCCAGGGTCGCGGTCAGCAGGACGGCGGCGAGGCTGGAGTAGGAAACCATCGCAAACAGCGCGCCGACCAGGGCATCGAGCAAGATGTCGCCAGTCAGCGAGGCGAAAATCACCTTCACACCTTGGGCCTGGGTAATCGGTGCGGCAGCCTCAACGATCAGTTGCAGCGCCAGGATGATCAGCCCCAGCCCGATACTGACCCGGCCCATCTGTCCAACCCGGGTCTGTTTGCGCGACAGAAAGAAAATCACCCCAAGAAAGATCAGCAGCGGCGACAACCATGACAGGTCGAGGGTCAGCACCCGCGCCATCAGTGCGGTACCGACGTCGGCCCCGAGCATGGTCGCCAGGGCCGGGGTCAGCGCCATCAGGCCCTGACCGACAAAGGAGGTGACGAGCATGGCGGTGGCGTTGCTGCTCTGGACCATCGCCGTCACGACGATCCCCGAGATGAACGCCAGCCAGCGCTTGGACATGTTCCGGCCAATCACATGGCGCAGGTTGGAACCGTAGACCCGCAGGATGCCGGTTCGGACGATGTGCGTGCCCCAAATCAACAAGGCCACGGCAGATAACAAATTGAGCAGGGTGAGCATGCAGGCCCCCTGTGGTGGTAGCGCCCCATCGGGGCAAGTTGACGGTGCCGCGCGTTCTTCTACGTTCTGTACTTAAGCTGTAGTTGGCTAACGGACTGCGCGCCAGCATCGCACAGCTAAAGAAGCGATTGAAACAAAACTGCCATAAAAACAGGTTGATGCAGATATGAAAAAGGGGCCCGAAGGCCCCTTTGTCATCACATGGCATTCGGGTTATTGACCCGGAATGTCCTTGCGCAGCTTCACCGGTTCCTGCTGCTTGCGCTTTTTCGCCATGGCGGTGCGCATCTTGATGTTGATCGCTTCCACCGCCAGCGAGAACGCCATGGCGAAGTAGACGTAGCCTTTTGGCACGTGAACGTCGAGGGATTCAGCAATCAGCACAGTACCGACTATCAACAGGAACGACAGCGCCAGCATCTTCAGCGACGGGTGCTTGTCGATGAACTCGCTGATGGTGCCGGAAGCCCACATCATCACCAGCACGGCAACGACGATCGCCGCGATCATGACCGGTACGTAGGACACCATGCCCACAGCGGTGATGACCGAATCCAGCGAGAACACGATGTCGATGATCGCGATCTGAATGATGGTGTAGAGGAAGTTGCCGCCCTTGCCGCCCGGCTCCTCATTGGTTTCGTCTTCACCTTCCAGCGCGTGGTACATCTCTTGCGAGCTCTTCCACAGCAGGAACAGACCACCGAAGAACAGGATCAGGTCACGCCCGGAAATACCCTGGCCGAACACTTCGAACAAGTCGGCGGTAAGGCGCATGACCCAGGTGATCGACAGCAGCAACAGGATCCGCGTAACCATGGCCAGCGCTAGGCCGAAAATCCGCGTGCGTGCCTGCATGTGCTTGGGCATGCGGCTGACCAGGATCGAAATCATGATGATGTTATCGATACCCAGAACGATTTCCAGGGCGGTCAGGGTGAAGAAGGCAACCCAGATTTCAGGGTTGGTCAGCCATTCCATGTGTATTCCTTTGTGCGAGTGTTAAACCACGAAGGGCCCAGGCTTCAAACAACAAAGCCTGGACCCGTCATGGTGAGTCTTGGGCTTATAGAGTGCTGAACAGCGGAAAAATCCCCATCAGCAAAGCGGCGACCAGTATGCACATGCAAACCAGCACTGCCCACTTCAGGGTGAAACGCTGGTGATCACCGAAGTCGATACCGGCCAGGGCCACCAACAGGTAGGTCGATGGTACCAGCGGGCTCAGCAAGTGGACGGGCTGACCGACGATCGAGGCACGTGCCATTTCAACCGCGGTTATACCGTAATGGCTGGCGGCTTCCGCAAGTACCGGTAACACGCCGTAATAAAATGCATCGTTCGACATGAAGAACGTGAACGGCATGCTCACCAGTGCAGTGATCACCGCCAGGTACGGGCCGAGGAAGTCCGGGATGACCGCCAACAGGCTTTTCGACATCGCATCGACCATGCCGGTGCCCGACAGGATGCCGGTGAAGATACCGGCCGCGAAGATCAAGCCGACCACCGCCAGCACGCTACCGGCGTGGGCCGCGACGCGGTCCTTCTGCTGTTGCAGGCACGGGTAGTTGACGATCATCGCGATACTGAACGCCACCATGAACAGCACCGGCAGCGGCAACAGACCGGCGACCAGGGCGCACATCAGGGCCAGGGTCAGGGCGCCGTTGAACCAGATCAACTTTGGACGACGGGCATCCGGGAATTGCGAAACGCTGATTTCACTGTGGTCGATTTCCTCGCCCACCAGGTGCAGCTCACCCAGACGTGCACGCTCACGCTTGCCGTAGAAGTAGGCAATCACGAGGATAGCCAGCACCCCGAAAGCCATCGCCGGAATCATGGGTACGAAGATGTCGGACGGGTCCACGTGCAGCGCACTGGCCGCACGAGCGGTCGGGCCGCCCCATGGCGTCATGTTCATCACGCCACCGGCGAGGATGATCAGGCCAGCCATGATCCGCGGGCTCATGCCGATACGGGCGTAGAGCGGCAGCATGGCGGCCACGCAGATCATATAAGTGGTCGCGCCGTCCCCATCGAGGGAGACGACGAGCGCCAGTACGGCGGTGCCGACCGAAACTTTCAACGGGTCGCCCTTGACCAGTTTGAGGATCTTGCGCACGGCCGGGTCGAACAGGCCGGAATCGATCATCAGGGCGAAGTACAGAATGGCGAACATCAGCATCACACCGGTCGGTGCGAGCTTGGTGATGCCTTCGAGCATCATCGGGCCGATCTTCGGCGCAAAACCACCGAACAGCGCGAACAGGATCGGGATGATGATCAGGGCGATCAGCGCGGAAACGCGCTTGGTCATGATCAGGAACATGAACGTGATGACCATGGCAAAGCCAAGGAAAGTCAGCATGGGAATACTCCAGGCATAGCGCGTCTAGGGAATGGGCGAACCGGGTGGGTCAGCGCAGAACGGGAAGCACGAGGCGTATGGGTGGAGTGACAGCGAAGCGGCGGGTAGAAGAGGACATCAGGATCACCATTGTTGTTGTTAAATGGGCTGTGCGAGCGATAAAACACTGGCATTGGCCAACCGGTCTGTTGCCGGTAGTGGGGGCGATCCTAATCGCGGAAGCTTTCAGCCAGCTTTCGCGGATGAAAGCATTGACCAGATGTGCAACCGGTCGTCGGACCGGGGCAGGGATGTTAAACCGAGTTGACGCCTTCGACTTGCTCGCGAAGACGTCGGAACATACGCAACAGGAGGAAACAGAATGGGCGAAGTTCATACGGGCGGCTGCCACTGCGGACATCTGCGCTATCAATTCAGCGGGCCTTTGCACGACATCGCCCACTGTCATTGTTCGATTTGCCGACGGGTCAGCGGCGGGATCGTGACCACCTGGATCACCGTGCCCGCCTCAGCCTTTGAATGGGTGAAAGGAACGCCAGCGCAGTACAACTCTTCAACCACCTGCGTGCGGTATTTCTGTGGCAACTGTGGGGCGCAGCTGGCGCTGGTCTCGCACCTGAGCCCGGACAGCATCGACGTGACCATCGCCACCCTCGATCATCCCGAGCACGCACCCGCCGAAAGGCATATCTGGACTGACAACCGACTGCCCTGGCTGCATCTGGATGAACATTTGCCCGGCGAAGCCGAGGAACAGTTGTAAACTGATCAAAAAACAGACAGATCCAGTGGCCGAATCGCGCCCATCCAGATCGCATGCTCGGTGTGGTCGAGCAGATCGTCGCCGGTGTCCGGGTGCAGGAACACCACCAAGCCTTTGCGGTTGAGCGCAAGCCATGGCAGCACGTCACCGATGTATTGCGGCTCGAAGGCCAACTGGCAGCTCCAGTCCGGGTGCGGGCCCACCGGCCGTTCATGGACGCGGCCCATCCTCACTGGAAACAGTTGCGCGGCCTGCTCACACAAGGCTCGCGCCTGAGGAAGGGTACTGGCGTCGAAGTAGACATGGGCGTGGTAGCCCTTGATCTGCTGCATTTGAAACCCTCTGAACCGAGTCGAACCGGCGTTGTTTCCCACAGGTCACACGCCATAAAGATAGGAAGAACGGAGCACGGCCATGAAAAATGCCGAAACCCCGGTGGTGAAAGTGGTGCTTTATGGTGCCATGAGTAGCCTGGGCAGTGCGCTGATGGCTGAAATGCTGCGGCGCCAACATGAAGTGATCGCGATTCTCGATGACCTGACGGCGCTCGCGCCGCGCCCGGGACTGCGGACCAAGACCGGTGATTTGTTCGACGCCAAGCGGGTCAAGCAAAGCGTCGCCGGGTGTTCGGCGGTGATTTGTCTGCTGGATGCACCTGGGTTGCCGATGAACAGCGAGCACGTGGAAAAATCCATCGTGCCCGGCCCGGTCGAGCAAGTGCTGGCGGTGGATGCCCTGATCGATGGCATGCAGGCCTCAGGGATTGCCCGACTGTTTCTGGTCGGCGATTTCGAGGCACTGGACGATCCGGAGATAGAAGATCGACTGCAACGTCACGCCGCCGAAGAAATCCGCGAGGCCCTGCAAAGTAGCACCTTGCACTGGACGCTGGTGAATGCGCCGCGCGGGGTGCCTGGGCTGACCATCGAACATTTCAGCCACATCAGCCGCAGCCTGGAGCCGGGCCTCGCCGAACCGCTTGAACGGTTGAGCCGGGTGGCTGTGGGGATTGCTGATGAGTTGCGGTTGAACCTGCATGTCGGCCAACACGTGACCTTCGTCGCGACCGAGGCTATACAGCGATAGACGGCAACGGCAGGCCATTCAACGATTGCGCACTGCTGGCCTGCTCAGCCATCAGCCAGTCAACAAACTGTTGAATCAGCGCACCACGCCGTTTCCGCTGGGGCAGGACCACGTAATAGCCGAGCCTGGAAATGACCGTTTCCGCAATCGGTCGGCACAACAAACCTTGCGCCAGCAAGTTATCCACAAGGTGCCGCCACCCAATCGCCACCCCTTGGCCGCCAATCGCCGCTTGAATCAACAGCGTGTAATTGTCGAAGCGCAATTGCCCTGGCGCCGGTGCCGAAGCGATCCCCAATTCCCGAAATACGCCGCTCCAGTCGAACCAGTTACTGCTGTTCTCGCCGCGAAGGTGCAGCAGCGGGAACTCGAGCAATGACTGGGATGGCAAGGGCAGAGGGCGATCCTTCAACAGCAGCGGGCTGCACACCGGAAACACTTCTTCGCTGAACAGCCAATGGCTTTCGCCCTGTTTGAATCGGCCATCACCAAACAACACCGCCACATCAATATCAGTGCGCAGCATGTTGAGGCTGCGTTCACTGGTGACCAGGCTGACGTCTACTTGAGGATTGGCGGCATGGAAGCGGTGCAGGCGCGGCATCAGCCAATACGCCGCGAAAGCAAAATCGGTGGCGACCTGCAACACTTCATGTTGGTGCTGTGCGCTGATCGCGCTCAATCCTGCGTCGATGTTTTGCAATCCGAGCTGAACCTGCTCAAACAGGATCGTCCCGGCCTCGGTCAGTTCGATGCCGCGATAGATCCGGTCGAACAGCCGCGTCCCGAGTTGTTCTTCCAACCGTTTGATCTGCTGGCTGATGGCCGGTTGCGTGGTGCCAAGCTCCACGGCGGCCGCGGTGAAGCTACGCTGACGGGCCGCCGTTTCAAAGGCGCGAAGCAAATCCAGAGACAAATCACCAAGGGCGTCATACATAAGCTGTGCTTATCCTAGTCATTGCCGCGCATGGGCTTTACCACAAATTGCGTGGGCTACATGCTCAATCACAGCACTCTCGCATAAATATTCACTATGGAATGCCGCGATCACATGAAGCGCAAAAATATTCTTTTCATCATGGCCGATCAAATGGCCGCGCCAATGTTGCCGTTCTACGGCCCTTCGCCCATCAAACTGCCTAATCTCAGCCGCCTCGCCGCCCAAGGCGTGGTGTTCGACGCCGCTTATTGCAACAGCCCATTGTGCGCGCCGTCGCGTTTTACCCTGGTCAGCGGTCAGTTGCCGAGCAAGATCGGCGCCTACGACAACGCGGCCGATTTCCCCGCCGACGTACCGACTTATGCCCACTACCTGCGTCGACTCGGCTACCGCACCGCGCTGTCGGGCAAGATGCATTTCTGCGGCCCGGATCAGTTGCACGGTTATGAAGAACGCCTGACCAGCGACATCTACCCGGCCGATTACGGCTGGTCTGTGAACTGGGACGAGCCAGACGTGCGTCCAACCTGGTTTCACAACATGTCTTCGGTGCTGCAGGCCGGGCCGTGCGTACGCACCAATCAGCTGGATTTCGACGAAGAAGTGGTGTTCAAGGCTCAACAGTACTTGTTCGATCACATCCGTGAGGATGGCGATCAGCCGTTTTGCCTGACCGTTTCCATGACTCATCCACACGACCCGTACACCATTCCCAAGGCCTTCTGGGATATGTACGACGACGCCGACATCCCGTTGCCTGAAACCCCGGCGCAGACCGAACTGGATCCGCATTCCCAGCGTTTACTCAAAGTTTATGACCTGTGGGACAAACCACTGCCTGTGGATAAGATTCGCGATGCACGCCGTGCGTACTTCGGTGCGTGCAGCTATATCGACAGCAACGTCGGCAAACTCCTGCAAACACTCGAGGAAACCGGCCTGATCGACGACACCATCATCGTATTCTCCGGCGACCACGGCGACATGCTCGGCGAGCGTGGGCTCTGGTACAAAATGCACTGGTACGAAATGGCCGCCCGCGTGCCGCTGTTGATCAGTGCGCCGGGGCAATTCGGGGCTGGCCGGGTCAGCGCGGCGGTCTCCACGGCCGATCTGTTGCCGACCTTCGTCGAACTGGCCGGCGGCTTGCTGGAGCCAGGACTGCCGCTGGACGGCCGCTCACTGGTCTCGCACCTGCAAGGGCAGGGCGGTCATGACGAGGTCTTCGGCGAGTACATGGCTGAAGGCACTATCAGCCCGCTGATGATGATTCGCCGTGGCGCCTACAAATTCATCTACAGCGAAGACGACCCTTGCCTACTCTTCGACGTACACAACGACCCGCGCGAACTGGAAGAACTTAGCCAGTCGCCGCAACATCAGTCGCTTTTCGATGAATTTCTCGCCGAAGCCCGGGCCAAATGGGATATCCCGGCGATCCACCAACAAGTGCTCGCCAGCCAACGACGCCGACGTTTTGTGGCCAAGGCATTAACCATCGGCAAGCTGAAGAGCTGGGATCACCAGCCGCTGGTGGACGCCAGTCAGCAGTACATGCGCAACCACATCGACCTCGACGATCTGGAGCGTAAAGCACGTTATCCACAACCCTGCCAAAACCAATAATGTTAAGGGGAATGCCATGCGTAGGTTATCCACAGCAATGACGGTCGGGCTTCTGGCTCTGGGCAGTGCATCGGCGTATGCCGATCAGAGTTGCGAGACGGTGAAAATGGCCGACCCTGGCTGGAGCGACATTGCCGCCACCAACGCCATCACCGGGTTTCTGCTGGACGGCATGGGCTACAAGGCCAAGGTCGACACGCTTGCAGTGCCGATCACCTTTGGCGGCTTGAAAGATGGTCAGGTCGACGTGTTTCTCGGTAACTGGATGCCGGCACAACAGGGTTTTTACGACAAGTTCGTGGCCACCGGTGATGTCACGCAACTGGCGAAGAACCTCGACGGCACCGAATTCACCCTCGCGGTCCCGGATTACGTCTGGGACGCGGGTGTGCATAACTTTTCCGACCTGAACAAATACGCCGACAAGTTCGACAAGAAGATCTACGGCATCGGCTCCGGCGCTCCCGCCAACATCTCCTTGCAGGAAATCATCAAGAAGAACGACTTCGACATGGGCCAGTGGAAACTGGTCGAGTCCAGCGAGCAGGCCATGCTGGCCGAAGTGTCTCGCGCGGTGAAAAAACAGAAGTTCGTGACCTTCCTCGGCTGGACCCCGCACCCAATGAACGTGCAACTGAAAATGCATTATCTCAAGGGCGGCGAGAAGTACTTCGGCGATACCGGCAGCGTTCATACGCTGACCCGCAAAGGTTATGCACAGGCCTGCCCGAACGTCGGCAAACTGCTCACCAACCTGAGTTTCACCCAGGAAATGGAGAACAGCATCATGGCTGAGGTGGTGAACAAGAAAGTCAGCAATGCTGATGCGGCCAAGGCATGGATCAAGGCGAATCCGGCGGTGCTGGATAAGTGGCTGGACGGGGTGAAGACCGTGGATGGGAAGGATGCGTTGGGGGCGGTGAAGGCGAAGCTTTAATTGGGTGATGCTGGATTCTGTGTCTGGTTCAGGATCGACCCCTCACCCCAGCCCTCTCCCCATAGGGGAGAGGGGAAAGGGAGCAGATCTCCGGTGTTTTTCGGACCTGAGTTCGCCTCGTTATTTCAGGTCGCAGTATTCCGAACATTCAACACGGTCAGTCCCCTCTACCCTCTGGGGAGAGGGCTGGGGTGAGGGGTGGATTCATCTGACACTCCTCACAACCCTGCTACCCTTGCGCAAAATCTCACCCGAGAGGACCCATGGCCTTTCCAAGCCGCCATTCGCTCTTCCCCTTCCTCAGCTGGATGCCTCGGCAAACCCGCGCCAGTGTCGGTCGTGACCTGATTGTCGGTCTCAGCGGCGCGATTCTCGCGTTGCCGCAATCCATTGCCTACGCGCTGATCGCCGGTCTCCCACCTGAATACGGTCTGTACGCGGCGATTATCCCGGTGCTGATCGCCTGTCTCTGGGGGTCTTCGTGGCATTTGATCTGCGGTCCTACGGCGGCGATTTCTATCGTCTTGTACGCCAGCGTCAGTCCTCTGGCCGTTCCGGCGTCAGAGGACTACGTCACCCTGATCCTGTTGCTGACGCTGCTTGCCGGCATTTTCCAGTGGCTGCTCGGTTTGCTGCGCTTCGGCGCCTTAGTGAATTTCGTCTCGCACTCGGTGGTGCTGGGTTTCACCCTCGGCGCGGCGGTGGTGATTGCCATCGGCCAACTGCCGAATTTGTTGGGGCTTGATTTGCCCAACCAGGCAACAGCGCTGAACAGCTTGATGATGCTCTTCAGTCACCTCGGCGAAGTGGATAAACCGTCGCTGATGCTGGGCCTGGCGACGGTCGTCGTGGGCGTGATCCTGAAATTGCTCCTGCCGCGCTGGCCGACGCTATTGATCACCCTGGTGCTGAGCGGATTGCTGGTCTGGTTCTGGCCATCAATGTTCAGTCATGTGAAGTTGGTCAGCGCGTTTGTCGGGCGGCTGCCGCCCTTCAGCCCGCTGCCGCTGGATCTGGACCTGATTCTGCGCTTGTTACCCAGTGCGGTGGCGGTGGGCATGCTCGGGCTGGTCACCAGTCTGTCGATTGCCCGATCCTTGTCGGCCCGCTCCCAGCAGTTGCTCGACGCCAATCAGGAAGTCCGCGCCCAGGGTTTGTCGAACATGGTCGGTGCGTTTTTTTCCGGATCGCTGTCAGCCGGTTCCTTCACCCGCTCGGGCCTGAGCTACGAAGCGGGCGCCTGCTCGCCGATGGCCGGGGTTTTTTCGGCGGTGTGGGTGGCGCTGTTCGCCATCTTCGGCGCGAATTTGATCGCGCACATTCCGATTCCGGCCATGGCCGGCAGCATTCTGTTGATCGCCTGGGGGCTGGTGGATCATCGCGGCATTCGCGCGTTGTTGCGGGTCAGCCGCGCCGAGTTCCTGGTCATGGCGCTGACCTGCGTCGCCACGCTGCTGCTGGAATTGCAGACCGCGATCTACGCCGGGGTGCTGGCTTCGCTGTTCTTCTACCTCAAACGCACCTCGCAACCACGAGTCCAGCATTGGCAGGATGGGGATGAAGACATTCTGCGGGTTGGCGGTTCGATCTTTTTCGGCGCCAGCCATTACCTGCAAGTACGCCTACAGCGGATGCACGGCGCACGCGTGGTGATCGAAGCGCAGCAGATCAACTTCATCGACTATTCAGGCGTGGAGATGCTGCATCAGGAAGCGCGGCGGCTGCTGCGGCAGGATCGCAGCCTGACTTTGCGGCGCGCGCGGCCGCAGGTGGTGGAAGAGTTGCGGAAGCTGGAAGGGGCGGAGAAATGCCCGATCCGGTTTGAGGACTGATCTGAAATCGGTGTCGCGGCCATTCGCGAGCAAGCCCGCTCCCACAGGTTTTCGGTGATCCTTGTGGGAGCGGGCTTGCTCGCGAAGCTTTTAAAGGGCCAACTGCCGACGCAACTCGGCCAGCACCGGCGCCGTATCCGGGCGCACGCCGCGCCACAGGAAGAAGGCTTCTGCCGCTTGTTCAGCGAGCATCCCCAAGCCATCCATCGATACCGCCGCGCCATGTTCACTGGCCCAACGGCAGAACGAGGTCGGCTCCTTGCCGTACATCATGTCGTAGCACACCGTTTTTCCCGGCTCGATCAAACTGCTGGCAATCGGCGGTACATCCCCTGACAGACTGGCGGACGTCGCGTTAATGATCAGGTCCACCGACTCCTTCAACCAATCAAAACCACTGGCCGACACCGGCCCCAGGTCGGCGAACAATTCCGCCAACAGTTCGGCTTTTTCCACCGTGCGGTTGGCGATGATCACCGAGGCGGGTTGCTCGGCCAGTAACGGCTCCAGCGCGCCGCGCACCGCGCCACCGGCACCGAGCAGCAGGATGCGTTTGCCCTTGAGGCTGAAACCGGCGTTGATCGTCAGGTCCCGCACCAGTCCGGCGCCATCGGTGTTGTCGCCCAGCAGGCTGCCATCGGCCAGTTTGCTCAGGGTATTCACCGCACCGGCGCGTTGCGCCCGCGCCGTCAGGCTGTTCGCCAGACGATAGGCTTCTTCCTTGAACGGCACCGTCACATTCGCCCCGCGACCTTCGAGGAAAAACGTCCGGGCGCAGGTGGAAAAATCGTCGAGGGGCGCCAACAACGTGCTGTAGTCCAGTTTTTGAGCCGTCTGCTCGGCGAACAGACGGTGGATCAACGGCGACTTGCTGTGGCCAATCGGGTTACCGAATACGACGTAACGGTCCATCAGAATTCCTCGTTCAGGCCTTGACCAACCAATCACGGTCTTGCAGGAAGTACTCGGTCAGCCGTGCTTCTTCGCTGCCCGGCTCGGCTTTCCAATCGTAACTCCAGCGAACTTGCGGCGGCAGGGACATCAGGATCGACTCGGTACGCCCACCCGATTGCAAACCGAACAGCGTGCCGCGATCGTAGACCAGGTTGAACTCAACGTAGCGCCCACGGCGGAATTCCTGGAATTCACGCTGTTTGGCGGTAAACGCATCGTTTTTGCGGCGCTGCACGATCGGCAGGTAAGCGTCGATGAACGCATCACCGATGGCACGCATGAAGGCGAAACAAGTGTCGAAGTCCCATTCGTTCAAGTCATCAAAGAACAGGCCGCCGATGCCGCGCGGCTCGTGGCGATGCTTGATGTGGAAGTAGCTGTCGCACCAGGCCTTGTAGCGCGAGTAGACGTCCGGACCGAACGGCGCGCAGGCCTGCTCGGCGACGCGGTGCCAATGCACGCAGTCTTCTTCATTGCCGTAGTAAGGGGTCAGGTCGAAGCCACCGCCGAACCACCAGACCGGTTCTTCGCCTTCTTTTTCAGCAATGAAAAAGCGCACGTTGGCGTGGGACGTCGGCACATGCGGGTTGTGCGGGTGAATGACCAAAGAGACGCCAAGGGCTTCGAAGCCACGGCCGGCCAGTTCTGGTCGATGGGCGCTGGCGGACGGTGGGAGGCCGCTGCCGAAGACGTGGGAAAAGTTGACGCCGCCCTTTTCGATGACAGCACCATTTTCGATCACCCGGGTGCGACCGCCACCACCGGCAGGCCGGGTCCAGGCGTCTTCGACGAACTGCGTGCCGCCGTCTTCAGCTTCGAGGGCCGCGCAAATGCGGTCTTGCAGGTCGAGCAGGTAGGCTTTTACGGCCTCGGTGCGGGTCGTCATGTCATCACCTTGAATCGGGCAAAGCTACGCGGCGCTCCATGGGAGCGGGGGCCGGCGCAAATGGGCGCGTAGCATAACATCGCAGATGGGCCTGCCGCAGTTGACGAAGATCATGGTTAGGAGTCCGATAGGGAGCTTCGCAAGACGACCTAAGGAGAGTTCTGATGGCAAAGCGTATCCAGTTCCGCGCCCATGGCGGCCCCGAAGTGCTCGAGTATGTCGATTACCAACCCGCCGAGCCCGGCCCGCAGCAGGTTCGCGTCACCAATAAGGCCATCGGCCTGAATTTCATCGACACCTATTACCGCAGCGGTCTCTATGCACCGCCAGCCCTGCCATCGGGCCTGGGCTCGGAAGGCGCGGGCGTGGTCGAAGCGGTGGGCAGTGAGGTCACCCGGTTCAAAGTGGGTGATCGCGTGGCGTATGGCAGCGGTCCGTTGGGCGCTTACAGCGACGTTCACGTGTTGCCGGAGGCCAATCTGGTGCACCTGCCGGACGCGATCAGCTTCGAACAGGCCGCCGGCGTAATGCTCAAGGGCCTGACCGTGCAGTACCTGTTGCGTCAGACCTATGAACTCAAGGGTGGCGAAACCATCCTGTTTCACGCTGCCGCGGGTGGCGTTGGCTCCCTGGCTTGCCAATGGGCCAAGGCCTTGGGCGTGAAGTTGATCGGCACGGTCAGCTCACCAGAGAAAGCTGCGCTGGCCAAGGCCAACGGCGCTTGGGCAACCATCGATTACAGCCATGAAAACGTCGCACAGCGCGTACTGGAATTGACTGACGGGAAAAAAGTCCCGGTGGTGTATGACGGCGTGGGCAAGGACACTTGGCTGACTTCGCTGGATAGCGCGGCGCCTCGCGGTCTGGTGGTGAGCTTCGGTAATGCGTCGGGCGCGGTAGACGGGGTGAACCTGGGGATTCTGTCGGCGAAGGGTTCGTTGTACGTGACCCGCCCGACCCTGGCGACTTACGCCAACAACGCTGAAAACTTGCAGCGTATGGCGGATGAACTGTTCGAGATGATCATCAGCGGCAAGCTGAAAGTGGACATTAGCCAGAAGTATCCGTTGGCCGAAGCGGCGAAGGCGCAGACCGAGTTGTCGGCGCGACGTACGACTGGTTCGACTGTTTTGTTGCCTTGAGGACGCCATCGCGAGCAAGCCCGCTCCCACAGTGGATCGTTGTCGAACACAAATTCTGTGTTCACTGAAGATCTCATGTGGGAGCGGGCTTGCTCGCGAAGAACGATGATGCGGTCTTAGTCCGGGCGCACCACGTGGCCGGTCGCGAGATCGCGAATCACGCTCGGATTCTTGCGCCCACCCAGATTCCCACCCAACACGTAATCCACCTGCCCACGGAAATACTGCTCGACGCGAATCCGCGTCCGCGCCGCCGGTTGGCCCTGCGGGTTGGCCGACGTTGAAACCAACGGCCCGACCACCGCGCACAAATCCCGCACCAACGGGTGATCGCTGACCCGCAGCGCCACCGTTTCATGCACGCCGGTAATCCACTGCGGCAACATATTCTGATGCGGCACCAGCCAGGTGTTCGGCCCTGGCCAGGTGCTGGCCATGCGATCCATCCACAATTCAGGAAAGTCTTCGAAGAGGAAGTCGAACTGGCGAATGTTGTCGGCTACCAGAATCAACCCTTTTTCCACCGACCGACCCTTGATCGCCAGCAGACGATAGACCGCCTCTTCGTCCCACGGGTCGCACCCCAGACCCCAGACCGCCTCGGTTGGGTAGGCAATCACCGCGCCTGCGCGAATGGCTCGTGCGGCTTGTTGCACACGCCAACTGTTGACCATGAAAAACTCTCCGGAATAAGGCTCTGCGCAGTTTACCGATCTTCCTTATAAAACCTAGCTCACCCGCGCAAACCAGCGCCCGCTTTCGCAGACCGCCCGGCCGTCCATTTCCAGCTCCGTCAGCGCTGCCAGCACTTTGGGCAAGGCCCAGCCGCTGGTGACGGACAACGCTTCACTGGTGTGGGGCGCGGCATGCAGCAGCATGAGCAACGGATGTGTCACCGCTGGTGTCGCTGTGGATAACGGCAACTGCTGCCAGCCGCGCAACGCTTCAAGGATATGCTCGATGGTTTCCACCAGCACCGCACCGTCGCGGATCAGCTGATGACAACCTTTTGCGCCGGGGTGATGAATCGACCCGGGAATCGCATACACCTCGCGCCCTTGTTCCGCCGCCAGCCTCGCGGTGATCAACGAACCGCTGGCGACACTCGCCTCGACCACCAGCACGCCGAGGGATAAACCGCTGATGATCCGATTGCGCCGGGGGAAGTTACTGGCGGTCGGTCCGGCGTCCAGCGGGAACTCCGAAAGCACTGCGCTGCCCGAGGCAATCATCGCGTCTGCCAGCCGTCGATTGCGCTGTGGATAAAACTTTTCAAGTCCCGTGCCAAGTACACCGACCGTTCGCCCGCCCACGTCCAAAGCGGCTTGATGGGCGGCAGCATCAATGCCCAGCGCCAAACCGCTGGTAATGACAAACCCGGCGCCAGCCAGACTGCGGGAAAAGGCGGCGGCGGTGTCCATGCCCGGCCGCGAAGCGCGACGGCTACCGACCATCGCCAGCTGCGGTTTTTCCAGAATGCCGGGATCGCCCGCCACGAATAACAGCGGCGGCGCATCACTGATTTCCGCCAGCAGTGCCGGATAGTCCGGTTGGTCCCACATCAGTAAATGCTGGCCCGGACGCTCTAACCAGGCCAATGCATGGCTCGCGCCATCACGGATTTCACTGGAGCGCCTGGCCTCCGCGCAAGCGAGGGGCAAACCCAACGAACGCCAGGCACTGGCCGGCGCGCTGATAGCCTTGGACGCCGAGCCGAAGGCCTCAAGCAATTTCTTGAATCGCACAGGACCGAGTTCCGGCAGGCGATGCAAACGTAAACGAGCTTCCAGTTCCGCCGGGGAAACCGGTGCAAAGGCAGACAGCGGCATGGATCATCCTTGATCGTTATGAGCCCCGTTCAAACGGGAATAAGCTGTGGATAACTCTGTTGGTAACTTGTGGAGCCTGTTAAGGATTTCGCACCTTGTCCTGCACCGCCAGCGAGCGTGATGCGTAAAGCACCAGCCCGTAACTGAGCTTGTCATAGGTGCGGAAAACCATCAGCAGACCGGCGCGCTCATCCGGGATTTTCAGTGGCTGACCGGTGATCCGGTCACGCACGGTTTCACCGGTTTTCAACACCACCAACACGTTGCCTTCGACCAAGCCATCGCGCTGGCCCTTGTTCAGCGTGACCACATCCATTGCGCCAATTTGGGTAACCCCGCGCGGCACGTCGATGATCAACCCGTTAATCTGGGTTTTTGGCGCACTGGGCATGAAGGTCGAGTTGATGGAGCGCTCTTCACCGCTGAACAAGCGGTCGCCGAGGCGGACTTCCTGGGTGGTGCGTTGCAGCGCCAGGGTGGCAACGTCGCCTTCGGTGGCCACAATCTCGCCACCGCCGATGTCGTCGGCGTTGATCCCCAAAAACTCTTTACTGACAGGATCGATGTAGACCTTGCCCTGACGGAAGATGCCGTAAACCGGTTGAGCCGGGTCGAAATGGCCGCGAGCGAAGATTCGGTCACCGGTGCCACTGAGCACGCGTTCGGCATCGCCGGCAACGATATAAGGCGCCTTGTCGAAGTCCTCGACCTTGTCGACGATGCGGTTGCTCAGCAGAAAGCTGTTGATCGATTCCAGCGGAATACTCGGGATCGCATTGGCAACCGGGCTACTGCGGATGCGTGGCGACAGCTTGATGGTGCCCCGGGAAGCGCCACGGTTGAGGGTCAGGCGTGGTTGCCCATTGACGTAGACCAGCGACAGCGAGTCGCCGGGGTAAATCAGATTGGGGTTTTCGATCTGTGGATTGGCCTGCCAGAGCTCCGGCCATTTCCACGGTTCACGAAGGAATTTCCCCGATATGTCCCAGAGTGTGTCACCGGATTCCACGGTGTATTGCTGTGGAAAACCTTCCTTGAGTTGCACTTGCCCGTGCGCCAAACCGGCCGAGGCCAGAAGGAGCAAGGCGAGTAGTGATTTCCTCATGCGGTGAATCCCTTTATTATGTGCATTCGCGTAGAACGCCAGAGCCCTCGTGGCTCGCTCCTGACTCTTTACCAAAAAGAGAAGGAGCTACGTTTTACAACGGTAGCCTGCATCTTCGGACCCGCCAGGCCATCGACCCGACATTACCTCACATGTGCAGCAATTGAGCTTATGGCCATTTTAGACATCCTCGAATTCCCCGATTCGCGCCTGCGCACTATCGCCAAACCAGTGGCCGTAGTGGACGACGAAGTGCGTCAGTTGGTCGATGATATGTTTGAAACAATGTATGAAGCGCCAGGCATCGGCCTCGCCGCGACCCAGGTCAACGTGCACAAACGTATCGTCGTGATGGACCTCTCCGAAGACCGCAGCGAACCGCGGGTGTTCATCAACCCCGAGTTCGAAACCCTGACCGACGAGATGGAGCAATACCAGGAAGGCTGCCTCTCGGTGCCGGGCTTCTACGAAAACGTCGATCGCCCACAGAAGGTCAAGGTCAAGGCCCTGGACCGCGACGGCCAGCCTTACGAACTGATCGCCGAAGGCCTGCTCGCCGTGTGCATCCAGCATGAATGCGACCACCTGAATGGCAAATTGTTCGTCGACTACCTGTCCAATCTCAAACGCGACCGAATCAAGAAGAAACTGGAAAAGCTCCATCGCCAGAACGCTTGATGCCCTCCTTTCAAAGGCTTGCTGCGGCAAGCCTTTTTCTTTTGCGAGACCTTTTGAATGACTGAGCCACTGCGCATCGTCTTTGCCGGCACCCCGGAATTCGCCGCCGAACACCTCAAGGCCCTGCTCGACAGCCCTTACGAGATCGTCGCGGTCTACACCCAACCGGACCGTCCGGCGGGTCGCGGGCAAAAGTTGATGCCAAGTCCGGTCAAGCAGTTGGCTCTGGAAAACAACATCCCGGTGCTGCAACCGCCAACCCTGCGCAACGAAGACGCTCAGGCTGAACTGGCCGCGCTCAAGCCGGACTTGCTGGTGGTGGTCGCCTACGGCCTGATCCTGCCGCAAGTGGTGCTGGATATTCCGCGTTTGGGCTGCATCAACAGCCACGCCTCCTTGCTGCCACGCTGGCGCGGTGCGGCGCCGATCCAGCGCGCCGTCGAAGCGGGCGACAGCGAAAGCGGCGTGACCGTGATGCGCATGGAACTGGGCCTCGACACCGGGCCGATGCTGCTCAAAGTCACCACCCCGATCACCGGTGAAGACACCGGCGGCAGCCTCCACGACCGTCTGGCGGAAATGGGTCCGCCAGCGGTGATTCAGGCGATTGCCGGCCTCGCTGCCGGGACGCTGGAAGGCGACGTGCAGGACGACAGCCTCGCCACTTATGCTCACAAATTGAACAAAGATGAAGCGCGCATCGACTGGAGCCGCCCGGCGGTTGAGCTGGAACGCCTGGTTCGCGCCTTCAATCCGTGGCCGATCTGCCACAGCACGCTGAATGGCGAAGCATTGAAAGTGCTGGCCGCCAGCCTCGCTGAAGGGCAGGGCGCTCCCGGTGAAATCCTCAGCGCCAGCAAGGACGGTTTGATCGTCGCCTGCGGTGAGCAAGCCCTGTGTCTGACTCGTCTGCAATTGCCCGGCGGCAAGGCGCTGAACTTCAGCGACTTGTTCAACAGCCGTCGTGAGAAATTCGCCGTCGGCACCTTCCTCGGTCAAGCGGCGCACGCTCAATGAATCCACGTCTGGCCGCCGCCAAGGCACTTGCTGCTGTTCTTAACGGAAAAGCCTCACTCAACAGTTCCCTGCCGACGCAGATGGACAAGGTCGAAGACCGTGACCGCGGCTTCACCCAGGACCTGGCGTTCGGCACCGCGCGCTGGCAGCCGCGCTTGTCGGCGCTGGCGGCCAAGTTGCTGCAAAAGCCGTTCAAGGCAGCCGACGCCGATGTCGAAGCGCTGTTGCTGGTCGGTCTCTACCAGTTGCTCTACACCCGGGTTCCGGCCCATGCCGCCATCGGTGAAACCGTGGGTTGCGCCGACAAGCTGAAAAAGCCCTGGGCCAAGGCCTTGCTCAATGCCGTGCTGCGCCGCGCCCAGCGAGAAAGCGAAGCGCTGCTGGCGGAGCTGGAACACGATCCGGTGGTGCGCACTGCCCACCCGCGCTGGCTGCAAAAATCCCTGAAAGCCTTCTGGCCTGAACAATGGGAAGCCATTTGCGCGGCGAACAACGCGCATCCGCCGATGATCCTGCGGGTCAACCGTCGTCATCACAGCCGCGATGCTTATCTCGGGTTGCTGACCGACGCCGGCATCGCCGCCACGCCGTGTGTTTACAGTCAGGACGGCATCATTCTCGACGCCGCTGCCGACGTGCGCAGCTTGCCGGGTTTCGCCGAAGGCTGGATCAGCGTGCAGGACGAAGCCGCGCAACTGGCCGCCGATCTGCTCGACCTGGCACCAGGCCAACGGGTGCTGGACGCCTGCTGCGCACCGGGCGGCAAGACCTGCCACATTCTTGAAGCCGAGCCGGCACTCGCTGGCGTGGTCGCGGTGGACCTGGAAGCCAAGCGTCTGGTGCGGGTGCGGGAAAACCTCGCACGCCTGGGCCTGAGCGCCGAACTGATCGCCGCCGACGGCCGCGATACCGCGACCTGGTGGGACGGCAAGCCGTTCCAGCGCATTCTGCTCGACGCGCCATGCTCGGCCACTGGTGTCATCCGTCGTCACCCGGACATCAAGCTGACCCGCCAACCCGACGACATCGCCGCACTCGCGGTTCTCCAGGGCGAACTGCTCGATGCCATGTGGATAACTTTGGAGGTCGGCGGCATCCTGCTGTACGCCACCTGCTCCACGCTGCCGACCGAGAACACCGAAGTCATCGAAGCCTTCCTCGCCCGCACGCCGGGCGCCCGTGAACTGGACCTCGCCACGACGGCCGGTATCAAGCAACCCCATGGCCGCCAATTGCTGGCCCAGGAAGGCGGCCACGACGGGTTTTACTACGCCAAGCTGATCAAGATCGCCGCCGCGCGCGGTTAAACGGATTCAATGGAGTGACTGGATGAAAATCATCATCCTCGGCGCAGGGCAGGTCGGCGGTTCGCTGGCAGAACACTTGGCCAGCGAGGCCAACGACATCACCGTGGTCGACACTGATGGTGAACGCCTGCGCGACCTCGGCGATCGGCTGGACATCCGCACCGTGCAGGGCCGCGGCTCGCTGCCGACGGTGCTGCGTCAGGCCGGCGCGGACGACGCCGACATGCTGGTGGCGGTGACCAACAGCGACGAAACCAACATGGTGGCCTGCCAGGTTGCCCACACCCTGTTCCACACCCCGACCAAAATCGCCCGGGTTCGCGAAGCGGCCTACCTGACTCGTTCCGAGCTGTTCGATAACGAAGCGATCCCGGTAGACGTGCTGATCAGCCCGGAGCAAGTGGTCACCAATTACATCAAGCGTCTGATCCAGCATCCGGGCGCCTTGCAGGTGATCGACTTCGCCGAAGGCAAAGCCCAATTGGTGGCGGTCAAGGCGTACTACGGCGGCCCGCTGGTGGGTCAGCAACTGCGTCAGCTGCGCGAACACATGCCGAATGTAGAAACCCGTGTGGCGGCGATTTTCCGTCGTGATCGGCCGATCCTGCCGCAGGGCGATACGGTGATCGAGGCAGACGACGAAGTCTTTTTCATCGCCGCCAAGGCGAATATTCGCGCTGTGATGAGCGAAATGCGCCGTCTCGACGAGAGCTATAAGCGCATCGTCATCGCCGGCGGCGGGCAGATCGGTGAACGTCTGGCCGAGGCCATCGAAAGCCGTTACCAAGTGAAGATCATCGAGATGAACCCGGCGCGCTGCCGTCATCTCTCGGACACCCTCGACAGCACTGTGGTGTTGCAGGGCAGTGCCTCCGACCGCGATTTGCTGATGGAAGAGAACATCGCCGACGCCGACCTTTTCCTGGCCCTGACCAACGACGACGAAGCCAACATCATGTCTTCGCTGCTGGCCAAGCGCCTGGGTGCGAAGAAGGTGATGACCATCATCAACAACCCG
Source organism: Pseudomonas sp. 478 (assembly GCF_003254125.1). Lineage (NCBI taxonomy): Bacteria > Pseudomonadati > Pseudomonadota > Gammaproteobacteria > Pseudomonadales > Pseudomonadaceae > Pseudomonas > Pseudomonas sp. 478. Next base: position 104,190 of record NZ_QKZG01000001.1, read on the forward strand.
GCGTACGTCGATCTGATCCAGGGCGGCGATATCGACATCGCCATCAGCCCGCAATTGGCAACCATCGGCACCTTGCTGGCCCACGTGCGCCGCGGCGATATCGTCAGTGTGCACTCATTGCGCCGGGGCGCGGCGGAAGCCATCGAGGCGATTGCCCACGGTGATGAGAAGTCGAGTAAGGTCATCGGCAAGGCCATTGAGAACATTGGCCTGCCGCCGGGCACCACCATCGGCGCAATCATCCGCGACGAAGAGGTGATCATTGCCCACGACGACACCGTGATTGCGGCGGGCGACCATGTGATTCTGTTCCTTGTGGATAAGAAGCATATTCGGGATGTGGAAAAGCTGTTCCATGTGGGACTGAGCTTCTTCTGATCCGGAAACTGCGGTGGCCTGTCTGGCCTCATCGCGAGCAGGCTCGCTCCCACAGGGGATCACTGTCGAACACAATATCTGTGTTCACTGAAGATCTACTGTAGGAGTGAGCCTGCTCGCGATGGCTATCTTAAAGCTGACACACCTCTAGAAGGAATCCACCCAATGATCGAATCCCTGGAAAAAATGCTCGCCAAGGGTGTGGATAACTCATTGCTGCGCTTCGGCCTGGGCAAGGGTTATCTGGATCTTGGGGAATACGCCAAGGCCGCTGAGCATTTCCAGCGTTGCGTCGAATTCGATCCGAAATATTCGGCAGCCTGGAAGCTATTGGGCAAAGCCCATCTGGGGCTGGAGGATTTCGCGTCCGCACGTCAGGCGTGGGAACAGGGTCTGGAAGCCGCTCGCGCCCATGGTGACAAGCAGGCCGAGAAGGAAATGACCGTGTTTCTGAAGAAGCTTGAGCGTCAGGCTCACTGATCAGAGGTATCGCAGGCCAATGCCCTCGGCATCCACCAACACCACTTCCATACGCACCCGCGGCGCGCCTGTGGGTAAGTCCTGCACCTGACCGTAAACCACCGCGCCCTTGGGCAGGGCCGACAAGCCCGAATGCTTGACGTAGACACCTGTCGTCGACAGGTTACGCGTCTGGCCCAGGCATTCGCCGAAGCTGTGGTGGCTGATCTTGATGCGAAACGATTTGCGGTGTTCGGACATCTTCTGCGCCCTTTATTGAACGGTTGTGGATAACCCTGGCCCTGGGTTATCCACAGATCATGCCAATCGACTCAGTACCAGCGTTCTTCACCCGGCGGCCGCTTCTTGAAGCGCTTCATGCTCCACATGTACTGGCTCGGATACGCCCGCACATAGCGCTCGACCACCTGGCTCATGGCCGCGCAGGACGTTTCGGTATCGGTGCTGTACATGGCTTCTGGCGCGGCTTCGAGGATCACTTTGTAACCCGAACCGTCCGGCAGACGTAGCGCATGCAGGAACACGCCGACCGCTTTGCCGCCGGCGAGCATGTTCGGTACGAATTTACTGGTCAGGGCCTGGGTGGCGAAGAACGGCACGAAAATCCCGGCGGATTCGGCCGGTTCCGGGTCAGCGGGAATGCCCACTGCACCACCTTTGCGCACTTCCTTGATGACACTGAGAATGCCTTCCTTCGTGGAAGCGGCCACCCGGTTGCCCAATTGCACCCGCTGCTTGCGCAGCAAATCATCCACAGCCTTCAGCTTTGGCGGACGATAAAAGATGATCGGTTTGCACTGGCTGCAATAGAAGTGGTTCAACACTTCCCAGTTGCCCAGGTGACTGGTGATGCCGACGACCCCTTTGCCGGAGGCGAGGGCGTCCTTTAATACGTCGAGGCCTTCGACTTCACGCACCAGGTCGATGGAGCGCTGGGCCGGCCAGATCCAGGCACAGGCACTTTCGGTCAGGGATTTGCCGATGTCTTTCAGGCTCTGGCCTACCAGATGCTCACGCTCGGCCGGGTCCATGTCCGGGAAACACTTGGCGAGATTGATCCTCACCACGTCGCGGGAACGGTTAGGGGTTTTCCACATGACCCAGCCGATGGCCGAGCCCACTGCCTGCACTGCCCGCCACGGAAGCAGGGCAAACAGCCGCAGAGCGCCTACCAGCAAGGCGCCTTTAAACTTATCCACAGGTCACTCCTGATTTTGTGCTGTGCGCGAGGCGGCTATTCTAACCGCCGTTCGCCAGCACCGCGTAGCGATCGCAATCCTGGGTGTGGTCCATGACCATGCCCGAGGCCTGCATCAGCGCGTAACAAATAGTCGGGCCGACGAAGGTGAAGCCGGCCTTTTTCAGGCCTTTGCTCATCTCCACGGCGGTCGGCGTCACGGCCGGCACTTCGCTGCGATCCTTGAAATGATTGATCACAGGCTTGCCGTCGACGAAGGACCAGAGAAACTCCACCGGATCCTCCAGCGCCAGCCAGGCCTGGGCATTGCGCCGGGCTGCATTGAGTTTGAGGCGATTGCGAATGATGCCCGGATCGAGCATCAACTCATCGATTTCGGCGTCGCTCATTTGCGCCACGCGTTGTACGTCGAAGCCGAACATTACCTCGCGATAACGCTCACGTTTACGCAGCACGGTGATCCAGGAAAGGCCGGCCTGGAACCCTTCGAGCAAAAGCAACTCGAACAATCCCTGCGCATCGCGTAGCGGCGTACCCCACTCCTGATCGTGATAAGCCATGTACAGCGGATCTTCGGAACACCAAAAGCAGCGTGGCATAAGGCTCCAGGGGGCGTGCGCAGGACCGAATCGGGTATACTCCCGCTCTTTAAATCGCAGCCCAAGAAACAGGTGAATTTCGTGAGCCAGCCTACGCCAGCCGTGCGTACCTTCCAAGACTTGATCCTCGCCCTCCAGCAATACTGGGCCGAGCAAGGTTGTGTGGTACTTCAGCCCTACGATATGGAAGTAGGCGCCGGGACTTTCCACACTGCCACGTTTCTGCGCGCCATTGGCCCGGAAACCTGGAACGCCGCTTATGTGCAGCCCAGTCGTCGCCCGACTGACGGCCGCTACGGCGAAAACCCGAACCGTCTGCAGCACTACTACCAGTTCCAGGTAGTCTTGAAGCCGAACCCGGACAACTTCCAGGAACTGTACCTGGGCTCCCTCAAGCACGTCGGTCTGGACCCATTGGTCCACGACATTCGCTTCGTTGAAGACAACTGGGAATCGCCAACACTGGGCGCCTGGGGTCTGGGTTGGGAAGTCTGGCTCAACGGCATGGAAGTGACGCAGTTCACTTACTTCCAGCAAGCGGGCGGCATCGAGTGCTACCCGGTGACCGGCGAGATCACTTACGGCCTTGAGCGCCTGGCCATGTATCTGCAAGGCGTGGACTCGGTCTACGACCTGGTGTGGGCTGACGGTCCGTTCGGTAAGGTGACCTACGGCGACGTGTTCCACCAGAACGAAGTGGAGCAGTCGACCTACAACTTCGAACACGCCAACGTCGAGAAGCTGTTCGAACTGTTCGATTTCTACGAAAGCGAAGCCAAGCGCCTGATCGAACTCGACCAGCCGCTGCCGTTACCGAGCTACGAAATGGTGTTGAAAGCCTCCCATACCTTCAACCTGCTGGATGCTCGCCGGGCAATCTCGGTGACCGCGCGTCAGCAATACATTCTGCGTGTCCGCACTCTGGCGCGTTCCGTTGCGCAAGCTTACCTGTTGGCTCGCGCCAAGCTGGGCTTCCCGATGGCGACCCCGGACCTGCGTGACGAAGTACTGGCCAAGCTGGAGGCAGCACAATGAGTGCTCTGGATTTTCTGGTTGAACTGGGCACCGAAGAGCTGCCACCCAAAGCCCTGAACACCCTGGCCGACGCGTTTCTGGCCGGTATCGACAAGGGTCTGCAAGCCGCTGGCCTGAACTACGAGACCAAAACCGTCTACGCCGCACCACGTCGTCTGGCTGTGCTGATCACCGATCTGGCGACTCAGCAACCGGATCGCAGCATCAACCTCGACGGCCCGCCACGTCAGGCCGCATTCGATGCCGAAGGCAACCCGACTCAAGCGGCATTGGGCTTCGCCAAGAAGTGTGGCGTCGACCTGAGCGAAATCGATCAAAGCGGCCCGAAACTGCGTTACAGCCAGAGCATCGCCGGCAAACCGACCGCGAGCCTGCTGGCGACCATCGTCGAAGATTCCCTGAACGACCTGCCGATTCCCAAGCGCATGCGCTGGGGTGCTCGCAAGGAAGAATTCGTTCGTCCAACCCAGTGGCTGGTGATGTTGCTCGGTGACCAGGTCATCGATTGCACCATCCTCGCCCAGAAAGCCGGTCGCGATTCCCGTGGCCACCGCTTCCATCACCCGCAAAGCGTGCGCATCACCTCGCCGGCCAACTACCTGAGCGACCTGCGTGCCGCTTACGTACTGGCCGATGCCAATGAGCGTCGCGAGCTGATCAGCAAGCGCGTCGACGAGCTGGCGACGATGCAGGAAGGGACGGCGATCGTGCCGCCAGCGCTGCTCGACGAAGTAGCCGCGCTGGTTGAATGGCCGGTGCCGCTGGTGTGCTCGTTCGAAGAGCGTTTCCTCGACGTGCCGCAAGAAGCCCTGATCACCACCATGCAGGACAACCAGAAGTATTTCTGCCTGCTGGATGCCGACGGCAAATTGCTGCCACGTTTCATTACCGTGGCCAACATCGAAAGCAAAGACCCGCAGCAGATCATCGCCGGTAACGAGAAAGTGGTTCGCCCACGCCTGACCGACGCCGAGTTCTTCTTCAAGCAAGACAAGAAGCAGAAACTCGAAGACTTCAACCTGCGTCTGCAGAACGTGGTGTTCCAGGAAAAACTCGGCAGCGTCTACGACAAGGCCGAGCGCGTTTCCAAACTCGCTGCGTTCATCGCCCAACGCATTGGCGGCAACGCCGCGTGGGCTTCCCGTGCAGGCCTGCTGTCCAAGTGCGATCTGGCGACCGAGATGGTCGGTGAGTTCCCGGAGATGCAAGGTGTCGCCGGTTACTACTACGCCCTCAACGACGGCGAGCCGGAAGAAGTCGCTCTGGCGCTGAACGAGCAATACATGCCGCGCGGTGCCGGTGCTGAACTGCCGACCACCCTGACCGGTGCGGCCGTGGCCATTGCTGACAAGCTCGACACACTGGTGGGCATTTTCGGTATCGGCATGCTGCCAACCGGTAGCAAAGACCCGTATGCCCTGCGCCGTGCTGCACTTGGCGTGTTGCGCATCCTGATCGACAAGAAGCTCGACCTCGACTTGAACGATGCCGTGGCGTTCGCCGTGAATGCGTTCGGTACCAAGGTCAAGGTTGCCGGCCTCAACGACTCGGTGCTGGAGTTCGTCTTCGACCGTCTGCGTGCCCGTTACGAAGACGAAGGCGTGGATGTCGGGACTTACCTGTCGGTGCGTGCCCTGAAACCGGGTTCGGCGCTGGACTTCGATCAGCGCGTACAAGCGGTAGAAGCGTTCCGCAAATTGCCGGAAGCCGCTGCCCTGGCCGCGGTGAACAAGCGCGTTTCGAACTTGCTGAGCAAGGTCGAAGGCTCTGTTCCTTCGGTCGTGGAAGCCAAGTACTTCGACAATGCCAACGAGTTCTCCCTGTATTCGGCGATCCAGCAGGCTGACCAGGCTGTCCAGCCGATGGCTGCGGCGCGTCAGTACAGCGAATCGCTGGCACGTCTGGCTGCCTTGCGCGAGCCGGTGGATGCGTTCTTCGAAGCCGTGATGGTCAACGCTGAAGATGCCAAGGTCCGCGCCAATCGTTATGCGTTGCTGTCGCGTCTGCGTGGGCTGTTCCTCGGCGTCGCCGACATTTCGCTGCTGGGCTGAGGGGCTGCTGTTGAAACTGCTGATTCTCGATCGGGACGGGGTGATCAATTACGACTCCGACGCTTACATCAAGTCGGTGGAGGAGTGGATCCCGCTCCCGGGTTCGATCGAAGCCATCGCGCAGTTGAGCAAGGCCGGCTGGACGGTAGCGGTCGCTACCAACCAGTCGGGCATCGCTCGCGGCTATTACGACATCGCCACCCTGGACGCCATGCACGAGCGCTTGCGCGAGCGAGTGGCGGAGCAGGGCGGTGAAGTCGGGCTGATCGTCTATTGCCCGCACGGGCCGGACGATGGCTGCGATTGCCGCAAACCAAAACCCGGGATGTTGAAAACCATCGCCGCGCATTACAACGTATCGCTGACCAATGTTTGGTTTGTCGGCGACACCCTTGGTGACCTGGAGGCTGCCAAAGCCGTCGATTCTCAGCCAGTTTTGGTAAAGACCGGGAAAGGCGAAAAGACTTTGGGCAAGACCCTACCGGTAGGCACCTTGATTTTTGACGATCTGGCGGCGATTGCCGCAGAACTTATCCACAATTAGAGTGCTTCGATTGTCCTGACCAGGGATTGATCGGGAGTGCGCTTTATATAGACGGGCAGAGCCCGCAACGGTAAACGTCGCCATGTCGATACTGCAGGCCATCAGAACTTTCCTCTTTTATCTGTTGCTAGGCACCAGCTCCTTGCTTTGGTGCAGCCTGAGCTTTTTTATCGCGCCTTTTCTGCCGTTCAAGGCGCGCTATCGCTTCATCAACGTGTACTGGTGCCGCTGCGCGTTGTGGCTGAGCAAAGTCTTTCTGGGCATCAGCTACGAAGTAAAGGGCGCCGAGAACGTGCCCGACCAGCCCTGCGTGATTCAGTCGAACCACCAAAGCACCTGGGAGACGTTCTTTCTATCCGCCTACTTTGAGCCATTGAGCCAGGTCCTTAAGCGCGAACTGCTCTACGTTCCTTTTTTCGGCTGGGCCATGGCTATGCTGCGACCCATCGCCATCGACCGCGACAACCCGAAAGCGGCGCTCAAGCATGTGGCGAAGAAGGGCGATGAACTGCTGAAGGATGGTGTCTGGGTTCTGATCTTCCCTGAGGGAACACGCGTTCCTTACGGCACCATCGGAAAGTTCTCTCGCGGTGGTACCGCGTTAGCCGTCAACGCCGCACTTCCCGTGCTGCCGATTGCGCACAATGCTGGCAAGTTCTGGCCGAAAACCGGTTGGGCGAAGAAGCAGGGCGTCATTACCGTGATCATTGGCGCCCCCATGTATGCCGAGGGTAGCGGGCCGCGAGCGATTGCCGAGCTGAATGATCGGGTCCAGGCCTGGAACGAGCAGATGCAACGTGAAATGGGTTCGCTGCCGGCAGCCCCTGCGGCCCCTTCTGCCAATGATCAGGTGGCTGTCTGAGATTCTGTGGATAACCTGTGTACCGTTTTGTCGAAAAGTAGCGTTTTTTGTTTTTAAGCTTATGATTTATATACATATTTCTTAAACACATAAAACGCCGAAAATGGTGCATAAGTTTTTTTCGGGCGCAAAAAAACCGGCTGATGTAGCCGGTTTTTTTATGCCTGCGATTTGTTGGATTTCAGGTTTCGGAAAAGGCTGAAGAGGGAAGTGATCTCAGGGAATTGCAGGTAATAAAAAAGGCCAACGCTTGAGCGTTGGCCTTTTTCGTTGGCAGGTTCGCTGGATCAGAAGTCCAGGTTGGAAACCGCCAAGGCGTTGCTTTCGATGAAGTCACGACGAGGCTCGACCGCATCACCCATCAGGGTGTTGAAGATCTGGTCCGCGCCAATGGCGTCTTCGATGGTCACTTTGAGCATCCGGCGCTGACTTGGGTCCATGGTGGTTTCCCACAGCTGATCCGGGTTCATCTCACCCAGACCTTTGTATCGCTGGATGGTGTGACGCTTGGTGCTTTCGGCCATCAGCCATTCAAGGGCTTCCTTGAACTCGGTGACCGGCTTCTTGCGCTCGCCACGCTGGATGTACGCGCCGTCGTCCAGCAAGGTGCTCAGTTGAGCGCCCAGAGAAACAACAGTCTTGTAATCGTTGCTGCCGAAGAAGTCGCGGTTGAAGGTGACGTAGTTCGACAGGCCATGGGAGATCAGTTCGACCTCAGGCAACCAGACGTTACGTTCACGGTCTTCACGCAGGCTGGCTTTGTAAACCAGGCCGGACTTTTCGACGGTGCGCAGACGAACTTCGTACTGGGCCATCCAATCCTGCATCGCTGCGTGATCGGAGAGTTGCTCCAGGCTGACGGCAGGCAGGTAGATGAAGTGCTCGGTCAACTCCTGTGGGTACAGGCGCGACAGACGCTTGAGCGTCTTCATGACCAGACGGAAGTCATTCACCAGACGCTCAAGAGCCGGTCCGGAAATACCCGGTGCTTCCTCGTTCAGGTGCAGGCTCGCATCTTCCAGGGCCGACTGCGTCATGTACTCTTCCATGGCGTCGTCGTCTTTGATGTATTGCTCTTGCTTGCCTTTCTTGACCTTGTACAGCGGTGGCTGGGCGATGTAGATGTAGCCGCGCTCGATCAGCTCCGGTAACTGACGGAAGAAGAAGGTCAGCAGCAGGGTACGGATGTGCGAACCGTCGACGTCAGCATCGGTCATGATGATGATGTTGTGGTAACGCAGCTTCGCGATGTTGTACTCATCGCGGCCAATGCCACAGCCCAGCGCGGTGATCAAGGTGCCCACTTCTTGCGAAGAGATCATCTTGTCGAAGCGCGCCTTCTCGACGTTCAGGATCTTGCCCTTGAGAGGCAGGATGGCTTGGGTCCGACGGTTGCGTCCCTGCTTGGCGGAGCCGCCAGCAGAGTCACCTTCCACGAGGTACAGTTCGGAAAGGGCAGGGTCTTTTTCCTGGCAGTCAGCCAGTTTGCCCGGCAGGCCGGCGATATCCAGCGCGCCTTTACGACGTGTCATCTCACGGGCTTTACGCGCCGCTTCACGAGCGCGAGCCGCATCGATCATCTTGCCGACGACCAGCTTGGCTTCGTTCGGGTTTTCCAGCAGGAAGTCGGAGAAGTACTTGCCCATTTCCTGTTCGACCGCGGTCTTCACTTCGGAAGAAACCAGCTTGTCTTTGGTCTGGGAGCTGAACTTCGGATCCGGCACTTTTACCGAGATGATCGCGGTCAGGCCTTCACGGGCATCGTCACCGGTGGTCGCGACTTTGTGCTTCTTCGCCAGACCTTCGGCCTCGATGTAGGTGTTCAGGTTACGCGTCAGAGCGGAACGGAAACCCACCAGGTGAGTACCGCCATCGCGCTGTGGAATGTTGTTGGTGAAGCACAACAGGTTCTCGTTGAAGCTGTCGTTCCACTGCAAGGCGATTTCCACGCCAATGCCGTCTTCGCGTTGGATGTTGAAGTGGAACACCTGGTTGACCGGAGTCTTGTTGGTGTTCAGGTATTCAACGAAAGCACGCAGGCCACCCTCGTACTTGAACAGCTCTTCCTTGCCGCTGCGCTCATCCTTGAGGACGATGCCGACACCGGAGTTGAGGAAGGACAGTTCACGAATCCGCTTGGCCAGGATGTCCCAGCTGAAGTGGATGTTCTTGAACGTCAGGTCGGACGGTTTGAAGTGGATCTGGGTGCCGGTGGTTTCACTCTCACCGACGATTTTCATCGGTTCTTTTGGAACACCGTGAATGTAGGTCTGTTCCCAGATTTTGCCGCTGCGGCGAACGGTCAAGACCAGCTCTTCGGACAAGGCGTTCACAACCGACACACCTACACCGTGCAGGCCGCCGGATACTTTGTAGGAGTTATCGTCGAACTTACCGCCGGCGTGCAGCACGGTCATGATGACCTCGGCTGCCGAGACGCCTTCTTCTTTGTGCACGTCTACCGGGATACCACGACCGTTGTCGCGAACGGTGATGGATTCATCCGGGTGGATGATGATGCTGATGTCGTCGCAGTGGCCAGCGAGCGCTTCATCGATGGAGTTGTCGACTACCTCGAAGACCATGTGGTGCAGACCGCTACCATCGTCGGTGTCACCAATGTACATACCGGGACGTTTGCGTACGGCATCCAGGCCTTTCAGCACTTTAATGCTCGTTGAGTCGTAGGTATTCGTATTTTCTTCGCTCAATGCCTTCACTCCCGATGGTCGTGGGTCTGGGTGATACGGCCCTGTTCCACGTGGAACAGAGCGACTGGCGTATCCGTCTGCCAGCCTTCCCTCAATAATTCGTGATCTACACAGGTGATAAACACCTGGCAGCGTAAGTCTTCCAGCAAGCGGCAAAGCGCGCGGCGGTGGTGCTCGTCCAGTTCGGACGGCAGGTCATCCACCAGATAAATACACTGGCCCCGTCGGGCCTGGCTGACCAAGTGCCCTTGGGCAATCCGCAATGCACAGACCACCAACTTCTGCTGACCGCGAGACAAGATGTCCGCGGCATTATGTGCGCCCAATCTAAGACGCAAATCAGCACGCTGTGGTCCGGCCTGGGTATGACCCATTTGCTGATCCCGCTGAAGGGACCCGGCGAGCACTGCACTCAGTTCTCGGTCTTTGTCCCAACCTCGGTAATAGCTGAGCGTTAAGCCCTCGAGCTCAACCAGTTCGCTCAAGGTCTGTTCAAAGACTGGTTTCAAGGCTTTGATATAAGCGCGGCGGTATTCATCAATTTCAGCGCTGGCCTGGCACAGTTCCCTGTCCCAAACCGCTTGCGAAACGGCGTCAAGTGTACCATGCCGCAGCCAAGAGTTTCTCTGGCGCAGGGCCTTCTGCAAGCGCTGCCAGGTGGACATGAATCGTGGTTCCACGTGGAACACGCCCCAGTCGAGAAACTGCCGGCGAATCTTCGGTGCGCCTTCCAGCAAGCGGAAACTGTCAGGGTTGATCAACTGCAATGGCAGGATTTCCGCCAGTTGCGCCGCGCTCCGGGCATTCTGCCCATCGATGCGAATCTGGAACTCTCCTTGACGGTCTCGGGAGATCCCCAAGGCGCTGTGCCCACCCTCGGCCAACTCCACCTGACCAAACACCGTACAGGCGAGCTGCTCGTACTGGATGACCGGTAACAGGCGGGTGCTACGAAACGAACGGGCAAGCCCCAGCAGATGAATGGCTTCCAGAACACTGGTTTTGCCGCTGCCGTTGGCGCCGTAAAGAATGTTGATTCGGGGGGAGGGGGAGAAGGTCACCGGGTGCAGATTGCGCACCGCGGTGACCGAGACGCGACTTAAGGACATCTAGCTTCTGCTGAGCATGATTACAGACGCATCGGCATGACAACGTAGGCCGAGTCGTCGTTGTCGGACTCTTGCACCAGCGCGCTGCTGTTGGAGTCGGACAGGATCAAACGAACCTGCTCAGTGGTCATCACGCCCAGTACGTCGAGCAGATAGCTCACGTTGAAGCCGATTTCCAGATTGCCGCCGTTGTACTCGACGCCCACTTCTTCTTCCGCTTCTTCCTGTTCCGGGTTGTTCGCCTGGATCTTCAGCTGACCATTGGCCAGTTGCAGACGGATGCCGCGGTACTTCTCGTTGGACAGAATCGCGGTACGGCTGAAGGCTTCACGCAGGGCCTGACGATCGCCGAGTACCAGCTTGTCGCCACCTTTTGGAAGAACACGTTCGTAGTCCGGGAATTTGCCGTCGACCAGTTTCGAGGTGAAGGTGAACTCGCCGGTGGTGGCGCGGATGTGGTGTTGACCCAGGACGATGCTGACAATGCCGTCCGGCTCAGTCAGCAGGCGCGCCAGTTCAAGGATACCTTTACGTGGCACGATGACCTGGTGGCGATCCGGCTGACCGATATCGGCCTTCATCGAGCACATGGCCAGACGGTGACCGTCGGTGGCCACGGCGCGGATGATGCCTTCGGAAACTTCCAGCAGCATACCGTTGAGGTAATAGCGCACGTCCTGCTGGGCCATGGCGAAGCTGGTGCGTTCGATCAGACGACGCAATTTGCTTTGCTCAAGGCTGCACGTCAACGAGCCTGGGCCTTCTTCCACAGTCGGGAAATCATTGGCCGGCAGGGTCGACAGGGTGAAGCGGCTACGGCCGGCCTTCACCACGAGCTTCTGCTCGTCGACCTTGATGTCGATCAGCGCATCGTTGGGCAAGCTTTTGCAGATATCCATCAGCTTGCGCGCAGGCACAGTGATGGAACCTGGATCAGCAGGCTCTTCGAGTTGTACACGACCGACCAGCTCGACTTCCAGGTCGGTACCGGTCAGCGACAATTGCTGGCCTTCGACAACCAGCAACACGTTGGAGAGCACCGGCAAGGTCTGTCGGCGCTCGACGACGCCTGCGACCAGTTGCAGGGGTTTCAACAGGGCTTCGCGTTGAATGGTGAAATGCATGGTCTAGTCCCTTGCCTTAATAAGCTGCGCTGGTGTTCATCAAGTGGTCAGTGTACGCAGCAGGTTCTTATAGTCCTCGCGGATGTCCGCGTCGGATTCCTTAAGTTCATTGATCTTGCGGCAGGCGTGCAAAACGGTCGTGTGGTCGCGGCCGCCAAACACATCGCCGATTTCCGGCAGGCTGTGGTTAGTCAACTCTTTGGACAACGCCATGGCAACCTGACGCGGACGAGCGACCGAGCGTGAACGACGCTTGGACAGCAGGTCGGAGATCTTGATCTTGTAGTACTCGGCGACAGTGCGCTGAATGTTATCCACAGAGACCAGTTTGTCTTGCAGTGCCAACAGATCTTTCAGGGATTCGCGAATCAACTCGATGGTGATATCGCGGCCCATGAAGTGCGAGTGGGCGATCACGCGTTTGAGCGCGCCTTCCAGCTCACGGACGTTGGAACGAATACGCTGGGCAATGAAGAACGCCGCGTCATGGGGCAGATCGACTTTGGCCTGATCGGCCTTTTTCATCAGGATCGCCACGCGGGTTTCCAGTTCCGGCGGCTCGACGGCTACCGTCAGGCCCCAGCCGAAGCGGGATTTGAGGCGCTCTTCAAGGCCTTCGATTTCTTTCGGGTAGCGGTCACTTGTGAGAATGACCTGCTGGCCACCTTCAAGCAGGGCGTTGAAGGTGTGGAAAAACTCTTCCTGGGAACGTTCCTTGCGGGCGAAGAACTGAATGTCATCGATCAGCAACGCATCCACCGAACGGTAGAAGCGCTTGAACTCGTTGATAGCGTTCAGCTGCAGGGCCTTGACCATATCGGCCACGAACCGCTCGGAATGCAGGTACACAACCTTGGCATTCGGATTCTTCTTTAACAGGTGGTTACCCACAGCGTGCATCAAGTGGGTTTTACCCAAACCGACGCCACCATAAAGGAAGAGCGGGTTGTAACCGTGCTTGGGATTGTCCGCCACTTGCCAGGCCGCAGCCCGGGCCAGTTGGTTGGACTTGCCCTCGACGAAGTTTTCGAAGGTGAAGGTGCGGTTCAGGTAGCTGGTGTGCTTGAGCGCGCCTTCGACCTGCACCGTACGCTGTTCGGCGCGAATCGGAGCTTGTTGCGAACTGGCCCCGGCCATCGGGTCGAAGCTGTCGCGCGATGGCTCTTCATTAATGTCGGCAACTTTTTGCGTCGCACGCTTGGTCGGAGCGGTTACCTGGGCTGGTGCCGGGGCGCTGACGGGTGCTTGAGCAGCCTGAGCCTGTGAAGCAGCGGCGGCCAACGGAGCATTCGGGGCGGCACGTGGTGCCGAACTGCGTTTGCTGCCTATTAATAAGGACAGCGCCGGCGCAATGCCGTTGCCATGCTCATCCAGCAGTTCAAGAACGCGGCCCAGGTACTTTTCGTTGACCCAGTCGAGAACAAAACGATTCGGTGCGTAGACACGCAACTCGTCGCCTTCGGCTTCGACCTGTAGTGGACGGATCCAAGTGTTGAATTGTTGGGCAGGCAGCTCATCGCGCAAAAGCTCCACGCACTGCTGCCAAAGTTCCACTGACACGGATATCCCCTAAGTTGAAAGCCGGTGAGGCAAAAACAAGCCGCCATTGTAGCCGACCAAGCCCCGACTTATCCACACGAAGGTTGTGCACCTCCCATGAAGAATCAGTGATTTATACGAAAAAAAGACGACCAGCGGTCTGTGCATAAGCTCTGTGGATAACCGGGTCTAAGGTCGTTGCACAAGTAGGGGGGAAACTCGGTGGATAACCACCCTGTGGATAAGTACCTCTTTCGCACACAGCTTATCCGACAGTGCAGCACAGGGTTACCACCGTTTTCCACCGTAGTTGTCATTCTCTGTACATCACGACTTTAAAGGGCTGATAGCAGTTATCCACAGATGATCGCCTCCCTAGCTTTTATAAGCTTTACAGAAAAGCTTTAAATACTTTCCTTCTTAATTTCTATATCTAGCCAGGGAGCTGGACAGGAAAAACGTCTGGAGATCTATTTATAAGGAAACGCTGGTTGGAAATTGACCTAGAGGCTTGCTTTCTCTAGAATCCCCGGTCTCTTAAAACGGGGGCCATTCCGGCCCGTTGTGGACGAACCAGGTAACACGACAATGAAACGTACTTTCCAACCAAGCACTATCAAACGCGCTCGTACCCACGGTTTCCGTGCTCGCATGGCTACCAAGAACGGTCGTGCCGTCCTATCGCGTCGTCGCGCCAAAGGTCGTGCGCGTCTGGCAGTTTGATAATCCGGCACTGGAGGTGAGTCAGGACTTCAGTCGGGAAAAGCGTCTGCTTACTCCCCGGCATTTCAAGGCAGTCTTTGACTCCCCTACCGGCAAGGTTCCGGGGAAAAATCTCCTGCTCCTTGCGCGCAACAACGATCTCGATCACCCCCGTCTCGGGCTGGTTATCGGGAAAAAGAGCGTAAAGCTCTCCGTCGAGCGCAATCGCCTCAAACGTCTGATGCGCGAATCGTTCCGTCTGAACCAGGACTCACTGGCCGGCTGGGACATCGTTATCGTCGCGCGCAAAGGTTTGGGTGACGTAGAAAACCCCGAATTGATTCAGCATTTCGGCAAACTCTGGAAGCGTCTGGCACGTAGCACGCCGGTACCAGCAGTCAAAACCGAAACTGTAGGGGTAGACAGTCCCGATGCGTAAACTGGCACTCGTTCCGATCCAGTTTTATCGCTATGCCATTAGTCCTCTGATGGCCAGTCACTGTCGTTTCTACCCCAGTTGTTCCTGCTACGCGTATGAAGCCATAGAAAATCATGGCCTTCTGCGCGGTGGCTGGCTGGCCTTTCGTCGTTTAGGTCGCTGTCATCCGTGGAATCCCGGTGGTTATGACCCGGTTCCATCTATCCCTACCTCCCGTTCTTCTTCGATGGCCGAGTAATCATGGATATCAAACGCACGATCCTGATCGTCGCCCTGGCAATCGTGTCCTACGTTATGGTTCTTAAATGGAACCAGGACTATGGCCAGGCTGCCCTGCCGACTCAGAATGTTGCTTCCAGTACTACCGCACCGGGCCTACCGGATACGGCGACTGGCAATAATGCTTCTGTCAGTGACGACATTCCACGCGCCGCAAGCGATACCAGTGCAACTGCACCTGCTGAAACACCAGTAGCTGCAAGCAAAGACCTCATCCAGATCAAAACGGATGTGCTCAACCTGGCAATCGATCCACAAGGTGGTGATGTTGCGCAGTTGACTCTGCCGCTGTATCCACGTCGCCAGGACCATCCGGAAATTCCATTCCAGTTGTTCGATAACGGCAACGAGCGGACTTATCTGGCTCAAAGTGGTTTGATCGGCACCGACGGTCCGGACGCAAGTCCTGCCGGTCGTCCGGTTTACTCCTCGGAGAAGAAGATTTACCAGCTGGCTGACGGTCAGGACCAATTGGTCGCAGACCTGAAGTTCAGCAAGGACGGCGTCAACTACATCAAGCGTTTCACCCTGAAACGTGGCCTGTATGACGTAACCGTTTCCTACCTGATCGATAACCAGAGTGCCAAACCCTGGTCCGGTGCAATGTTCGCGCAATTGAAGCGTGACGCCAGCTCCGATCCTTCTTCCAGCACTGCCACCGGCACCGCGACTTACCTGGGCGCCGCCCTGTGGACAAGTAACGAGCCGTACAAGAAAGTGTCCATGAAGGACATGGACAAGGCACAGCTGAAAGAAAACGTTAACGGTGGTTGGGTTGCATGGTTGCAACACTACTTCGTGACCGCGTGGATTCCGGCGAAAGGCGAGAACAACCTCGTCCAGACCCGTAAAGACAGCAAAGGCAACTACATCATCGGCTACACCGCCCCGGCAATCTCTGTCGCGCCAGGTGCAAAAGCCGAGACCAGTGCCGTTCTGTATGCCGGTCCGAAAAGCCAGGCTGTGCTGAAAGAGTTGTCCCCAGGTCTGGAACTGACCGTCGACTACGGCATTCTGTGGTTCATTGCCCAGCCAATCTTCTGGCTGCTGCAACACATCCACGCGCTGGTCGGTAACTGGGGCTGGTCGATCATCTTCCTGACCATGCTGATCAAAGGGATTTTCTTCCCGCTGTCGGCTGCCAGCTACAAATCCATGGCGCGCATGCGTGCAGTGGCACCGAAACTGGCCGCGCTGAAAGAGCAACATGGCGACGACCGGCAGAAAATGTCGCAATCCATGATGGAGCTGTACAAGAAAGAAAAGATCAATCCGCTGGGTGGTTGCTTGCCAATCCTCGTGCAGATGCCGGTTTTCCTTTCGCTGTACTGGGTTCTGCTGGAAAGCGTTGAAATGCGCCAAGCGCCGTTCATGCTGTGGATTACTGACCTGTCGATCAAGGACCCGTTCTTCATTCTGCCGATCATCATGGGTGCAACCATGTTCATCCAGCAGCAGTTGAACCCGACTCCTCCGGATCCGATGCAGGCCAAGGTAATGAAGCTGATGCCAATCATCTTCACCTTCTTCTTCCTGTGGTTCCCGGCTGGTCTGGTCCTGTACTGGGTAGTGAACAACTGCCTGTCGATCGCCCAACAGTGGTACATCACGCGTAAGATCGAAGCAGCTACCAAAGCAGCTGCCTGATTTACACTGTGGATAACCACTCAAAACGCCCCCTAGTGGGGCGTTTTGCTATCTGTCACTTTTGTCTGGATAACGGTTTATGAGCGTTCCTCGTGAAACCATCGCCGCCGTCGCCACCGCTCAAGGTCGCGGCGGTGTGGGCATCGTCCGTATTTCCGGGCCGCTGGCGAGTGTTGCGGCCAAGGCCTTCAGCGGTCGTGAACTCAAGCCAAGATTTGCCCACTACGGCCCGTTCCTCAGTGAAAACGATGAGGTGCTGGATCAAGGCATCGCCTTGTATTTTCCCGGCCCGAACTCATTCACCGGTGAAGATGTGCTGGAACTCCAGGGCCATGGCGGTCCGATAGTTCTGGATATGCTGCTCAAGCGTTGCCTGGAACTGGGCTGTCGGTTGGCCCGACCGGGTGAATTCAGCGAGCGCGCGTTCCTCAATGACAAACTCGACCTGGCTCAGGCCGAAGCCATCGCCGACTTGATCGAAGCGAGTTCTGCACAGGCTGCACGAAATGCCCTGCGTTCCTTGCAAGGCGCATTCTCCGAGCGTGTGCATAACCTCACCGAGCAACTGATTGGCCTGCGCATCTATGTCGAAGCGGCGATCGACTTCCCGGAAGAAGAAATCGACTTCCTCGCCGATGGCCACGTACTGAGCATGCTCGACAAAGTACGTGACGAGTTATCCACCGTACTCCGAGAAGCCGGGCAGGGTGCCTTGCTGCGTGACGGGATGACCGTGGTGATCGCCGGCCGGCCGAATGCCGGTAAATCCAGCCTGTTGAATGCATTGGCCGGTCGTGAAGCCGCTATCGTCACCGAGATTGCCGGAACTACCCGGGACATTCTTCGTGAACATATCCACATCGATGGCATGCCGCTGCACGTGGTCGACACCGCAGGTCTGCGAGATACCGACGACCAGGTGGAAAAAATCGGCGTCGAACGAGCGCTGAAAGCGATTGGCGAGGCTGATCGTGTGTTGTTGGTAGTTGATGCTACGGCTCCTGAGGCACTTGATCCGTTCGCGTTATGGCCTGAATTTCTGGAAATCCGCCCTGATCCGGCGAAAGTCACGCTAATCCGTAACAAGGCAGACCTCACGGGCGAAGCCATAGCCCTGGAAATCAGCGAGGATGGCCACGTCACCATCAGCCTGAGCGCCAAGTCTGCAGGTGAAGGGCTGGAATTGCTGCGCGATCACCTCAAGGCCTGCATGGGCTACGAACAGACCTCGGAAAGCAGCTTCAGTGCTCGCAGGCGTCACCTTGAAGCGTTGCGTCACGCCAGTGCTTCCCTTGAGCACGGCCGTGAGCAGCTGACCCTGGCGGGTGCCGGTGAACTGTTGGCCGAGGATTTGCGCCAGGCTCAGCACGCTTTGGGTGAAATCACCGGTGCATTCAGCTCCGATGACCTGCTGGGACGGATCTTTTCCAGCTTCTGTATCGGTAAATAATCCTCCCCGTTGTCCACAGACAGGCCATTCGTGCCTGTCTGTTCCCTCCTTTTCTTCAATTCTCTTCCAGTGCTGAGCCGATTCTTTCTGCTTGAGCGGATTTTCCGTGTCCGGGATTTGCTTATTCAGCCGTTTTCTGTGGATTAAGCCCTGTGAATAACTGCCACTAAGGGCAGTTGATAACAGGGCCTCAAAACTGAAGATAACCGCCCCTGTGGATAAGCACCCCTTTCATCCACAGGCTTAAACCGGTTATCCAAGGGCCTCCTTGGCACATGACCACAGGGTTTTGAATCTCTGTACATATTAAATATAAAGGCTTGTAGCGTTTTATCCACAGAAAGGTGGCTCAGTAGAAATAAACATAAAAACAAAGATTTAATAAATTTCTCTCTTTTTAATTTCTATAACCGCGACTTCTCCACAGCTGGTTAAATTTTGTGCAAAGGGTTCTTTAGGAAGGGCGAAGTCCCTATACTTGCCGACCAGGTCCAAAAACCTGAGCTCAAACTATTCCTGATTACCTAACTGAAGCAGGCACGAGGTGCGTGGTGGATTTCCCTTCCCGTTTTGAAGTGATCGTCATCGGCGGCGGTCATGCCGGTACCGAGGCAGCACTGGCCTCAGCACGCATGGGTGCAAAAACCCTGTTGCTGACGCATAACGTGGAAACCCTCGGTGCCATGAGTTGCAACCCCGCTATCGGTGGGATCGGCAAAAGCCATCTGGTCAAGGAAATCGATGCCCTCGGCGGCGCGATGGCCATGGCGACCGATAAAGGTGGTATTCAATTTCGCGTATTGAACAGCCGCAAAGGCCCGGCCGTGCGGGCAACCCGCGCTCAGGCTGATCGGGTTCTGTACAAGGCCGCTGTCCGCGAAATCCTCGAAAACCAGCCGAACCTGTGGATATTTCAACAGGCTGCCGACGACCTGATCGTCGAGCAAGAACAAGTGCGCGGTGTTGTCACCCAAATGGGCCTGCGTTTCTTCGCGGACTCCGTGGTGTTGACCACTGGCACCTTCCTCGGTGGACTTATCCACATCGGAATGCAGAATTTTTCCGGTGGCCGTGCCGGTGATCCACCGTCGATCGCCCTGGCTCACCGTTTGCGTGAATTGCCATTGCGCGTCGGTCGCCTGAAAACCGGTACACCGCCGCGTATCGACGGTCGTTCTGTGGATTTCTCGGTGATGACCGAGCAAGCCGGCGATACACCGATCCCGGTGATGTCGTTCATGGGTTCCAAAGAGCAGCATCCGAAACAGGTCAGTTGCTGGATTACCCACACCAACGCCCGCACCCACGAAATCATTGCCGCCAACCTGGATCGGTCGCCGATGTATTCCGATGCCGGGTTGATCGAAGGCATCGGTCCGCGGTACTGCCCGTCGATCGAAGACAAGATCCATCGCTTTGCCGACAAAGACAGCCATCAGGTCTTCATCGAACCGGAAGGCCTGACGACCAACGAGCTGTACCCGAACGGGATATCCACATCCTTGCCGTTCGACGTGCAACTGCAGATCGTGCAATCGATCCGCGGCATGGAAAACGCGCACATCGTTCGTCCGGGTTATGCCATCGAATACGACTACTTCGACCCGCGTGACCTGAAGTACAACCTGGAAACCAAAGTCATCGGCGGTCTGTTCTTCGCCGGGCAAATCAACGGCACCACCGGTTACGAAGAAGCCGGCGCCCAGGGTTTGCTGGCCGGTGCCAACGCCGCACTGCGTGCTCAGGGCAAAGATGCCTGGTGCCCGCGTCGCGACGAGGCGTACATCGGCGTGTTGGTCGACGACCTGATTACCCTGGGTACCCAGGAACCGTATCGGATGTTCACCTCCCGCGCCGAATACCGCCTGATCCTGCGTGAAGACAACGCCGACCTGCGCTTGACCGAAAAAGGTCGCGAACTGGGTCTGGTGGATGACGCGCGTTGGGCTGCGTTCTGCACCAAACGCGAAAGCATCACGCTGGAAGAGCAACGCCTGAAAAGTACCTGGGTGCGCCCGGGCACCGAGCAAGGTGATGCAATTTCCGAGAAATTCGGCACGCCGCTGACCCACGAATACAACTTGCTCAACCTGCTGAGCCGTCCGGAAATCGACTACGCTGGCCTGATCGCCGTGACCGGTGGCGGCGCAGAAGATCCACAAGTCGCCGAGCAGGTCGAAATCAAGACCAAATACGCCGGTTACATCGATCGCCAGCAGGATGAAATCGCACGGCTGCGGGCCAGCGAAGACACAAAACTGCCTGTGGATATCGATTACACGAATATTTCCGGTCTCTCCAAAGAGATCCAGAGCAAGCTCGGGGCGACCCGTCCAGAGACTTTGGGCCAGGCGTCGCGTATCCCGGGTGTGACGCCGGCAGCGATTTCGCTGTTGATGATTCATTTGAAAAAACGCGGCGCGGGCCGTCAGTTGGAGCAAAGCGCTTGAGTTCGTTGGTCACCTCGCAACACGCAGAAGAGTTATCCACAGGTGCTCGCCAGCTCGGTGTCACGCTGACAGAAACCCAGCATGCTCAGCTGCTGGGTTATCTGGCCCTGTTGATCAAATGGAACAAGGCTTACAACCTGACCGCCGTACGCGATCCGGATGAAATGGTTTCCCGTCACTTGCTCGATAGTTTGAGCGTGATGTCGTTCGTCGAAAACGGCCGCTGGCTGGACGTTGGCAGCGGTGGTGGCATGCCGGGTATTCCGCTGGCCATTCTGTTTCCAGATTCCCAGGTGACTTGCCTGGACAGCAACGGCAAGAAAACCCGCTTCCTGACTCAGGTCAAACTCGAACTCAAACTGGATAACCTGCAAGTTATCCACAGTCGCGTCGAAGCTTTTCAACCTGCTCAGCCATTCAACGGGATCATTTCCCGGGCGTTCAGCAGCATGGAAAACTTCAGCAATTGGACTCGCCACCTCGGCGACTCCGAAACACGTTGGCTGGCAATGAAGGGCGTTCATCCCGCCGATGAGCTGGTAGCATTGCCGGCAGACTTCCACCTCGATAGCGAACACGCCCTGGCCGTACCCGGTTGCCAAGGCCAACGCCATCTGCTGATACTGCGCCGCACGGCATGATTGGGAACACAAGCAAGAATGGCTAAGGTATTCGCGATAGCGAACCAAAAGGGTGGTGTGGGCAAGACCACCACCTGTATCAACCTCGCAGCTTCCCTGGTCGCTACCAAGCGTCGGGTGCTGTTGATCGATCTCGATCCACAGGGCAACGCCACCATGGGTAGCGGTGTGGATAAACACGGCTTGGAGAACTCGGTCTACGACCTGCTGATCGGCGAATGCGATCTGGCCCAGGCCATGCACTACTCCGAGCACGGTGGTTACCAACTGCTGCCGGCCAACCGCGACCTGACCGCGGCCGAAGTGGTTCTGCTGGAAATGCAGATGAAGGAAAGCCGCCTGCGCAGCGCGCTAGCGCCGATCCGTGAAAACTACGATTACATTTTGATCGACTGTCCGCCGTCGTTGTCGATGCTTACGCTGAACGCTTTGGTCGCCGCTGATGGGGTGATTATCCCCATGCAGTGCGAGTACTTCGCGCTCGAAGGTTTGAGCGACCTTGTGGATAACATCAAGCGCATCGCTGAGTTGCTGAACCCGAACCTGAAAGTCGAAGGCCTGTTGCGGACCATGTATGACCCGCGCCTGAGCCTGATGAACGATGTTTCGGCGCAGCTCAAGGAACACTTCGGCGAGCAGCTCTACGACACGGTGATTCCGCGCAACATCCGCCTGGCTGAAGCACCAAGCTATGGCATGCCGGCGCTGGCTTACGACAAATCATCGCGGGGCGCCATTGCCTACCTGGCATTGGCGGGCGAGATGGTTCGTCGTCAACGCAAAAACTCACGCACTGCCGCTGCTCAGGCAACTTAAGGAATCCCCATGGCCGTCAAGAAACGAGGTCTCGGACGTGGACTGGATGCACTGCTGAGTGGTCCGACTGTCAGCTCGCTGGAAGAACAAGCGGTGCAGGCTGATCAGCGTGAGCTGCAGCACCTGCCCCTGGACCTGATCCAGCGCGGCAAGTACCAGCCGCGCCGGGATATGGATCCCCAGGCGCTGGAAGAGCTGGCGCAGTCGATCAAGGCTCAGGGCGTGATGCAGCCGATCGTGGTTCGCCCGATTGGCAGCGGTCGCTTCGAAATCATCGCCGGTGAACGCCGCTGGCGCGCCAGCCAGCAAGCGGGCCAGGAAACCATCCCGGCAATGGTTCGCGATGTGCCGGATGAAACCGCGATCGCCATGGCGCTGATCGAGAACATCCAGCGCGAAGACCTCAACCCGATCGAAGAAGCGGTTGCGTTGCAGCGTTTGCAGCAGGAATTCCAGCTGACGCAGCAACAAGTGGCCGAAGCCGTGGGCAAATCCCGCGTGACCGTGGCCAACCTGCTACGCTTGATCGCGTTGCCGGAAGTCATCAAAACCATGCTGTCCCACGGCGACCTGGAAATGGGTCATGCCCGTGCTTTGCTCGGTTTACCGGAAAACCAACAGGTTGAAGGGGCGCGACACGTTGTCGCACGGGGGCTGACTGTACGCCAGACTGAAGCACTGGTTCGCCAGTGGTTGAGTGGTAAACAGGAACCTGCTGAACCGGTAAAGCCGGACCCGGATATCGCTCGACTCGAACAGCGTCTGGCTGAGCGCCTAGGCTCTGCGGTGCAGATTCGCCACGGGAAAAAGGGGAAGGGGCAGTTGGTGATCGGTTACAACTCCCTCGATGAGCTTCAAGGTGTACTTGCGCACATTCGCTGAAACATTTCCTCATGTAGCGTGCAGTCGGAAATCACTACCTGACAGTTGAATAGGGGCAGAACCGCCCCTATACTCTGCGCGCATTTTGTCGGCACAAATTATGCCAAGTTATTGAATTCTGGCAGCCGATCATTGGGGAGCAAAAACGATGGAGAGCCGCACGCCAAACCGCTTGCCGTTCCATCGCCTGGCAGTTTTTCCGGTCCTACTGGCTCAATTTGTCGTTTTGGTACTGGCCGCTTTGGCGCTTTGGTACTGGCATGGAGTCGTAGCCGGGTACTCAGGACTCTGCGGAGGCCTGATAGCCTTGCTACCCAATGTTTATTTCGCTCACAGGGCATTTCGGTTTTCCGGCGCCCGAGCAGCTCAAGCCATTGTCCGGTCTTTTTATGCCGGCGAGGCGGGCAAACTAATTTTGACGGCAGTGCTCTTTGCATTGACGTTTGCAGGTGTGAAGCCATTGGCGCCGCTAGCTGTATTCGGCGTCTTCGTGTTGACCCAACTGGTCAGCTGGTTCGCGCCCCTGCTGATGAAAACAAGACTTTCGAGACCTTAGGGCGTTTGAGGCAACCATGGCAGAGACAACCGCTTCGGGCTATATCCAGCACCACTTGCAGAACCTGACCTTCGGTCAGCACCCAACTGGCGGGTGGGGTTTTGCCCACACCGCAGCAGAAGCCAAAGAAATGGGCTTCTGGGCTTTCCACGTCGATACTCTCGGCTGGTCGGTCGCGTTGGGTCTGATCTTTGTTCTTCTTTTCCGCATGGCGGCAAAGAAGGCGACTTCCGGTCAGCCTGGTGCTTTGCAGAACTTCGTTGAAGTATTGGTCGAATTCGTCGATGGCAGCGTGAAAGACAGCTTCCATGGCCGTAGCCCGGTGATTGCACCGTTGGCACTGACCATCTTCGTCTGGGTCTTCCTGATGAACGCCGTCGACCTGATCCCGGTCGACTGGATTCCTCAGCTGGCCATCCTGATCACTGGCGACCATCACATTCCGTTCCGTGCGGTGTCGACCACTGACCCGAACGCGACCCTGGGCATGGCCCTGTCGGTATTCGCGTTGATCATTTTCTACAGCATCAAGGTCAAGGGCATCGGCGGCTTCATCGGCGAACTGACCCTGCACCCTTTCGGCAGCAAGAACATCTTCGTTCAAGCCCTGCTGATCCCGGTGAACTTCCTGCTGGAGTTCGTGACGCTGGTTGCCAAGCCAATCTCCCTGGCACTGCGTCTGTTCGGCAACATGTACGCCGGCGAACTGGTCTTCATTCTGATTGCTGTGATGTTCGGCAGTGGTCTGCTCTGGCTTAGCGGCCTGGGCATAGTTCTGCAGTGGGCGTGGGCTGTGTTCCACATCCTGATCATCACCCTGCAGGCGTTTATCTTCATGATGCTGACCATCGTTTACTTGTCGATGGCGCACGAAGAGAACCATTAAGACCAGTCTCGACTAGTCTGATGTCCCACTCGGTCAAACGAGTGGGTGCCCGAACAGGGCTATGAAACGATTTGTTTTACCGCTTTAAAATCTAAAAAACCTAAACCATACGACGTAAAAGTCGGGAGGAAAGATGGAAACTGTAGTTGGTCTAACCGCTATCGCTGTTGCACTGTTGATCGGCCTGGGCGCACTGGGTACCGCAATTGGTTTCGGCCTGTTGGGCGGCAAGTTCCTGGAAGGCGCAGCGCGTCAGCCAGAGATGGTTCCAATGCTGCAAGTCAAAATGTTCATCGTTGCCGGTCTGCTCGACGCCGTAACCATGATCGGTGTTGGTATCGCTCTGTTCTTCACCTTCGCGAACCCATTCGTTGGTCAACTCGCTGGCTAATTACTCGAACCTTCGAGTAATTGGTGTGATGTGCAACGAACGAGCGAGGTGTTGGCGTGAACATTAATGCAACCCTGATTGGCCAGTCCGTTGCGTTCTTCATTTTTGTACTGTTTTGCATGAAGTTCGTGTGGCCTCCGGTCATCGCGGCTTTGCACGAACGTCAGAAGAAGATCGCGGATGGACTGGATGCTGCCAGCCGAGCAGCTCGCGACCTGGAGTTGGCCCAAGAGAAAGCGGGTCATCAACTGCGCGAAGCAAAAGCTCAGGCAGCTGAAATCATTGAGCAAGCCAAGAAACGCGGTAACCAGATCGTCGAAGAGGCTGTTGAAAAAGCCCGTATCGACGCTGACCGTGTGAAGGTTCAGGCTCAGGCCGAGATCGAGCAGGAACTGAACAGTGTCAAAGACGCGCTGCGTGCCCAATTGGGTGCTCTGGCCGTTGGCGGCGCCGAGAAGATCCTGGGTGCCACAATCGATCAAAACGCGCACGCGGAGCTGGTAAACAAACTGGCTGCTGAAATTTAAGCGAGGGCGATCATGGCAGAATTGACCACGTTGGCCCGACCTTACGCTAAGGCAGCCTTCGAGCACGCCCAGGCCCACCAGCAACTGGCCTCTTGGTCAGCCATGCTCGGCCTGGCTGCAGCAGTGTCGCAAGACGACACCATGCAGCGCGTGCTCAAGGCCCCGCGACTGACGAGCGCAAACAAGGCCACCACGTTTATTGACGTGTGTGGCGACAAGTTCGATGCCAAGGCACAGAATTTCATTCACGTCGTTGCCGAAAACGACCGTCTCCCGCTTTTGCCGGAGATCGCCGCTCTGTTTGACCTGTACAAGGCCGAACAAGAGAAATCGGTAGACGTGGACGTAACCAGTGCTTTTGCATTGAACCAAGAACAGCAAGACAAACTCGCCAAGGTTCTCAGTGCACGGCTCGGCCGGGAAGTGCGACTGCACGCTGCGGAGGATGCCACCCTTATTGGTGGTGTCATCATCCGCGCTGGCGACCTGGTAATCGATGGCTCGATTCGCGGCAAACTCGCGAACCTTGCCGAAGCATTGAAATCTTGAGTTTGAAGGGGCAGCAGAGCAATGCAGCAACTCAATCCTTCCGAAATAAGTGAAATTATCAAGGGCCGCATCGACAAGCTCGATGTGACCTCCCAAGCCCGTAACGAAGGCACTGTCGTCAGCGTATCTGACGGTATCGTGCGGATTCACGGTCTGGCCGACGTCATGTACGGCGAGATGATCGAGTTTCCGGGCGGCGTCTTCGGTATGGCTCTCAACCTGGAGCAAGACTCCGTAGGTGCCGTTGTATTGGGCTCCTACCAGTCTCTGGCTGAAGGCATGAGCGCCAAGTGCACTGGCCGCATCCTCGAAGTTCCGGTTGGTAAGGAACTGCTGGGTCGCGTAGTCGACGCACTGGGTAACCCAGTTGACGGCAAAGGTCCGCTGAACAACACCGAGACCGATGCGGTCGAGAAAGTTGCTCCAGGCGTGATCTGGCGTAAGTCGGTAGACCAGCCTGTACAGACTGGCTACAAGGCTGTCGATGCCATGATCCCTGTCGGCCGTGGCCAGCGTGAGCTGATCATCGGTGACCGTCAGATCGGTAAAACCGCTCTGGCGATCGACGCGATCATCAACCAGAAAAACAGCGGCATTTTCTGCGTCTACGTAGCGATCGGTCAGAAACAATCGACCATCGCTAACGTGGTTCGCAAACTGGAAGAAAACGGCGCACTGGCTAACACCATCGTCGTGGCTGCGAGCGCTTCGGAATCTGCAGCACTGCAGTTCCTGGCACCGTACTCCGGTTGCACCATGGGTGAATTCTTCCGCGACCGCGGTGAAGACGCGCTGATCGTTTATGACGATCTGTCCAAGCAAGCAGTGGCTTACCGCCAGATTTCCCTGCTGCTGCGCCGTCCACCAGGCCGTGAAGCTTACCCAGGCGACGTGTTCTATCTCCACTCCCGTCTGCTGGAGCGCGCATCCCGCGTTTCGGAAGAGTACGTAGAGAAGTTCACCAACGGCGCAGTGACCGGCAAAACCGGTTCCCTGACCGCACTGCCGATCATCGAAACCCAGGCTGGCGACGTTTCCGCGTTCGTTCCGACCAACGTGATTTCCATCACCGACGGTCAGATCTTCCTGGAATCGGCCATGTTCAACTCCGGGATCCGTCCTGCTGTGAACGCCGGTGTTTCGGTATCCCGTGTGGGTGGTGCCGCTCAGACCAAGATCATCAAGAAGCTCTCCGGTGGTATCCGTACCGCTCTGGCTCAGTACCGTGAACTGGCGGCATTCGCCCAGTTCGCTTCTGACCTGGACGAAGCGACCCGTAAGCAACTTGAGCATGGTCAGCGCGTTACCGAGCTGATGAAGCAGAAGCAATACGCACCAATGTCGATCGCTGACATGGCGCTGTCGCTGTATGCCGCTGAGCGTGGGTTCCTGACTGACGTTGAAATCGCCAAGATCGGCAGCTTCGAACAAGCGCTGATTGCTTTCTTCAACCGCGATCACGCCGATTTGATGGCGAAGATCAACGTGAAGGGTGACTTCAATGACGAAATCGACGCTGGCATGAAAGCCGGTATCGAGAAGTTCAAGGCCACCCAAACCTGGTAAGCCGCAGCGGGAGCCGCAAGGCTCCCGCTTGCTAACCTGATAGGTGTTACATGGCAGGCGCAAAAGAGATTCGCAGTAAGATTGCGAGCATCAAAAGCACGCAAAAGATTACCAGCGCCATGGAAAAAGTGGCGGTCAGTAAAATGCGCAAGGCACAAATGCGCATGGCTGCTAGCCGTCCTTACGCGGAGCGCATCCGCCAGGTTATTGGTCATTTGGCCAACGCCAACCCGGAATATCGCCACCCCTTCATGATCGAGCGTGAAATCAAGCGCGTCGGTTATGTCGTAGTGAGCAGTGACCGTGGTCTGTGTGGTGGCTTGAACACCAACCTGTTCAAGGCCCTGGTCAAGGACATGGCGGTAAACCGCGAAAACGGCGTCGAGATCGATCTGTGTGTTGTTGGTAGCAAGGGTGCGGCTTTCTTCCGCAACTTCGGCGGTAACGTCGTTGCAGCTATCAGCCACCTGGGTGAAGAGCCGTCGATCAATGATCTGATTGGCAGCGTCAAGGTGATGCTGGATGCCTACCTGGACGGCCGTATTGATCGCCTGTCCGTGGTGTCCAACAAGTTCATCAACACCATGACGCAACAGCCTACTGTGGAGCAGTTGATTCCACTGGAGGCAACCCCGGATCAATCGCTCAAGCACCACTGGGACTATCTCTACGAACCGGATGCCAAAGAGCTGCTTGACGGCTTGATGGTCCGTTACGTCGAGTCGCAGGTCTACCAGGCGGTGGTCGAGAACAACGCGGCTGAACAAGCTGCGCGGATGATCGCGATGAAGAACGCTACCGACAACGCCGGTGATTTGATCAGCGATTTGCAGCTGGTCTACAACAAGGCGCGTCAGGCTGCGATCACCCAAGAGATCTCGGAAATCGTCGGCGGCGCTGCCGCGGTTTAACGGTTCAAATATTCAGAGGATCCAGCTATGAGTAGCGGACGTATCGTTCAAATCATCGGCGCCGTTATCGACGTGGAATTTCCACGCGACAGCGTACCGAGCATCTACAACGCGCTGTTGGTACAAAGCGCGGCCGGGACTACTCTCGAAGTTCAGCAACAGCTGGGCGACGGCGTGGTTCGTACCATTGCGATGGGTTCCACCGAAGGCTTGAAGCGCGGTCTGGAAGTCAAGGATTCTGGCGCAGCCATCTCCGTACCGGTCGGTAAAGCGACCCTGGGCCGGATCATGGACGTACTGGGCAACCCGATCGACGAAGCTGGCCCGATCGACACCGAAGAGCGCTGGGGCATTCACCGTCCTGCGCCAACCTTCGCTGAACAAGCGGGCGGCAACGACCTGCTGGAAACCGGCATCAAGGTTATCGACCTGGTTTGCCCGTTCGCCAAGGGCGGTAAAGTCGGTCTGTTCGGTGGTGCCGGTGTAGGCAAAACCGTAAACATGATGGAACTGATCCGTAACATCGCCATCGAGCACAGCGGTTATTCCGTGTTCGCCGGTGTGGGTGAGCGTACTCGTGAGGGTAACGACTTCTACCACGAGATGAAGGATTCCAACGTTCTGGACAAAGTGGCACTGGTTTACGGTCAGATGAACGAGCCGCCGGGTAACCGTCTGCGCGTAGCACTGACCGGCCTGACCATGGCCGAGAAGTTCCGTGACGAAGGTAACGACGTTCTGCTGTTCGTCGACAACATCTATCGTTACACCCTGGCCGGTACTGAAGTATCCGCACTGCTGGGCCGTATGCCTTCCGCAGTAGGTTACCAGCCGACCCTGGCCGAAGAGATGGGTACTCTGCAAGAGCGTATCACTTCGACCAAAAACGGTTCGATCACCTCGATCCAGGCGGTATACGTACCGGCGGATGACTTGACTGACCCGTCGCCAGCGACCACTTTCGCCCACTTGGACGCTACCGTCGTTCTGTCCCGTGACATCGCTTCCCTGGGTATCTACCCAGCGGTCGATCCACTCGACTCGACTTCGCGCCAGCTGGACCCGAACGTAATCGGCCAGGACCACTACGACACCGCTCGCGGCGTACAGTATGTTCTGCAACGTTACAAAGAACTGAAGGACATCATTGCGATCCTGGGTATGGACGAGCTGTCGGAAGCCGACAAGCAGTTGGTAAACCGTGCTCGTAAGATCCAGCGTTTCTTGTCGCAGCCGTTCTTCGTGGCTGAAGTCTTCACCGGTGCTTCGGGTAAATACGTTTCCCTGAAAGACACCATTGCTGGCTTCAAAGGCATCCTCAACGGTGACTACGACCACCTGCCAGAACAAGCGTTCTACATGGTCGGCGGCATCGAAGAAGCGATCGAGAAAGCCAAGAAACTGTAATCCCGGCGCCCGGCAACGGGCGCTAATTTAGGTTGAGGCAATCAGATGGCTATGACAGTCCATTGCGATATCGTCAGCGCGGAAGGGGAAATCTTCTCCGGCCTGGTCGAGATGGTGGTTGCGCACGGTGCACTGGGTGATCTTGGTATCGCCCTGGGTCACGCGCCGCTGATCACTAATCTCAAGCCGGGTCCGATCCGCCTGATCAAGCAGGGCGGGGAAGAGGAGGTGTATTACATCTCCGGCGGTTTCCTCGAGGTTCAGCCGAACATGGTCAAGGTACTTGCCGACACTGTGCAACGTGCTGCCGACCTGGACGAAGCCTCCGCTCAGGAAGCCGTTAAGGCTGCCGAGAAGGCCTTGCATGACCGTGGTGCAGAATTCGATTACGGTTCTGCTGCCGCACGTCTGGCCGAGGCTGCAGCTCAGCTGCGCACCGTCCAGCAGATCCGCAAGAAGTTCGGCCACTAATAGGCCACCGCTTGTTGTGCGATTGATTAAAAAGGGTAGCCTCGGCTACCCTTTTTTCTTTTTAGATATTCATAACCTGGTCGCAGCCGCTGACCACCCAGGATTGGTAGCCAGTCATGTCTTTAGAAATCGTTATCCTCGCTGCTGGTCAAGGCACTCGCATGCGTTCGGCACTGCCGAAAGTTCTGCATCCGATTGCCGGCAACTCGATGCTCGGTCATGTTATCCACAGCGCCCGGCAACTTGATCCACAGCGCATCCACGTCGTGATCGGCCATGGCGCCGATGCAGTGCGCGAGCGTCTGGCGGCTGATGATCTGAATTTTGTCCTGCAGGACAAACAGCTTGGGACTGGCCACGCCGTTGCTCAAGCGGTGCCTTTCATTGAGTCCGATACCGTCCTGATTCTTTATGGTGACGTGCCATTGATCGAAGTCGAAACCCTGCAGCGTCTGCTCAAGCAAGTAGCGCCGCAGCAACTGGGTTTGTTGACAGTCGAACTGGACGACCCGACCGGCTATGGCCGCATCGTCCGCAACGCCGACGGCAAGGTGACAGCCATCGTCGAGCAAAAAGACGCCAATGAAGCCGAACGAGCGATCACTGAAGGCAACACCGGCATTCTGGCGCTGCCGTTCGCGCAATTGGCTGGGTGGATGAGCCGTCTTTCGAACAACAACGCCCAGGGCGAGTACTACCTGACCGACGTAATCGCCATGGCGGTCAGCGACGGTCTGGTGGTGGCCACCGAGCAACCGCATGACGCCATGGAAGTGCAGGGCGCTAACGACCGCAAGCAGCTTTCCGAGCTTGAGCGTCACTATCAGCTGCGCGCCGGTCGTCGTTTGATGGCTCAAGGCGTGACCCTGCGTGACCCGGCTCGTTTCGATGTGCGCGGTGAAATCACCGTCGGCCGCGACGTGCTGATCGACATTAACGTGATCCTCGAAGGCAAGGTCGTTATCGAGGATGACGTGGTGATCGGCCCGAACTGCGTGATCAAGGACAGCACCTTGCGCAAAGGTGTGGTGATCAAGGCCAACAGCCACATCGAAGGCGCGGTTCTCGGCGAAGGCAGCGATGCCGGCCCGTTCGCTCGATTGCGTCCAGGTACTGTGCTGGAAGCACGCGCCCATGTGGGTAACTTCGTTGAGTTGAAAAACGCTCACCTGGGCGAAGGCGCCAAGGCCGGTCATCTGACTTATCTGGGCGATGCCGAAATCGGCGCGCGTACCAACATCGGCGCGGGCACCATTACCTGCAACTACGATGGCGCCAATAAGTGGAAAACCGTGCTGGGTGAAGATGTGTTCATCGGCTCCAACAACTCGTTGGTTGCGCCTGTGGATATCTCTTCCGGGGCAACCACTGCTGCTGGTTCGACCATTACGCAGAATGTGGATAACTTGCAGTTGGCCGTAGGCCGTGCGCGGCAGAAGAATATCGACGGTTGGAAACGACCGGAGAAGATTAAGAAAAGCTGAGTTATCCACATATTTGTGACCTGCTTAAGTTATTCACAGGCAGCACCATCGAATTCGCGGGCAAACCCGCTCCCACATGGATCTCGCAAAACCTGTGGGAGCGGGCTTGCCCGCGATGCTTTTATCCACAGGCCGTTTTATCGCCCCACGCTTGACGAAGTTTCGCCAATAGGTTTTGATTGCTTCCGTTATCTTTCGAATCGAAACTTACCAAACCATGTCGAAGCGCAATACACCTCAACGCCGTCACAACATCCTCGCTTTGCTCAATGAGCAGGGCGAAGTCAGTGTGGATGAGCTGGCCAAGCGCTTCGAAACGTCGGAAGTTACGATCCGCAAGGATCTCGCTGCACTTGAGAGCAACGGCTTGCTGCTGCGCCGTTATGGCGGAGCGATTACTCTGCCTCAAGAGCTGGTGGCCGACCTTGGTCAGCCGGTGTCCATATACAAACAGGCTATCGCTCGCGCCGCCGTTGCACGGATTCGCGAGCATGCGCGGATCATTATCGACAGCGGCAGCACCACGGCGGCGATGATTCCGGAACTCGGCCAGCAGCCGGGCCTGGTCGTAATGACCAACTCCCTGCATGTCGCCAATGCCTTGAGCGAACTTGAGCATGAGCCGGTACTGTTGATGACCGGCGGCACCTGGGACCCGCATTCCGAGTCCTTTCAGGGGCAAGTGGCCGAGCAGGTCCTGCGCTCTTATGATTTCGACCAGTTGTTCATCGGTGCCGATGGCATCGACCTGGTTCGCGGTACCACCACGTTCAACGAGCTGCTGGGGCTGAGCCGAGTCATGGCTGAAGTCGCCCGGGAAGTGGTTGTCATGGTGGAGGCCGACAAGATCGGCCGCAAGATTCCTAACCTGGAGCTGCCGTGGAGCAGCGTCCATACCCTTATTACCGATGATCGCCTGCCGCTTGAGGCACGGGATCAGATTCAGGCCCGCGGAATCAACTTGATCCTCGCGGCTGTCAATCAGGAGAAATAGCATGTGTGGAATTGTCGGCGCAATCGCAGAACGTAATATCACCGCCATCCTGCTCGAAGGCCTGAAACGCCTGGAATACCGTGGCTATGACAGTGCCGGTGTAGCGGTTTACACCAATGGCCAAAAGCTTGAGCGCCTGCGTCGCCCGGGCAAGGTCAGTGAGTTGGAACTGGCGCTGGCCGAAGAATCGCTGGCCGGCCGCCTGGGTATCGCCCACACCCGCTGGGCCACTCACGGTGCGCCGAGCGAGCGCAACGCTCACCCGCATTTCTCCGGTGATCTGGCGGTGGTGCACAACGGCATCATCGAGAACCACGAAGCCCTGCGCGAGCAACTGAAAGCCTTGGGTTACGTGTTCACCTCGGACACCGACACTGAAGTCATTGCCCACCTGTTGGACCACAAACTTAAGGATCTGCCTGATCTGACCGTGGCCCTGAAGGCTACTGTCAAAGAGCTGCACGGTGCTTACGGTCTGGCGGTGATCAGCGCTCAGCAACCGGATCGTCTGGTTGCGGCCCGCAGTGGCAGCCCGCTGGTTATCGGCCTGGGCATGGGTGAAAACTTCCTGGCTTCCGATCAACTGGCCCTGCGCCAGGTCACTGACCGCTTCATGTACCTGGAAGAAGGCGATATCGCCGAAATTCGCAGCGACAGCGTGCAGATCTGGGACCTGAGTGGCCAAGTGGTCGAACGTGAGTCGGTGCAATACCGTGATGGTGCCGAAGCCGCCGACAAGGGCAAATTCCGCCACTTCATGCTCAAGGAAATTCACGAGCAACCGGCTGTGGTGCAACGTACCCTGGAAGGTCGCATCAGCCAGAATCAAGTGCTGGTGCAAGCGTTCGGTCCACAGGCTGCCGAGCTGTTCGCCAAAGTGCGTAACGTGCAGATCGTCGCGTGCGGTACCAGTTACCACGCCGGCATGGTTGCCCGTTACTGGCTCGAAGAACTGGCCGGCATCCCGTGCCAGGTCGAAGTCGCCAGCGAATTCCGCTACCGCAAGGTAGTGGTGCAGGCCGACACGCTATTCGTGACCATCTCCCAGTCCGGTGAAACCGCCGACACCCTGGCCGCCCTGCGTAACGCCAAAGAGTTGGGCTACCTCGCGAGCCTGGCGATTTGCAATGTCGGCATCAGCTCGTTGGTGCGTGAATCCGACCTGACTTTGCTGACCCAGGCTGGTCGCGAAATCGGCGTAGCCTCAACCAAAGCCTTTACTACTCAATTGGTCGGTCTGTTGTTGCTGACCTTGTCCCTGGGCCAGGTTCAAGGTACGTTGGCCAAAGACGTCGAAGCCACATTGGTTGAAGAGCTGCGTCGCCTGCCAACCCGCCTCGGCGAAGCCCTGGCCATGGACAGCACCGTCGAAAAAGTCGCCGAGCTGTTCGCCGAGAAAAACCACACCTTGTTCCTCGGCCGTGGTGCGCAGTTCCCGGTGGCAATGGAAGGGGCGCTCAAGCTCAAGGAAATCTCCTACATCCACGCTGAAGCCTATCCGGCCGGCGAGCTGAAACACGGCCCGTTGGCGCTTGTGGATAACGACATGCCAGTGGTCACCGTGGCACCGAACAACGAGCTGCTGGAGAAGTTGAAATCCAACCTCCAGGAAGTCCGCGCCCGTGGCGGCGAGCTGATCGTCTTTGCAGACGAACAAGCTGGCATGACCAATGGCGAAGGCACTCATGTTGTGCAAATGCCGCACATCCACGACATCCTGTCGCCGATCCTCTACACCATTCCGCTGCAGTTGCTCTCGTATTACGTTGCCGTGTTGAAGGGCACCGACGTTGATCAGCCGCGTAACCTGGCGAAGTCGGTGACGGTGGAATAAGTTATCCACAGGTGATGGAAACATTTGGTTTCAGACAATACATTTTGACAACAGACAAAATATTCTGAAACCAGAGAATAGATTTTGACACAATGCCTAAGGCCCCTGATTTCAGGGGCTTTTTCTTTTTTACGTCCTCCACCATATGTCTGATTTTGGATTGTGATCTCGCTAAAGGATTAGTCTGGTACTGGTGCTCAGACTTATTCACAGCGCTGATATTTCCTAGGACTTTTTGTGCACATTCCATTTTGAGGATATGTGGAGGCCGCAGAAGGCATGGGAGGTTGGCTTGCGTGGTCGTAGCTTTAAGACACAATCCGATATTGATCGCCAGGACGTCCCTTCGCACGGCCGCTCCCGCAAAGTGCTGGGCGTAAAAACTGATCGTCTCCATCACCTGTTGTCTGACCTTGAATATGGGTATTTGCTCGTATCCGAGTTTTCTCCGGATGTCGTAGACAAGGCTGCTACAACAAAGAGTGCGTCACGGCTGAAATTGCTTAACTGACCTTCATCGGGCTTATGAGGGTGAGGATTAGTACCGATAGGTTGCCTGCACTGAAAATATATTCGCACTGTTTTCGTAATTAGCACTGTATTCAGGTTGAAGGCCGGAGTTGTTCGGTTGGTTTACCGAGGCTCTGGATTCCCAGAGATAACCATAAGCAAAGTCTATCGTCAGATCGGGACTCGGCAAATAAGCGCCACCCAGGGTCACGACTTGGCGGTTACCAACCGGTACGCGCACGCTACGATCAGCATTGCTGATTGGCGACGGATCGTAGGCGTAGCCTGCACGCAGCAGCCATTGTTGGTTCAATTGAAAGGATGCGCCAACTGCGGTGGCCCAAGTGTCGCGCCAGTTCATTTCTTCGGTCACGGTTCCCAGGCCAGCCGCCTGGCCCACGGGGGAAAGACCGCTGTTGACTACCTCGACCTTCTGGATCCGGCTCCAACGTTTCCAGGTGGTCCCCAGGTATCCCGTCCAGCGACTATTGAAATGATGGGTGATAGAGGTGTCCACGGATTCGGGCATCGTGATGTCTATCTTGTTGTCATACTTTCCGTCCAGCGGGATAACGCTCGGGGAGCCGGAAACCTCGGTATGCCCTTTGAGGTAATAGCTCACCTTCGAGTGATAGTTAATCCCCCAACTCGTTGCATCACTCAAGTCAACCAAGAGGCCGACGTTGTAGCCAATTGCCGTGTCATCGCCTTTGATGGTGATCCGTGTGTCCTGGCCGTTGTTCAGGGCGCCGGTGGCCAGGTAATTCTGAAGTTTTGCATCGAAATGGTTTATGGTCGGTCCGCCACCAATGGACACGTAATCATTGATCCGATAGGCAATGGTGGGCTGCAGGGTTACCTCCTTGGTCGAGCTATAGGAACCCTGGTAGCGGCCCTGAAAAGTGCTCTCATAATCATTGATCAAACCACTCGGAGCATAGAGACCCAGACCAATCGAAAAACGATCATCAAGCGGCGTCGACATATAGGCGAAGGGCACGACCGCCAAAGGTACCGAGTCCCCCTTATTCGTTCCTGCGACACTGCTCTGCGCATCACTAATGTCGTCGCTCCCCGAGATGATCGCGGCCCCGCCGGAAATCTCGGTACGTTTCAACTTGGTCAAGCCAGCAGGATTTCCGTAGATGGTGCTGGCGTCCAGTGCGGAAGACGACCTTCCCGCATAAGCAGTTCCCGCACTGCTGGCACTTTGTTCGTTAAGAGCAATGCCATTGGCGCCTGCAATTGTAGAGGCACTGAGCAGTGCCATGACACTGGTGTACTTAATCCACGCAGCACACTTTCGCTGAGCGGAGAGACACGGGATCGCACGGCTATTGAGTTTCATTTTCCACCTCTCGTTTATTGTTTTTGTTGATTGCACGCAGGCAAGGCTTCGCCTTCCTGTGCACTTTTGAGTGCCGGTTGGAGTTGATCGAAGTTGTGCAAAAGACCCTGACGGAACACCGCCAGGGCACGACTGCTGGACTTACAAATGCGAGTCAGGGACTCATTAAGCCATTCGACTTTGAAGCTATAGCGCCCCAAGAGCGGCGCCAGGATTTCCTGGTTAGTTCCGGCCCGGATGCGGGCGACATGCCCACGGCCAGAAGCGGTCATTCGTTCCGGCTGCGACCCTGACCTAATGAAGCCTTGTCTTCATCGCTGAGCCTTACCGCTTCGGCGACTTTTCCAGCGTCGAAACCGATCCACTCGATAAGCCGGCGCAGCAAGCCTGGCGCTTTCGCCACCAGCACCTGGCTGCGTGGCACCGTCACCAAGTCATGCCGCTGCTCGATGCAGTCCACCAGGGCGGCCACCACCTGCTCCAACGCGACGAACTGCCAGACCCCTTGATGGTTATTCCAGACCAGGGTGGAGGACGGCCCATCAACGATCGCCTCCATCATCGGCGTTTGGAAGAAGGTCGGGTGGAACGAGCCGACACTCACGCCGTGCTGACGAAGCTCCAGGCGCAAGCTGTCACACAGGGCCCAGACTCCGGCCTTGCTGGCGGTGTAGGCCGTGTTCAACGGCGAATGAACGAAAGCCGCCATAGACGAGATGGCCAGTAGATAGCCCTGGCGTGCCTTCACATGGGGCAGTGAAGCGCGGAAGGTGCGCGCCACACCGTTGAGGTTGATATCGATGACCCGGTCAAACGTGGCGGGATCGATATACTCCAGGGCTACCACCGAGCTGACACCAGCGCCGGCGACCACCACATCAATTCCGCCGAAATGCTGCGCGGCCTCTTTCAGCGCTGTTTCCAGACTCTCAATTGAGCGCACGTTGGCCACCCAACCGACAGCGACATTAGGCCCGCCCAGGGTGACAGCCATGGCATTCAGGCTATCCAGATCGAGATCCAGCAAGACCAGCTTCGCGCCTTTGTCGCGCAGGGCCTGCGCGGCGGCCCTGCCGAGACCACCCGTGGCACCAGTGATGGCGATGACGCGGTCGTTCAACGAGTAGCTTTTCATGAGTGAACCTTAAGCAAGTAGTGGGGCATCAACTTGGGCTCTGGGTGCGAACGGTTTCTTCTTCCAATTGGTGGAGCAACCGTTGCAGGCGGGCATCGCGTGTCAGATGCCAGTCCGTGAAAACATTGAACAGGCCGCGCAACAGTGAGATGGGCGCCCAGCGAGCCGGTACAACGATGCGCGGCTGGCGCTTTTGTAGACCGCGCACCACGCCACGTGCCACCTGTTCCGGTGCAATCGCCCGATGCAGGAAGGCCGGCAAGAGGGTCTCGTTCATCTGGGTGGCGATGGCGTTGCCACCGAAGACGACCTTGGCGATGGCGGTCGCCGTCCAGCCGGGATAGAGCACGCTGGCGCTGGCCCCGGTCGCACTTAACTCGGCGCGCAGCGAGCGGGCCAGCGACTCCACCGCCGCCTTGCTCGCGGCATAGGGCGCGTTGGCCATGCCGTTCAAGTAGGCATAGGTCGACGACGTGACCAGCACTTGGCCCCGATTGCGCACGACCTCCGGCAGTGCGGCGCGCATCGCGTGCCACACACCGAACAGATCCACTTCAATGATGCGGCGGAACTCCGCTTCGTCGCAGGTGCGTAGGGTCGCCGGTACGCCTCGCCAGGAGATGCCGGCATTGGCGAAGGCCACATCGAGACGGCCGAAACGCTCGACTGCTTGGCGTATCACTGCCTTTGCCGCCTCGGCGTCGGTGACGTCGAACGCCAGCGGCAACACGCGTTGGCTGTTGAACTCCTGGGCCAGCTTGTCCACCGCCTCCTGCGAGGTATCGGTCAGCACTAGGCTGGCGCCCTGCACATACAATTCGCGTGCACTGGCGGCGCCGATGCCGCCAGCCGCGCCGGTGATCAGAACCACTTTGCCTTGAAGGTCGTACATATTCTTATCTCTTCGTTGGGGGGCTTGGCACGTTGCGCTTGAGGAAGTCGAGTTGATCACCCACCACCTGCTCGAAGGCTTCGCCCACATAAATATCGAAATGCCCATGGGCATAGCGATGGATCTCATGACGTGGCGCTCGCCGGGCGTGACGCAGCGTCTGCTTCGCCGGTGCCACGCTGTCGGGATCGCACACGCAAAACAGCACGGGGGCCTGGATACGAGGTGTACTGCGCCCGGGGTAGTAGCGAATGATGTCCAGGGCAAAGCGCGCGGCGGCCTCTTTGCGGATACGCGCACCTGACGGGATCAGCCCGTTATAGCCACTCCAGGCATCCGGCGAAGTCATAAATGCCGTATCGCCAGGTTGACCGGCGAGCGGAACCAGGATGGGTTTGACGCCGAACCACGAGCCGATACGGTCGGCCAGGGCCAGCAAGGTGAGGCGAAGTGACACCAGGGGTTCGGTGGCAAGACTGGAGCTCAGGCCGTCGGTGAAGGGACATTGGGAAATGACAGCGGCCACCCTGGCATCGTCGGCGGCGGTGGCCAGCACATGCCCGCCACCGAACGAGGTGCCCCAGATAACGACACGCTGCGGGTCCACATCCGCGAGGCGGCGGGCGTGATCTATCGCGGCTTTCCAGTCTTCGAGCTGGCGGTTGATATCCAGCAGTTGGCGAGGCTCGCCCTCGCTGTCGCCGAAGTGGCGATAGTCGAATACCAGGCAAGCGTAGCCGGCGGCGGCGAAGCGGGCGGCAAAGGCCGGCAAGCGCATCTTGCGCGTCCCGCCAAGCCCATGCGCCATCACCACCACCGGGAAAGGTCCTGCACCCAGTGGGCGGTAAAAGTCGGCAACGCAACGCGAGCCGTTGGAGAAGAACTGGATTGTCGCTGGTGCCAGAAGATCGGTGATCGTGTTCATGAACGGCATCTGCTGGAATGGCTGGAGTGCCGTCATTCTCGGCCGCTGCCGTTAGGAAGGCTTGACGGTATCCGACGACTTGCTTGACACTTTGCGTCAAACAACAAAAGGCCAACCCACCCAAAGAGGCCCGATGAGCCAGCCTTTGTATAGGCGCGTGGTGCCCGAGACCTACGTGCAACTGCTCTATGAATACCTGGAGGCGCTCGGTCATGAGCCCGAGTCGGTGCTTGGCCAGCCCTGGCCCACACCCGCCCAAGAGGGTGTCGGCGGCGTTGACGTGGAATGCTGGGATCGCCTGCTGGTGACGGCGGCGCAGGCACTGGACGACCCGCTGCTGGGCCTACACGTCGGTCAAACCATCAGCGCCCGGCATATCGGTGTGCTCGGCTCGGTGCTGCTGGCCTGCGGTAATCTCGGTACGGCTCTTCAACGCCTGGAGCGCTACATTCGCCTGGTGTACGACGTCATTCCCATGACTCGCCGCGACGGCGACGGCTGGTTCGAACTGGTCTGGGATGTCAGCCAGTACCAGCCCGGACCCTTGGTGAACGAAACCGGTATGGTTGCCATAGTGCAGTTCTGCCGTGCCCTAGTGCGCGGCACGGTCAACCCGTTGCGAATCGATTTCAATCATCCCAGCCCCCTCGACACCAGCCCGTACGAAGCCTTCTTCGGCTGCCCGGTACGCTTCGGTCAGGCCGAGGCGGTCCTGCGTTTCTCCGCGCAACTGCTCGAACTGCCCTTTAAGAGCCCCGACCCGGCGCTGGTCTCCCTGTTGGAACAACATGCGGATCGCCTGCTGGCCCAGTTGCCACAGCAGGATGAATTCGTGGAACAGCTGCGCAAGACCATTACCCATGCCTTGCGCGAAGGTGAGCCGAGCATAGAGCGGATAAGCCCCCAACTGGGCACCTCGTCACGCACGCTACAGCGCCGTCTACAAGAGGCCGGCACCAGCTTTCGCTATGAGCTGAACTTGGTCCGCCACGAACTAGCGTTGTCGTACCTGCGCGATCCACGCCTGCAAATCGTGGATATCGCCATGCTGCTGGGCTATTCGGAGCACAGCGCCTTCACTCGCGCCTTCAAGGAGTGGAGTGGAAGGTCGCCCCATGAGGCGAGGCAACTCAACTCGGAGAGTTACTGAGCGGGGAGTCCATGGAGTTAGGGAAGGCTTCGGGAGCAGGCCCAGTCTCTGTTCGGCCTCGGGACATCAGGCCCTTTTTGAGTGGTCCATTGAGTGGCCGCAGCCCGAGCCTAACGGCTTCCGGTTAGGGGTCGTTAGGCTTGTGTGTTTTGGGGGAAGGAATTTCTCACCTTGTTGTCAAAATATATTGTTGAAAATCTGGGTTGCTTTAGAGGCTTGAGCTGTTAAGTGTCAGAATGTTTACCCAGTGGCTTATTCGGAAATGCAGTTTAGCACCAGCTTTTGTTAGGCCGCTGGTGTCAAATTATTTTGTTCGGCACCAACACATTAAAAATCGCAGCCTACGGTTGCGATTTTTTTTATCTGAATTGAGGACACGCCCATGGACCGATTCCAGGAAATGCAGGTCTTCGCTGCCGTCGCCCAAGACCAAGGCTTCTCGGCGGCGGCGCGGCGTTTGGGCCTGTCGGCCGCCAGCGTGACTCGCGCGGTGGCGGCGCTGGAGAAACGCATCGGCACCTCGCTGCTGACGCGCACCACCCGCAGCGTGCATTTGAGCGAGGCGGGTCAGCGTTACCTGGAAGACTGTCGGAGGATTCTCGCCGAGGTGCAGGAAGCCGAGGACTCGGCGGCGGGCAGCCACACCCAGCCGCGTGGGCAATTGACGATTACTGCGCCGGTGTTGTTTGGTGAGCTGTTTGTCACACCCGTGATGGTGAATTATCTGACGCAGTTTCCTGAAGTCAGCATCAATGGATTGCTGGTCGATCGAGTGGTCAACATGGTTGAGGAGGGCGTCGATGTCGCCGTGCGGATCGGTGAGTTGCCCGACAGTAATCAGCACGCGATTCGCGTGGGTGAGGTTCGGCGGGTGATTTGTGGCTCGCCGGGATTCCTGAAGGCCCATGGTCGACCTCGACATCCTCAGGATCTGGCTCAGGCGCCGGTTGTTGCGACGTCCTCTATCGGTCAGTCGAGAACCTGGCCGTTCCTCGAAGGGGGAGAGCCGCTGAGTGTTCGACCAGCGCCGCGCCTGGTGGTGACGGCCAATCAGGCGGCTATTACGGCGGCGTGCCTTGGCTTGGGGCTGACCCGGGTTCTGTCTTATCAGATCGCGAGTAAAGTCGCTTCCGGTGAGCTTGAAATCGTTCTGGCTGACTTCGAACTGCCGCCATTGCCTATCCATGTGGTTTATCAGGGCGGGCGCAAGGCCCCTGCGCGGATTCGCAGTTTTGTGGATTTTGCGGTGAGCGCGCTGCGTGAGCATCCGTCCTTGCAGGCCTGATGGTTTATTTCACTGGGTGAAATAATGGATTGCGTAGGCTGGTTATTCTGTTGTTTTGGTTGCGGGTGGAAGATAGCCCCCCATCGGTGCTGAACACTGTTCAACAGCGCCACCACCCAGCGGAGTCGACCATGCAAGCGATCAAACTCTACAACTTCCCACGTTCCGGCCACGCTCACCGCGTAGAGCTGATGCTGTCCCTGCTGCATTTGCCCACCGAGCTGATATTTGTCGACCTGGCCAAGGGCGCGCACAAACAGCCGGATTTCCTCGCGCTCAATGCATTTGGCCAGGTTCCGGTCATCGATGATCAAGGCGTGGTGCTGGCCGATTCCAACGCGATTCTGGTTTATCTGGCGCAAAAATATGGCAACGGCCGTTGGCTGCCAAGCGATCCGGTCGGAGCGGCCAAGGTTCAGCGCTGGTTGTCGATTGCCGCTGGGCCGATTGCCTTTGGCCCGGCCAGAGCGAGGCTGATCACGGTGTTTGGTGCGGCTTACAACGCTGAAGAAGTGATCGCTTATTCCCACACCGTGCTCAAAGTGATCGATCAGGAACTGGCCGCAACGCCGTATCTGACTGGCGCCGAGCCAACCATTGCCGACGTTTCGGCCTACAGCTACATCGCCCATGCGCCAGAAGGCAACGTGTCTCTGGAGGATTACGCCAACATCCGCGCCTGGCTGGCACGAATCGAAGCCTTGCCAGGGTTTGTCGGCATGCCGCGCACCGTGGCCGGTCTGCAAAAAACTGCCTGATGCTTACGGCCCGGCACTGTCGGGTCATTCACACTGCGCCGATGGCGCAGGGGAGAAGTCGTTGTGGACCGTTCACCCTGGCACGCCGGCGAGAAACAATTGCAGGCTCATGTGGGCATTGCCGAGCGAATGGAGGTGCTCGGTCGTAAGGTGATTCGCCGCGAGATGCCGGATCAGCACCGCACGTTCTATGAGCAACTGCCGTTCATGCTGTACGGCGCAGTGGATGCCGACGGTAATCCATGGGCCAGTATTCTTGAAGGGTCGCCGGGTTTCGCTCACTCGCCAACGCCGGGTGCGCTGCAATTTAGCAGCCTGCCGGGGGTTGATGATCCTGCGCAATTGACGGAGGGCGCGGCGATCGGCCTGCTGGGGATCGAACTGCACACCCGGCGTCGCAACCGCATCAACGGCCGAGTCGGCGCGATGACGGCGAGCGGCTTCGATGTGGCGGTTGAGCAGTCCTACGGCAATTGCCCGCAATACATCCAATTGCGGCAGTTTCGCTCGGTGCCGTTGGCGGATCCGTCGACTCGCATCGCGCAACACCTCAACGGGCTGGATGAAGCGGCCAAAACCCTGATCGCGGGCGCCGATACGTTCTTTGTCGCCAGTTACGTGGACGTTGATGGCCAACGCTCGGTGGACGTTTCTCACCGTGGTGGCCAGGCCGGTTTCGTACAGGTAGAAGGCAATCGCCTGACCATTCCGGATTTCGCTGGCAACCTGTTTTTCAACACCTTGGGCAACCTGCTGCTCAATCCCCGGGCCGGTTTGCTGTTTATCGACTTCAATTCGGGAGAGCTGCTGCACCTCAGTGGCCGCACCGACGTCATTCTTGAAGGCCCACAAGTCGAGGCGTTTCAAGGCGCCGAGCGCTTGTGGACATTCGAGGTCGAACGCGTGGTGCGCAGGCCCGCTGCGCTTGCTCTGCGCTGGCGCTTCGACGGTGTGTCACCCACCAGTTTGCTCACCGGTACCTGGGAGCAAGCCAACGCCCGTCTGCAAGCCCAGGCCTTGGGCGATACCTGGCGGCCGCTGCGGGTGGCGCGCATCAAAGAGGAAAGCCACAACATCCGCTCGATTTATCTGGAGCCTGCCGATGGCGCGGGGTTGCCAGTGTTTCAGGCCGGGCAACATTTGCCGCTGCGCTTCAACATTGCCGGCGAGGTGCATATCCGCACTTACAGTCTGTCGAGCGCGCCGTCCGATGATTTTTTCCGCATCAGTGTGAAGCGTGAAGGCTTGGTGTCTTCGCATCTGCATGAACAGGTGCGCGTCGGTGATCTGTTGGAGGCCCGTGCGCCTCAAGGGCATTTCACTGTGGCGCCCAATGAGCGTCGGCCGCTGGTGTTATTGGCTGCCGGTGTCGGCATCACGCCGCTGCTGTCGATGCTGCGCGAGGTGGTTTACCAAGGCCTGCGCACCCGGCACATCCGACCCACCTGGTTTTTCCAGAGTTCGCGCACGTTGGCCGATCAAGTGTTTCGTCCTGAGCTGGATCGCTTGCTCGATGGCGCAGGTGATGCGGTCAGGGTGCTGCGTCTGGTGAGCCAGCCGGAAGCAGGGACCTTGGAGGGTGAGGATTTCGACCTGACTGGGCGGATCGATACCGCGCTGCTCAAGACCCTCCTTGAAGTGGAGGACTACGATCAGCTGGATTTTGTCCTCTGCGGTCCGGGCAGTTTTACCCAAGGGCTGTACGACGGCCTGCGGGAACTGGACATCCGTGATGTAAGGATTCACGCCGAAACCTTCGGCCCCTCGACCTTGCGCCGGGTGCCGGACCCCGACGCGGTGGTCATCGAGCAACCGCCCGCTGCTACCACCTCGGTGCCGGTGGTGTTTCAGCGCTCGGCTAAGGAGGCCCGCTGGCAACCGGACGGCGGCAGTTTGCTGGAGTTGGCGGAAAGCCGTGGATTGCGCCCG
The DNA here is from genome assembly GCF_003254125.1 of Pseudomonas sp. 478. NCBI lineage: Bacteria > Pseudomonadati > Pseudomonadota > Gammaproteobacteria > Pseudomonadales > Pseudomonadaceae > Pseudomonas > Pseudomonas sp. 478. Next base: position 148,634 of record NZ_QKZG01000001.1, read on the forward strand.
GAATTCAGCTGCCGTGGTGGTTCCTGCGGGACCTGCAAGACCCGGCTGATCAGCGGCCAGGTGAATTATCCACAGCCGCCGGCCGAAGTGCCGGATGACGGACACGTGCTGATTTGCTGTGCGATTCCGGCGCAGGGGTCGCAGCCTTTGGTCCTTGACCTGTAGCATCTGCCGAGCCTGCTACAAAGGATCTGATTCGGCTCAAGGGGCTTTATGTATTTTTTCGCTCGTCTGTCGGCGTTGCTTGCCGCGGTAGTGCTGCTCAACAGTTGCGAACGACAGGACGCGCCACCGCTCGATCAGCAACTCTACGTCTGGCAACGGCAATGGACACCGGCCCACAATGCGGCGCTGAGGGACAGCCGCGCTGACTTTTCCACCCTGCGGGTGCTGGCCTTGCAGGCATTCCCCGAGGCGGGTTGGAGCCGGGCGCGGATTGACCCGGCGCTGCTTAAACGTGACGGTCGGCCGCTGATCGCGGTGATTCGACTTGATGGCCAGCTCAAGTCGCTGGATCGGGATGCAGTCACCACGCAAATTCAACAGGTGCTCGGCGATTGGCAAGGGCAGGGATTGAATCTCTCCGGCGTGGAAATCGACCACGATGCCGGTAATGCTCGGCTACCGGCCTACCGTGAATTTCTTACGCATCTGCGCGCAATATTGCCGGCCTCTATTCCGCTGAGCATCACCGCATTGCCGGCCTGGCTCGACAGTCCCGAATTGCCGGCATTGTTATCCACAGTCGACAGCAGCGTATTGCAGGTGCACGCGGTGAGTAATCCGCGTCGTGGCTTGTTCGACCCGGATCAGGCTCGACAATGGACCAAGGCCTGGAGCCGCATCACCTCCAAACCTTTCTATCTGGCGCTGCCGGCCTACGGTGTGGCGTTGTTGCCGGGCGCCGCCGGTGCGCCGGTGGTGGAAAGCGAAGTGCCGATCGAACGGGGCGGCAAGCGCCGGGAATTGCTCGCTGATCCGCAGCAACTGAGCCGGCTTGGGACCGAATTGCGCAACGATCCACCCACTCATCTGGCGGGCCTGATCTGGTTTCGTTTGCCGCTGGCCAGCGACCGCCGGGCCTGGAGCCTGATGACCCTGGGGGCCGTGGCGCGTGGCGATGCCCTCGACAGTCGACTGGCGTTGAAACTCTCGGGGCAGAACGGCCTCTATGACATCAGCCTCAGCAATCAGGGCAACCTCGACAGCGCCTGGCCCGAACGCCTGACACTCGCGGTGCAGGGCTGTGACGGTGCCGATGCGCTGGCCGGTTATGCATTGCAACAGCGTCCGGATCTGCTTACCTTCACCCGCCTGCGCGAGGGTCGAATACCGGCCGGCGGGCAGCGCGCCATGGGTTGGGCTCGTTGCGCACATATTGATCAAGGAGGTTCGAATGTTGACCCGTAACTGGCCCCGCCATCTGCTTTGCCTGAGCCTCAGTCTGCCGCTGGGTTCGGCGCTGGCCTGCGGACCGGATTTCCCGATGCGTCTGCTGGACAACCGCGGCCAGTCGCTGGCGGAGCTGCCGGAAGGCAACTTCAGATTTGAAATCAGTCGTCTCGGGCATGCGGTCGCCGGGCTGAAGAACGTCACCGAAACTGTCTATAACATGGAGGCGCCCGACTATGCAGAACAGCGGGATAAGGCTGAGCAATCTGGTTTGACGGCTGAGCAGCAAACGCTGGTGAAACAGTTACGCAGCCTGACCGATACGCATGAGGTCGAGAGTCAGGGCGCGAGCCTGCCGGCTGAGCTCACGCTTTATCTGGCCGGCGCTGTGGCATTCAATGCCGGTGATCATGGGCTGGCAGCCGAGTACTTCCAAAAGGTGCTGGCATTGCCGGCGGATCAACGGGCGTTGCGCAGCACCTGGGCGGCTTATTCGTCAGGTCGGGCGCTGTTTGCGATGAGCGCGGAAGCGGACGCCGGTCCCGATCTGTTGGCTCAGTCTCGAAAGGCTTTCGAGCAAACTCGTCAACTGACCATCGACGGCTTCAGTGACCCTCTGGAACTGGGTGTCGCCAGCCTCGGCGAAGAGGCCCGCGTCGCCCGCACGGCCGGCGACTGGAACCGCGCCATCGAACTCTACGCCATGCAAAACCTTCAAGGTTCGGCGGTGGGTTACACCTCGCTGAAACTGTTGGTCGCTGATCTGGCGGCGCTGCCGGAGGATCAACTGGCGGTGTTGCTCAAGGGCAAACCGGTACAGCAACTGGTGACGGCCTCGTTGATCAGCCGACTGGGCTGGTCATTCGGTGATCAACCGCCGAACGAATTGAAACTGATCAAACTGCTGCAAAACAGCACCCGCGGTAGCCTCGATAACGCGGATCGCCTGGCGGCGGTGAATTATCAACAGGGTGATTACGACAGCGCCAAGGCGTTCCTCGAACACGCCGGTGATGGCGGACTGGCGTGGTGGCTGCGGGCCAAACTGGCCGTGCGCGATGGCGATAAAAACGCGGCTGCCGCGGCGTATGCCAAGGCTGCCCAGGCCTTCCCGCAGAATGAGTCGTGGGGTGAGCGGCGCACGCCAGACTGGGACTTCGAAACGCTTCAGCCCAAGTGCCGGGTTGAAGGGGAACGCGCGATCCTGGCGTTGCAACGCGGGGATTACCTGCAAGCGTTCGATCAGCTTTATCGCAGTAAAGAGATCTACTGGTTCGACGCCGCCACGGTCGCCGAGCGGGTGTTGACCGTCGATGAGCTCAAGCAATACGTCGACACTCAAGTGCCGGCACCGCCACCTTTGACTCAGCAGGATCGCGATAACTACGTGCAGTTACCGGTGGCGGCGAAGCTGCGCAATTTGCTCGGGCGGCGCTTACTTCGCGAAGAGCGGTACGACGAGGCTCCTGCGTACTTCGACAACGTCGAGTTGCAACACAAGGCCACGTGGTACGGGCAGTTGCGCCACGACGCCGAATCCAAATGGTGGCCGACCAAACGGGCATTCGCTTACTACCATGCCGCGACACTCGCGCGTTTCGACGGAATGGAGTTGTTGGGCTACGAGCTGTCCCCGGATTACGCGACCTTTGGTGGTAATTACAGCCTCGAAAGCGCTGAACTCAAGGTCGGACCGCTGATAGCCGAGGGTGAAGTGCAGCGCCAGCAAGCCACGGTGGCGCAGCCTGATGAGCGCTTCCACTACCGTTTTGTCGCCACGGCGTTGGCGAGCAAGGCCGCTGATCATCTGCCCCACAGCAGTCAGGCGTTTGCTGCGGTGCTGTGCGAGGCTTCGTCGTGGGGCACCAGCCTGCAAGAGCAAAGCGCGTTCTACCGTCGTTATGTCGAGGAAGGGCCGTATGTGGTTTGGGCTGGCGATTTTGGTCATCAATGCCAGCAGCCGGACTTTCAAAATGTCGACAAACGCTATGTGACCCAGGTTACCGATGCCGTGCGCGCGCAGCTGCGGCCTTACAAAACGCCGTTGCAGTTTGGCGGTGTGATAGCGGTCACGGCAGCGGCGCTGTTGCTGATCAATCGCCGCCGCAGGACTAGGTAAGGCTCAAGCCTGTTGCACGAAGGTCAGCCGCACAGCGAAGCCGATCAACAAGCTGCCGAATAGCCACTGCTGCAGGCGCTGGGCTGAAGGACTGCGTTGCAGCCAACGGCCCAGCGCTGCTCCGGTCAGTGCGTAGGCGCTGTCGAACAGCAAGCCGACACCGACCAGCACAATCCCGAGGGTCGCAAATTGCGCGAGCACTGGCCCGGCATGTGGATCGATGAACTGCGGCAGCAGCACCGAGCAGAACAGCAAGGCTTTGGGGTTGAGCAGGTTAGTCAACAAACCGCGCTGGATCGCTGTGCGCCAGCGAGGTTTCTCGGTGGGGGCGTCTGCTCCGTTCAAACTCGGCAGCATTGTGGTTCGCAGGCATTGAATGCCGATCCACAGTAGATACGCGGCCCCGGCCAGGCGTACCACGTCGAACGTCCAGGGCGCAGCCTTGAACAGTGCCGCCAACCCCAACGCTGCCAACGCCACATGGCAACCACGGGCAATGCCCAGACCCACCGCAGTGGCCAGCGCCGCGCCTTTGCCCTGACGGGCACCGGTCTGCAACAACAGGATCATGTCCGGGCCCGGCAACAGATAGACCACCGCCAGCGCCATGAAAAACACCCAGAGTCCTGCCACGTTGCACCCCATTCGTTGTCGATTCGGTACGGCCAGTCTAGGGCTGAAGGGCAGGGCAGGTGGTTGCGTAGTTCGCTTCTAAAATGCTTCCGGTTGGCATAACCTGCCACTCAATTGCAGGTAAACCATCAGGATCTGCCAAACCATGAAACTCGACGCCTACGACCGCAAGATTCTCGCCGCCCTGCAACGGGACGGTCGCCTGAGCAATGTGCAACTGGCTGACGAGATCGGCCTGTCCGCCTCGCCTTGTTTGCGCCGGGTTCGAATGCTCGAAGAAGCCGGGGTGATACGCGGTTACCAGGCCAATCTGGATCGCGACGAAGTGGGGCTTGGGTTGACGGTGTTTGTCGGGGTCAAGGTCGAGCGGCATAACGACGAACAGGCCGAATCCTTTCGCCTGGCCGTGACCGCGTTGCCTGAGGTGATTTCGGCCTTTCTGGTGTCAGGGGAATCGGATTTTCTGCTGCAAGTGGTGGTGCCGGACCTGCGCGCCTATGACCGTTTCCTCACGGGGCGTTTGCTGAAATTGCCGGGCGTGAGCGACATCCGCAGCAACTTTGCGATTCATACGGTGAAGACCCCGGGGGCGTTGCCGCTGGAGCATTTACCCACGAACTAAGATCGTTCCCACGCTCTGCGTGGGAATGCAGCCCGGGACGCTCCGCGTCCCTTCCGGAGCCGAACGCGGAGCGTCCGTTGTGGCATTCCCACGCAGAGCGTGGGAACGATCAGGGGCGACACCATTACATCTGCGTCGCCATCCCCTCCACATTCATCGCCGCCTGGCGCAAGGCCTCGGAGCGGGTCGGGTGTGGATGGCAGGTCAGGGCAATGTCTTCGGCAGAGGCGCTGAATTCCATGGCCACGCAATATTCGCCAATCATTTCACTGACGCTTGGACCCACCAGGTGCACGCCGAGAATCTCGTCGGTGCGCTCATCGGCCAGCACTTTGGCGAAGCCTTCGGTTTCGTGATTGATCTTTGCCCGGCTGTTGGCGGTGAAGGGAAACTTGCCGACTTTGTAGGCGCGACCTTCGGCCTTGAGCTGCTCTTCGGTCTTGCCGACGCTGGCCAGTTCGGGTTTGGTGTAGATCACGTTGGGGATCAGGTCGTAGTTGACCTCGGCCGCCTTGCCGACAATCTGCTCGATGCAGACCATGGCCTCGTCTTCGGCCTTGTGGGCGAGCATCGGCCCGGACGTGACGTCGCCGATCACCCAGACGCCAGCCGCTTCGGTGCGATGACCTTTGTTGGCGAGCATGCCGCGTTTGTCCGTGGCGAGGCCGACGTTCTCTAGCCCCAGGCCTTGGGTGTAAGGCCGGCGGCCGATGGATACCAGCACATAATCCGCTTCAATCGTTTCGGCCGTGCCACCGGCGGCGGGTTCGACGCTGAGTTGAACGCCGGTGGCCGAGGTGGTGGCGCGGGTGACTTTGGAACTCAATTTGAAGTTGATGCCCTGTTTACTCAACGAACGTTGCAGGGTTTTGCCGGCTTCACCATCCACACCGGGGCAGATCCGGTCGAGAAACTCGATCACTGTCACCTGAGCGCCCAAACGCCGCCACACCGAACCCAGCTCCAGACCGATCACTCCGGCGCCGATCACCACCAGATGCTTGGGCACTTCAGTCAGTGACAGTGCGCCCGTCGAATCGAGGATGCGTTTGTTGTCGATGTCCACACCGGGCAGGGGAGTGGACTCGGAACCGGTGGCTATGATGATGTTCTTGGTGTTCAGTTCGGTCTTTTCGCCCTGGCTGTCGGTCACTGTCACTTTGCCGGGCCCGTCGATGTGGCCCCAGCCCTTGACCCAATGGACTTTGTTTTTTCGAAACAGAAACTCGATGCCCTTGGTCAACCCGGCAACGCTTTCATCCTTTTGCTTCATCATTTGCGCGAGGTTGAGTGTGGGTTTGACTTCAATCCCCAGGTTGGCGAATTCCGCGCCCATGGCGGCGTCGTAGAGTTCGGAGGCGTGCAGCAGCGCTTTTGATGGCATGCAACCGACGTTCAGGCAGGTGCCGCCGAGCGTGGCGCGTCCTTCGACGCAAACCGCTCTGAGGCCCAACTGACCGGCGCGGATCGCTGCGTTATAACCACCGGGGCCTCCGCCCAGAATCACGACGTCATAGATGCTCATGGTGTACTCCTGGAGTGAATCGGATCGGAATGGGTAAACGTAGTTCCTGGGTAAAATTACGAACGTAATATGTGCGTTCCGCAGTATTTCGGTCAAGGCTTCAGCCAAGCGACAGGTTGAGCGCCTTTAGATACAGCATTTAAGAACGGAAATTTCACGGTTTTCGTTATATCGTAACGAAATGTGATGTGAGCAACGATAAACACTGGGGTGGTATGCAAGTCGATCTCGATGTCGATGGGACGCAAGTAGCCGGGCTGCCGCGTTTCCAGCAGGCGGTTTTTCAAGGGCGACGATTGCGTCAGTTCGCAATCGGTCTGGGCGCTCTGGCGGCGGCAGGTTGGTTGCTGGCGTTTTTTGTCGGGCTGTTTGCGCCACAGTCATTCTGGCCTGCGTTGCTGGTCAATCAGAGCGCCGGTTTGCTGGTGCTGGTCGCCGGTTTGCAATCGGCCTGGTGGGTGACGCAATGGCGCGCACGGGCGTTGAACCCGGTCGTGCAGGTCGTCGTTGCTGAGGAAGTCGTTGCCCCGGTGGGCTGGTACGAACGGCTGCTGGATCGGCTCAGCCAGCGATGGCTGCGAATGCTGGTGCAGATCGGCGCTCCGACGCTATGGCTTGCAGGTTGGTCGCTGCTGACGTTATTGAGCATCGAACAAATCTGGAACCTTGCACCGACGCCAACCGCACTGGGATTGTCGGCCAGTGTCGGTGCGGCGCTGTCCTTGTTGCTGGCCTTCGGTTTGCTGGTGCTGGAGCGACAACTGGCGCAGGAAAACGTCGCGCAATGGCCCGAAGCAGCGTCGTTGGCGCAGCTGACTCGGGTGGCAATCATTTGTCTGGTGCTCAGCGCTTTGTGTCTGTTGTTGGGTAGCGAAACCTCGGTCTGGCCGTTGCGTCTGGCGGTACTGATGGGTTTGCTGCCAGGGTTGGTCGCCGCTGAGCTGCTGTTGCGCGCCTTGCTGTCATTGTTCAGTCCGCAGCGCGAACAACTCGAACCTGCCTTGCTGGCGCGCAGCTTCGTCGCCGACATGCTGCGCTGGCCGCCGCAACCTTTGTTGGCGTTGCAGCACGAATTGCACAACCGCTTCGGCATCGACCTGCGGCAGATCTGGGCCTTCACCTACATGCGTCGGGCATTTTTTCCGGTGCTGGTGGTGGTGGCAATTGTCGGTTGGTCACTCACCGGCATTCACGAAATACCGCTGCAAGGGCGGGGCATCTACGAGCGATTCGGCAAACCGGTGGAGGTGTTCGGTCCCGGTTTGCACGCAGGTTTGCCTTGGCCTCTGGGCCGAGTATTGAGTGTCGAGAACGGTGTGGTCCACGAGTTGGCCACCAGTGTTGGCGACACACCGGCGCCGGTCGTGGCCGAACCCGCCGAAGGCCCGGCGCCCGCGATTGCCAATCGCTTGTGGGACGCGAGCCATGTGAACGACAAATCCCAAGTCATTGCCAGCAGTCGAGCCGACAAGCAGAGCTTCCAGATCGTCAACATGGACGTGCGCTTCGTCTACCGCATCGGTCTGAGCGATCAAGCGGCGTTGGCCGCGACTTATAACAGCGCTGATGTCCCGACACTGATCCGCAGCACCGCCAGCCGGATTCTGGTCCACGATTTCGCCTCGCGCACCCTCGACGGTTTGCTCGGTGAAGACAGGGTAGGGCTCGCCGAAGAGATTGGTCGGGCGGTACAGGCTGACCTGCAGAAACTCGACAGCGGCGTGGAAATTCTCGCCACCGTGGTCGAGGCGATTCATCCGCCGGCCGGTGCCGCCAATGCTTATCACGGCGTCCAGGCTGCGCAGATTGGCGCCCAGGCATTGATTTCCCGCGAGCGTGGGGCGGCGGCGGAAGCCACCAACCAGGCGCAATTGCAGGCCAGCATCGCTCGCGATCAAGCGACGGCCAGCGCTCGTGAAATCAACGCCACCGCCCAAGCGGCTGACTTGAGGTTCAGCGCCGAGCAAAAGGCCTACGCCAGTGCCGGCCAAGCCTTCGTGCTGGAGCAGTATTTCAGCCAACTGTCTCAGGGCTTGGCCAATGCCAGGTTGCTGGTGCTCGATCATCGTCTGGGCGGCAGTGGTAATGCGCCGACCATCGACCTCCGTACATTCACGCTGCCGGTTGATCCTGTGCCAGCGCGTAAAACCGCTCAGCCAGGAGCTGCCAATTGAGCCAGTCGCACACTCACGATCACGATGACCACACTGGCCACGATCACGGCCATGGCGGGCATCACCACGGCCATCACCACCATGGTGATCCCCAGGAAGCGGGCCCGTTCCCATGGCGGCGAATGGGCTGGGCAGCGTTGCTGGTAGCGTTCGCCGTCGCGGCGGCGAGTCTGGTTCAAGTGCGTTCGGGGGAGGCCACGGTGATCACGCGCTTCGGTAATCCTTCGCGGGTATTGCTGGAACCAGGTCTTGGCTGGCGTTGGCCTGCTCCTTTTGAAGCGGCGATTCCTGTCGATCTGCGACTGCGCACGACTTCGAGTGGTTTACAGGATGTGGGTACGCGGGATGGTTTGCGCATCATTGTTCAGGCTTATGTGGCCTGGCAGGTTCAGGGCGATCCGGACAACGTGCAACGCTTCATGCGTGCCGTACAGAATCAACCGGACGAAGCAGCGCGGCAAATTCGCACGTTTGTGGGGTCGGCTCTGGAAACCACGGCTAGCAGTTTTGATCTGGCTAACCTGGTGAACACCGACGCCAACCAAGTACACATCGCTGATTTTGAAGCGCAACTGCGTCAGCAAATCGATCAGCAGCTGCTCACCACTTATGGCGTGCGGGTGCTGCAAGTCGGCATCGAGCGTCTGACCTTGCCATCGGTAACCCTCACCGCTACGGTCGATCGCATGCGTGCCGAGCGTGAAACAATCGCCACCGAACGCACGGCCATCGGTAAGCGCGAAGCGGCGCAAATCCGTTCTGCCGCCGAGCGTGATGCACGAATCGTACAAGCCGATGCGACCGTGAAAGCTGCCGATATCGAAGCTCAATCGCGCGTCGAAGCCGCGCAAATTTACGGTCGCGCCTACGCCGGATCGCCACAGCTCTACAACCTGCTGCGCTCCCTCGACACACTAGGCACCATCGTCACGCCCGGTACAAAACTAATTCTGCGCACCGACGCCGCGCCGTTCCGGGTGTTGGTTGACGGTCCGCCGACCCTCGATAACAAGGCCGGGTCGCAGCCATGAAATTAGTTCCACGTGGAACAAATGAGTTAAGCAGTCCCTGGATTCAGGCGGGGCGATTGGCTTTTTTGGCCCTTTACGCCGTGACAGTGCTAGCCGCTTTGGTTTGGGCATTCTCTAATGTGCGGCAGATTGATCCGCAAAATCGCGCGGTGGTTTTGCACTTCGGCGCGCTGGATCGCATCCAGAATGCTGGCCTGTTATTGGCTTGGCCCCGCCCTTTTGAACAGGTGATTCTGTTGCCCGCGGCGGATCGGGTGATTGAGCGTCGGGTGGAAAATCTGCTGCGCACCGATGCGGCGTTGCAGGCGGATCGAGCGGCGAGTTTCGCCACACCGATCAGCGATGCACTCGCCGGCTCCGGTTATTTGCTCACCGGTGACGCGGGCGTGGTGCAACTGGATGTGCGGGTTTTCTACAAAGTCACCGAGCCCTATGCCTTCGTCCTTCAAGGCGAACATGTGTTGCCGGCATTGGATCGATTGGTGACTCGCAGTGCGGTGACCCTCACTGCCGCACGAGATCTGGACACTATTCTGGTCGCTCGACCGGAGCTGATCGGCGCCGATAGTCAGGCTGCTGAACGCCGCGAACGGTTGCGCGGTGATCTGGTGCAAGCCATCAATCAGCGCCTGGCTGACCTCACCGCGACCGGGCAGGGATTAGGAATAGAGGTGACGCGAGTCGACGTGCAATCGAGTCTGCCCGGGCCAGCGGTCAACGCCTTCAACGCTGTTCTGACCGCCAGTCAACAAGCCGACAAAGCCGTGGCCAACGCTCGTACTGAAGCCGAGAAACTGACTCAGACTGCCAACGAACAAGCCGATCGCACGCTGCAAGTCGCTCATGCCCAAGCGAGCGAACGGCTGGCCAAAGCCTCGGCTGACACGGCCACGGTGTTGAGCCTGGCCAAGGCGCAGCAGCAGGGCACCGACCCGCAAATGCTGCTGCGCATCTACCGCGAGCGGATGCCGAAGATTCTCGGTCAGGCCGGTTCGGTGACCACGGTCAATCCGAAAGATGATTCCCGCCTGATCATTCAGGGAGCTGCACAATGACCACCCAAACCGCCGCCGCACCGAGCATGTTGTCCTCGGCTGAACAACGCAGCGCCGCCCGCCAATTGACCCTGGCCATGCTCGCATTGGGCCTGCTCGCGCTCGGCCTGACCTGGCGCTGGTTGTCGCCGGAGCAGACGGGCGTCAGTCAATTGCTGTTGGGCTTTGCTTCGTTATTGGTGGCCGTGCCCGTGATGCGTTCAGCCTGGTACAGCCTGCGTTATCCGAGCCTGCACGGGATCACTGATCAATTGATCGCCCTGGCCATGCTCGGGGCGTGGGCCACGGGTGATCTGCTGACTGCGGCGTTGCTGCCGATCATCATGATCTTCGGCCACGTGCTGGAAGAGCGCAGCGTGATCGGTTCCCAGGAGGCAATTCGCGCCCTCGGCAAACTGACGCGCAGCCACGCGCGCAAAGTTCAGGCCGACGGCTCCATCGTCGAAGTCGATAACGGCACACTCAAGGCCGGCGACCTCGTTGAGGTGCGCGCGGGTGATCGAGTGCCGGCGGATGGTCGGGTGTTGTCCGGTCAGGCGAGCCTGGACACCGCTTCGATTACTGGCGAATCGGTGCCGATGGAGGCTGCCGTCGGCATGCAGGTCTTCGGCGGCGCGATCAACCTCGACGGTCTGCTGCGCATCGAGGTAACTCGCACCGGCAATGAGTCGACCCTCGGCAAAGTCATTGCGCTGATGCAAAGCGCCGAGCGTTCCAAACCGCCGATCACACGGTTGCTGGAACGCTACGCCGGCAGCTACATGGTGCTGGTGTTGCTGCTGGCCGCCGTGACCTGGTTCGTCACTAACGATGCCCAGGCCATGCTCGCGGTGTTGGTGGCGGCCTGTCCTTGCGCGCTGGTGTTGTCCGCGCCGGCCACGGCAATTGCCGGGGTGGCGGTGGCCGCTCGTCACGGGATTCTGATTCGCAGCTCCGCGTTCCTCGAAGAGTTGGCAGACCTGACGTCACTGGTGGTCGACAAAACCGGAACCCTGACCTTTGGCACCTTGCGTTTGCAATCCATCGACAGCCCGCTCGAGGATCGCAGCCACGTCCTCAAACTCGCTGCCAGCCTTGGTTCTGCCAGCAGTCATCCGGTCAGCCGCGCGCTCGCCGGGTTGGTCACCCAGGAACCTTTTCTGCAGCTCTGCGACATCCACGAGCGTCAGGGGCTGGGCGTGGTGGCGATGACGGAGCAGGGCGAGGCGGCGCTCGGTCGTCCGGAGTTGTTCGCGCAGTTGGGTATCGCCACTTCAAGTGTCCCCGACCACGATGGCCCGATTGCCGGGCTGGCGCTCAACGGTGAATTCCTCGCCTGGCTGTTGTTGGCCGACAGCGTCAAACCCGAGGCTCGATTTGCCTTGAGCGAGCTACGTGAATTGGGGTTGGGCCGGCAGTTGCTGCTGACAGGTGATCGGCAAAGCGTCGCACACACATTGGCGCGAGATGTCGGGATCAGCGACGTTGAAGCTCAAGCGTTGCCTGAGGACAAACTCAATCGCGTGCTGAAGGAAATCGGCAGTGGCTTTCGGCCGATGGTCGTGGGAGACGGGATCAACGATTCGCTGGCGCTCAAGGCCGGTGTGGTCGGCGTGGCCATGGGCGCGGGCGGGGCGGATATCGCGCTGGCTTCGTCCGACATCGTTTTGATTGGCAGCGACCTGCGTCGACTCGGCACCTGTGTGCGCTTGAGTCGCCAGTGCCGGCACACGTTGCAGGTTAACGTGATCATCGGTCTGGGCTGGACGCTGGCGATTGTAGCCTTCGCTGCCTTCGGTTGGCTTGGCGCTGCTGGCGCGATGATTGCTGCGCTGTTGCACAACTTCAGCACGTTGCTGGTGTTGGGGAACGCCGGGCGTTTACTGCGTTTTCAGGAACCATTGCTCAAGCTTGAGGATGAGGATTGAGTACGTCGGGTAAATGCTCTAAACAGAGCGATCGCGGTCGATTTCAAGTTTTCAGAACTGTATGACGAATTCGTAGTCATCTAGGTGAGGGCAATCACTTTTGTGAATTCGCGACGGTGGGTTCGAGCGTTACGAATCATAGAAAAGGGCTATTAATTCGATAGCCAGCTATTTTTCAAGGATGGTCTACCCTCACATCAGACGTCTGAAACTAGAGGGACTATCCATGCTCGCGCACCTTCCTCCGGCCTTACAGAATCTGCAGTTGCCGCTACGCCTGCGACTCTGGGACGGCCATGAATTCAACCTGGGGCCGACGCCCAGCGTCACTATTGTGGTCAAGGACCCACAAATGGTTACCCAGTTCACCCACCCAAGCCTGGACGCGCTAGGAGCGGCGTTTGTCGAAGGTAAACTTGAACTGGAAGGCTCCATCAGCGACGTGATCCGCGTCTGCGATGAATGGAGCCAGGCATTGGTGAGCGAGGACGACGACAGTCAGCCGGTGCGCACCGTTCACGACAAGGAAACCGACGCCAAGGCGATTTCCTACCACTACGACCTTTCCAACGCGTTTTATCAGCTGTGGCTCGACAGTGACATGGCGTATTCCTGCGCCTATTTCGAGACTGGCAGCGAAACGCTGGAGCAAGCCCAGCAAGCCAAATTCCGCCACCTGTGCCGCAAGCTGCGGCTGCAACCAGGGGAATACCTGCTGGATGTCGGTTGCGGTTGGGGCGGACTGGCACGCTATGCGGCCCGGGAGTTTGGCGCGAAGGTGTTCGGGATCACACTCAGTAAAGCGCAACTGGAACTTGCCCGTGAACGGGTGACCGCCGAAGGCCTGGACGATCTGGTCGAACTGCAACTGCTCGACTACCGTGACCTGCCGCAGGACGGTCGCTTCGACAAAGTGGTCAGTGTCGGCATGTTCGAACACGTCGGCCATGCCAATCTGGCCGAGTACTGCAAGACCTTGTTCGGTGCGGTGAAGGAGGGTGGCCTGGTGATGAACCACGGGATCACCGCCAAACACACCGACGGCCGTCCGGTGGGGCGCGGTGCGGGCGAATTCATCGAGAAATATGTGTTCCCCAATGGCGAGCTGCCGCACCTGTCGATGATCTCTGCCGAGATCAGCGAAGCAGGGCTGGAGATTGTCGACGTCGAGAGCCTGCGCCTGCACTACGCGCGTACGCTGGACCATTGGAGTGAACGCCTGGAAGACAACCTGGAAGCGGCTTCCAGGCTGGTGCCAGAGCAGGCCTTACGGATCTGGCGGCTGTACCTGGCGGGATGCGCTTACGCGTTCGCCAAGGGCTGGATCAATCTGCACCAGATTCTCGCGGTGAAAGCTCACCCCGATGGCAGCCATGAACTGCCATGGACGCGCGACGATATCTACAACCCTTAAAGTATCGGTGAAATAAGCCGGGCGACCCGCATGCCGACCTGTTGCAGGCGGCGGGTCTCCCGGCTTTCTTCTTTGGCGATCTCGTGAGCCTGTGCAAAGTCATCGTTGAGCATCTGTTCTACTTCGGCGGCAAACGCGCTGTCGACCGTCAACAACATCACTTCAAAATTCAGCCGGAACGAGCGGTTGTCCAGATTGGCACTGCCAATGGCGCTGATTTCGCTGTCGATCAACACCACTTTCTGATGCAGAAACCCCGGCTCGTAGCGGAACACTCGCACGCCGGCGCGTACCGCTTCGAAGGCGTACAGGCTGGAGGCGGCGTAGACGATGCGGTGATCGGGCCGTGAAGGCAGGAGCAATCGCACATCAACACCGCGCAGTACTGCCAGCCGCAACGCTGCGAATACCGCTTCGTCAGGGATGAAATAAGGACTGGTGATCCACACCCGTTCGGTTGCCGCATGGATGGCTTCGACGAAGAACAACGAGCAGGTTTCGTAGGAATCTGCCGGGCCGCTCGCCAGCAATTGGCAGAGCACGCCGTCGTCCGGGTAAACGTCCGGCAGGATCAGCGGCGGCAATGAGCGGGCGGCCCAAAACCAGTCTTCAGCGAAAGATTCCTGCATGCAGGCCACCACCGGTCCGCGTACTTGCACATGGGTATCGCGCCACGGGGCGAGGGGTGGTTTCTCGCCCATGTACTCGTCGCCGACGTTGTGCCCACCGACGAAACCCAGCACACCATCGACCACCACAATCTTGCGGTGGTTGCGGAAGTTGACCTGGAAGCGGTTGAGCCAGCCGCTGCGGGTGGCAAAGGCTTTGACCTCGACGCCGGCATCGCGCAGTGGCTGCACGTAACTGTGAGGCAAGGAGTGGCTGCCGATGCGGTCGTACAATAAATAAACCGCCACGCCTTCGGCGGCTTTCTTCAGCAGCAAGGTTTGCAGGCGTTGACCGAGGCGATCGTCGTGGATGATGAAAAACTGAATCAGCACCGCTTCCTTCGCGTTGCTGATGGCGTCAAAAATGGCGTTGAAGGTGGCCTGGCCGTCGATCAGCAAACGCACTTCGTTGTTCGCCAGGCACGGCATGCGCCCCAGTTTCGGCATGGCCCTCAAGGACGCGTAAGCATTGGAGGCGCGAGCGGTCAGCGCCTCTTCTACCCAAGGGCGCCAGTTGAGCTCGGAGATCGCCTTGCGCATTTCTTCGTTGGCCTGGCGCCGAGCGTTGATGTAACCATCGAAGGTGCTGCTACCGAAGACCAGGTAGGGGATGAGCGTGAGGTAGGGAATAAACAGCAACGACAGGGCCCAGGCGATCGATCCCTGGGCGGTCCGGACGGTGAGCACGGCGTGGATGGCTGCGATCAGGCCCAGCGTGTGTAGCAGTGCAATCATGTAGCCGAAAATATGCGGTCCAAAGTAATCCATGGGGCAGCCTTGCTCCTGAAGATTCAATGCTTAACAGACCATGTTCCGTGCAGAATGTCGCTATTTAATTGGCCCATGAACCGAAGCCACTGGCTGACGTCTAACGGCCACTAATGATCAGGAGTTACTCGATGAACGTTCGTCTGCTGGGTTTGGCCATGGCTATTGGTTTGTCACTTCCTGTGGCCGCTCAGGCGCAGATGTTGCAGCCCGGTTTGTGGGAAATGACCACAAGCAACATGAAGGTCGATGACCAGAATCTCCCGGATTTGCAGCTGATCCTTGGCCAGATACAGAGCCAGATGACCCCTCAACAGCGAGCGCAGCTCGAAAAGCAGGGCATCACCATGGGCGGCAAAGGGATTCGGGCTTGTCTGACGCCGGAGCAGGTGAAGACAGACAATATTCCGCTGACCGATCCACAGTCGGGCTGCAAGCAGGAAATCACCGACCGTACCGGGAATCAGTGGAAATTCCGCTTCAGCTGTCCGAAAGCGCAGGGCGCCGGTGTCGCCACTTTCCTCAGTGATCGTGAGTTCACCACCAAGGTTAACGGCACGTTCAATGCTACCGGTATTCAGCAGAAGGGTAGCCTCGAAAGCCGCGCTGTGTGGTTGGGGCAGGATTGCGGGACCGTCAAACCGAGAGCTTAAAAACTCGTCAGCAGGCCCGCGCCCTTACATGACTGTGTGGGAGCGGGCCTGATTCAACCACTCACACACCGTCTCAACGCTCATCCTGCCGAAATCCTCCCCAGTGCGGCTGCGCACACTGACAAACCCGCCTTCTTTTTCTTTCTCCCCGATCACCAGCAGATACGGCACATGCTGACTGTGCTCGCGAATTTTTTGGCGGACTTTCTCGTGACGCAGATCCGCGCGGGCGCGCACGCCACTTCTGCGCAATGCCTCGGTGACCGACTGCGCGTAATCCGCCTGACGTTGGTCCATGCTGACAATCATGACGTGGGGCGGTGTCCGCCAGTTATCAAGCTCTTGTTGGCAGGACCAGCACGTACCGTAAATCCTTTGCGGCAACGTACTGCTGATGTGATCGAGGGTGAACGCTTGCAGCACTCTGGTCGCGGGGACATGCGGGCCGGCGGTCGTAGATTCGACGTTCCCCAGGCGGTACAGCGGCGTCTTTCCTTGACGGCGAATCGAGTGATTGGTCGCCGCCAGCGTCTGCATGCGGGCTTCGATCAGTGGCAGGTCTGTCGGCGTTAAGGATCGCTCGGCAGAAAACTCATGAAAGAATCCGTCGCCCAGCGCCGTTCCTGAGTGCAATTGCACCTGGGGATGGAGTTGTTTAACGGCCATGGCCAGCATCAATACACAGGAGCGTCGCAGGATCTCCAGCCCATCGGGCTCTTGAGGCGTGACGATGCTGACCCGGGCATCGGCCTCGATCATGAACTCACAGTCCACCAGGATGCCGTCCACTCGGCCGGCCACCGCCGCTTTTGCCAGTCCGGGTCCGATACTCGCGGCGAGCTCGTACACCGACAGTGGCTGGTCGTATTCACGCAATGAACCATCGCTCAGGGTGATGTGAATCATGTCGGTACTCCCGAGTGCTAGCGCATAAACCGTAGTGGTAAACCCTGACAGTTGTCATTAAGACGTTGGTCGTGCCAGGCAATTTGCCCCGACACGATGGTGGTGCTGACGCTGTGGCGAAAACGCTGTCGGGCAAAAGGTGTCCAGCCGCATTGAGACAGGATCGGCTGCTGGGAAACGGCAACGCCGCCGGGTTCGGGTTTGATCATAACGAGGTCAGCCCAATAACCTTCGCGCAAATAACCGCGGTCGGGAATGGTGAACAGATCAGCGACCCGGTGACTGGTTTTTGCGACGAGCGTAGTCATCGGCAACACTTCATCTGCGACCAGTTCCAGCAACGCGGGCAGGGCATGTTGCACCAACGGCAAGCCGGATGGCGCCTGGCTGTACGGCCGCTGTTTTTCAGCCCAGGTGTGAGGCGCATGATCGCTGCCGATCACGTCGAGCCGATCGCTCAGCAATGCTTCGCGCAAGGCATCGCGGTCGGCCTGGGTTTTGATCGCCGGGTTGCACTTGATCAGGTTGCCGAGGCTCGGGTAATCCCGGTCATCGAACAGCAAGTGGTGCAGGCAGACTTCGGCGGTGATGCGTTTCTGGGCCAGCGGCTTGTCTTCGAACAACGCCAGTTCGCGGGCGGTGGTCAGGTGCAGAACATGCAGTCGGGTGCCGTGACGCCTGGCCAGTTCCACAGCCATTGAGGAGGAGCGAAAGCAGGCCTCGGCGTTGCGGATCAGCGGGTGGGCCGCCGCTGGAAGGTGTTCGCCGAACAACTCACGCAGGTTCGCTGCGTTGGCGTCGATGCTGGGCGTGTGTTCGCAGTGGGCCAACAAAAGGGTCGGCACCTCGGCGAATAGCCGCTCGAGAATCCTCGGGTCATCCACCAGCATGTTGCCGGTCGAAGCGCCCATGAACACTTTGACTCCCGCAACTTCACAAGGATTGAGCTTGGCGACGGTGTCGAGATTGTCGTTGCTCACGCCGAAATGAAAGCCGTAATTGGCGACGGAGTCAGTTGCCGCTCGACGCTTTTTATCGGCCAGTGCGCTGAGGGTCAGGGTCGCCGGATTGGTGTTGGGCATGTCCATGAAGCTGGTGATGCCACCGGCCACCGCAGCCCGGGATTCGGTGTAGACGCTGCCTTTGTCTGGCGAGCCTGGATCGCGGAAGTGCACTTGGTCGTCGATCATTCCGGGCAGCAGCCACTGCCCTTGTGCATCGATTTCAACGTCGGCATTTTCACCGTGGATGCTGCTGGCGATCTTCACGATTCGCCCGTTGCTCACCAACAGATCACCATCAAACTCACGGCCTTCATTCACCAGCCGGGCATTGCGAATCAGCACGCTGCTCATGGTCAGAACTCGTTCTGCAGGGCTTTGTAGCCGCGCACCAGGTCGACGTTGGTGCGCGCCACGTCTTCGGAAAACTCCGAGGCGCTGACGCTCACCGGTGGGAACTGCGACAGATCAGTTTTCGGGCCGATGCGGGTGGTGGAGGGCACATAGAAGTCTTCAGGCAGGTCGCGACCGTCGACTACCGAGTTGTGGCGCACCACGCAGCCGTCACCGACGACGCAGTTGAACAGCACGCTGTTGAACCCGATGAACACCCGATCGCCAACCTTGCATGGACCATGAATGATCGAGCGGTGGGCGATGGAACTGAACTCGCCGATGGTCACTGCCGCCCCGGACTTGGAGTGGATCACCACGCCATCCTGGATGTTCGAGTTGGCGCCGATGGTGATCGGCTCCATCTCGCCCGAGGCATCCACTTCGTCGGCCCGAATCACCGCGTAAGGACCGACGAAGACGTTCTCGCCGATCACCACTTTGCCGCAGATGATGGCGGTTTTATCCACGTAGGCAGACTCCGCTATCACCGGCAAATCACCGGAAGGATTCTTGCGGATCATGGCTTGCTCAACGCATCGTACAGGGTGTTGAGGTTGTACTCGAACAACCCGACGAAGGTGCTGGCCGGCCCGGTCGCCGCGAGGGCATCGGAGTACAACGTGCCACCGATGTACGCGCCGCTTTCATCGGCAATCTGCTTGAGCAGGCGTGCATCCTTGATGTTTTCCATGAACACCGCTTTGACCTTGGCCTGGCGAATCTGGGTGATCAATGCAGCGACTTCGGTGGCTGACGGTTCGCGTTCAGTGGACAGACCTTGAGGGGCCATGAAGTCGATGCCGTAAGCCTGACCGAGGTAACCGAAGGCGTCATGGGACGTCACGATTTTGCGATTGCCCGGTGGCAGCGAACCGAGTTTTGCCTTGGCTTCGGCAAGCAACGCATAGATCTGTTTCAGGTAGGCCTGACTGTTGCGTTCGTAGTCGGCTTTGTTCGTCGGGTCGGCGGCGATCAGCGCCTTGGTGATGTTGCTGATGTACAGCTCAGCGTTCGCCAGATTGTGCCAAGCGTGCGGGTCGGGAATGGTCTCGCCATCTTCATCCAGGGAGCGCGGGATGACGCCGTGGCTCGCGCTGATCACTGGCGCCTTGGTCTCGGTGCTGGTCACCAGGCGGTCCAGCCATGGCTCGAAACTCAAGCCGTTTTTGATGATGAGTTTGGCTTTGAGCAACGCCTTGGCGTCGTCCGGGGTCGGCTCGTACGTGTGAGCATCGGCGTCCGGGCCGACCATGTTGGTGATCTGGATATGGTCGCCGCCGACTTGATGGGTCATGTCGGCGAGGATGCTGAAACTGGTGATTACCTGAAGTTTTTCCGCAGCAGACAGCGACATCGACAGCAGCAAACTGAACAGCACGAGTAAAGCGCGCATCGGGTAACACCTCATTGGGATGTGAGCAAAGGCGGGCGGCGCAGCAAACCGTGCACCGGTCCGAACACCACGGACAGCAGATACAAACCGCCAGCCACCAGCACGATCGCCGGGCCACTGGGCAGCGAGTAGTAGAACGACAGCAACAGTCCGAGCCACACCGAGAGGCAGCCGAGCAGGGCGGCGATGGTCATCAACACGGGCAAGCGACGACTCCAGAAGCGCGAAGCGGCGGCGGGCAACATCATCAAACCGACCACCATCAGCGCGCCGATGGCTTGAAAACCGATCACCAGATTCAGCACCACCAGGGTCAGAAATACGCCGTGAGCCAAGGGGCCGAGTCGGCTGACGGTTTGCAGAAAGAGTGGGTCGAGGGTGTCCAGCAACAGCGGTTTGTAGATGAAGGCCATGGCAATCAGACTGAATGCCGAGACCCACACCATGCCGGTCAACGTCGGGCCATCGACGGCCAGCGCCGAACCAAACAACAGGTGTAACAGGTCCAGACGTTTGCCGGCGATGCCGAGGATCAGCACACCGCAGGCAAGGGAAATCGGGTAAATCGCGGCGAGGCTGGCGTCTTCTCGCAGGCCGGTGCGACGGGTGATCCAGGCGGCGAGTCCGGCCATGCCGAGACCGGCACCGAGGCCGCCGACGGTCAGCGCCGGCAGACTCAATCCGGCGAACCAGAAGCCCAATGCGGCCCCCGGCAGAATGCCGTGAGCCACCGCGTCGCCGATCAGGCTCATGCGTCGCAGGATCAAAAACACGCCCAACGGTGCGGTGCTGCATGCCAGAACCAATCCACCCAGCAGCGCTCGGCGCATGAACACGAACTCGTGGAACGGTTGCCAAAGATGAGCGGCTGCGAGCATCAGGCCACCCGCGTATGGGGTTGTTGGTGGATCAGATCGACGCTCGATCCGAGGACGCAGCCGGTACTTTTGATCAGCAACGTTTGAGGAATGTGTTGGCGAACGGCGGCCAGGTCATGGCACACGATCAGCTGGGTTCGGCCTTCGGCATGCCAGGCGTGAATGTGTTTCCAGAGCAGCGCTTGGCCGAGCTCGTCGAGGGCGGCGTGGGGTTCGTCGAGCAATAGCAATGGTGCGTCGGCGAGGCTCAAACGGGCGAGCAGGGCACGCTGCAATTCGCCGCCGGACAAGGCCATCAACGGGCGCTGTTCCAGTCCGCTCAGGCACCAGTTTTCCAGCACGGCTTTGAGGCGCTGTCTGCGCGTTTCGGGAGACTGCGTGCTACCCCAGAAACCGGCGGCCACTAACTCTTGCAGGCTAATGGGGAATTGGCGATCCAGGTGTTGTTGCTGGGGCAGGAACGAGAGGCTGCCTTTGCGTGGAACATCCAGGATGACTTTGCCCATTAGCGGTTTTTGCAAACCCGCGATAACTTTCAGCAGGCTGCTTTTGCCCGAGCCATTGGCACCGATGACGGCGGTCAGACTTCCTTTGGCCAGTTCGAAATCCACAGAGGGCGTCAGTGGCTGGCCGGGTGCACCCCAACGCACGGCTTGGCAACGGATCATGCGGCCTCCCAATTCCAGCGGCTTTCGGCGACCGCATCGTGTGCGTGTAGGCTTTCCGCGTGGACGACTCGTATGTGGAAGGCGTTGACGCCGGGGGAGCGTTTCAGGGCCAGGTTCAGACGCCGTGCGGCGTCTTCGCAGAACATCAGGTTCTGACCGTTGGCCAGCGCGAAGGCTTGTTCGTCGGCGCGTTTTACGGCGGTTTGTACGGCGGTGCCGAGGGCCGCTTCGGCGTCGTTGATGATCGCGATCAGCGGCAAGTCATCCAGATAGTCGTCCAGTCGAAGCCGCAATTGCGCAGTGCTCCGTTGGCTGTGAGGCGTTGCGACGATGCCTTTTGTCGAGCCGAGCCAAGTCAACACATCGGCGTGTTGCAGTGGCTTGTTGGCGAAGTCATCGACGAATTGCTGCTGAATCAGTTGCCGGGAAAGCGCGGCGGAGCACGGACAAGTCGAGGAATAAGGCACGTCGATTTTTAGTTCCACGTGGAACATCGCGTTTTTCAAACGTGCTTCGATGCTCACTGGATAGGTTTTCCAGCCGGCCAATGGACTGACCAGCGCCGGTCTTTTGAGCAGTAAATCGGTGTGGATTTTTAAGTGCGCGCTGGTGGACAGTCCTTCATGAGTCTCGAGAAAACTTTGCAAAACTCGCCGCAACAAGGCGGGTGTCAGGTTTTCTTGCTCGAGGATTTCCAGCACCAAGTACAGACGCGACATGTGAATCCCGCGCGCCTCGCCATCGTCGAGGCTAACGCCGGCGTCGGCCTTTGCACTCAATCGTTGGCCATCGAACAAAACAGGAAGAGCAACGCCGTACATGCCCACCCAGTCGAGTGGCAGGGCTTGGCGTGAGGCCTGCGCGGCAATATCCGGCAGAGTCAGCGCATTCATGAGCAGGTCCGTCGTGGGAGTCGATTCTGCATGTTATGTTATTACATTAAAATCAACCATGCCTTTTTCATGAACAGGCTTTCATCATGCACAGACGTCACTTGTTGAACCTGATCCTGGCCAGCGCGGCCTTCGCATTACCGTTTGGCGTGTCGGCCACTCAGATTCGCAATGCGCGGCTCTGGCGTTCGGATGACAAGTTGCGATGGGTGTTCGATCTGAGTGGCGCCAACCGCGACGGCGCGTTTCATGGCGCAACGTGAGAATGGGGCAGACCTGTTGGGCGCTACCAGCCTGCTCAATCTCAAGGATAAGGACCCGATGCTCGCGGGGGGCATTCTCGACATGTCGATGAACGCGACCATCGCCGCCAGTTTGCAGTTGGGTAGCACGGTGCTCGGCAGCCTGGCAGGCATCACCACGCTGCATCAGAAGCGTGTGGAACAAGCGGGATTTGCGGTGCTGAAGTCGCCGGACGTGCCGTCGATCCTGGTGGAAACCGGCTTCATCTCCAACGCTCGCGACAGTCAGCGACTGGTCAGGCCGTAGCCGATGGCTTGTTTGAAGGGTTACAGCACTATTTCCAGAAAAATCCGCCGGTAAACAGTTACATCGCTTGGCAGCAAGAGCAGAAAAAATCCCAGGCCTAAAACCCTGCAATTCGGCTACAGGTGAACTTGCCGCTGCTACCACCGGAGCTGGAAAACCGATTGATCGTGGTCCAGCCGACGCGGCGGTTGTAACCGACCCAGGCTTCGCCATCGGATGCGATCCCAGTGAAAAACGTGAGTTGTCCGTAGCGACTGTTGGTCTGCGCCCAGTGGCGTTTACCGGCCGCTTCGAAGCCCCGCAGATAGATCGTGCTTGCGACGGTGTTGACGCTATAGGCGTTGCCCTCGCCATCCACGCAGGCCAGCAGATTGGCGCTGCGGGTGCATTTGGCCAGGCTCGGGCTTTGCGCCCAGGCGCCGACAGCGACCAGCAGCGAAACGCTCATCAGCGTTATTTTCAGGGCGACACGCATAGGATTTCTCACGGACCGAACGGGCTTGAGCATCGTGCCCTTTGTCATCTTGGGCAAGAGGAGAGTGGCTTGATTGTGTTGTTATACTATAACATCAAGTTAAGCCCGACATTGCGACCGGGCATCTCTGTGAGGAATACCTGATGCCCAATCGTCTCCCCGTAACCGTCCTGTCGGGCTTTCTCGGCGCTGGCAAAAGTACGCTGCTCAACTACGTGCTGCGTAATCGCGACAAACTGCGCGTCGCCGTGATCGTCAATGATATGAGCGAAATCAACATCGATGGCGGTGAAGTCCAGCGCGATGTCACCCTGAATCGTGCCGAAGAAAAACTCGTGGAAATGAGCAACGGCTGTATCTGCTGCACCTTGCGCGAAGACTTGTTGGAAGAGGTGAGCAAACTCGCCAAGGAGGGGCGTTTTGATTATTTATTGATCGAATCCACCGGCATTTCAGAGCCACTGCCCGTGGCGGAAACCTTCACCTTCCGTGATGAAGAAGGGCAGAGCCTGGCCGACATCGCCCGGCTCGACACCATGGTCACCGTGGTCGATGGCATGAACTTCCTGCTCGACTATCAGGCCGCTGAAAGCCTCGCTTCCCGTGGCGAAACCTTGGGTGAAGAGGACGAACGCTCGATCACCGACCTGTTGATCGAGCAGATCGAATTCGCCGACGTGATTCTGATCAGTAAGATCGACTTGATCAGCAGCCGCGAGCGCCAGGAGTTGATCGCGATCCTTGAGCGGCTTAACGCCCAGGCCGAAATCATTCCGATGGTGATGGGCGAAGTGCCGCTCAAGAAAATCCTCAATACCGGTCGTTTCGACTTCGAAAAGGCCGCTCAGGCGCCGGGCTGGCTACAGGAATTGCGTGGCGAACACGTGCCCGAAACCGAGGAATACGGCATCGCCTCGACAGCTTATCGAGCACGCCGACCGTTTCATCCGCAGCGTTTTTTCAACTTCATCGACCGCCCGTGGGTGAACGGCAAACTGCTGCGCTCCAAGGGCTTCTTCTGGCTGGCCAGCAAGCACATGGACGCCGGTAGCTGGTCCCAGGCCGGCGGATTGATGCGCCATGGTTTCGCCGGGCGCTGGTGGCGTTTCGTGCCGAAAACCCAGTGGCCGCAGGACGAAGAAAGCACCGCCGGGATCATGGAAAACTGGACCGCAACCACTGGCGATTGCCGCCAGGAACTGGTGTTCATGGGCCAGCACATCGACTTCACGCAACTCACCCATGAACTCGACAATTGCCTGCTGACCGACGATGAAATGGCGTTAGGCGTCGAGGGCTGGCGATCGCTGCCGGATCCATTTGGCCCGTGGCATGAAGAGGTGGCAGCCTGATGTTGGCACCCAGTCTGAAACTGCGGCCGATCATTTGTCAGGTTCAAGGTGAGACGCCGCGAGCGCTGACCCGAGTACTGGATGACGGTGTAAACCTCGCCGTTTGGCAGCGCCAACTGCCAGCGCACATCGCTGATTTCGGGCGTTTGCTGCTGTCCCTGAACGAGCCGTTGGCCGAGTCGTTGGTCCTGGAATTGCCCAGTGATGATACCGAACCCAATCTTCGCGGATTGGCCTCAGGTTTCAGCGATCTCGAAGGTTACGAAGGTTTAATCGCCGACGTCTCCTGGCTGGTCAGTGCTTTCGCCTGTTTGCTGGGCGCCAAGCGTGTCGGCCTGCGCCTGCGGGTCCTGGACAAGGCCATGTGCCCGCGCTTCCACGTCGATCACGTGCCGGTGCGGCTGATCACCACGTATTGCGGGATCGGCAGCCAGTGGCTGAAGGAAGGTGCGATGGATCGCCGACAACTGGGTAAAGCCGAAATCGAACCCCAAGACAATGCGCTGATCGAGCAGATCGCCTGCGGTGAAGTCGCGTTGCTCAAAGGCGAGAAATGGCATGGCAACGAAGGCTTTGGCCTGATTCACCGGTCGCCACAGCTTGCGTCCGGTGAGCGGCGGCTGATCCTGACGCTCGACTGGCTCAGCTAGCGGCTCACGGCTTGAGCCAGGTTCCCTGGCTCTGGGCTTCACAAAACGGCTTCAAATACGCCGCATCCGTGGCTACGCCGTAATAGTGAATATCCTGCCGGTAAGGCATATTGGCGACTTGGGCGTTGCTGCACACGCCGAACGCGCCGGTGGGGCATTGATCGACGTACTGCACCTCGACTTTCTGGCCGGGAAGGTTCGGCTGGCAGAACCCATCGGCGAACAGCTTTTCCGGGATGTTGCGGTTCTGCTGGCAGACTTTCACGTCGAGTCGCGCAGCCGTGCTATGTACCACGCAGGCTTGAGCCAGCGCCTCACCTGAAGTGAGCGCCAGGAGCAACGACAATCCCATCAACCGCATCCTTACCTCCTCAGAAACTTTCGACCATGTTGCAGAACATTCCCACTCACGTCATTGCTGGCCCTTTGGGTGCCGGCAAGACCAGCCTGATCAAGCACCTGCTGGCGCAGCGGCCGGCG
Source organism: Pseudomonas sp. 478 (assembly GCF_003254125.1). Taxonomy (NCBI): domain Bacteria; kingdom Pseudomonadati; phylum Pseudomonadota; class Gammaproteobacteria; order Pseudomonadales; family Pseudomonadaceae; genus Pseudomonas; species Pseudomonas sp. 478. Next base: position 174,236 of record NZ_QKZG01000001.1, read on the forward strand.
AATGAGCGTTGGGCAGTGCTAATCAACGAATTCGGTCAGATCGGCCTCGACGCTGCATTGCTGACCCAGGACGCCGATGGTATCGCACTGGGTGAAGTGGCCGGGGGCTGTTTGTGTTGCGTCAATGGTGCGCCGTTTCAGATTGGCCTCGGGCGTTTGCTACGCAAGGCGCGGCCGGATCGGCTGTTTATCGAGCCCTCCGGGCTGGGGCATCCGGCGCAATTGTTCAGGCAATTGAGTGAGGCGCCGTGGCAAGGCGTGTTGGCTGTTCAACCCTGCGTACTGGTGCTTGACGCCCAGGCACTTGCTGCCGGCAAACCGCTGCCGGTGGCGCAACAGGAAGCGCTGAACAGCGCCGGGTTGTTGCTGATGAATAAAGCCGAAAATCTCGACGATGCTGATCGCCAGCGAATCGCTGCACAGTTGCCGGCGCGTCCGTTGTACTGGACGCAGCAAGCTGCGTTGCCATTGAGTGAGTTACCAGGGCTTGGGATTCAGGCTGTAGCGGGTGTGGATAACTTCGTTGCACCCAAAGGATTGGCACAGCTGCCGGCCATCTGGACCGACCCTGCACTGCCAATTTGCTTGAGCCAGGAGCAGGAGGGCGGCTGGAGCGTTGGGTGGCGCTGGCATCCGAGTCAGACTTTCGATGCGACGCTCGTTGGTCGTTGGCTTGAAAGCCTTGCCTGGCGGCGGGCGAAACTGGTTATCCACAGCGTCGACGGTTGGGTTTCGGTGAATGCGCTGGAAAACTCGGTGCTGGACTGGCAGCCCAGCGAATGGCGGCGTGATTCGCGCATTGAACTGATTTTCAGTGAGCCGCAGTATGTTGATTCATTACAAAGAGATCTAGCCGACTGCCGGTCGAGCCCGATTTAAATCACGGGCGCCATTTAGTGTGTTCTTGCCGCCACTGACTCATCTCGATCACCTCGGCGCGCGGTTTCACGACATCGGTCACCGCAGGTGTGTCGTCGAACGGCATCGGGTAGGGCTCCAGCTCAATCTGCGCACTGTGGGCACCAAACTGGGTGATGGTGCCGTTGTGACGGCTTTCACCGGTCACGGTGAATTCGAAGTTATACACACGGGCGAGGCGCCGCCGGCCGTTTGCGTCTTTAATGAATGCGATCTTCTTCAAGGCCACGTTGCCGTCCAGCAGCTCGATTCCGAGCTTGGCGCAATGCAGCTTGACCCGCTCCAGCGCGCGCTCGCGCAAGCCATGGTTGTGCCATAACCACGCGCCACCGGTGGCAAGCAGCATCAGGACGAAGATATTTCCAAGGGTCAGCATCAACACGTTGCTCCAACAAGATAGTGTCAGCTTAACTGCGTCGCCGGTCTGTCGTACAGGCTGTGTTTAGTCGCATACTGCGCGGCTTGAATTTCAATCGTTTGACGGAAAACCCACCGCATGAAACGTACGCCCCATCTGCTCGCCATCCAGTCCCACGTGGTGTTCGGCCACGCTGGCAACAGCGCCGCGGTTTTCCCGATGCAGCGGGTCGGGGTGAATGTCTGGCCGCTCAATACCGTGCAGTTCTCCAACCACACCCAGTACGGCCAATGGGCCGGTGAGGTGCTGGCGCCGCATCAGATTCCCGACCTGGTCGAAGGCATCGCGGCGATTGGCGAACTGGGCAACTGCGACGCCGTGCTGTCTGGCTATCTCGGCAGTGCTGCCCAGGGCCGGGCGATCCTGACGGGGGTGGCGCGGATCAAGTCGATGAATCCCAAGGCACTGTATCTGTGTGACCCGGTGATGGGCCATCCTGAAAAGGGTTGCAGTGTGCCCGCGGAAGTCAGCGATTTCCTGCTGGAGGAGGCGGCTGCGGTGGCGGACTTCATGTGTCCGAACCAGCTGGAGCTGGACAGCTTTTCGGGGCGCAAGCCGCAATCGTTGTTCGATTGCCTGGCCATGGCGCGAGCGCTGCTGGCGCGTGGTCCGAAGGCTGTGCTGGTCAAGCATCTGGACTATCCCGGTAAACCGGGGGATGTTTTCGAGATGTTGCTGGTGACGGCCGAAGACAGCTGGCATTTGCGCCGTCCGCTGCTGGCGTTTCCGCGTCAGCCGGTGGGCGTCGGCGACCTGACCTCCGGACTGTTTCTGGCTCGCGTACTGTTGGGCGATAGCCTGGTGGCGGCTTTCGAATTCGCCGCGTCGGCGGTACATGAAGTGCTGCTGGAAACCCAGGCTTGCTCCAGCTATGAGCTGGAACTGGTACGGGCTCAGGACCGGATCGCCCATCCGCGGGTGCGGTTTGAAGCAACACCGATCAGCCTCTGAGTTCCGCGTGAACCCATTCGCGAGCAAGTCGGATCGCCGCACCGCCGCTCCCACATTTGGCCTCCGTCGTACACAAATTTTGTGTTCACAGGAGATCCAGTGTGGGAGCGGCGGTGCGGCGATCCGACTTGCTCGCGAAGACTATCTAACGAACGACATCAAACTGACCGAACAGCTCAGGCGTCGCCTTTGATGTCCTGATAGCGCTTTTCCAGTTCCTGACGAATCTGCCGACGTTGCTGGGCCTGCATGAAGCGGCGTTTGTCTTCGCTGTTCTGCGGTTGCAGTGGCGGGACAGCAGCCGGTTTGCGGTCGTCATCCACTGCGACCATGGTGAAGAAGCAGCTGTTGGTGTGGCGCACCGAGCGCTCGCGGATGTTCTCGGTCACTACCTTGATGCCCACCTCCATGGAGGTGTTGCCGGTGTAATTGACCGAGGCCAGAAAGGTCACCAGTTCGCCGACATGAATCGGCTCGCGGAAAATCACCTGATCCACCGACAGTGTCACCACGTAGCGGCCGGCATAACGGCTGGCGCACGCGTAGGCCACTTCGTCGAGGTATTTGAGCAAGGTACCGCCGTGGACATTGCCAGAGAAGTTGGCCATGTCGGGGGTCATCAATACCGTCATCGACAGTTGTGCGTTTCCGGGTTCCATAGCGTTCTCACGGTTCAAGGCAGAATTTCGGAAGGGCGGCACCTCTGCGGGGGCCTTGTCAGCTTTTCAAACCAACAGTTATCGGGACGCCGGGCGGGTGGCTGCCGTCACGCCTGGAGCGATCTGTTTCCATATATTGCACCGCCTTTCTGCCAGAAGTCGCGGTGTTACCCTTCAAAAGCCCCTTCTCAAGGGGAATTCCCACGCGGAAAGTGGATTTTTCACCTTGCTCGAACAGGACCCCACACCATGCACGCCATCAGTTTCATTCAGGATCTGGCAGTGATCATGTTGATCGCGGGTGTGGTGACCGTGCTGTTTCATCGCTTCAAACAACCGGTGGTGCTCGGTTACATCGTCGCCGGCTTCATCATCGGCCCGCACACCCCGCCGTTCAGCCTGATCCACGATGAAGACACCATCAAAACCCTCGCCGAACTCGGGGTGATTTTCCTGATGTTCTGTCTGGGCCTGGAGTTCAGCCTGCGCAAGCTGTTCAAGGTCGGCGCCACGGCGTTCATTGCGGCGTTCCTGGAAATCGTGCTGATGATCTGGATCGGCTACGAGATCGGTCGCTGGTTTGACTGGAACACCATGGACTCGTTGTTCCTCGGCGCGATCCTGGCGATTTCCTCAACCACCATCATCGTCAAGGCGCTCAATGACCTGAAGATGAAGAACGAGCGCTTCGCGCAGCTGATTTTCGGTGTGCTGATCGTTGAAGACATCCTTGGCATCGGCATCATCGCCTTGCTGTCGAGCATCGCGGTCAGCGGCACGGTCAGTTCCGGTGAGGTGTTTTCAACGGTCGGAAAGCTCTCGCTGTTCATGGTTGTCGCATTGGTCATCGGCATCCTGTTGGTGCCGCGATTGCTGGCTTACGTGGCGAAGTTCGAAAGCAATGAAATGCTGCTGATCACGGTGTTAGGCCTGTGTTTCGGCTTCTGTTTGCTGGTGGTAAAACTTGAGTACAGCATGGTGCTCGGTGCCTTCCTGATTGGCGCGATCATGGCTGAATCCCGGCAACTGCTGAAAATCGAGCGTTTGATCGAACCGGTTCGCGACCTGTTCAGTGCGATCTTCTTTGTCGCCATTGGGCTGATGCTCGATCCGATGATCCTGCTGCAGTACGCGTGGCCGATTGCAGTGATTACCGTGGCCGTGGTGCTGGGCAAGATGTTTTCTTGCGGCCTTGGCGCCTTTATCGCTGGCAATGATGGACGTACCTCACTTCGAGTCGGGATGGGGCTTTCGCAGATTGGCGAATTTTCTTTCATCATCGCGGCGTTGGGCATGACGTTGCAGGTCACCAGCAACTTCCTCTACCCGGTCGCGGTTGCCGTCTCGGTGATCACCACGTTGCTGACGCCCTACCTGATTCGCGCGGCTGATCCGCTGTCGATCAAGCTTGCCGCGGTGATGCCGAAGCGACTGGGCCGGGTATTGGGGATGTACGGCGAATGGCTGCGTAGCATCCAGCCTCAGGGCGAGGGCGCGCTACTGGCGTCGATGATTCGGCGGATTCTGTTGCAGGTGGGGGTCAATCTGGCGCTGGTGATTGCGATCTTCTTCTCGGGTGCTTTTTTCGCCGAGCGCATGTCCGTTTACCTGCAAGACTGGATCAGCGACCCGAGCTGGCAGAAAGCGTTGATTTGGGGCGGGGCGTTGCTGTTGTCGCTGCCGTTCCTGATCGCCGCCTATCGCAAGCTCAAGGCGCTCTCGATGCTGTTGGCGGAGATGGGCGTGAAGCCGGAGATGGCCGGCCGCCACACGCAGCGAGTGCGTCGGGTGATCGCCGAAGTGATCCCGATCCTCTCGCTGCTGGTGATTTTTCTGCTGCTGGCAGCCTTGTCGGCCAGTATTCTGCCGACCAACAAGTTGCTGGTGCTGATCGTTGTCGTCGCGGCCGCTGTAGCGGCGCTGCTCTGGCGCTGGTTCATCCGCGTGCACACGCGGATGCAGGTGGCGTTGCTCGAAACACTGGACAACCACAAGGATTCGTCCGGGCATTAACCCTGTAGCGCGTCAGGCGTCTCAGCTTTCCAGCCAGACGTCCCGCGCCCAGTGCCATACCGATTCCCAGGTTTCTTCGGCGATCAGCTCTTCTTCGGCCAACCACAGCACCACGGTGCCGTCTTCTTCGACCAGGTAGTAGTTGTCACCGTCCTGGCAGATCGGAATCATGCTGCGATCAACACCCGCATCCCAGGCGTTGGCGGCAACGTCTGGCAGGTAGGTGTGGGATTGCGGGTCGGTGACGGTCACCGGCTCCAGGCTGCCGTAGACGACGTCGCTGACGGTCAGCAAAAACTCTCTGAAGACAAACGGAATGTCGATGAACAGCTGTTCTTCGATTTCCACCAATTGATCTTCGTCGGGCAACTCCAAGGGGACCGGTACCGGTTCGTTGGCTTCACGCAGTTGTTCGATGATTTCTTCCACGTCCGGGATCCTCTTGCTTGATGGCGCGGTTTAGTTGGGGCGGTTTATACAGTAGCTCGCTATAGATGTAACCGTGAAATAGAAAAACCCCGGCCAGGCCGGGGTTTTCGTTACAGCATGCTAGGTTCTGTCTGGAACGTGCCTGCGCGTCGATCATACTGCGTTAAAAACAGGCTCAGAATGCTCATTGACTAAAGTCAACTCCGCTTCCTCGCCTGTTTTTGCCTTGTCTGATCTTAGCTCGGCACCTTCCAGACAGAACCGGTAAGGATCAGCCGTTCTGGCGGATACCGGCGACCAGCCAAGGCTGGTTCTCGCCCTGCGGACGCTCCATGTTCCAGCTTTCGCTGAACACTTCGCCCTGGTCGAAACGCGAGGTCTTCGACACACCGGTGAAGGTCAGGGTGGCGATGGTCTTGTCGGCACGGTCATCCACGCCGTCCAGTTGAACATTGAGGTTATCAATGTAGGTGGACTGGAAACCGTCACCCAGATCGGCACGTTCGCGCTTGAGGAACTCCAGCAGTTGCGGGGTCACGAACTCGGCGATCTTGTCCATTTCGTTGGCGTCCCAGTGCTGCTGCAGGGACTGGAAGTGGTTGCGGGCCGCTTCAATGAAGTTCTTTTCATTGAACCAGGCCGGAGCGTTGATCACCGGACGAGCGGCAACCGGTGCTGCCGAGCCGCCGAAGACCGAACCCATGGCCGTTGGCTTCTGCTCGAACACTTCACGCTGCATCGGTGCGCCAGCTGGAGCCATGTGCTCCTGTTGCTTGCGACGACGAGCGGCGATGAAACGGAAGATCAGGAAGGCGATGACGGCCATGATCAGGATGTCGAAGATCTGCATGCCCTGGAAGCCGCCGCCCATGAACATGGAGGCCAGCAGGCCACCGGCCGCGATGCCGGCCAGAGGGCCGAGCCAGCGCGAAGCACCGCCGGCTTTGGCGGCAGCGCCAGCGGCACCGGCCGCGCCCGCAGTGGCGGCAGCACCACCTGCGGCAGAAGAAGGCGCCATTTGGCTGGTCTGGTGAGTCGGCGCAGCGCCGGAACTCTTACCGCCACCAAAGCGCTTGGCGTTGGCGTCGAGGCTCATCGTCAGGCCGATGCACAACGCCATGGCGATGCTAAGAAAACGTTTCATAAAGGGAATTCCCATTTGTGGATGGCACGCGCGCCATGTTGCACAGCTGAAGGGTTACTGGCTAGCGGCAGAGTGTTTCGGGCTTTTGCCTGACAGGTTGTGTTCAGCTTCAGTCAGCGCAATAAGGCCTGTTAGTTTTGGTCTGTAGGACGAGTGGATTAGTTCTGTAGGAAGTTTGGTGATTTCATCAGATCAACCTGTGGGAGCGGGCTTGCTCGCGAAGAACGATGACACGGTGTTTCTGATACACCGCGGCGCTGCCTTCGCGAGCAAGCCCGCTCCCACATTGGTCCTCTGGCGCGCTTTAGATCGCTTCGAGCTTTGCGTAACCCAACATCAGCCACTTGCTGCCTTCGCTGAAGTTCACCTGCACCCGAGCCTGGGCCCCGGCACCTTCGAAGTTCAGGATCACGCCGTCGCCAAACACCGAATGCCGTACGGCCTGGCCGAGGCTGAACCCGGTATCCGGGATCTCGCTACCGCCAAACAGGCTGCTGGAGCTCTGCTGCTGGCCACCGCCGAACGGACGGCTGACGCTGTTGGACAGCCGCACTTCCTGGATCAGGCCTTTCGGCACTTCACGTACGAAACGCGAGACCTTGTTGTAGGTCTCGCTGCCGTATAGGCGTCGGGTCTCTGCATAGGTCATCACCAGGTTCTGCATGGCCCGGGTGATACCGACGTAGGCCAAACGGCGCTCCTCTTCAAGACGACCCGGTTCTTCAAGGCTCATCTTGTGCGGGAACAGGCCTTCTTCCATGCCCACCAGGAACACGTAAGGGAATTCCAGACCCTTGGCGCTGTGCAGCGTCATCAACTGAATGCTGTCTTCGTGCTCGTCGGCCTGAGTATCCCCGGCCTCCAGAGACGCGTGACCGAGGAACGCCGCCAATGGCGTCAGGTCTTCATCTTCTTCAGCGTTTTCGAAGTTGCGCGCGGCGCTGACCAGTTCCTCAAGGTTTTCTACCCGGGCCTGGCCTTTCTCGCCTTTTTCCGCTTCGTGATAGGCGATCAGCCCGGACTGCTCGATGACGGTCTGGGTCATCAGATGCAGCGGCATTTCCATGCACTTGGCGGCGAGGTTCTCTATCAGCTCGATGAATGCGCCCAGCGCGCCGGCGGCACGACCGGTCAGGCCTTTGTTAGCCACCAGCAGGCGCATGGCTTCCCACATCGACACATCGCTGTGACGGGCATGGTCGCGGATCGCTTCAACGGTTTTCTCTCCGATGCCCCGGGCCGGAACGTTGATCACCCGCTCCAGCGCTGCATCGTTGCCGCGACCTTCCAGCAAGCGCAGGTAGGCCATGGCGTTTTTGATTTCTGCCCGTTCGAAGAAGCGCTGACCGCCATAGATGCGGTACGGAATGCGCTCACGCAGCAAGGCTTCTTCCAAAACGCGTGATTGGGCGTTGGAGCGGTACAAAATCGCGATATCGCTGCGAGCCAAGCCGGTTTTCAGCGCGCTTTCGATGGTTTCCACCACATAGCGTGCTTCATCGTGTTCGTTGAACGCGGCGTACAGGTTGATCGCTTCGCCTTCGCCGCCGTCGGTCCACAGCTCTTTGCCCATGCGTCCCGTGTTGTTGGCGATCAGGGCGTTGGCTGCTTTAAGGATGCCGGCGGTGGAGCGGTAGTTCTGCTCCAGACGAATGGTTTCGGCATCTGGAAAATCGTCGGAATACTGATAAATGTTTTCGATTTTCGCGCCGCGCCAGCCATAGATCGACTGATCGTCGTCGCCAACCACCATCAGACTGTCGCCACCCTTGGCCAGCAGTCGCAACCAGGCGTACTGCACGGCGTTGGTGTCCTGGAACTCGTCCACCAAAATGTGCCGGAAGCGCTTCTGATAGTGCGCCAGCAGGCCCGGATGATCGCGCCACAAGTCGAGGGCACGCAGCAGCAATTCGGAGAAGTCGATCACGCCAGCGCGCAGGCACGCAGCCTCATAGGCTTCATAAATGCTGCGCATGGTCGCCAGGAACAGATCTCCGCTGGCTTGAATGTGTTGCGGACGCAGACCTTCGTCTTTCTGCCCGTTGATGAACCATTGGGCCTGACGGGCCGGCCAGCGTTGCTCGTCCAGGCCCAGCTCGCGGATCACCCGCTTGACCAGTCGTTGCTGGTCGTCGCTGTCGAGAATCTGGAACGTCTGGCTCAGGCCGGCTTCCTGCCAGTGCGCCCGCAATAAGCGGTGCGCCAGGCCGTGGAAGGTGCCGACCCACATGCCGGCCGGGTTGATACCCATCAGTTGCTCGATGCGATGACGCATCTCGGCAGCGGCCTTATTGGTGAAGGTCACCGACAGGATGGAGTGGGGCGAGGCGTTTTCGACCTGGATCAACCAGGCGATACGGTGCACCAGCACTCGGGTTTTACCGGAACCAGCACCGGCCAGGACCAACTGACGACCCACGCGGGCAGCTACGGCCTGGCGTTGGGCATCGTTGAGGGAGTTCAGCAGAAGGGAGAGATCATCGCGCATCGGGGCATTCTAGGGGGCGGCGTCACACCGGGCAAACCCTGCATTGTTTTAGCCGATGAAAGATAGGTGCAGGACGACCGGTCAGTCACTGGCTGCAAGCGTTGGCGGGGCTCGCTTGGCTGCTTTTACACGGGGCCAGGCAGTCGATACTTTGGTCTATTTATGATCTGGGGCAGTTTGGTCCGGGCATTTGCTTGTGTATGCTCCGTCGACGTTTCGGGCGCATGCTCATCATTATAAGAACAAGAACATTGCCTATGACCCTCAGCACCGACCTGTCGGGCCCCGTTGTGGAGCCCCGGGTTATCCGCAAACAGTACGCCATGGAAATGGCGGTCGAACGCACGCGTCTGCTTTATCAGGGCTCGTTGCTGCCCACGTTATTCATGTTGATCAACGGTCTGGTTTGCGCTGGCTTGCTTTGGAGCCCGCAGCGTTACTTCCTGGTCAGCGTCTGGCTGGTGTGGCTGTTGTCGCTGGTGGCGTTGCGGGTGATTCAAGTCGCGGCCTTCGATTCGGCGATACCCAACCGTCAGGCCCATCCGATCTGGCGCCGGATGTTTTTGCTGGGTTCGGCCATGACCGGCCTGACCCTGGCCGGCGCTGGCATTGCGCTGGTACCCGCCGATAACTTCATGCAACAAGCCTGGGTGTTCGGCCTGATCGGCGCTGCAGCGCTTTCGGCCAGTGTTGCCTATGCGGTCAGCCTGCCGGCGTTCCTGTCCTTTACCTTGCCCTGTCTGTTGCCGGCCATCGGCTATCTGTTCTGGGGCGGCGATGAACAAGATCAGGGATGGGGCTGGTTCGGTCTGATTTTGTTGGGCGCGTTGAGTGTGGTCGCCTGGCAGGTCAATCGGCTCATCGATAGCGGGCTGTTGCGGCGCTTCCAGAATCAGGCACTGATCGAGCACTTGCAGCAGGCTCAAAACAGCAGCGATCAGCTCAATCAAAAGCTGGCCAAGGAAATCGACCAGCGCCGTCGTGCCGAAGACGAGTTGCGGCAAATTCAGATCGAGCTGGAAAGCCGAGTTGCCCAGCGCAGCCTGGAGCTGGACGCTGCCAATCAGGCCCTGAGCAAGAGTGAAGCGCGTCTGGCGCTGGCGTTGAAGGCCAGTGAGCTCGGTCTATGGGACTGGAACCTGCAAACCGACGAAGTCCATCACACCCATCTTCAGGAGCTGTTCGGCCTGGAGCCAGAATTCGTAACGGCGATGCTTCGCCACCTCAAGCCACGCCTGCATCCCGATGACTTGCCGTCGCTCAAGCGCGCACTGGTCGAGCATTTGAAGGGCCGCAGTGAGGACTACCAAATTGAGTACCGCGTACGTCACGGCGATGGCCATTGGGTTTGGATCGAAGACCGTGGTCGAGCGGTTGAGCGCAGCGAAAATGGCCGGGTGATCCGCATGGTCGGCACCCGTCGCGACATCAGCGTCAGCAAAGCGCTGGAAGAGCAACGGCAACTGGCCGCAACGGTGTTCGAAGCCGCCAGCGAAGGCATCGTGATTTTCGATCCGAATTACGCTCTGATCGCGGTCAATCAGGCGTTCAGCCGAGTCACCGGCTATGACGTTGAAGACATGATTGGACGCAACGTGGTCGAGTTGCCGTGCAGCCGCGATGCCCGCCGGCACTACGCTGCGATTCGTCAGGCACTGGAGCAGCATGGCAGTTGGCAGGGCGAGCTGGTAGAAACCCGCAAGAATGGCGAGTTGTATCCGCAATGGTTACAACTGAACGCGGTGCGTGATGCTCGGGGACATGTGAGCCATATCGTGGGCTTCTTCGCCGATCTATCGGCCCGGCGCGAATCTGAAGAGCGCATGCGTTACCTGGCGCATTACGACGAATTGACGGGTCTGGCCAACCGTTCACTGTTCCGGGAACGGCTAAGCGAGGCTCATCAGCGGGTGCGCCAGGGCGGCTACCGCAGTCTGGCGTTGCTGCACATCAATCTGGATCGTTTCAAGCTGCTCAACGACAGTCTTGGCCATGAAATCGCCGACCAGCTCTTGCAGAAGATGGCCCGGCGGCTGGTCAATGCGTTGCCTGAAGCAGACACCATCGCTCGCTTATCCGGCGATGAATTTGCCGTGTTGTTCAATGCCTACGGCAACCTGTCGAGCCTGGCGCGGGTGGCGACCCGACTGTCGACCAAGCTGCGCTTGCCGATCACTGTCGAGGGCCATGAACTGGTGGTTAGCGCGTCCATGGGCATCAGTATGTTGCCGGACAACGCGCGAGAAATTTCCGCGCTGGTCCATCAGTCCAATATGGCCATGCAGCACGCCAAGCACTTGGGCGGAAATAACTTCCAGTTCTACACCGACAGCCTGCAAGCCAGCACGCTGGAGCGCTTGCAGCTGGAAAATCAGCTGCGTAAGGCTATCGAAGAGAAACAGTTGATGGTGTTTTATCAACCGAAACTGTGCCTCGCCACGGGTCGGTTGAATGCCGCCGAAGCGCTGGTGCGCTGGGATCACCCGACCATGGGCCGTGTGCCGCCAGGGGACTTCATCGGCCTGGCCGAGGAAACCGGGTTGATCGGCCCGATCGGCGAGTTCGTGTTGCGTCAGGCCTGCTGGCAAGCCTGTGAGTGGCAGCGTCAGGGGCTTGCGCCGATTCGGGTGTCGGTGAATCTGTCGGTGCATCAATTACGTCAGGGCAAACTGGTCAGCCTGGTGCGTCAGGTGCTGGAAGAAACCGGTCTGGCGCCGCACTACCTCGAGCTGGAGCTGACCGAAAGTCAGTTGCTGGACAGCGTCGAACACATCATCGCGACCTTCCAGCAATTGCGTGATTTGGGGGTCAAGTTGGCGATTGATGACTTCGGCACCGGGTATTCGTCCCTGAGCTACCTCAAGCGCATCCCTGTGGATTACGTGAAGATCGATCAGGCATTTATCCGCGGTCTGGGGGAGGGTAGCGAGGATGCGGCGATCACCCGGGCAATCATTGCCATGGCGCACGGCTTGTCACTGAAAGTGGTGGCTGAAGGGGTGGAGCGGACAGAGCAGTTGGAGTTTTTGAAAGCCGAGCACTGCGATGAAGTGCAGGGCTATTTGATTAGCCGTCCTGTCGAGGCCGATGGCCTGGCGGCACTGTTGCGTGCGGACGAGAAACACTTGTAAGGGCTACATGGAGCGCATGTGGCGTGAAATGGGGACATCGAGTTACGCATTGAGCAGGCAAAAAGCCGATTCATGTAGTATAACTACAAGCGTGCTACATCCCCGGCACCTGCCAATAACAAAGAGTCCAGCCCTTTGAATCTGCTGCAACACATCGCCCAGTCACGCCACCTCTTACGCAAGTCGGAGCTCAAGGTCGCCGACCACGTGCTGCTTGATCCTGCGGCGGTGATGCACAGCTCCATGGCCGACCTGGCCCACAACGTGGGCATTAGCGAACCGACCATCGTGCGGTTCTGTCGCGCCATCGGTTGCTCCGGTTTCCAGGACTTGAAGCTGAAACTGGCACAGAGCCTGGCTGCCGGTGCCAGCTTCGGACAATTCGCTATTCATGAAGACGACTCGGTCGCTGACTACAGCCTGAAAATCTTCGACACCACCCTGCACACGCTGATGGAAGTTCGCGAGAAGCTTGATCCGGTGGAGTTGCAGCGTGCCGTGTCGCTCATGTCGCAGGCCCAGCGGGTCGAGTTTTATGGCTTTGGCGCGTCGGGTGCAGTGGCGGCCGATGCCCAGCACAAGTTCTTCCGCTTGTTGCTGACGGCGGCGGCGTATTCCGACCCGCACATGCAGGCGATGTCGGCGGTCACGTTGAAACCGACCGATGTGGCGATCTGTATTTCCCAGTCCGGGCGTTCCAAAGATTTGTTGATCACCGCCAATCTGGTGCGCGAAAGCGGCGCTTCGCTGATTACCTTGTGCCCGAGCCAGACACCGCTCGCCGAGCTGTCGACCGTCAACCTGGCGATCGATGTGCACGAAGACACCGAGATCTATACGCCGCTGACCTCGCGTATTGCCCACCTGGTGGTGATCGATGTGTTGGCGATGGGCGTGGCCATGGCGCGCGGGCCGAGCCTGGTCAATCACCTCAAGAGCGTCAAGCGCAGCCTGCGCAGCTTGCGGCTGTCACCCAAATCGGTAAAAGCGCTGGACGACTGACGTCGTCGTAAGGTCGTTCCGACCTTAATCGCGAGCAGGCTCGCTCCCACAGGGGGAGCGCGTCCGTCAGGACAACTCGGTCAAATGTGGGAGCGGGCTTGCTCGCGAAGGCGTCCTCAAACTCGCCAAGCCCTTCGCCAATGTTCACATCCCTGTAACCCGCACGCCGCCAAACCGTCATCCCTCGCGCCTATCTTGAAACTCCCGTCATCGCCTTGGGAGACTCGAAATGGCCCAGCCCTACGAAGAGCGCAACAGCGCCGTCAGAACCCGTCGTCAGCAGGAAGACCAGCGCCGCATGGAGTTTCGCCGCGCTATCGAAGATCGCTGCGAACGTCGCCAACTGCTGGCCGAGATTGGTGATTTCCCTGAGCTGGAGCTCAACTATTGGCAGGCGGCACCGGCAACTTCCCGTCGAAACGCTCAACCAGCGCGCTGATCTGCACCCGCTCGCTGCGAATAAACGCAAGGAACGCGTGCGCCACCGGTGACAGCCGTTTCGCCTTGGCTTGCACCAGGCACCAGCTGCGGTACAACGGCAGCTCTTCGACCGGCAACTCGATCAATCCGCCGGTCGCCAACTCAAGGTTCAGGGCGTGACGCGTCAACAGCGCCACGCCCAGACCCGCCAACACACATTCACGCTGCGCTTCGGCTGACGAGACTTCCTGGGTCTGGTTGAAGTGCACGCGCTTCTCTTTGAAATATTCTTCGCAAGCCAGCCGCGTCCCGGAGCCGGATTCGCGCATCAGCAGTGTGTAGGGTTCAAGATCCTGCAAACGCAGCGGGCCCATGTGGCACAGCGGATGATCCGGTGGCGCCACGGCAACGATCGGGTTGTTGAGAAATGGCAAGAACTCCAGCCCCATGTCCTGCGGCACCATGGACATGATCACCAGGTCGTCGCGGTTGTCCGACAGCCGTCGAATGACCTGCCCGCGATTGACCACCGTCAGTTGCAGGTTCACTTCTGGATGTTGGCGCTTGAACGCGGCAAACAGGTGCGGCACAAAGTATTTGGCGCTCGATTCCACCGCCAGTTTCAGCTGACCCTGCAACGATCCCTGCATGTCCGAAAGCTGCATGTCGAGGTTTTCCAGGCGCCCGAAAATGTCCCGGCTGGCGCGTTGAAGGGCTTCGGCTGCCTCAGTCATGTAGAGCTTTTTGCCGACGTAATCGAACAAAGGTTGACCAATCAGCTCTTCAAGTTGACGAATCTGTAGGCTCACGGCAGGTTGTGTGAGAGACATTTCATCGGCTGCGCGGCTGTAGGACCGCAAATCACAGACTTCATTGAAGATCTGCAATTGGCGCAATGTCATACGCATCAAAGACTTACGCATTTTTTAGGTGCTCTCATCGCAGGCTGATGAGTCAACTATAAGTCTTTACTTATGCCTGACCCAATAATTAATCATTTTTGTTAATCCCTTGTGGGGGCTAGTGTGGGCCTGCGACTGAATTGAAACATTTGGTCACGCGTCGACCTGGTCTAGCAGGTCGTGGGTACCACCGGCTCAAGGGAACCTCCAAGTGATAAAAAAGATCCTGATCGCCAACCGTGGTGAGATTGCCGTACGAATCGTACGTGCCTGCGCCGAGATGGGCATTCGCTCGGTCGCGATCTATTCCGACGCCGACCGCCATGCGTTGCATGTGAAGCGTGCGGACGAGGCCCACAGCATCGGTGCCGAGCCACTGGCCGGCTACCTGAATGCGCGCAAGCTGGTGAATCTGGCGGTAGAAACCGGTTGCGATGCGCTGCACCCCGGCTACGGCTTCCTCTCGGAAAACGCTGAGCTGGCAGATATCTGCGCCGAGCGCGGCATCAAGTTCATCGGTCCATCGGCTGAAGTGATTCGCCGCATGGGCGATAAGACTGAAGCCCGTCGCAGCATGATCAAGGCTGGCGTACCCGTCACCCCGGGGACCGAAGGCAACGTCGCGGATATCGCAGAAGCGTTGGTCGAAGGCGACCGCATCGGTTATCCGGTGATGCTCAAGGCGACTTCCGGTGGCGGTGGCCGTGGTATCCGCCGCTGCGATAGCCGAGAAGAACTTGAACAAGCATTTCCGCGAGTCATTTCCGAAGCCACCAAGGCTTTCGGTTCGGCGGAAGTGTTCCTGGAAAAATGCATCGTCAATCCGAAGCACATCGAAGCGCAGATCCTCGGTGACAGCTTTGGCAACGTGGTGCACCTGTTCGAGCGTGACTGCTCGATCCAGCGTCGCAACCAGAAGCTCATCGAGATCGCCCCGAGCCCGCAACTGACCCCGGAACAGCGCGCCTACATCGGCGACCTGTCGGTGCGCGCAGCCAAGGCCGTGGGTTATGAGAACGCCGGCACCGTGGAGTTCCTGCTCGCCGAGGGCGAGGTGTACTTCATGGAGATGAATACCCGGGTGCAGGTGGAACACACCATCACCGAAGAAATCACCGGCATCGACATCGTTCGCGAGCAGATTCGCATCGCCTCTGGCCTGCCGCTTTCGGTGAAACAGGAAGACATCCAGCACCGCGGTTTCGCGCTGCAATTCCGGATCAACGCCGAAGACCCGAAGAACAACTTCCTGCCGAGTTTCGGCAAGATCACCCGGTACTACGCCCCCGGTGGCCCCGGCGTGCGCACCGACACGGCGATCTACACCGGTTACACCATTCCGCCGTTCTACGACTCCATGTGCCTGAAACTGGTGGTGTGGGCGCTGACCTGGGAAGAGGCGATGGACCGTGGCTTGCGCGCCCTCGACGACATGCGTCTGCAAGGGGTCAAGACCACCGCCGCGTACTACCAGGAAATCCTGCGTAACCCGGAATTCCGTAGCGGTCAGTTCAACACCAGCTTCGTTGAAAGCCACCCTGAACTGACCAACTACTCGATCAAGCGCAAACCCGAAGAGCTGGCCCTGGCCATCGCCGCTGCCATCGCCGCCCACGCAGGCCTGTGAGGAAAAGAACAATGAGCAAGAAAATCTACGTTACCGACACAATCCTGCGCGACGCTCACCAATCGCTGCTCGCGACCCGCATGCGCACTGAAGACATGCTGCCGATCTGCGACAAGCTCGACAAAGTCGGCTACTGGTCGCTGGAAGTCTGGGGCGGCGCGACCTTCGACGCCTGCGTACGCTTCCTCAAGGAAGACCCGTGGGAGCGTCTGCGCCAACTGCGCGCGGCGTTGCCTAACACTCGCCTGCAAATGCTTCTGCGTGGCCAGAACCTGCTGGGCTACCGCCACTACAGCGACGACGTGGTCAAAGCCTTCGTCGCTAAGGCTGCGGTCAACGGCATCGATGTGTTCCGCATTTTCGATGCGATGAACGACGTGCGTAACCTGCGAGTCGCCATCGAAGCGGTGAAAGCCGCCGGCAAACACGCTCAGGGCACCATTGCCTACACCACCAGCCCGGTACACACCATCGAGGCGTTCGTGGCGCAAGCCAAGCAAATGGAAGCCATGGGTTGCGACTCGGTGGCGATCAAGGACATGGCTGGCCTGCTGACTCCATACGCTACCGGCGAACTGGTCAAAGCATTGAAATCCGAGCAATCGCTGCCAGTGTTCATTCACTCGCACGACACCGCTGGTTTGGCCGCGATGTGCCAACTCAAGGCCATCGAAAACGGTGCGGACCACATCGATACCGCGATCTCCAGCTTCGCCTGGGGCACCAGCCACCCGGGCACCGAGTCGATGGTTGCCGCCCTTAAAGGCAGCGAGTTCGACACCGGACTGAATCTGGAACTGCTGCAAGAGATCGGTCTGTACTTCTACGCCGTGCGCAAGAAATACCACCAGTTCGAAAGCGAGTTCACCGCCGTCGACACCCGCGTTCAAGTCAACCAGGTACCGGGCGGGATGATTTCCAACCTGGCCAACCAGTTGAAAGAGCAGGGCGCCCTGAACCGCATGAGCGAAGTGCTGGCCGAAATCCCGCGCGTTCGCGAAGACCTCGGCTTCCCGCCGCTGGTGACACCGACCTCGCAGATCGTCGGCACCCAGGCTTTCTTCAACGTGCTGGCCGGCGAGCGCTACAAGACCATCACCAACGAAGTGAAACTTTACCTGCAAGGCGGCTATGGCAAGGCGCCGGGCACCGTGAACGAAAAACTGCGCCGCCAGGCAATCGGCAGCGAAGAAGTGATCGACGTGCGTCCGGCGGACCTGCTCAAGCCGGAAATGACCAAGCTGCGTGGCGAAATCGGCGCGGTGGCCAAGTCTGAAGAAGACGTGCTGACCTACGCCATGTTCCCGGACATCGGTCGTAAGTTCCTCGAAGAACGCGCCGCCGGCACCCTGACTCCAGAAGTGCTGCTGCCGATTCCTGAAGCGGGCGGTGTGACCTCGGCCGGTGGCGAAGGTGTGCCGACCGAGTTCGTCATCGACGTCCACGGCGAAACCTACCGCGTCGACATCACCGGTGTCGGCGTCAAGGCTGAAGGCAAGCGTCACTTCTACCTGTCTATCGACGGCATGCCGGAAGAAGTGGTGTTCGAACCGCTCAACGAATTCGTCAGCGGCGGCAGCAGCAAGCGTAAGCAAGCCACTGCACCGGGCCACGTCAGCACCACCATGCCGGGCAACATCGTCGACGTGCTGGTCAAGGAAGGCGACACCGTGAAAGCCGGCCAGGCCGTGCTGATCACCGAAGCGATGAAGATGGAAACCGAAGTCCAATCGGCCATCGCCGGCAAAGTCACCGCCATCCACGTGGCCAAGGGCGACCGGGTGAACCCGGGCGAAATCCTGATCGAGATCGAAGGCTGAGTTAACAGCCTCGATATACCGCTTTAAACCTCGGGGGGGCATGTGCTCCCCTTTTTTTCGCCCGGGATTCAGGGTGAAACGTTTCCCTGAAAACGCCTCCGATCAAATGTGGGAGCGGGCTTGCTCGCGAATGCGGTGCGGCAGTCAGCACAAATATTGGCTGATATTCCGCATTCGCGAGCAAGCCCGCTCCCACTGGTATCGAGTCGAGTCAATGAGATTGGCGTGGGTTCATCAGAACGCCATTCGCCACTGACCCGTGACGCCGTGGTTTCGGCTGTCGGTGCCGACCTCGCCAGTGAGGCCGACGCCCAGGGTGTGTTTTGCTGACAATCCAAGGTCCAGCCCGGCATCGACCAGCAGACTGTCACGATCCAGCGGCGCGCCGGAAACGGTGAAGTTTTTTCCGCCCGTCACCAATCGTTGGCGGGTATCGCTGTAGACGTCCCCGTAGGTGTGTTTCCAGCCAGCACTGAACCGCGGCGTCAGTTGCATGCCGTTATCCAGCGTGTTGAGCTTCGCCAGCCGCAGACCGAATGTGCTGTTCAAATTGTTCTGCGTTTGACCGTGTACCTTCAGCGCCGCAGCGCCACCTTTTTCCGTGTAAGTGTCGCGCTGATAGCGTTGGTAGCCCAGGCTCGCAAACGGTTCGATGCTGACGTTTGCCTGGCCCAGGTTGTAACCCAATTCCGCAAAGGCCTGCTGGGTGTTGGCATCGTAACGGCCTTCGGGGCGGTCGCTGAAACCTTTGAAGGCAACCCGGCGTTTAGTGCTGCCGTCGTGGTTGCTATAGGTCGCGCCCAGGCGCAGGGACATTGGTCCGTTTTGACGCAGGGCATAAGCTCCCAAATGCCAGCTGTCCAGATCGCCGTCGAGTCCACGGCTATCCAGACGCGTTTCGGATTTGCCGCTCATTACACCGATGCGCCATTCCTCATCGATGCCCCAATCCGCTCCCAGAACCAGACCGTGGGTTGTGTGTTTCAGCGCGTCGTAGTCGCGGTCCAGCGTCCCACCGTGACCCAATGCTTGAAGCCAGACCCGGCCATTGTCTTCGCTGCCGGCGGCCAGGCGTGGTGAATTGCGCTTGCTGGAGTTGCTATAGCGACTGGCGCTGTCCAGCTGACGCATGGCCGAGAGCATGCTGGCGCTGATTGGGCTGTCACTGTTCAGGGTCGCCTTCGCAAGGTTGGCGTTTTGGCCGCCGTCCAGTTGGTCGATGGCCTGGGAGGCTGTTTCGGTGGTGGAGGCGAGCAGGGCTGTGACAGCGGCGTTCGCGGTATTGGGAGGTGTCTGCGCCGTCGGACTGGATTTGGGCTCTTCAATACTGCGGGCGAGTTCCCGACCGTTTTCGTTGGTCGCGAGTTTTTCGATAGGCACTTCGTTGCGAGCGTAGGTCAGGCTGACGGTCTGTTTGTTGCTGTAGTCCGGCGTAGCCTTCATGAACGCGAGGGTGCTAGTGACTGGACCGAATGTTCCTTCGACCCGTTCTGCGGAAATTACTGTGTGATTAGTAGTGTGTGCGTAGTCGACTGGCAGGGCGGTAACCAGTAAAGATGCGCCGCCAAGCCTGGCGACTCCCTCGACGAAAATCGTCTGTGAAGTATCAGCGTTATCCGTTACTTCATAGGCGAGTGTGGCGCTTTCGCTAAGCGTAAGATCCCCTCTGATGGAAGGAGCCCCCAAATTTTCACTGACCAGTAACTGACCGTCCACGTGCAAGCCGCCTACTTTACCGTAGCCGCCGTAGGTGCCTCCGTTATCGACGTACACAGTGCCTTCTATAGCGCCAAGGTTAAATAGCGTAGCGTCTCCCCTTACTTCGGCACCTTTATGGAAGTCGTTGCTGCCGTTTAATGTCCATGCGCCTTTCGCGACCCGCAGGGCAGCAAAGTTGGTTGTGTCTCCCACTGTGCCGCCGTCTGCGGAGTTAAGGAGCAGCCCGTTGACTCCGTTGCCACCATCGAGTGTGCCCTCCCATCGAGCGCCTTTGTTGATGACCAGAAGGTCATCCGCGTCGCCCAATTCCAGCGAGACACCGTCGATGGTTTGGAGTGGCTTTGAAATGAGCGTGTGTGTAGTGGTGTAGTCGTTCTGGAACTCAACGAACGGGTCTACCTCCGCAGGAGCGGATGCTACTTCGGAAGCGGTGGGCTCGGGAAAGATAAGAGACTCATAGAAGGCATCATCGAAATCGACTGCAACGCTGGCAAGCGGTTCAGTTGTTACAGGACGAACTGTCTGCCCTTCACCCGACTCGTTTATGGCCAGGGCAGCATTTTCACGTGGACCGATGAACGCCTTGATCGCGAAAAGATCATCGAAGCGCTCATTGGGCTTGGCGGTTTTTTTACGAGGTTTGGTGGTCGGCGCGTCGGAATTGACTTGAGGCTCCGGTTGCTGCGCCATGGAGACTTCTATGCAACCCACTGCAAGCGCGACGGCCAGCGCCAGGTGTTTTGGTCGGTATTGGTGTTGAGCGGACATCGAGTACGGCCTCTTTTGACGGGAGGCCAAACTCTAAGAGGCAGGCTATAGGTACCGATGTCAGCTGCTTCCCGCAGGCTTGCGGGGGTTGTCAGAAGGTTGTGTAGAAAATTGCCGGCCCCCTGAGGAAGGCTGTTTTTACCCGTTCGGGCTGACGCTTTTTCTTACAACAAATCGAGACATGGTCGGCTATCGCAACTCGGAAACTCATCTGCCTTTCGCTAACTCCGGCTCAAATACGCCTTCCCATAATGCCGCTCCATCCGCGCCTGAATCAGCTCCAGCCCAATCGACATCAGCCAATAAATCACCGCCGCTGTTGTCAGCATCTCGATGTAGCGATAGCTCGAGCGCCCATACGATTGCGCCAGAAACATCACTTCCCAAACCCCCATCACCGAAATCAGTGACGAGTCTTTGAGCATGGAAATGAACTGGTTGGTGGTCGGCGGGATGATGGTGCGCATGGCCTGGGGCAGGGTGACGCGCCAGAAGATCACGGTTTCGCGCATGCCCAGGGCCAGGGACGCTTCGCGTTGGCCGTGGGGGACGCCGAGGATGCCGGCGCGGAAGATTTCGCTCAGGTAGGCGCCGTAGTTCAGCGACAGGGCGATGATGCCGGCGGCAATGGCGCCCGGGACGATGCCGAGTTGTGGCAGGCCGAGGTAGATCAGCAGAATCTGGATCAGTAGTGGTGTGCCACGAAAGAACGAAGCATAGAAGCTCGCAATTCCGAAGGCCACGGCGCTTTTAGACAGCCGTGCCAGGGCGGTGATGAAGCCCAGCAGCGAGGAGGTCACGATCGAGCACAGGCACAGAAACAGCGTCAGCGCCGCGCCCTGCAGGAAGCCGTTAGGCGCCAGGTGCAGGCCGATCAGGTTCGGCAGTTTGTCGAGGATGATCGAGAACTTCAGGTCGAAGCTCAGAAAGAAACTGGCGAACAACCCGAGCATCGCTGCCCAGGTCAGGTACAGCCGCGTGCGAAAACCGAAGATCCGTTGCAGCCGCGACTCAGCCACCGGTTGCGGCGGCTGGGGAGGTTTTGGGAAAGAAGTCATTTGCTGATGTCGGCGCCGATCCATTTCTGCGAAAGCTTGCTCAGGGTGCCGTCCTGTTTCAGCTGAGCGAAGACGTCACGCACTTTGGCGTCCCACTGGGCGTCGCCTTTTTCAATGGCCACCGAGTTTGGTTCCGAGTACAGCGGCTTGCCGGCGAGCTTGAAGCGTTTGTCCTCGGTCAGGCGCGGTTGGGCGGTGACAAGGTTGGTGAGGATCGCGTCCAGTCGTACGCCGGCGCCCAGGCCGAGGTCCTGGAATGCCACGTTGTCAGTGTCATACGGCGCGATCTGCACGTCCTCGAACGGGTACTGCAATTGAGTGTCTTCGGCGCCTTCGATCACCAGGTTTTTGTTCAGGTAGCTTTCGTAGCTGGAGGCACTGGTGAGGCCGACTTTCTTGCCACTCAGGTCCTTGGCGCCGTGGATGCTGTCGTCCTTGACGTTGACCACGATCACCGCAGGCGAGGCGTAGTACTCGACCGGGAAGTCGAAGACCTCGGCGCGGGCCTTGCTCGGGGTCATGGAGCAGATGCAGATGTCGTAGCGCCCACTCCAGCGGCCAGCGGCGATCACGTCCCAGGACGGGGTTTCGAGGCGCAGTCTGACGCCCATTTTGTCTGCCACGGCCTTGGCCACGTCGACGTCGAATCCATCGAGCTGGTTCTGATCATTGAGGAACGAGAAGGGTGGATAGCTTTCCATCAACACGCCCACGAGCTCTTTGTTTTTTTCGACGCGATCCAGTGTGGCGCCGCCAAAGGCTTGGGTGGAGGCAGCCAGAATCGTCAGGCCCAGGGCCAGGAGTGGTTGGAATTTCACAGTCGATCCCTGATAAAAAAGAGGTTGTTATTAACCGGATGGTGCGTATTAAATAGTTATAAGAACGACTCTGATAGTGAGTTATTTTCATAAGCTTATGAGTGAAAAGCATATGGGCGCAGCAAGCACGGTAATTCTGGATGGCGGCATGGGTCGTGAGTTGCAGCGTCGAGGCGCGCCGTTCAGACAGCCCGAGTGGTCGGCGCTGGCCTTGAGCGAAGCGCCGCAAGCGGTAGAGGCGGTGCACACGGCTTATATCGAAAGCGGTGCGAACGTGATCACCAGCAACAGTTACGCGGTGGTGCCGTTTCACATTGGCGAAGCGCGTTTTGCAGCAGAAGGGCAGGCGCTCGCGGCATTGGCCGGCGAGCTGGCGCGACGCGCTGTAGAGGCTTCGGGCAAAGCGGTGCGCGTGGCCGGCTCATTGCCGCCGCTGTTTGGGTCCTATCGTCCGGACCTTTTCGACGCTGCTCGGGCGACTGAATTATTGGCGCCGCTGGTGAAGGGGCTGGCGCCTCATGTCGATCTGTGGCTGGCGGAAACCCAGAGCTCGATCATTGAAGCGCGAGCGATCCACGCCGGTCTGCCAACGGACGGCAAGCCGTTCTGGCTGTCGTTTACCCTGAAGGATGAGGACACGGACGAAGTGCCACGCCTGCGTTCGGGTGAGCCGGTGGCTGAAGCCGCCGCCGTGGCGGCTGAGCTGGGCGTCGAGACGTTGCTGTTCAACTGCAGCCAGCCGGAAGTGATCGGTGCTGCGATTGATGCCGCGCGGGAAACCTTCGAACGTCTGGGGGTGAAAATTCACATCGGCGCTTACGCCAATGCCTTCCCGCCGCAACCGAAAGAGGCCACGGCCAACGACGGTCTGGACCCGCTGCGCGAAGATCTCGATCCGCCGGGTTATTTGCAGTGGGCGGCTGATTGGAAAGAACGCGGCGCCAGTCATTTGGGTGGTTGCTGCGGGATCGGGCCGGAGCATATTGCGGTACTTGCCCAGAAATTGGCGTGAAGCCATTCGCGAGCAAGCTCGCTCCCACATTGGATTGGGGCTGATCACAATTTTGTGGTCAACCCAAAACCCTGTGGGAGCGAGCCTGCTCGCGATGGCGTCCGTCCAGGCGCCGCTGATTTACCCGCGGCACTCGGCCAGGGTTTTCACCTGCCCCGAATCCGTCTGGTTCTCATCGGACAGCCAGCGCTCAAACCCCGCCCCGATTGCTGGCCATTCCGAGTCCAGAATCGAATACCACGCCGTGTCCCGATTCTGCCCCTTGACCACCATGTGCTGGCGGAACACCCCTTCAAAACTAAACCCCAGCCGCTCGGCCGCGTATTTGGAGCGGGCGTTGCCGTTGTTGCACTTCCACTCCAGACGGCGATAACCCAGCGCAAAGGATTCCCTGGCCAGCAAATAAACCGCCTCGGTGCTTTTCGGCGAGCGCTGCATCGGCGCACCGAAAGTGACATGGCCGATCTCGATCCTGCCTTGCGAAGGAACAATCGACATCAAACTGAGAATGCCTTGCACATCGCCGCTGGCACGGTCGATCACACTGAAAAAATATGGATCGCTATTGGCCGCATGATTGTTCAGCCAATCATTGAACGCGCTGCGCTCCGGGAAAGGACCGTAAGGCAAATAATCCCAGAGTTTCGGATCGGAACCCGGGCCTTGCAGGGCCTTCCACAAACCGTCGGCGTGACGCGCCGGGTCGAGCTTTTCCAGGCGGATGAAACGCCCTTCAATGGTTTGGACGGATGGCGCCGGAACGCCTTTCCAGTCGGCGAGTGAAGTCGACATGCTGTTCTCCTTGAACCTTACAGGGCTTTGCGAAACTGGATGAAACCGGGGCGTTCGGCGATGCGCTCGTAGAGCTGGATCGCGGTGGCGTTGGTTTCGTGGGTCAGCCAGTGGACCTTGCAGCAACCGTCCTCTTTGGCTGTGGCGTAAACGTATTCGATCAACTGCCGGCCGACGCCAGTGCCGCGGGTTTCAGGCGTTACCAACAGGTCTTGCAGGTAGCAGGAGTTTTCGATGCTCCAGTTCGAACGATGGTAGATGAAGTGCACCATGCCCACCGCCTTGCCATCGGCCCAGGCCAGCGCGGCATGGGTCGGTTCGCTCGGGTCGAGCAGGCGCTGCCAGGTGCTTTGGGTGACGGTCTCAGGCAGTTCAGTGTTGTAGAAACGCAGGTACGCTTGCCACAAGGGTAACCAGGCGGCGTGGTCGTCGGCGGTGACCTGGCGGATGTCGATCTGACTCATGTTCATTCCTTAACGCATCAAGTGGGCGAGGGCCTGGTCGTGCACATCGGGGCTGGCGGCAAGCCCTTCGCGCACACCGGTGATGTCTGCAGCGTTGCGGTTCTGGCTGAGCTTGCGTTTGCCTTCCAGGCGCTGGATCGGCAAGGCAAAACCGACGATGGCCTTGAGCATTCCGTCAATGTAGTCGGCGGGCGCATCGGCGACCTTCCATGGACTGGCACGACCCGCTTCATGACGATCAGTCAGCGCGCTGACCAGCGTGCGCAAGCGATTGGCGTCGGTGAACACTTCGGCCGTGCCGTACGCATGCACGGCGACGTAATTCCAGGTCGGAACGACTTTGCCATGCTCGGTTTTGCTCGGGTAAAACCCCGGGCTGACGTAAGCGTCGGCGCCGGCAAAAATCACCAGGGCTTCGGCGCCGTTCTGCAGTTCCTTCCATTGCGGATTGGCCTTGGCAAAGTGTCCGTAAAGCGTGCCATTCGGGCCCTGGTCTGAACTCAACAGCAGCGGCAAATGACTGGCTTGCAGACCTTGTTCCCCGTGTGTGACCAACACCGCGAGGCGGGTGCCGAGTATCTGCTGGTGCAGTTCATGCAAATCATCGATGGCAAAGCTGCTTGGCGTGTACATGGAGATTTTCCTTGGCGAATGCCTGCATCCTAGGCAGGCTATTGGTCTGTTGTAAGAGCCATTAACGACAAATTTCATAGGTCCATTGCCATGACCCGCGAGCCACTGTCCTTGTCATTCAACCCGGCGGGTATCGAACTGGATCGCCGTCAGGGTTTGAGTCGTCAGCTCTATCAAGCCCTGCGGGTGCGAGTGCTCGACGGTCGGCTGGCCAGCGGTACGCGATTACCGGCCAGTCGCGATCTGGCGGCGGCGTTGTCGATTTCCCGAAACAGCGTGGTCCGGGCCTACGATCAGCTCTACGCCGAGGGCTTTATTGAAGGGCGCGTGGGTGACGGGACGTATGTCGCGCAATTGCCTCAATCAGTGCTGCCGGTGAAAAAACTATCCACAAAAGTATCCACAGGGTTGTCAACAGGGTTACCCACAGCCTTATCCACAAATTGGCTGGATTTACCTGTGGTTTCATCCAGCAAAGTTATCCACAGCGGTGCGCTGGGGCGCGTGGAAAAGAACCATTTGGCCTTGCCGCCGAGTGGTCCGCCCCGAGCGTTTCGGGTCGGTGTTCCGGCGTTCGACCTGTTCCCGTTCGAGGTTTGGGCCAAGCTGAATGCGGCTTTCTGGCGTAAACCGGATCTGCAGCAGTTGTGTTACGGCGATCCGGCAGGCGACGCCCGTTTACGCGGTCTGATTGCCGCGTATTTGCGCAGCTCCCGGGGGATGCAGTGCACGGCTGAGCAAATAGTGATCACCAGTGGCGCACAGCAAGGGATTAGCCTTTGTGCACAGCTGCTGGTAGAGCCGGGCGATGGCGTCGCGATCGAGAATCCGGGGTATCGGGCGGCGGGTCATGCGTTCGCCGTGGCCGGTGCGCGATTGCACGGGGTGGCGGTGGACAGCGAGGGCATCGACTGCACCGAATTGAACGGGCTCAAGGATTGTCGATTGGCCTATGTCACGCCGTCGCATCAATACCCGACCGGGGTGGTGATGAGTCTGGCGCGGCGTCTGGAGTTGTTGGCCTGGGCCGAGCGAACCGAGGGTTGGATCGTCGAGGATGATTACGATGGCGAATACCGTTACAGCGGCGCGCCACTGGCCCCGCTGGCTGCGCTTGATCGCCACGGGCGGGTGCTCTACGTCGGCACGTTCGGCAAAGTGGCTTTCCCGGCATTGCGCCTGGGCTATCTGGTGCTACCAGCGGCATTGGTGGACGCTTTCGCCCAGCGCCGCGCGGTCGATGTTCGGCATTCCGAGGTAAGCACCCAGGCCGTCATGGCCGAATTCATGGCGGCCGGGCATTTCCAGCGGCACATCCGCCGCATGCGCCGCGCCGCGTTGAGTCGTCGCAATACACTTCTGGCCAACTGGCCCGCGGATGTTTCCGGGGTTGGCAGCCTGCCGAGTGTGGCGGCAGGGCTGCACCTGACGGTGGCGGTCGACACTCAGGCCCGTGAACGCGAATTGATCGAAGCGGCCGTGAGTGTCGATGTCGAAATCAATGGCCTGAGCAGTTACTGGCTACCGGATTCGAGTACTCCGGCGGATCAGCGAGCGGGGCTGGTGCTGGGTTTTGCGGCGGTGCCCGAGGCGGCGATCAGCGCAGCGCTCGGGCGATTGCAAAAGGCTTGGCGTCCCTGAGGTCGAGGACATCCGTCAGGTTTCAGGTCCCCGACTTGATCTTGGTCCAGGCCCGGGTCCGCGCCCGTTCGGCGTCACGGGGCAGCGGTTGCAGGGTGTACAGCGTGCTCATCGCCGTTTCGGTCGGGTACAGGTTCGGGTTGTTGCGGATCGCCGGGTCGACCATTTCCGTGGCGTCTTTGTTCGGGTTCGGGTAGCCGACGAAGTCGCTGACCGGCGCAATCACCTGCGGCTGCAACAAGTAGTTGATGAAGGTGTAGGCGTCTTCCGGGTTCTTCGCGCCTTTGGGGATGGAGAGCATGTCGAACCAGATCGGCGCGCCTTCTTTGGGCAGGCGCATGTCGACGATCACGCCGTTCTTGGCTTCCTTGGCGCGGTTGGCGGCCTGGGAGAAGCTGCCGGAATAACCGACCGCGACGCAGATGTCACCGTTGGCGATGTCGGCCATGTACTTCGAGGAATGGAAGTAGGTGACGTACGGACGGATCTTCATCAACAACGCTTCAGCCTTGTCGTAGTCCGCCGGCTTCTTGCTGTTGGGGTCCAGGCCGAGGTGTTGCAGGGCCAGTGGAAGGATCTCCGACGGTGAGTCGAGCAAGGCCACGCCGCACTGCTTGAGCTTGCTGATGTTCTCTTCCTTGAAGATCAGGTCCCAGCTGTCCACCGGTGCGTTGTCACCCAGCGCAGCCTTGATCTTGTCCGGGTTGAAGCCGATCAGGATGGTCCCGTACATGTACGGTACGGCAAATTTGTTGCCCGGATCGTTGGCTTCGATCAGCTTCATCAGCTTGGGATCGAGGTGGTTCCAGTTCGGCAGTTTGCTGCGGTCCAGTGGCTGGAAAACGCCGGCCTCAATCTGCTTGGCAAGGAATACGTTGGACGGCACGACCACGTCATAACCAGAGTTGCCGGTCAGCAGCTTGGCCTCTAGCGCTTCGTTGGTGTCGAAGATGTCGTAGACCAGTTTGGTTTGGGTGTTCTGGGCCTTGAAGTCTTCCAGCGCTTTGGGGGTGATGTAGTCGAACCAGTTGTAGACGCGCAACGTTCGCTCTTCAGCATGAACGGCGCCACTGAGCACGGTGGCGCACAGAGCGGGAGCGATAAAACGCTTGAGACTGATCATTGTTCTAATTCCTCATTGGGCGCTTTCAAAACCTTCGAGAACGTTCACGGCATTGATGCCGATTTCCTCTACCGCGTAGCCACCTTCCATCACGAACAGCGTCGGCTTGCCGAGGCCCGCGATGCGTGCGCCCATGGCCAGGTAATCCGGGCTGTCGAGCTTGAACTGGGAGATCGGATCGTCCTTGAACGTATCGACGCCCAGGGAGACGACGACGATATCGGCGCCGTACTTTTCGATCTCTTTGCAGGCTTGTTCCAGCGCGGCACTCCAACTGTCCCAACCGCTCCCGGCGGGCAAAGGGTAGTTGAAGTTGAAGCCTTCGCCGGCCCCTTCACCCCGTTCATCTTCATAGCCGAGGAAGAACGGGAACTCGGCTTCGGGATGACCATGGATCGAGGTGAACAGCACGTCGCTGCGCTCATAGAAAATCGATTGAGTGCCGTTGCCGTGGTGGTAGTCGACGTCGAGGATCGCGACCTTTTTATGGCCCTGATCGAGGAACGCCTGCGCAGCGATAGCGGCGTTGTTGAGGTAGCAATAACCGCCCATCAAATCGCTGGCGGCGTGGTGTCCTGGTGGGCGACACAGGGCGAAGGCACTGCGGGCGCCGCGTTGAATGACGGCTTGAGCGGTCAGCGCGACTTGCGCCGCGCTGTACGCCGCTTGCCAGGTGCCGGCGGTAATCGGTGCGCCGCCGTCGAAGCTGTAATAGCCGAGCTGGCCGTGCAGGCTGGTGGGGATGATCCGGCGCAGGGTGCGGGCCGGCCAGGTGTAGGGCAGCAAGTCGCCGTCGGTACCGAATTCGGTCCAGCGCGCCCAGGCACCTTTGAAGAAGTCGAGATAGTCGCGGCTGTGGACGCGAGCGATCGGGTCGAGGCCGAAATCCTGCGGCGCTTCGACCGGACCGAGGTCGCGGCACTGCACGCGCTGCAGAACATGGTCGGCTCGCGAAGGCATTTCGAAGCAGGGCATCAGTTGCCCGTCCATCAATTCGCAACGGCCGTGGTGCAGGTGGTGATCGTCCGAGTAGATCGTCAGCATTTCTTGTTCTCCGCAGGCTGATTCGGTTGAACACAGTCTTGCGGCGCGCGGCGTTTGAGAGAACGGCAGGAAAGGCCAAAAGGGGATCGATATGGCCAAAAGAATTGACCGGAATTCGCCCCTCTGTGGCGAGGGAGCTTGCTCCCGCTCGGCTGCGCAGCAGTCGCAACCCGGCAAATGCTATCTGAAGGGAGGAATGCGGTGGTTGGTTTGGGTCTGCTGCGCAGACCAGCGGGAGCAAGCTCCCTCGCCACAAGGGTGGTCAGGGCCTGAACTGACTCGGCGCCACACCGCTCCAGCGCACGAACGCATGACGGAAACTCGCGGTCTCGCTGAACCCCAATGCCTCGGCGATTTGATAGATCGGCAGTTGGTCCTCGCAGAGCATGCGTTTGGCCTGCTCGAACCGCAGTTCATCGAGCAACTCTTGATAGCTGCACCCCAAGTCCTTGAGATGTCGGCGCAAGGTGCGTGCCGAGCAGTTCAGCTGTTCAGCCAGCCCATCCAGGCCCGGCGCTGCGCTCAATTGTGCGGCGAGGAGTTGGCGGATGCGGCCCAGCCAAACCTGGCGACCCGTGAACTCGGTGTTTTGTTTGCGGCAGCGTTCGGCCATGGCCTGATGGGTGATGGCGTCGGCCAGAGGCAGGGGGTGCTCCAGCCAGGCTTTGTCGAACGCAAAGGCGTTGGACGCAGCGTCGAACTGCAAGGGGCAATCGAAACGTTCGGTGTAGCGTGCCTGATAGTCCGGCGCCGGGTATTCGAAGCGGGCGCCCAGCAGTGGCAACGGTTGGCCGAGCAGGTCTTCGCAAGTGACCTTCATCGAAACCAGGCAAAACTCGACATTGAATGGCGCCAGCGCAGGGTTTTCCCGATAGTCGCCAGCGGTGAGCCAGATGCGCTCGTTATCTTCTTCCAGGCTCAACTCGAACAGTGTTCCCAATAGCGCCGGATAGTGCAGTGCCAGCCGCAAGGCGTCACCTAAAGTGGCGCTGGTGAGTAAGGCGTACCCGAGCATGCCGTAGGACGAAACATGCATCCGCCGGCCCAGTTCCAGGCCGATGTCACGCTTGAGCGCGACGGCATTGGCGCAGACCTGCATCTCCTGATTGGTGGTGATACGCGTATCCGCCCGGTTCAGATCCGCCGCGCTGATGCCGCTGCCGGCCAGCAGCGCTTCGCTGGACAAGCCCTCGGCCTTGAAGGTGTTGAGCACCAGAGAGACAGCGTTGAGGGTGGTGAGGTGGGAGTGGAGCATGGGGTGTGTTCCAGCCGTTAAGTAGCTGGAGGCGAGCAAGTTATATGCCCAACGACGATCCTGTGGGAGCGGGCTTGCTCGCGAAAGCGTCCTGTCAGTCACATTGATGCAGGATATGCCGCCGTCTTCGCGAGCAAGCCCGCTCCCACAGGGTTTTGTATTGTGTCAGCTCAATTCAGCTGAGTTCGCCGCACAGATCGAGTTCAACAAGGCGCCGCACTTCAGCGGTGTCGAGCCCGGCACCCAGCAAGCCATGCAACTTGCCGAACGCCGCTTCACGGGTCATGCCGCCGCCCGAAAGTACGCCGACGCCACGCAGCCGACTGCCAGCCTCGTAAACATCCAGCTCGACGCCACCTTCATGGCATTGGGTGACGGCTACAACGACAACCCCTTTGTCCCGCGCCCGTTCCAGGCTGGCGAGGAACTCTGGATTGTCGCTGGGCCCGGTGCCGCTGCCGTAGCACTCCAGCACCAGGCCTTGAATGCCGCTGTCGAGCAGGCCGTCCAGTATCTCGGCGCCGATGCCGGGGAACAGCGGCAGCACAGCGACTTTCGCCAATTGCCTGGGCTGGTTGTAGGTCAGTGATGCCGGTATTGAAGAAGCCTTTTCACCGCCACCCTGACGCTCAAGTCGCTTGAACGGATGACGACCGAAACTGCGCACTTTCGCGCAGCGGGTCGGGTCCAGCAGCTCGCCATGGAAATACAGATGAACGCCCGGCGCCAGGCCCTGACCCAAAGCAACCAGCGCGCCACTGAGGTTCTCCCAGGCATCACTGTCGGTCACGCCAGCCGGCAGCATGGAACCGGTGAACACCACGCGGGCGTGCAGACCGAGCAATTGAAAACTCATGGCCGCCGCGCTGTAGGCGAGGGTGTCGGTGCCATGCAGGATCAACACGCTGTCGCAGCCCTGGACATCGACGGCGTCGACGACCGCTTCACGCAGTTGCTGCCAGTAATCAGGAGTCATGTTGGCGCTGTCGATCAGCGGCGACATCTCGCGAAAGCGCCACTGCGGCACGACCAGGTCAGGCTGGCTGTGCAGATACTCGCGCATCCGTGCTTCGAAACCGGACGCCGGGGCCAGGCCATGAGCGCTGGCTTGCATGCCGATGGTGCCACCGGTGTAGAGCACCATGACGTGCTGGGCGGCAGGGTAGGAATTGGGAGTCATGGGGGAAATCTCCTGGCAGGTGGGAGCGAGCCTGCTCGCGATAGCGGTATGTTAGACACTAATGTGTCATCTGACAGTCCGTCATCGCCAGCAGGCTGGCTCCCACAGGTTGTGCACCCGTCGTTTACCGATCAGCGTTGCGCTGCGGGTACGCCTTGCGGCTCGGCTTCAGCCTTGGTGGCGGCCGCCGGCGGATTGGCTGGCCAGGCTTTCAGGTCCAGATCCAGATCCGGGAATTTGCTCGAATCGAACACGGGCGTCTTGATGCCGGCCGCGCGCTGGTTATCGTAGTCACGCAGGATGCGCATGCCGACTTTGAACAGCAGGAACAGCGCGATCAGGTTCACGAATGCCAGCAGGGTCATGGTGATGTCCGCGAAGGCGAACACCGTGCCGAGGTTTTCGATAGCGCCCCAGAAGATCAGCACCAATACCAGCGCGCGGTAGCCGATCAGCGCCTTGCGGTTTTCACCGATCAGGAAGCGCAGGTTGCTCTCGCCCAGGTAGTAGTTGTAGAGGATCGAGGTGAACACGAACAACGACAGGGCCACGGAGATGAAACTCCGGCCCCAGTCACCGACCACGGCGGCCAGGGAGTTCTGGGTCAGGGCAATGCCATCGCCTTCGAAGCCTGGGGTGTAGAAGCCCGAGAGCAGGATCAGCAACGCGGTGCAGGTGCAGATCACGAAGGTGTCGAGGAACACGCTGAACGCCTGAACCACACCCTGTGCCACCGGGTGCTCGACCGACGCGACAGCAGCCACGTTTGGCGCACTGCCCAGGCCTGCTTCGTTGGCGAACACGCCACGCTTCACGCCCATGACGATGGCGCTGCCGATCAGGCCGCCGAAGGCTTGATCCAGACCGAAGGCGCTTTTGACGATAGTCATCAGCATCGCCGGAACGTGATCGAATTGCAGCACGATCACGTAGATGGTTACGCCGATGTACACCAGGGTTTTCACCGGCACCAGCAGGTCAGCGACCTTGGCGATGCGCTTGATCCCACCGATGAACACCAGACCCAGCAACACCGCCAGGGCCAGACCGGTGTAAGTGGTGTCGAGGCCGAACGCGTTGTTCAGCGAGTGGGTCACGGCGTGGGATTGCAGACCGTTGAAAGCAAAGCCGAAGGTGATCAGCAGCAGGAACGCCATGATCATGCCCAGCCAGCGTTTCTGCAGGCCGTGCTGGATGTAATAGGACGGGCCGCCACGGTAGGTGCCGTCGGAATCGCAGCGCTTGTAGAGCTGGCCGAGGGAGCATTCGAAGAAGCTGCTGGACATGCCGACCAGCGCGGTCACCCACATCCAGAACACCGCACCTGGACCACCCAGGGTCACGGCGATACCGACACCGGCGATGTTACCCGCACCGACGCGGCCGGCGAGGCTGAGCATCAAGGCCTGGAACGAACTGAGTTGCCCGGCGCTGCTTTTGAGGCTGTCGCGGAACACCGCGAACATGTGGAAGAAGTGACGCAATTGAACGAAACGCGAGCGGATCGTGAAGTAGCTACCGAGCCCGACAATGAGCACGATCAGTACTTTCCCTGAGAGGAAGTCGTTAATGACTTCGAGCATGGATTATTCCTCGCTGTTTTTTGTTTAAGCAAATGCTGGAGAGGTAGAAACATCGCGTTACACCGGCTTGCGCGTGGCACAACAGGTGAGGCGAAGATTCGTCCCGGTTCCATATCGCGGGTTGTTATTAGTTCGGGTTTCGCATGGGTTTGGGCCTCGTTACCGACGACCGCTCACGCGAAGAGGGGCGGCACTATACCTATCAGTGTGCCGTCCGTCTGCACGGTTGTGGTGCAAGCGACGAAACGAAGCTTTGAAACACCCGACGTTACCGGCGTCGGGCTTATGTGAAAGCTGTTTCATGTGGGAGCGGGCTTGCTCGCGAATGCGGTCTTGCATCCACCATTTCTGGTGACTGACACACTGCCTTCGCGAGCAAGCCCGCTCCCACATTTTTCAGCTTCCAGACATTCTGTCTTGCTGCCAAAGATTTAAAAAAAAGGGCTTGGGGAATAAATCCCCAAGCCCTCAAAAGGTGAGAGGTGTCTAGTCCCTCGACCTGGTGAGCGTGTGCAGCGTTTGATCAAGCCTTAAGCGGGACCAGACGCGGAGCAATCATGTTTTCCGGGCGCAGGATGTCGGCGAGCATTTCGTCGTCGAGCAAGCCTTCTTCGCGCACCAGTTCCAGCACGCCGCGGCCGCTTTCGAGGGCGATACGGGCGATACGGGTAGCGTTTTCATAGCCGATGTACGGGTTCAGCGCGGTGACCAGACCGATCGAGTGCTCGACCAGTTCGCGGCAGCGCTCTTCGTTGGCAGTGATGCCGACGATGCAGTGCTCGCGCAGCATGTCCATGGCGCGTTGCAGCAGGCGGATCGAGTCGAAGATCTTGAACGCGATCAGCGGCTCCATCACGTTCAGTTGCAGTTGGCCGCCTTCGGCTGCGATGGTCAGCGCCAGGTCGTTGCCGATGATCTGGAACGCTACTTGGTTAACCGCTTCCGGGATAACCGGGTTGACCTTGCCTGGCATGATCGAGCTGCCTGGCTGACGCGCTGGCAGGTTGATTTCGTTGATGCCGGTGCGTGGGCCGCTGGACAGCAGGCGCAGGTCGTTGCAGATCTTCGACAGCTTGACCGCAGTGCGCTTGAGCATGCCGGAGAACAGCACGAAGGCGCCCATGTCGGAGGTGGCTTCGATCAGGTCGGCGGCCGGAACCAGCGGTTGACCGCTGATCAGGGCCAGGCGCTGAACGGCCAGGTGCTGGTAACGCGGGTCGGCGTTGATGCCGGTACCGATCGCGGTGCCGCCCAGGTTCACTTCAGTCAGCAGTTCCGGGGCCAGCGTCTTCAGACGGGCCAGGTCTTCGCCCAGCGTGGTGGCGAATGCGCGGAATTCCTGGCCGAGGGTCATCGGTACAGCGTCTTGCAGTTGGGTACGGCCCATTTTCAGGACGTGAGCGAACTCTTGGCCCTTGGCGGCGAACGCCTGGATCAGGCTGTCGAGGCTGGCCAGCAGCGCGTCGTGACCCAGCAGCAGACCCAGACGGATCGCGGTCGGGTAGGCGTCGTTGGTCGACTGCGCCATGTTCACGTCGTTGTTCGGGTGCAGGTATTGGTATTCGCCCTTCTGGTGACCCATGGCCTCCAGCGCGATGTTGGCGATGACTTCGTTGGCATTCATGTTGGTTGAAGTGCCAGCGCCGCCTTGAATCATGTCCACTACGAATTCTTCGTGGAAATCGCCGCGGATCAAACGTGCACAGGCTTCGCTGATGGCAGCGTGCTTGGCTTCGCTCAGGTGACCCAGCTCGCGGTTGGCGTCAGCGGCGGCTTGTTTAACCATCGCCAGGCCGACAACCAGCTTCGGATAATGCGAAATCGGAACGCCGGAGAGACGGAAGTTGTTCACCGCTCGCAGGGTCTGGATGCCGTAATACGCTTGAGCAGGTACTTCGAGTACGCCAAGCAGGTCTTTTTCTGTGCGGAAAGATGCAGCGGAGGACATGATAGAAATCATCTCGATATGGACCCGGTCTGTGCCGGAACACTGCAAATGCTAGGCTTGTGGAGAATTTTGGGCCAATGCTGTTAAACACTAGCCTATGCACATTCGGCATAATGCCCATGTGACGCCGTGTCTGCGGCGAGCGTGTGACCTAAATTGGTGCGTGTCCGGGAGGCCGTGATGAACCTTGAAAGTAAATGGCTTGAGGACTTTAGCGCCCTGGCCGCCACCCGCAGCTTCTCCCAGGCTGCCGAACGGCGCTTCGTGACTCAGCCGGCATTCAGCCGACGGATCCGCAGCCTTGAAGCCGCGCTGGGGCTGACCTTGGTCAATCGCTCGCGCACGCCAATCGAACTGACGGCGGCGGGGCAGCTGTTTCTGGTCACTGCGCGGACGGTGGTCGAGCAGCTCGGTGAAGTGTTGCGTCACCTTCATCACCTGGAAGGCGGGCAGGGCGAGGTGATGCAGGTCGCCGCCGCTCACTCCCTGGCGCTGGGTTTCTTCCCGCGCTGGATCGCGCAGTTGCGTAATGAAGGCCTGAACATCGCGACGCGCCTGGTGGCGACCAACGTCGGTGATGCCGTGCATGCCCTGCGTGAAGGCGGTTGCGATCTGATGCTGGCGTTCTACGACCCGGATGCGGCGATGCAGATGGACCCGGAAATCTTCCCGTCGCTGCACCTTGGCGACACCGAAATGCTCCCGGTCTGCGCGGCGGACGCCGAGGGCAAGCCACTGTTCGATCTGGAAGGCGAAGGCAGTGTGCCGCTGCTCGCCTACAGCGCCGGTGCATTTCTCGGGCGTTCGGTGAACATGCTGCTGCGCCAGCGTGCGCTGCGCTTCACCACCATCTATGAGACCGCCATGGCCGACAGCCTTAAAAGCATGGCGCTGGAAGGATTGGGCATCGCCTGGGTGCCGCGGCTCAGCGTGCGCGCCGAACTGGCTCGGGGTGAGCTGGTGGTGTGCGGCGGCCCGCAATGGCATGTGCCGCTGGAGATTCGTCTGTACCGCTGCGCGCTGGTGCGCAAGGCGAACGTGCGGTTGCTGTGGCGCAAACTGGAAGGCGGCGCAGCCCAAGGAACAACCGGTTCCTGAGACCGCTGAAAATCAAATGTGGGAGCGAGCCTGCTCGCGATGGCGGTGTGTCAGTCAGCATCAATGTTGGATGGACGACCGCTATCGCGAGCAGGCTCGCTCCCACAAGGGATTTGTGGTGTATTTGGTTGACCTTCGAGTCAATAAAACCGGCACTTTGCGCCGTATGACAGATGGTCGTATCGGGGGCTGTTTATCTGCTTCATTGAGGTATACTGCGCGGCCTTCGGCCGGTTCGTCCGGCCATAATTCGTACAATCAAGCCACGCATATTGCGTGGCTTGTTGTTTTTTGACGCGCCTGCGGGCGCCCAGAGAGAAGAGGCACGACGATGAGTGCACTGGTTGGCGTGATCATGGGCTCCAAGTCCGATTGGTCCACCCTTAGCCACACCGCCGATATGCTGGAAAAGCTCGGCATTCCTTACGAGGTGAAAGTGGTCTCTGCCCACCGCACCCCGGACCTGCTCTTCCAGTACGCCGAAGAGGCTGAGGCGCGTGGCATCGAGGTGATCATCGCCGGTGCCGGCGGCGCGGCCCACTTGCCAGGCATGTGTGCGGCCAAGACCCACCTGCCGGTGCTGGGCGTGCCGGTGCAATCGTCGATGCTCTCGGGCGTCGATTCGCTGCTGTCCATCGTGCAGATGCCCGCGGGCATTCCGGTCGCCACCCTGGCCATCGGCAAGGCCGGTGCGATCAACGCCGCGCTGCTCTCGGCGAGCATTCTCGGCGCCAAGCACCCGCAGTTCCACGCGGTGCTGAAAAAATTTCGCGCTGAACAGACAGACAGCGTCCTGGAAAATCCAGACCCACGCATCGCCTGAGGTTGTTGACGATGAAGATCGGTGTAATCGGTGGCGGCCAGTTGGGTCGCATGTTGGCGCTGGCGGGCACTCCGCTGGGCATGAACTTCGCTTTCCTGGACCCCGCGCCGGATGCTTGCGCAGCCGCGTTGGGCGAACACCTGCGGGCCGATTACGGCGATCAGGACCACCTGCGTCAGCTGGCCGATGAAGTCGATCTGGTGACGTTCGAGTTCGAAAGCGTCCCGGCCGAAACCGTCGCGTTCCTGTCGCAATTCGTCCCGGTTTATCCGAGCGCCGAAGCCCTGCGCATCGCCCGTGATCGCTGGTTCGAGAAGAGCATGTTCAAGGACCTGGGGATTCCCACCCCGGCGTTCGCCGACATTCAATCGCAAGCCGATCTGGACGCTGCTGTGGCTTCCATCGGTCTGCCGGCCGTGCTGAAAACCCGCACCCTGGGTTACGACGGCAAGGGCCAGAAAGTCCTGCGCAAGCCTGAAGACGTGGTCGGTACGTTCGCCGAACTGGGCAGCGTTGCCTGCTTGCTGGAAGGTTTCGTGCCGTTTACCGGTGAAGTCTCGTTGATCGCCGTGCGCGCTCGCGATGGCGAAACCAGGTTCTATCCGCTGGTTCACAACACCCACGACAGCGGCATCCTCAAACTGTCCGTGGCCAGCACCGACCACCCGCTGCAAGCCTTGGCGGAAGACTATTCCAGCCGTGTGCTCAAGCAGCTGAATTACGTCGGCGTGATGGCGTTCGAGTTCTTTGAAGTCGACGGTGGCCTCAAGGCCAACGAGATCGCCCCGCGTGTGCATAACTCGGGTCACTGGACCACTGAAGGCGCTGAGTGCAGCCAGTTCGAAAACCATCTGCGGGCCGTTGCCGGTCTGCCGCTGGGTTCGACGGCCAAGGTCGGCGAGAGCGCGATGCTCAACTTCATCGGTAAAGTGCCGGAGACCGAGAAAGTCCTGGCCATCGCCGATTGCCATCTGCATCACTATGGCAAGGCGTTCAAGGTCGGTCGCAAGGTCGGTCACGCTAACCTGCGTTGTGCAAACCGCGAAACACTGGCCGCGCAGATCCTCAAGGTCGAAGCGCTCATCGCCGAGTAAACAGTTTCATGTGGCAGCGGCGGAACCATTCAGGGGCCGCCGTTCTCTCATGGCAGGATGCAGAAGTCTGACTAGGCTTTCGCATAGCCATTCAATCAGAGGGAAATGCCATGGGAATTATTGGAACCATCTTTATCGGCTTGATCGTCGGCCTGCTGGCTCGGTTCCTGAAACCGGGCGATGACAGCATGGGCTGGATCATGACCATCCTGCTCGGTATCGGCGGTTCGCTGGCGGCCACTTATGGCGGCCAGGCCTTGGGCATCTATCACGCGGGCGAAGGTGCAGGCTTCATCGGTGCGCTGGTTGGCGCGGTGGTGTTGCTGGTGATCTACGGCTTGATCAAAAAGAACTGATCCAAAGCGACAAAGCCCCCTCTGCGCCGCACGCAGAGAGGGCTAGAATGCTCGGCGTTGTACCGTCCTCTCCTTTGCCGAGCACCTTCATGCGCCGTCTTTTACTGACTATCCTTTTATTGGGCTCGGGCCTTGCCCATGCCGGCGAGCTGCCGGAAACCGACTGGCTCGAACTGATGCCCAAGTCGGACCAGAAAGCCCTCGAGGCCATGCCCGAAATCGACCACAACTCCCCCGAAGCCAATGGCACCTTTACCAAAAAGGGTGGCATGAAGCAGAGCAAGGGCTTGCCGGCGGTGATGTATTCGACCAAAACCGTGCCGTCGATGAACGACAAGAACATCCGCATCGGTGGTTATCCGGTGCCGCTGGAATCCGACGCCCAGGGCCGCAGCACACTGTTCTTCCTCGTGCCGTACCCGGGCGCCTGCATCCACGTGCCGCCACCGCCGCCTAATCAATTGGTGTTGGTGCGTTATCCCAAAGGTTTGAAGCTGAATGACATCTACACGCCGCTGTGGGTGACCGGCACGCTGAAGGTCGAGAAGGTCAACAACGACCTGGCCGATGCGGCGTATGCGCTGGATGCGGCGAAAGTGCGGGTGGTAAAAGAATCAGATCTGTAACGCGCCAGTAGCTCTGACACCAAATGTGGGAGCGGGCTTGCTCGCGAAGGCGTCATGCCAGTCGACATAAAAGTTGAATGACACACCGCATTCGCGAGCAAGTCGGATCGCCGCACCGCCGCTCCCACATTGGTTTTGTGGTGTTGCTTAGAGAGGTTTGCTGCCGATGCTGATACCCAGCGTATGACTAGCCCCCGGCGCCAGCGTCACCACATCATCCATCACGTTCGCCGTTTCAATGCACAGCATGCGCTGCCAGCCATCGTCGGCCATGTCGCTGAACGCCGCGGCGCGTTCAATCCACGGATTCCAGATCACCGCCGAGCGTGAACCGCTGCTGGTCAGCTCGATGCGCCGTTCCCAGGCCGGATCGACAATGCTCAGCTTCGCCGGGGTATTGAGATAGATACGATCGGTCTCGCCGGCAAAACGCAGATCGCCGGTCTGAGTGACGGTTTTCCAGTCGTCCAGGGTTTCGATGTAACTCAAGCCATCCAGCCCTTCGACATGCACTTCGCGTACATCGCTGACCGCGAAATAGCTATGCAGCGCCTGGCTGATGGTGACTTTGTCTGTGCCCTGGTTATGGCTGGTCAGACTGATGTGGAGTTGCTCATCCAGACGAATGCTCAGCTTCAAATCCACCTGATGCGGCCAGCCAGGCAAGCCGCCTTCAGGGTAAGGCAGAACAAACTCCACCTTGAGGCTTTCGCCCTCGGTTTCAATGCCGCCCAGTTCCCAATCCATTGCCCTTACCAGCCCGTGGGCGGTCGGCGCTTCGTTGCTGATGCGCATGGCTTGAACGCTCTGCGGATTACGCGCCAGATTGCCGAACCACGGCCAGCACACCGGAACCCCGGCGCGGATGCTCTTGCCAGCCTTGAACACTGCCTCGTCGTTGAGCCAGATCAGCGGCGGTTCCCCGGCCACTTGATAACTGAGGATGTGCGCGCCCTGCTGGGCAACCAGCAATTCGGCCTGACCGTGGCGGATGCGCCAGCAGTTCAGTTCATCCAGTTTCACGGCTTCAACGTTGGGCGTGTTCATGGGGCAACTCTCGATCAGGAACAATGACTGCAATGGACCGCAGAAAGGTCGCAGTGTTTAACGAGCTCTTGGCGGAACCGAACGGGTGCGACCGCTGCCGTCGATGGCAACGAACACAAACACGGCTTCAGTCACTTTGCGCCATTCGCTGGACAGCGGATCGTCACTCCAGACTTCGACCATCATCTGAATCGAGCTGCGGCCGATTTCCAGTGCCTGGGTATAAAAGGAGAGCTGGGCACCCACCGCGACCGGAACCAGAAACGCCATGCGGTCGATCGCCACCGTAGCCACGCGGCCAGCCGCGACTTTGCTGGCCATTGCGGTGCCGGCCAAATCCATCTGCGACACCAGCCAACCGCCGAAAATATCGCCAAAGCCGTTGGTTTCGCGGGGAAGCGCGGTAATTTGCAGGGCCAGGTCGCCTTGCGGGATTGGATCTTCTTGTTCGAGCTCTATCATGCCGGGGGTGCCTCTGACCCGTGACTCTCATAAGTACTTCAGGTGAATAGCCGTCTCAAGGAAAAACGATTCAGCCCCGAACATACTACGTTCGTCACGTTTTTCGTAAGGCGCCTAAAGGGAAACTCTGCGAAATCGACTGGTAGAGCCAGCAGCGTCTTCGCACAGCAACCCTTGCAAGCTGTCGCAAGATTGCGAGTATATCGATCGGTAGACTCCGAGACGACCGTCCGGTTCTCATTTCGACCGTCAAATACGCACCTCTATGTGCTTTTTCGAACAATTTGCTATCGTGCCGGACCTGCCCAAGCCTCCGCCAGCGTTGTTGAGGTTGCAGATCCGACTATAAGAGAAGCCTTGCCATGACCACAGCGCCCTCGAGCATCGCGCAGTCCACCCAATCCGCACGTCCGCTGACTCGCAGCGATTACAAGACTTTGTCGCTGTCTGCCCTGGGCGGTGCGCTGGAGTTTTACGATTTCATCATCTTCGTGTTCTTCGCCACGGTGGTCGGCAAGCTGTTCTTCCCGGCCGACATGCCCGAGTGGCTGCGCTTGATGCAGACCTTCGGGATCTTTGCCGCCGGCTACCTGGCGCGGCCACTGGGCGGCATCGTCATGGCGCACTTCGGCGACCTGCTGGGACGCAAGAAGATGTTCACCCTGAGCATTTTCATGATGGCAGTGCCGACCCTGATCATGGGCCTGCTGCCGACTTACGCGCAGATCGGCATGTGGGCGCCGATCCTGTTGCTGCTGATGAGGGTAATTCAAGGCGCTGCGATTGGCGGTGAAGTACCGGGCGCGTGGGTATTCGTTTCCGAACACGTGCCGCAGCGGCACATCGGCTACGCCTGCGGCACCCTGACCTGCGGCCTGACGGCCGGTATCCTGCTGGGCTCGCTGGTCGCCACCGCAATCAACAGCCTTTACACCCCGGTCGAAGTTTCGGATTACGCCTGGCGGATTCCGTTCCTGTTGGGTGGCGTATTCGGCCTGTTCTCGGTTTACCTGCGCCGCTGGTTGCACGAGACCCCGGTATTTGCCGAGTTGCAACTGCGCAAGGCCCTGGCAGAAGAAGTGCCGCTGCGCGCCGTGTTGCGCGACCATCGCGGGGCGATCCTGATTTCCATGCTGCTGACCTGGCTGCTGTCCGCCGGCATCATCGTGATCATCCTGATGACCCCGACCGTGCTGCAGACCGTCTACCACTTCTCGCCAAGCACCGCGTTGCAGGCCAACAGCCTGGCGATTGTATTTCTGAGCCTGGGCTGCGTCGCCTCCGGTGCGCTGGCTGACCGCTTCGGCGCGGGTCGTGTCTTCGTGTTCGGC
This sequence comes from Pseudomonas sp. 478, assembly GCF_003254125.1. Lineage (NCBI taxonomy): Bacteria > Pseudomonadati > Pseudomonadota > Gammaproteobacteria > Pseudomonadales > Pseudomonadaceae > Pseudomonas > Pseudomonas sp. 478. The sequence continues at coordinate 216,033 of NZ_QKZG01000001.1, forward strand.
AGTGCTGCGTTGCTGATCAGTTCATGGACCTTCTACCACAGCCTGTTCAACCACCCGGACTGGCTGTTCCCGATGTACGCCTTGACCGGCTTGCTGGTCGGCACCATCGGTGCGGTGCCGTATGTGATGGTCAAAGCCTTCCCGGCGGTGGTGCGCTTCAGTGGGCTGTCGTTCTCCTACAACCTGGCCTACGCCATTTTCGGCGGGTTGACGCCGATGATCGTGACGTTGCTGCTTAAGGAAAGCCCGATGGGGCCTGCCTATTACGTAGCGATCATTTGTGGTGTCGGGGTTCTGGTGGGTGCCTACCTCTGGAAGAAAGGTCGCTAGGCCGGCCCTTCGTATCGACTGCTCTGACGCCTTCGCGAGCAAGCCCGCTCCCACACTCGACCGCATTCCCTCGGGATAACGCGGTTAAATGTGGGAGCGGGCTTGCTCGCGAAGAACGATCACGCGGTATCAATTCGAAACATTGAATGCTGGCCTTTCATCCAATTGTCATATTTCAGCCATAGAGTGTTCACACGGCCTGCTGATACTTGGCCCCGACTTAACACACCTATCTGCTAGGAGTAAGGCATGAAACTGAAGCGTTTGATGGCGGCAATGACTTTTGTCGCTGCTGGCGTTGCGACTGCCAACGCGGTTGCCGCTGTTGACCCTGCTATCCCGAGCTACACCAAAACCACTGGTGTGTCGGGCAACCTGTCCAGCGTCGGCTCCGATACCCTGGCCAACCTCATGACCCTGTGGGCTGAGAACTACAAAAAAGAATACCCGAACGTAAACATCCAGATTCAGGCTGCCGGTTCTTCTACCGCGCCACCTGCGCTGACTGAAGGCACCGCTAACCTGGGCCCGATGAGCCGCAAGATGAAGGACAACGAGCTGCAGGCCTTCGAAACTAAATACGGCTACAAGCCAACAGCTATCCCGGTTGCTGTGGATGCCTTGGCTGTCTTCGTTCACAAAGACAACCCGATCCAGCACCTGACCATGGAACAGGTCGACGCGATCTTCTCCTCGACTCGTCTGTGCGGCGCCAAAGCCGACGTGAAAACCTGGGGCGACCTGGGTGTGACCGGCGATCTGGCCAACAAGCCGGTTCAGCTGTTCGGTCGTAACTCGGTATCCGGCACTTATGGCTACTTCAAAGAAGAAGCCTTGTGCAAAGGCGATTACAAGCCAAACGTCAACGAACAACCAGGCTCGGCTTCGGTCGTGCAGTCGATCAGCTCCTCGCTGAATGGCGTTGGTTACTCGGGCATCGGCTACAAGACCGCTAGCGTGAAGACCGTGGCCCTGGCCAAGAAAGGCAGCACTGAATTCATCGAAGACACCGAAGAAAACGCCCTGAACGGCAAGTACCCGCTGTCGCGTTTCCTCTACGTTTACGTCAACAAAGCCCCGAACAAGCCTCTGGCCCCGCTGGAAGCCGAGTTCGTGAAACTGGTTCTGTCCAAACAGGGCCAGGAAGTTGTGGTGAAAGACGGCTACATCCCACTGCCGGCCAAGGTTGCTGCAAAAGCACTGGCTGACCTGGGTCTGCAGGAAGGCGGCGCTGAAGTCGCAAAAAAGTAAAACCCTGAGCCCGGGGTAATCCCCGGGTTCAATGTGGGAGCGGGCTTGCTCGCGAAAGCGGTGGATCAATCGACATTGATGTTGAAAGTGACGGCCCCTTCGCGAGCAAGCCCGCTCCCACATACCCCCAATTTTCCAGTCCACTGCCAGTTCCCGCTGGCGGCGGATTTGTTGCGTCACTGCATTGTCATCTTTCTGTCATACATGATCGCTAGGGTGTGCGAATGAATGATCTGGCCAATTCCACCATGACTACAAATCCCCCCAAGCGAATTGACTTCAATACGCCTGAGTTGCAACGCAAGCGCCGCATCCGCGCGCTCAAAGATCGCCTGACCCGCTGGTACGTCCTTGTGGGCGGCCTCGCCGTTCTCGGCGCGATCACGCTGATCTTTTTCTTCCTTGCCTACGTTGTCGCGCCCCTGTTTCAGGGCGCCGACCTGACCGCCAAGGAAGCCATCACGCCGGCCTGGATGCAGGACGCCGGCAAGCCGTTGATGATCTCCCTGGAAGAACAGAACCAGGTCGCCATGCGGGTTTCCGACAAGGGCCAGGCGTTGTTCTTCGATATCGACAGTGGCGCTGAACTCACGCGTGTCGATCTGTCGATTCCGGCCGGCACTACCGTGACCTCCATCGGCAAAGACCAACCAGGCCATCCATTGGTGGCGGTGGGCTTGTCCAACGGCCAGGCGCTGGTGTTCCGTCACACTTATAAAGTCAGCTACCCGGACGGCAAGAAAACCATCTCGCCAGCCATTGAATACCCGTACGGCGAAACGCCGATTGCGCTGAACGAGGCGGGCGGAGCCCTTGAGCACGTCAGCCTCAACGCGACCGATACGACGCTGATGCTGGTCGGTTCCACCGGTTCGCAACTCAATGTTTTGTCGCTGACCAGCGAAGAAAACATGATGACCGGCGAAATCACCAACGAGCAGAAACGTATTGATCTGCCACAGATGACTGAGCCGGTGAAAAATATCTTCGTCGACCCGCGTCAGCAGTGGCTGTACGTGATTAATGGTCGCGCCCAGGCCGACGTGTTCAGCCTGCGCGACAAGAGCCTCAACGGTCGCTACAAACTGCTGGATGATGGCGAAGCGCAAATCACTGCCAGTACTCAACTGGTGGGTGGCATCTCGCTGATCCTCGGCGATTCCAAGGGTGGTCTGGCCCAATGGTTCATGGCCCGCGACCACGATGGCGAACTGCGTCTGAAGCAGATTCGTAACTTCCAGATGGGCACTGCGCCGATCGTTGAAATCACCGCTGAAGAACGTCGCAAAGGTTTCATCGCCCTTGATGCGTCCGGCAAGCTCGGCGTGTTCCACAGCACCGCCCACCGCACCTTGCTGGTGGATCAGGTGGTCGATGGCGAAGGCATCTTTGGCCTGTCGCCACGGGCCAACCGGGTGATCGTGGAGGCGGGCGGCAAGATTCAACCGCTGCTGCTCGACAACCCGCACCCAGAGGTTTCCTGGAGCGCGTTGTGGAGCAAGGTCTGGTACGAGAACTACGACGAGCCTAAATACGTCTGGCAATCGACCGCCGCCAACACTGACTTCGAACCCAAGCTGAGCCTGTCACCGCTGACCTTCGGTACCTTGAAAGCCGCGTTCTACGCCATGCTGCTGGCCGCTCCACTGGCCGTCGCCGCTGCCATCTACACCGCGTACTTCATGGCCCCGGGCATGCGCCGCAAGGTCAAACCGGTGATCGAACTGATGGAAGCGATGCCGACGGTGATCCTCGGTTTCTTCGCCGGTCTGTTCCTCGCACCGTATGTGGAAGGACATTTGCCGGGCATCTTCAGCCTGCTGCTGTTGATGCCGATCGGCATCCTGGTCGCCGGTTTCACCTTCAGCCGCCTGCCTGAGTCCATCCGCCTGAAAGTGCCGGACGGTTGGGAAAGCGCGATCCTGATTCCGGTGATCCTGTTCGTGGGCTGGCTCTCGCTGTACATGAGCCCATACATGGAAACCTGGTTCTTCGGCGGCGACATGCGCATGTGGATCTCCCACGACCTGGGCATCACCTACGACCAGCGCAACGCACTGGTAGTCGGTCTGGCCATGGGCTTTGCGGTGATCCCGAACATCTACTCCATCGCCGAAGACGCCGTGTTCAGCGTGCCGCGCGGTTTGACCCTCGGCTCCCTGGCCCTCGGGGCCACGCCGTGGCAGACCATGACTCGCGTGGTGATCCTCACCGCCAGCCCGGGCATCTTCTCGGCGCTGATGATCGGCATGGGCCGGGCGGTCGGTGAAACCATGATCGTGCTGATGGCCACCGGTAACACCCCGGTCATGGAAATGAACCTGTTCGAAGGCCTGCGCACCCTGGCGGCCAACGTTGCGGTGGAAATGCCCGAATCGGAAGTCGGCGGCAGCCACTACCGCGTGCTGTTCCTCTCGGCGCTAGTGCTGCTGTTGTTCACCTTCGTCATGAACACCCTCGCGGAACTGATTCGTCAGCGTCTGCGCAAGAAATACTCGTCGCTTTAAGAAAGGTAGAAGTCTGTGAAACAGAACTCCCTGAAAGGATGGTTCAAGAGCGGCGCCCCTGGCGTCTGGATCAGCGGTGGCGCGGTGTCCATCGCGGTCATCATGACCATTGGCCTGCTGGCCGTGATTGCCGTGCGCGGTCTGGGCCATTTCTGGCCGGCGGACCTGGTGCACGCCAGTTACGACGTACCGGGCCAGGCCAATCACCTCGTCATCGGCGAAGTGGTGCAGAAAGAAGAAGTGCCGCGCGAGCGCCTTAAAAGCGCTGGCCTGCCGGTGCCCGATCAGGGCCCGGAGTTCATGACCCGCGAGCTGATCAAGGTCGGCAACCGTGACCTCAATGGCAACGACTTCACCTGGATCGTCGGCGAGTGGCTGACCAATCAGAAGACGCCGCCCGAGTTGATGACCATCGAGCGTCGCGAGTGGGGCAACTTCTACGGCTACCTGGTCAACGTCAAACAGGACGGCAAGGTCATCGCTGAAGGCGAAGCTGCATGGCCCGAGCTGCTGGCCCGTGTCGCTCGCGTCAACCAGCTCGCCGCTCAGCTCAAGAGCCTGGAAAAAACCGACATTGGCGCGATCAACGCGGGCCTCGAGCGCGTCCGTCTGCACGGTCGCAAACTGGAGCTGACCGGAACGATGGACGCTGCCGCGCAAGCGGACATGGAGTCCGAGCGTGCCGAACTGAACGCGCGTTATCAGGACATCGAAGCACGCCTGAACGACCTGCACGCCCAGTTCAACCGCGACAGCCTGACGGCCCGCGACGCGAACGGCAAAGAGATCGAAATCGGTATCGGCAAAGTGGTTCACGCCTATCAGCCGAACGCCATGAACACCTTCACCAAGATCGGCTTCTACTTCAGCAAGGTCTGGGAGTTCTTGAGCGACGACCCGCGTGAAGCGAACACCGAAGGCGGGATCTTCCCGGCGATTTTCGGCACCGTGATGATGACGTTGATCATGGCGATGATCGTGACCCCGTTTGGCGTACTGGCCGCGGTTTACCTGCGTGAATATGCGAAACAGAACACCATGACGCGCTTGATCCGCATCGCGGTGAACAATCTGGCGGGCGTTCCAGCCATCGTATACGGCGTGTTCGGTCTGGGCTTCTTCGTCTATGTGTTGGGCGGCTCGGTCGACCGGTTGTTCTTCCCGGAAGCATTGCCGGCGCCGACATTCGGGACGCCGGGTCTGCTCTGGGCGTCCCTGACCCTGGCGCTGCTGGCTGTGCCGGTGGTGATCGTGGCCACGGAAGAAGGCCTGGCGCGGATTCCTCGCACCGTGCGCGAAGGCTCGTTGGCCCTCGGCGCAACCAAGGCTGAAACCTTGTGGAAGATCGTACTGCCAATGGCCAGCCCGGCAATGATGACCGGCATGATCCTCGCCGTGGCTCGCGCCGCGGGTGAAGTGGCGCCGCTGATGCTGGTGGGTGTGGTGAAACTGGCGCCATCGCTGCCGCTGGATGGCAACTACCCGTACTTGCACCTGGACCAGAAGATCATGCACTTGGGCTTCCACATCTATGACGTCGGCTTCCAGAGCCCGAACGTCGAGGCCGCGCGGCCGCTGGTGTACGCCACGGCGCTGCTGCTGGTGCTGGTGATCGCCACGCTTAACTTGTCGGCCGTTTATATCCGTAACCACCTGCGCGAAAAATACAAAGCGCTGGATAGTTAAGTTAATAGGCAGGCGCGGTCCCTTGTGGGAGCGGGCTTGCTCGCGAAAGCGGTGGGTCAGGCAACATTGATGTTGAATGTGATGGCCTCTTCGCGAGCAAGCCCGCTCCCACATTGATCGGCGTTTACCGGAATACTGATGGGGCAGCCACAAGGGCGTCCCGAACCGAATTTGTTAGCACAGGGAGCCTCCCATGCAGCACGAAGCACATACCCACGGCATCAACATGTCTGCCCTGGGCCGCGACAAACAGAGTTTGAGCCTCGAGCAGGAAACCGTCGCGATTGAAGTGCCGGGCCTGAGCCTGTTCTACGGCGACAAACAAGCGCTGTACGACGTCAGCATGAACATCCCGAAACAGCGCGTGACCGCCTTCATCGGCCCGTCCGGCTGCGGCAAGTCCACGCTGCTGCGCACCTTCAACCGCATGAACGACCTGGTGGATGGCTGCCGCGTCGAAGGCGCGATCAACCTGTACGGCAACAACATCTACCGCAAGGGCGAAGACGTGGCCGAGTTGCGTCGTCGTGTTGGCATGGTGTTCCAGAAGCCCAACCCGTTCCCGAAAACCATCTACGAGAACGTGGTCTACGGCTTGCGCATCCAGGGTATCAACAAGAAACGCATCCTCGACGAAGCCGTCGAGTGGGCGTTGAAAGGCGCGGCGCTGTGGGACGAAGTCAAAGACCGTCTGCACGAGTCGGCACTTGGCCTGTCCGGTGGTCAGCAACAACGTCTGGTGATCGCTCGCACCATCGCCGTGGAGCCGGAAGTGTTGCTGCTCGACGAACCATGCTCGGCACTTGACCCGATTTCCACGCTGAAAGTCGAAGAGCTGATCTACGAACTGAAATCGAAGTTCACCATCGTCATCGTGACCCACAACATGCAACAGGCCGCGCGGGTTTCCGATTACACAGCGTTCATGTACATGGGCAAACTGGTGGAATTCGGCGACACCGACACCCTGTTCACCAATCCGGCGAAGAAGCAGACCGAAGACTACATCACCGGTCGCTACGGCTAGGAAGCTGTTGTTGCTCACTGAACTGACGCTGCGGTCCACCGCACCTTACCGGACGCTCCAAGGACGCCAACATGATTAGTAAAGAAGGCCTTACCCATCACATCTCCGCGCAGTTCAACGCTGAGCTCGAGGAGGTGCGCAGCCACCTCCTGGCCATGGGCGGGCTGGTGGAAAAGCAAGTCAACGACGCGGTGACCGCGCTGATCGAGGCCGACTCCGGCCTGGCCCAGCAGGTTCGCGAGATCGACGACCAGATCAACCAGATGGAACGCAACATCGACGAAGAATGCCTGCGCATTCTGGCCCGTCGTCAGCCGGCAGCGTCGGACTTGCGTTTGATCATCAGCATCTCCAAGTCGGTCATCGACCTGGAGCGCATCGGTGACGAAGCGACCAAGATCGCCCGTCGTGCCATCCAGTTGTGCGAAGAAGGCGAAGCCCCACGGGGTTACGTCGAGGTTCGCCACATCGGTGATCAGGTGCGCAACATGGTTCGCGATGCACTGGACGCCTTTGCCCGCTTCGACGCCGACCTGGCGTTGTCGGTGGCCCAGTACGACAAGATCATCGACCGCGAATACAAAACCGCGTTGCGTGAACTGGCCACCTACATGATGGAAGACCCGCGCTCTATCTCGCGGGTCTTGAGCATCATTTGGGTGCTGCGTTCGCTGGAACGGATCGGCGACCACGCGCGCAATATCTCGGAGCTGGTGATTTACTTGGTGCGCGGTACCGACGTGCGGCACCTGGGCCTCAAGCGCATGAAAGAAGAAGTTGAAGGCACAAGTGGCGAAACCGCTAATGTTCCGGGCAAAGCTGACGATAAGTAAGATTGCCTGAGAAAAGCGCCCGGCCTTTTGGCCGGGCGTTTTTGTTTGTGGTTGATGAATTCGAAAGCAGCACCCGCGAACGAAAAGTCCCGGCGTGACTGAAGGTTTTTGGCAATGTGCCATCAGCAAAGCGGTATGCTTGCCGGGATTTTTTAAAGGGGTGATGGATGAGTAAGGTCAGTGTGTTGGTCGTGGACGACGCGTCGTTTATTCGTGACCTGGTGAAGAAGTGCTTGCGCAACTACTTCCCGGGGATCCGGATCGAAGACGCGGTCAACGGCAAGAAGGCTCAGGCCTTGCTGGCACGGGAAGCGTTCGACCTGGTCCTGTGCGACTGGGAAATGCCGGAAATGTCCGGCCTGGAGCTGCTGACCTGGTGCCGCGAGCAGGACAACCTCAAGACCATGCCGTTCGTGATGGTGACCAGCCGTGGCGATAAAGAGAACGTCGTCCAGGCGATCCAGGCCGGGGTTTCCGGCTACGTCAGCAAGCCGTTCACCAACGAGCAACTGCTGACCAAGGTCAAGCAGGCCCTGAACAAGGTCGGCAAGCTCGACACCTTGATGAACAGCGCGCCGACCAAAATGAACTCGGCGTTCGGCAACGATTCCCTGAGCGCATTGACCGGTGGCAAGGCTGCCGTGGTCGCTCCCGCCGCGGCGCCGGTCAACCCGTTCGCCAAACCTGTTGCCGCCGCGCCAGCCCCGGCTGCCGCTGCGTCTCGCGGTCTGCTCAACAGCCCGCCGATCAAGCCTGCAGCGTCCTCCACAGCGCCAACGGGCGGACGTGGCCAGGGCCAACTGCGCCTGCCGAACGGCATTGCGCAATGTGTGATCAAGGCCTTGAGCCTCAAGGAAGCGCTGCTGGTGGTGAAACGCACCGACACCCTGCCACAAGTGCTCGACAGCGCCGTGCTCGACCTGGAGCAGGGCGATAATGCCGAAACCGCTCGTCTGAATGGCTACCTGCACGCCATCGTCGCCCACGAGCCAAAACCCGACAGCGACTGGCTGCAACTGACCTTCCGTTTCGTCGACCAGGATGCGCAGAAGCTCGACTACATCTCCCGGTTGATCGCACGTGGTACGGCGCAGAAGCATTTCGTACCGGGCGCGTAATCTTCGTCGCCTGACAGGCCGCCTTTGCGAGCAAGCCCGCTCCCACATTCGACCGTATTCTTCTAGGAGAACTCGATTAAATGTGGGAGCGGGCTTGCTCGCGATGGGGCCATTGAATTCACCACACATCCGCCGAACGGCCCATTTTGAAACATCTGCCGACTACCCGGGTCCATTGCAGCTGCTAGGCTCCTACCCAGTACTTACTCGACAGAATCTTGCCCATGCTCGCGCGCCTGCTGTTTTTTTGCGGTCTTTTCCTGGCCTCCACCTCGGCGTTGGCCATGACGATCTACAAGTCCACCGACGCCAGTGGCGTGGTCTCCTACAGCGACCGCCCCACGACAGGCTCCAAGGTGTTGGTTTTTCGTGATCGCATGGTCGAGAATCTAGAGCGTCAGGTGTACCTCGTCATCACGAAGAAGAAGGGCGTGGACAGCGTTTACGTGCGCAATGACCTGTATGCGCCGGTAGAAATCGAGTTGAGCTTCGGCGGGCTGAAGAACGTCAGCGGTGCGCCAAGCCGACCGATTCGTCGGGTGATGCCGGCACGCAGCAGTATTCGTCTGGCGCTGCTCACGGCCACGCAGTCCGAAAGGCCGCTCGCGTACACCCCGAAATTTGAATACTCCCTGGGCGACCCCTCAGGGGCCACTATGGCCTATCGATACCCGCTGCCATGGCGTGGCGGACCGTTTCGTCTGAGTCAGGGCGCCAATGGTCAATACAGCCACTTTGGTCCCAAGAACCGCTACGCCATGGACATCGCCATGCCCGAAGGCACGCCGATCATCGCGGCGCGTGGCGGTGTGGTGGTGAAAACCGAGAATGCCCAGACCGGGCGCGGCACCGATCCGTCGGGTAATTTCGTGCGAGTGCTGCACGATGACGGGACGATGGGCGTGTATCTGCACCTCAAACGAGGATCGGTGAGCGTTCGCGAGGGGCAACGGGTGTCGGTGGGGAGCCCGCTGGCCTTGTCGGGCAACACCGGCAACAGCAGCGGGCCGCACCTGCATTTCGTGGTGCAGCGCAATACCGGGTTGGGGCTGGTGTCGATTCCGTACCAGTTCAATCAACCGGTGGGCAGCCTGCCGAACTTTGCGTTGGGCAAGCAGTAAAAGATTGAACACCGCAATCCCTGTAGGAGCCGAGCTTGCTCGCGATGACGGTGGTACATCCAGCAGCATCGCAACAGACACACCGCTATCGCGAGCAAGCTCAGCTCCTACAAGTTGATGCCTTAATCCAGCATCAACACCTTGGCCAGAATGATCTTCGGCCCTTTCATCTTCTTGATGATGATCCGCAAGCCTTCGACTTCCAGCACTTCTTCCTCTTCCGGCACCCGTTTCAGGGTTTCGTAGACCAGCCCGGCGAGAGTTTCGGCTTCGATGTGGTCCAGATCGATGCCCAGCAGGCGCTCGACCTTGAACAGCGGCGTGTCGCCGCGCACCAGCAGCTTGCCCGGCTGGTACGCGAGGATCCCGCGCTCAGCCTTGCGGTGTTCGTCCTGAATGTCGCCCACCAGTACTTCCAACACGTCTTCCATGGTCAGGTAGCCGATGATGTTGCCATCGGCTTCTTCGACCAGGGCGAAGTGCGAGCCGCCTTTGCGGAACTGTTCCAACAACTGCGACAGCGGCATATGGCGCGAAACCCGCTCCAGCGGCCGGGTCAATTCGGCGAGGTTGAACGACTCGGGAATGTGGTCCAGGGCTGCCAGTTCCAGCAGCAGATCCTTGATGTGCAGCAGGCCGACGAACTCCTGGCGATCGCTGTCGTACACCGGATAACGGCTGAACTTGTGGCGACGGAACATCGCCAGGATTTCCTTCAGCGGCGCGTTGAACTCCAGGGTTACCAGGTCTTCCCGGGAATTGGCCCAGTCGACCACTTCCAGTTCGCCCATTTCCACCGCCGAGGCCAAAACGCGCATGCCTTGGTCGCTCGGGTCCTGGCCACGGCTGGAGTGCAGGATCAGCTTCAGTTCTTCACGGCTGTAATGGTGCTCGTGATGAGGGCCGGGTTCACCTTGGCCGGCGATCCGCAGGATCGTGTTGGCGCTGGCGTTGAGCAGGTAAATCGCCGGATACATCGCCCAGTAGAACAGGTACAGCGGCACGGCGGTCCAGAGCGACAGCAGTTCGGGCTTGCGGATGGCCCAGGATTTGGGGGCCAGCTCACCGACCACGATGTGCAGGTACGAGATGACGAAAAACGCGGCGAAGAACGATACGCCTTTGATCACTTCGGCCGACTGCACACCGACGGCTTCAAGGATCGGTTCGAGGATGTGCGCGAACGCCGGCTCACCGACCCAACCGAGGCCGAGAGAGGCGAGGGTGATACCCAATTGGCACGCCGACAGGTAAGCATCGAGCTGACTGTGAACGGTACGCAGGATATGCCCGCGCCAGCCGTTTTTATCAGCGATGGCTTCGACCCGGGTCGAGCGCAATTTGACCATGGCAAATTCGGCCGCAACGAAAAAGCCGTTGAGCAAAACCAGGATCAGAGCAAAAAGAATCATGCCGAAATCGGCGAAGAGTGTCGCGAGGGTCAAGCCAGGGGAAGGGTCCATGATGGAGTTTTGCGGGTTCCGTGTATTCAAAAGGAAAGAAAAAAGTGCGCCTGAAGGGCAGGCACAAGTCAGCCAATGTAGCGGCTGACCAAGTGATTGACTAGTGGCGCGTGCCGGCCGGTATCAGTCTGTCGCGCTGATGACCCGGGATTTGGTGACCTGGGCCGGCGCAAAATGGCAGGTAAACGTGCTGCCATGGCCCGGCACACTGCTGATTTCCATCCGCGCGCGATGGCGCAGCAGCACGTGTTTGACGATCGCAAGTCCCAGCCCCGTGCCGCCGGTGTTGGAATTGCGGCTGGAATCGACGCGGTAGAAGCGTTCGGTCAGGCGCGGCAAGTGTTTGCTGTCGATACCGATGCCGGAGTCCTGCACGCTCAGGTGCGCGCCTTGCTCATCCCCCCACCAGCGAATGCGGATATTGCCTTCGGCCGGGGTGTATTTCACTGCGTTGAACACCAGATTGGAAAACGCGCTGCGCAACTCGGCTTCGCTGCCCTTGAGCAGAATCGTCGGGTCGGCTTCCAGGGTGATCTTCTGATTGCGCTGGGCGGACAGTTGCTGAGCGTCGCTCTTGATCGATTGCAGCAAGCCGTCGATGGCCACCGGCTGGTTGTCTGACGGGTAATCGGTGGCTTCCAGTTTGGCCAACAGCAGCAAGTCGTTGAGCAACGTCTGCATGCGTCCGCCTTGCTGCTGCATTTGTTGCAGGGCACGGGACCAGCGCGGGTTTACGTCCTCGACGTTGTCGAGCAGGGTTTCCAGATAACCGCAGATCACCGTCAACGGCGTGCGCAGTTCATGGGAGACGTTGGCGATGAAGTCTTTGCGCATCTGTTCCAGTTGATGGATACGCGTCACGTCGCGCACCAGCATCAAGTGTTCATTGTTGCCGTAGCGGGTGATGTACAGCTGAATGCGCAGGCGATCATTGATCGGTGACGGAATTTCCAGCGGCTCGGCGTAGCTGTCCTGCTCGAAGTATTCCTTGAAGCGCGGATGGCGTACGAGGTTGGTCACCGGTTGACCGCTGTCTTGCGGGGTCTTGAGACCGAGCAAGGTTTCGGCGGCGCGGTTCCACCACTCCAGGTTGCCGTCGCTGTCGAGCATGATCACCGCGTCTTTCAGCGCGGCTGTGGATTCCTGGACCCGGTCGATCACTGCTTGCAGGCGCCCGCGTACGCGTTGGTCGCGACGTTGCAGGTGATAGATGCTATCGAACACTTCGCCCCACAGGCCATAGCCATCGGGCGGTGCTTCATCGGGTTTGTGCAGGCGCAGCCATTCGTGCAGACGCAGCAGTTGCTTGAGGGTCCAGGCCAGGTAAAGACCCAGGCCCGCGGCGAGGCTCCAGCCGTAATAGCCGGTAATCAGGCCGATCACCAGGCAACCGGTCACCAGCAAAAGCATGTGGCGGATCAGGGTGCCATGCCAGTTTTGGTTCACTTGAACGCGCGTCCTTGTCAGCTTGTCGAGCGAGATAGATCCGGATCAGGCCTTGGTGGAGAACCGGTAGCCGGTGCCGCGCACGGTTTGTACCAGATTTTCGTAAGCATCACCGAGGGCTTTGCGCAGGCGGCGGATGTGCACGTCGACGGTGCGCTCTTCAACATACACGTTGCCGCCCCAGACCTGATCCAGCAACTGGCCACGGGTGTAGGCACGTTCCTGGTGGGTCATGAAGAATTGCAGCAGGCGGTATTCGGTCGGGCCCATCTCGGCGGGTTTGCCGTCGATGGTCACGCGGTGGCTGATCGGGTCCAGCAGCAGGCCGCCGACTTCGATCGGCGTCTCGCCATCGGTTGGCCCGGCACGGCGCAGCACGGCCTTCAGGCGCGCAACCAGCTCACGTGGGGAAAAAGGCTTGGTGATGTAGTCATCGGCGCCGACTTCCAGGCCCTGGATCTTGTTGTCCTCTTCGCCTTTGGCAGTGAGCATGATGATCGGGATGTCCCCGGTCAGCTCATCGCGCTTGAGGCGGCGGGCCAGCTCGATGCCGGACGTGCCGGGCAGCATCCAGTCGAGCAGGATCAGGTCCGGCTTGCGGTCGACGATGATGGCGTGGGCCTGTTGCGAGTTCTCAGCCTCCATGCAGTCATAGCCGGCCATCTCCAACGCAACGGCGATCATTTCGCGAATGGGCGCTTCGTCGTCGACGATCAGAATGCTCCTGCCAACCATGCCTTTAATCCTCTTGTCATTTAACTGTCTTGCGCCGCATTAGATAACGGAATTATTGCAGTCGTGTGACAGTATTTTAGTCGCCCGGCGATTGTCATGATCCTGAACTAAGCTCTAAGTCCGACTCCTGACAACCACAAAGGAAGGTTTCCATGAAACACATTGCTCAAACCTGGAAGGCTCTGCTGGTCACGGCTGCGCTAACGCTGCCGACACTGGCCTTCGCCGCCGATCCGGCGATGATGAAAGACGGGATGATGGTCGATCATAAGGGCATGACGGTGTACACATACGACAAGGACTCAGGCGGAAAGTCGATGTGCAACGGCGAGTGCGCTGAATACTGGCCGCCAATGATGGCGCCGGCGGGCGCCAAGCCCGAAGGCAAGTGGAGCACGATCAAGCGTGACGACGGTAAGATGCAGTGGGCCTATGACGGCAAGCCGCTTTACACGTTCATGAAGGACAAAAAACCTGGTGACATGGCAGGCGACAATATGAAAGAAGTCTGGCACATCATGCGCGAGCATAAATAAGCGATTCGCCTGCGCCGTAAACAGTTCGCAGCCTGAGGTCGCTCCATCCCCCTGTTGGAGCTGGCGCAGGCTGCGATCTTTTCCAACGGTCAATGCAGCGCGTAATCCAGCACGATCCCGACAAAAATCGCCAACCCGGCCCAATGGTTGTGCAGAAACGCCTTGAAGCAACGCATCCGGTCCTTGCCACGGGTGTACCAGAATTCCCACGCAAAACAGCCCGCCGCCGCCAGCAATCCCAAGTGGAACCAGCCGCCGAGTTCGAATTTCGACCCGGCCAGCAGCAGGCAACCCAGCGCCAGCCCCTGCAGGATCAAAATGATCACCCGGTCTGCTTCGCCAAACAGAATGGCCGTGGATTTCACGCCGATCTTCAAATCGTCGTCGCGGTCGGTCATGGCGTAATAAGTGTCGTAGCCCACCGTCCACAGCAGGTTGGCGATCCACAGCAACCACGCCGCCGCTGGCAGCTCACCGGTTTGGGCGGTGAATGCCATCGGCATCCCCCAGGAGAACGCCGCGCCCAGCACCACTTGCGGGTAATAGGTGTAGCGCTTCATGAACGGGTAAGTGAAGGCCAGTGCCAAACCGCCGAACGACAGCCAGACCGTAGCCGCATTGGTGCACAACACCAGCAGGAAACTCACGCCCATCAGCAGCGCGAAGAACACCAGTGCTTCTTTGGAACTGATCTTGCCGCTCACCAACGGCCGCTGTTCTGTGCGTTTCACGTGGCCGTCGACCTTGCGGTCCGCCCAATCGTTGATCACGCAGCCGCCGGCGCGGGTCAGCACCACGCCCAGGACGAAAATCACGATGTTGGCCAGCGACGGCGAACCTTTACCAGCAATCCACAGCGCCCACAGCGTCGGCCACAGCAGCAGGTAAATGCCGATCGGTTTGTCCATGCGGGTCAGCTGAATGAAATCCCAGGCCCGTGGATTCAAGCGATTCAGGGACTTGAGCAGGCTCTGATACATCAGCAGTTCTCCGGATGGGCGCGGGTAGCGTTCCATAAGGTCGGCAAGAAAATTTCGGCCACCAGCACGCTCAAGGCGCCGCGGTCGAAACGCGAACGGCGGCCCCACAGTTCAGGTGCCCGGCACTCCATCGGCAGCCACGCCTGAGGGTAGTGACAAACCTCAATGACGCGCCGTTGAAATGCCTGATCGCAAAACAGCAATTCGCCCAGGGAGCGGCTGCCCAATTCGTCCATGTGCAGACCGTCGCCCTGCAATGCACTGCGCGCTGCCACGCTGCGGGCAAACACCCAGGCTTCGCCGTGGCCGCGCAGATACACCTCGCGAACCCAGCCCTCGCTGCCTTCGGCCAGGTCCAGCGCGGCACATTCGTCGGCGCGCAGTGATTGCCAGCCTTCGAAGAGTGGCGTGACGCTGAAACCGTCATTCGACAGACGGATCAGCCGTCGGGTCAAAGAGCCTTCATCGAACAACCAGTCGAGCGTAGACGTGTCGGGGAGGGGCGTCAGTTGGCTTCGAGGGAGCCAAAGCGGGGTCACGGCGGGGGATTTTGAGTGCGGCACAGTGAGTCATTATTGGCAGCAAATGAGGCGGCGAGCTTACCATGTCAGCCTGCGATTTTGATTGATCCGGCCGGCCATTGCGTCGAACAGGCTTGCATCTGCCGGGCCCGATCAGTACAAAACGCGCTGAGCCGGACGGCAGCGCTCCAACCATCGACCGTTCGTGCCGGCAAAAGCCTGAATCCTGAGGATGTACGTGAATGAAAAAGTGGCAATGTGTGGTCTGCGGCCTGATTTACAACGAAGCCGACGGCTGGCCGGATGACGGCATTGCGCCGGGCACCCTGTGGCAAGACGTGCCGGAAGACTGGCTGTGCCCGGACTGCGGCGTAGGCAAAATGGATTTCGAAATGATCGAAATCAACTAAGACTTTTAGAGGAGTAAGGAATGAACGCACCTGTCGTAATCGTCGGCACCGGGCTGGCTGGCTACAACCTGGCCCGGGAGTTTCGCAAACTCGATGGCGAAACCCCGCTGCTGTTGATTACTGCCGATGACGGACGCTCCTACTCCAAGCCGATGCTCTCCACCGGCTTCGGCAAAAACAAAGACGCTGACGGCCTGAGCATGGCCGAACCCGGCACCATGGCCGAGCAGTTGAAGGCCGAAGTGCGCACACACACGCGCATCAGCGGCATTGATCCTGGCCACAAGCGCTTGTGGATCGGTGAGGAAGCGGTGTTTTACCGTGACCTGATCCTCGCTTGGGGCGCTGAAACCGTGCGAGTGCCGATCGAAGGCGATGCGGCTGACGCAGTCTTTCCGATCAACGACCTGGAAGACTACGCACGCTTTCGCGCCGCGGCGGCCGGCAAACGTCGGGTGTTGCTGCTCGGCGCCGGCCTGATTGGTTGCGAATTCGCCAACGACCTGATTCTTGGCGGCTACGAGGTGCAACTGGTTGCACCGTGCGAGCAAGTCATGCCGACCCTGTTGCACCCGGCGGCGGCCGCTGCGGTCCAGGCCGGGCTGGAAAGCCTGGGCGCACGCTTCCACCTCGGGCCGGTGCTCAACCGCTTGCAGCGCGTTGAAGATGGACTGGAAGCGCATCTGTCCGATGGCCAGGTGATCCCTTGCGATGTGGTGGTGTCGGCCATTGGTCTGCGTCCGCGCATCGACCTGGCGGCTGCGGCCGGTGTGCAGGTCAATCGCGGCGTGGTGGTCGATCGCCACCTGAAAACCTCCCACGCCAATATCTATGCCCTGGGCGACTGCGCCGAAGTCGATGGGCTGAATCTGTTGTACGTGATGCCCCTCATGAGCTGTGCGAGAGCGCTGGCTCAGACCCTCGCCGGAAACCCGACGGCGGTGAGCTATGGCCCGATGCCCATCACCGTTAAAACGCCGGTCTGCCCATTGGTGGTTTCGCCGCCACCACGGGGTTTGGAGGGCGTCTGGACAGTCGAAGGGCAGGGCGCGGACATCAAGGTATTGTGCCGCGATGCCAGCGGCAAATTGCTGGGCTATGCCCTGACAGGCGCGGCGGTGATGGAAAAACTGGCCCTGAACAAAGAGCTTCCGGCACTGCTGGCGTAAATACCGGTCGTTCTGTCGGAATCACCCCTCTTTTGCCCCTACAAAGGTCGCGTCGAGACTGGCGCGGCTCTTCACTGCGTGCCATCCTCACTCCCGTCTGCCGCAGAGTAGAGCATCTGCGGCGCTTTGGGCGCTGTTCCAACGAGAACAGCACGGACATAACAACAAAAAACCGTCAAAGGGGCTTCACTAATGCGTAAACCAGAACTCGCCGCTGCAATTGCTGAAAAAGCAGACCTCACCAAAGAGCAGGCCAACCGCGTTCTCAACGCCGTTCTCGAAGAAATCACCGGCGCTCTGCACCGCAAGGACAGCGTCACGCTGGTGGGCTTCGGTACCTTCCTGCAACGCCACCGCGGTGCCCGCACCGGCAAAAACCCGCAA
Organism: Pseudomonas sp. 478; assembly: GCF_003254125.1. NCBI lineage: Bacteria > Pseudomonadati > Pseudomonadota > Gammaproteobacteria > Pseudomonadales > Pseudomonadaceae > Pseudomonas > Pseudomonas sp. 478. Next base: position 233,550 of record NZ_QKZG01000001.1, read on the forward strand.
ACCGGTGAGCCCGTCAAAATCAAGGCCAGCAACACGGTTGCGTTCAAGCCAGGCAAATCGTTGAAAGACAGCGTTAATCCGTAACACGCACCGACTTCCCGCGTAGCGCGGGAGCGGGATAAAAAATGGGCACGCCAACTGGGTTGGGTGCCCATTTTTTTTGGGTTCTTCACGGCCTTGTTGGGCTTTGCGCAGGATGCGCTGACTCAGTTGACCGATCCGCCCAGTCCCTGCTTCCGCCCGTTGCATCGGCTACGCATACCCTCGACCGACCAGCGGTTAAACGCACTTGTTTCGCAGGCAACGTCGTCGATCTGGCTCAGAAAAAACTTCTATAAAAATCGCAAGCTGAAACGTATCAGCTTCAGAAAAACATCAAATTATGCACAAATGCATTTTTTTCTTGACCCATAAGATTGAGTCTCTTAAGGTTAAGTCACTGTATGCACATACAGTATTTTTTGATCAATATTTAATCCATTCATGGACGAGGCATTACCCTATGAAAAGCAACACTGAAAAATTCGGCAAAACGCCCCATCAATCCAGCCTCTGGACCCGCGCTGATGCGCTGAAAGTCCGCGCGGACGATCCCACCACCACCCAACCGCTGGTTAGCGCGGATTTCCCGGTATTGAGCAACGAAGTGTTCATCTGGGACACCATGCCGCTGCGCGACTTGGATGGTAACGTGACGTCCGTCGATGGCTGGTCGGTGATCTTCACCCTGACTGCCGATCGTCATCCAAACGACCCGGAGTACATCGACGAGAACGGCAACTACAACATCACCCGCGACTGGAACGATCGCCACGGTCGGGCAAAGATGTACTACTGGTTTTCTCGTACCGGCAAGGACTGGAAACTCGGCGGCCGTGTGATGGCTGAAGGGGTTTCGCCGACCGTTCGCGAATGGGCCGGTTCGCCGATCCTGTTGAATGACCAGGGTGAGGTGGACCTGTATTACACCGCCGTCACCCCGGGCGCGACCATCGTCAAGGTGCGGGGCCGGGTGGTGACCACCGAACATGGCGTCAGCATGGTCGGCTTCGAGAAGGTCAAGCCGCTGTTCGAGGCCGACGGCAAGATGTACCAGACCGAAGCACAGAATTCCTTCTGGGGCTTCCGTGATCCATGGCCATTCCGCGACCCGAAGGACGGCAAGCTGTACATGCTGTTCGAAGGCAACGTGGCCGGCGAGCGCGGCTCGCACAAGGTGGGTGAAGCGGAAATCGGCGATGTACCGCCGGGTTATGAAAACGTCGGCAACTCGCGCTTCCAGACCGCCTGTGTCGGCATCGCCGTGGCCCGTGACGCGGACGGTGACGACTGGGAAATGCTACCGCCGCTGCTGACCGCTGTGGGGGTCAACGACCAGACCGAACGCCCGCACTTCGTGTTCCAGGACGGCAAGTACTACCTGTTCACCATCAGCCATACGTTCACCTATGCCGATGGTGTGACCGGGCCGGACGGGGTGTACGGTTTTGTCGCGGATTCGCTGTTCGGCCCTTACGTGCCGTTGAACGGTTCCGGCCTGGTGCTGGGCAACCCGTCTTCTCAGCCGTTCCAGACCTACTCGCACTATGTGATGCCCAACGGCCTGGTGACCTCCTTTATCGACAGCGTACCGACCGACGAAACCGGCACGCAGATTCGTATCGGCGGCACTGAGGCGCCGACGGTGGGCATGAAGATAAAAGGGCAGCAGACGTTCGTGGTGGCCGAGTACGACTACGGTTATATCCCGCCGATGCTCGACGTCACGCTCAAGTAATAGCGATACAGGGCTTTCAGGCTGCGGGTTTGAGGTCGACGAAAAAACCGTTGTTGATATGATCGAGATATCCCGCCTGATTCACTGCGACGTTGCTCGCAAGCCCCATTGAACAATGTGAAGTAACAGCCCTTCGTTGCTGGTTGCAAGGATGCAGCCAGTAACGAATATCTTCCCTGCGCTACCGCCTCCTGTTCGTCAGGTCAGCATTTTGCCTCGCGTTTCCTTCAGATTCGCAGTCACCCGCGACACCCTTGCCTCTGGCGAACACCTCCTCTTGCCGGGTGTGTAAAGGGCTTCTACCTCCAACTCACCACCACAGTGAGCCAAACGGCGCCAGTCACGGCGTTACTCGCCATGCCTGGCGCACCCATAAAAAGGTTCTTCACGGTTTTCCGGGGAAGAACCTTTTTTTTATGGGGGGCGGAGTACTTTTTTTCTTGGTCGATCAACTGACTCGGCTGTGTTGCCTGGCGAGAATCGCCGCCATCTCCGGCTCATCCAGATGATCCAGCATTCGCTCCACCAACAAATGCACCCCGTCAGCCATACGGCTGAGCGCCAGGGCTACGGAGCGGCGTGAGCCGTCCACATCGTCGGCGAGGTTGGCGGCGATGGCGCTGATGGACAGCAAATCTTCCGAGGCATTGGCGAGAAGGGTTTCAGGGTTGATACCCGGGCAGACGCTGAAGAGCTGGCCGTTGCGTTTGGGTGGTTTCGGTTCGGCTGGTGGAAAGTGGTGATTGAGGGCGCGCTCGGCGGCTTCGTTGAGTTTGTTTGAATCGGGGCTTTCGTAGGGGGAGACTGGATCGGTGTCGGGTGGGTTGGGTGTGACCTTGAACATGATCTTCAATTCCTTGAATGATGCTGACAACACTTCGCCGACTAAACGAAGGGGTGGCAGCTGTGCGCAGGTTAGTCGGACCGGGGAATTGAAGAAGCCGGCGCACCCGAAGGTGCCCTACGCACAGCCACCATCAAATGCAGGTAGGAAATACCTGTCTGACAGAAGCTTGTGCATCTTCAATTACCAGCGAGCGACTAAACCCGATCACTGATGGGCAGTGACAGGAACCAAGTTACCGACCGCGCCCAAGGCGCACAAGCCGGCGGATTCTGGCGTAGCCGTAGGCAACGGCGCAAGGTGTTGTAGCTTGCAGGAAGTAACCTTGAGGCGTTTTAAACGGGTCGTTGTCGAGCGATGTTTAAGCCGTGGAGAAGCAACACCTGAGCTTCCTGAAAATCCTCACCAGACCGAGCATGTTAACGACGGCGAAAGCATGCCTTGCCGTTGCCAAAATCTACCGCGAGGCAGTCAGGCTCGATGGCGAGTCGCAGGTCCTGAAACAGAAGAGACAACTCACCATTGGCGGGTACGGCGTAGTCCTTCCAATCCACACGCATCCATCTCATATCAGGCAGGGTAGGAATCCACTCGATTTCGTCCTTTGAGCCTTGAGTGTGCAGGCCGATCTTCTCCAAGGTCCTCGTGGGAGAGTAGGGCAGGGATAATCTCTCTTGCTTCGAATCCGCCCAGACCTGTTGCTTGGTAGAGCCATCGTCAAATCTCCAGTACACATCGACAGGCGTTATGGCGGGCGTGCTGATTGGATCGAAGTGATAAACCGTGATGAGGTAATTCTTCAGAATTCGACTTTGCTCATCATCGTTCAGATCACGTTGAATTTCGGCCAGTCCCTTTTCTTTACGCGGGGTGAACGCGATAGGCTGGCTTTTCTCTTTTTTCCAGCCGATACCGAACCAGCGGCTATCCGGCGAAACGTCAATCCATTGAGTCGGGCCGGAATCACGGGAGGTCCCAAAGCCTATTTTTGTCAGCGTTCTTTGTGGGTCGTAAGGCAGCCAGAGGTCCGTTGTTTCATTTGACTTCAATAACTGCTGGCTCCCGGGGCCTGCGGAAAACTCAAAATAAAGGTACACAGGATCGATGGCCGGAGGTTTTGGGCGCTGGTCGTATTGCATCTGCAAAATGTAGTGAGTCTGTGCGAAGTTAGCCGTGTCGTTATCGATCTCGTCGTAATTGCCGTGCTGGATTCGATAACTCTCCTCCAATTCAGCCAGGTTCCTTGTTCTGGGCATTTCGAAAGCCAGTTTTTTAGCTGCATGAGGGTCAGCTTCACTTGTTAGCGTCAGCGTATTACTCTCGATACTCCACGTTCCCTTCGCAGCACCGTTGGCACTCCCGTACGCAGCAGCTGCTGCAAAAGATCCGTCCTTTTGAAGAACCAGCCTAGCGGCCATTTCCATGGCCCCGTACAAATAATAATCCCCCTCTATTGGGCGGGACTCTGCGGCGTTTGCAAAAGGCAGCCACACAAGCGCTGCGAAAAATATTGTTCTTAAATCCATTTGATTCTCTCTCCTTACCAGCTTTCGAACGGGATGCCGAATTTGTCGATGTAGGCTTTTGATTCTTCTGAAAGCGGGCGGTGTTTCCCGTTGGATGTGCCCCCGTAGGGGCCTTTGGGATGGATCGTGCCTTGGACTCGGGTGACTTCGGTCGATTTAAGACAAGGCCCTCCCAACCACACCTTGGCGATTCCTCCTGGCGCCAGGCCGATAGTCAAAAACTTTCGGTAATCGGTTTTCCATTTGCCTACCGCACCGCAATAAGCTGTTTCACCCTTGAGCATGGTGTCCCGCGCAGATTCAGGGATCTCGATGTAGGCCCCGTAGGTCTGCGGTTCTGCCATGGACTGCCAACGTACATAGACCAAACGAGGCAGGTCAGCCCCGGTGACATACCGGCCTTTTCCTGCAGGATCTTCTCGCCATCCAGCTGGTTTGCCTCTGAACTCGGACGGTACGCCTTTGCTCATTGCGCGTGGATACCCCATAGCCGGTATACCGCTGCCCGCGCGAAGGAACACGCGCTCATTGATATCAACGACACTGGCCGTTTCGATCCAGACTTCCATATAGTCAGGCGAAAAAAAATCAAGGCTCCACGCGTCATAAGGTAGTGATCTGCTCTCGACAGAGGCACATCCTCCCAACAACACAAAAAGCAGTGCAAAGCCGGACTTAAGCAAGGGTGAGCACCTATGCATTGGGATGCACCACGCGTTTATAGTTTTCGGCAGGTCGATTAATAAACACGACGTTCAGATCGCTATTGTTCCAGCCTTTGGCAGCATTCCAGTTCGCAGACAGATGGATATAACGGCGGTAAAGCAGCTCCTCTTCGTCGAGGCTCAGGCTCGTGCGGCGAGTGTCACCTAACGCATAAGCCATCAGTTTTTGGGCAATCGGTTTCAGCTCTGTCGGTAATGCGTACGTTTGATCCTCTTCGTCAATAACCTTGAACGGGACGTCGTGCCTGGCCCCCAACTCGCGCATGATTCGCAGGTAAACCAACGCCAGATCGTTGCGGACAGTCCGCTCGCTGTGGACCGCGGCATAAGCATTTTTCGATTTGGATCTGTCGCCTTTTGCGTTGCCAGTCATCTCCACCGCCCAGGTTCTCACCTCCAGTGTTAGCCCATACAGATTGAGTTGATCCTGAAGGCGGCCTAGCTCTTGCTCAGCCCAACGATAGGCGGTTGACGCTGTGGAAGGCACGTGAAGTTCCATATCGCGGCTGCAGCGCGGCTTGCTAAGCAGAACTCGTTCAATGAAATTTGGTATATAACCTCCACCCACGTCGGAGTGGACGCCGGGCAGCTTGATATCAGCAGCGCCGGCGCTATTGAGTGAGAAGTTATGGCGACGCTCATCCCGCGCCACCAAATGCACGACCTTTTTTGCCACATCGGGCGCCAGATACAAGTTAACACCGGGGTTGTTGGCGTCGTGGACGCTAAAGTCACCGTCAGCCATGCTGCCTATTGCGGCAGCGGTGTCGAAAATGCCGATAAAGTTGATGGAGAAATCGGTGTTGGTGCGCCAGGAAAAGTCCTCGGTAAACAACGTCGCATTGCCTGGAAGCAGCGCTGCCAATGGACTCTTCTCTCCTTTCTGGACTTCATTGGCAAAATGCCGCGCAGCGGCGGCACCGCGACTGAAACCGAAGATATCGAACTCGACACGTTCAACCTTTCGATCAGGATTAGATCGCTTGAACCGCTCAACCCTTTCGAGAATACGCGCTGGACTCTGCGCAACCCGTGCTAATACACCGTGTGCACCTACGCCGGTTGCCAATGAAAAAGGTGAATCTTCTTCACCACTGCTGGTGCCAATTCCATCCAGATAAATTGGGATGTACCCAATGGTTTCTTCAATAGCCAATAACCGCTTACTGTCATCGCCATACAAGTCATGCAGCTTCGCCACATTACTCGTGTCATTCCCATAACTGCTGTCCGGCGTGTTCCCCTGAACGTCATACCCATGTGCCTGACAAAACTGTCGAATATCCTCAGCCTCCTCCAGCAGATTCACATCCCGCGCATAACACCCGGTAACCATTTCACTGTTGGATCGGTTATTCCCGGTGCCATCAAAAAACACGCCAATCCGCAAAGTAATCCCTTCCTCTTCGACTTCTTCCTCCTCTTCCTCCAGCTCATCCGATTCATTTTCTTCTGATGGCTCAGGCGCGACGGATACCAACAAGCCCGCCGCAGCCCCCTGAAGCAATGTATGTGCGGCCGCACCCGGCTTGGGAGAGCCACCGATCTCAATCGCGCTACTACTGAAAATACCGTCGGCGTTCATCACGATGTGCTGACCGCCGACCTTCACAGAAATACTCTCACCCGCATCAATTACGAGGTGCGCGCCTGCCTTGATGTGCACGTGCTCACCGGCTTCTATAACCAGCGTTTCATCAGTTCTCGTGTGGCTGTCGCCAGAGACATGCAGGTAGTCGTTGCCGCTGACCTGGATTTTTCGATCCGACGTGATAGTGAGGTGCTCTTCAGATCCGAGCACCGTAATACGGTCGCCCTTGATGGTGACTCGACTCTCATTACCCACCTCAATCCGGCTGTCGTTTCCAACCTTCTGCTCCATATCCCGCTGAGCACGCAGGTGGACCAACTCATCGCCAGCGCGATCGTCCATCGACAATTCGTTGTAGCCACCCGTAGTGGGGGAGCTGTGGGTACGAAGTACGGTTTTGGTTTTGTTTTCGGGCAATGGGTAGGCCGGCGGCGTGACCTTGTTGATCAGGCAGCCGGTGATCAATGGATTATCGGGATTGCCTTCGAGGTAGGTGACGAGGACTTCCATCCCGATACGCGGAATGATCACTGTGCCAAAGTTGTCCCCCGCCCAGCCGGACGCTACCCGCAGCCAGCAACTGCTGTTTTCAGTGTTGCGTTCAGACCGGTCCCAGTGAAATTTGACTTTGACGCGACCGTATTCATCGCAATAGATCTCTTCACCGACAGGTCCGGTGACGCGGGCGGTCTGGCAGTTCAGCATGGGTCTTGGTGCAGGCATCGGTGGCCGATGAAACACATCCCAGGGAATCGCACTGAAGCTGTTGCGGTAGCCTTGGGAAAAGCCGTCCTCAGGTTCGGTCGCGTTGGTGACTGACTCTTCGAGCACCGAAGGTTGCTTTCCAGAGTGGGTCACGCTTAACAGCAGCCATAGATCGTTGTGCGTTTCGTGTGGGCAATTCGTCAGGTCGAAAAAGTGGCCGCTGCGCAGCGTGGGCTGGTCGCTTTTGCCTTCCGCCAACTGATAATCGACTCGGTGCCGTTCCAGTGCCTGCCGGGCAAGCTCTTTGCCGCGCTTTTCGCTCTCTAATGGCAGCGGGTAACTATAGTCTTCGAGCTTGGGGTCGAACTCAGCGGTAAAGCGACTTTCCAACAACGCATTCGGGCGTTTCAGGTCGTAGTCACGGCGGGTTACCACGCTGGGGCGGGTTTTGAAACCCATGGAAAACTGGCTGACGACCGGATGCTCCGCCACCATGCCGGAGTCTTGCTGATACGGCGTTTCGCCCAGTTTTTGGAAGAATGTCTGGTCATCGGTGAACACCAGCACATGGCCTTGCAAGGAATGCTGGTGATGCCACGTAATGCCTTCCTCGGCGCAGAGCCGCTGGACGAACTCCAAATCATTTTCCCGGTATTGAGTGCAGTATTCGCGCGGGGGACTTGCTTTGACGTGGAAGGCAAACGCATCGGCCAGAATGCCGTGCCCCTTGAAGACCTGAGCGATGATTTGCGGCACCGTCTGACCCTGGAAAATTCGCTGATCCTGGCTGAACTGCAGGTAATGCAGCGCCGGGACAAGGTTTACGCGATAGCGGGTCAGGCGTTTACCAGCATCACCCGCGGACACGCTTACGATGTGACCGTGAATACCTTCGCCGTTAAGTCCGAATTGCAAATAGGCAGGTTGGTCAAGCAGGCTTTCCAGATCGATATCCGGGTACTCGCTGACCAGATCGACGCTGATTGAGTACAGCGCGCTGATGGTTTCAGTGCCTTTAAAGGCCAGCACCTTAAAGTCGTTGCGAACCGTCGGGATTACGAGGGTGAATTGAGGGGCATTAGCGGGTGCGAACATGCGCTTGTCCTTTTGCTTTTTTAGCTCGTCCTTAAGCTGAGAGAGAGAAAATCGCGATGCCCGAGTCGTGCCTGGCCCGAGCAGGTCGCCAAAATGCCGTGCACGCTAACAAGGCATCCAAAGTATTGATGTAGGAGGGATCTTGGAGCCCGGTATGAAATTTCCGCGATACCGAAAGTTCCATTTTGGAACTTTGTTTGAACTATAAAAATGCCATCAAAATGATGGCACTTTTCTTATTGGCTGTTGACGCTGTCAATTAATTCATGGATGTCGGTAACATTTCGGAATGCTCCTACATTCTTCATTTTGTATTTTTGGCATGATTGGCGCCTGTCTCAGGGGGGCGAATCGGCAATGAATACGGCGTTTATTAAGGTTGAGGGGCTGAAGGCTCTATCTCAGTGGTTTCAGGCCAACTGGTCGCACGATGAACAATTAAACCAATCTCAGGGATTCCCCTGCTACATATAGGGACATCTCCTACGAGATAAAAACACACTTCGTCTTGTTGTTTAATCAGATGCTTGCTAGTGGCCATCATTGTGATTACGATGCGCGCACTTGAAAGAGCACGAACTCAATTGGATGAGACTCATCGCAGCTCTTTGATTCTGTCCCGCGTCGTTGGAAATCCAATAGACGTATGACTGTAATCCTAATTAAAGGCCATGGATGTCCTACTCAAGCAAACTTTCTGCTCATTACCTCGACCTCGCAAAAGCCTCTGTTTCCAAAGAGAATTTCGCGGGCGAGGATGTTCGCTTTTCGAGCGAATATGAGGCATTGGAAAGCGAGTTGGCCAAAGCTTCGTCCATGCACGAAAGCGGTCAGATCGACTGGCTGAAAATCCGTGAAAACAGTGAAAGCCTGCTGCGCACCCAGTCCAAGGACTTACGGGTTGGCGCTTGGCTGACCTGGGCCCTGTACCAGCGCGAATCCTTTCAAGGGCTGCTGGCCGGCCTCGGACTTTTGCACCACCTGTGCGAAAGCCACTGGGCCGAGCTTCATCCCAACAAGGCTCGCACCCGCTCCGCTGCCATCAGTTGGTTAGTGCCGCGTCTTGAGCAGGTGCTGACTGAAAACGTCGCGATCAAAGAGCAGTTGCCGATGTTCCGGCGGCTGGTCGAACACCTTGAAGGCCTCGATGCCGCTTGCACCGAGCACTTGGGCGACGATGCGCCGTTGTTGCTGCCGATCTCCCGCCGCTTGAAAAACATGGTTCAGCGCGCCGCCGACAACCAGCCCGAACCGGGTGTAGTGGGTGCCGCGGTGGCCCAGGTCAAACAGGCCGCCACGCAGCTGTTCACCCCCGGCGCGCCGATTGATAACGAAAAAGAAGCCCACAAGGCCCTGCGTGCCCAGCAGGAAAGCGCGCGGCCGTTGTGTGCCTGGTGGCTCAAGCAGAAAGCCACGGACCTGCGCGCCTTGCGCCTCAATCGCACACTGTTGTGGTTGCCCATCGACGCGGTGCCCGAGCGCAATGCCGAGCAAATCACCGTTCTGCGCGGCTTGCCGGCCGACAAGCTCAAGGCCTACCAGGACCGTTACGACCAGGCCAAATACGCTGACCTGCTGGTGGAACTGGAGGCGAGCCTGGCGAAGGCGCCATTCTGGTTCGATGGCCAGCGAATGGTTTGGGAGTGCCTCCAGGGGCTCAACGCCGAGATGGCTATGCGCGAAGTGGAAATCCACTTCGCGCTTTTGATTCAACGCCTGCCCGGCATCATCGAATTGCGATTCCATGACGGCGCCCCGTTTGCCGATCCGGCCACCCGCGCCTGGGTCAGCGCCCACGTCATGCCGCACCTGCAAAGCGCCAGTGCACCGCGCAAGGTCGAAGTCGCCGACACCCAGCCAGCCTGGGAAGTGGCCCTGGAAGAAGTCTTGCCGATCCTGCGCAAGGACGGCCTCAAGGCCGCCGTGCAGATCCTCAAGCAAGGCCTGCAAAGCGCCCAAGGCGGACGCGCCCGGTTCTTCTGGCAGTTCGCCCTCGCGCGGCTGTGCTTCATGGCCAAGAAATACGAACTGGCCAGGACCCAACTCGAAACACTGGACCAAACATTACAGGACTCAGGCCTGAACGCCTGGGAGCCCGATCTTGCGCTGGAAGTGCTGCATTTACTGCATAGCTGCTGCGAGTTGTTGCCGCAGAACCATGCCGTACGTGAACGCAAGGAAGAGATTTATCGCAGGCTGTGCCACCTCGATCTCGAAGTGGTACTCGAATAGGCCCCAGGGCCACAACCGCAAGGAGAATAGCCATGGCCAAAGAAGGCTCGGTAGCCCCCAAGGAACGCATCAACGTCACTTTCAAACCTGCCACCGGTGGCGCTCAGGAAGAGATTGAACTGCCGTTGAAACTACTGGCAATCGGTGACTACACCCACCGCAAGGACGAACGTAAAGTCGAAGATCGCAAGCCGATCAGCATCGACAAGATGACCTTCGACGAAGTGCTGGCCAAGCAAGAGCTGACCCTGACATTGAACGTGCCGAATCGTCTTCAGGAAGAGGGCAGCACTGAAGAGCTGGGCGTGCAACTGCGTGTCAACTCGATGAAGGACTTCAACCCGGCCAGCCTGGTCGAGCAAGTGCCTGAGCTGAAAAAACTGATGGAACTGCGCGACGCGCTGGTGGCCCTCAAAGGCCCGCTGGGTAATGCGCCTGCGTTCCGCAAAGCCATCGAAGGCGTTCTCGCCGACGACGAATCCCGCGGTCGCGTATTGGGTGAGCTGGGCTTGAATGCCGCAGCCCAGGACGTCTGAGTCTCCATCAGCCAAGGAAGCCAACACAATGAGCACTAGCGCAGCACAGCAAAAGAGCAAAGAGAACGGCGAATACAGCATTCTCGACAGCATCATCGCCGAAACCCGCCTGACGCCGGACGACGAAGCCTACGACATCGCCAAGCGCGGTGTATCGGCCTTCATCGAAGAGCTGCTCAAGCCACAGAACAACGGTGAGCCAGTCAAGAAGGCCATGGTTGACCGCATGATCGCCGAGATCGATGCCAAGCTCAGCCGCCAGATGGACGAAATCCTGCACCACCCGTCCTTCCAGTCCCTGGAATCGTCGTGGCGTGGCCTGCAGTTGCTGGTTGACCGCACTAACTTCCGCGAAAACATCAAGATTGAAATCCTCAACGTCTCCAAAGACGACCTGCTGGACGATTTCGAAGATTCGCCGGAAGTGATGCAGTCTGGCCTGTACAAGCACATCTACACCGCTGAATACGGTCAGTTCGGTGGTCAGCCGGTTGGCGCGATCATCGCCAACTACTTCATGTCCCCAAGCTCGCCGGACGTGAAACTGATGCAGTACGTGTCCAGCGTTGCCTGCATGTCCCACGCGCCGTTCATCGCCGCGGCCGGCCCGAAATTCTTCGGCCTGGAAAGCTTCACCGGTCTGCCGGACCTGAAGGATCTGAAAGATCACTTCGAAGGCCCGCAATTCGCCAAATGGCAGAGCTTCCGCGAGTCGGAAGACTCCCGTTACGTTGGCCTGACCGTGCCGCGTTTCCTGCTGCGTAACCCGTACGATCCGGAAGAAAACCCGGTTAAATCGTTCGTGTACAAAGAAACCGTCGCCAACAGCCACGAGCATTACCTGTGGGGCAACACCGCCTACGCGTTCGGCACCAAGCTGACTGACAGCTTCGCCAAATTCCGCTGGTGCCCGAACATCATCGGCCCGCAGAGCGGTGGCGCGGTTGAAGACCTGCCGTTGCACCATTTCGAAAGCATGGGCGAAATCGAAACCAAGATTCCTACCGAGGTTCTGGTTAGCGACCGTCGTGAATACGAACTGGCCGAGGAAGGCTTCATCTCCCTGACCATGCGTAAAGGCTCCGACAACGCGGCGTTCTTCTCCGCAAGCTCAGTGCAGAAGCCGAAGTTCTTCGGCATCAGCGCAGAAGGCAAGGCCGCAGAGCTGAACTACAAGCTCGGCACCCAACTGCCGTACATGATGATCGTCAACCGCCTGGCTCACTACTTGAAAGTGCTGCAGCGCGAGCAACTCGGTTCGTGGAAAGAACGTACCGACCTCGAGCTGGAACTCAACAAGTGGATCCGCCAGTACGTGGCCGACCAGGAAAACCCAAGCGCCGAAGTGCGTGGCCGTCGTCCACTGCGCGCTGCCCAGATCATCGTCAGCGATGTTGAAGGCGAGCCTGGCTGGTACCGCGTCAGCCTGAACGTGCGCCCGCACTTCAAGTACATGGGTGCCGATTTCACCCTGTCGCTGGTTGGCAAGCTGGACAAAGAGTAAGCGGAGCTAACTCATGACTGGATACGGCAGCCTTTTCGAACGCCTGGGTGGCGACGCGGACAAACGCGTCGGCTGGAGCCGCGAGGTCTCCGCCATGGCGTCCGTGGCTGCCCATCTGGCCAAGATGCTCAGCACCCGTGCGGGCAGCGTGCAAACGCTGTCCGATTACGGGCTACCCGATCTCAATGACATGCGTCTGAGCCTGCACGACTCCCTGAGTCAGGCCCGTTTGGCCATCGAAAATTTCATCGAAGCCTACGAGCCACGCCTGAGCAATGTGCGTGTCATTTCCCTGCCGCGTGACCACGATCAGCTTCGCCTGTCCTTCAGCATCGAAGGCTTGCTGGAAGTTGATGGTTTCAAGCGTCAGGTCAGTTTCGCCGCGCGCCTGGATGGCAGCGGTCAAGTGAAGGTCAACTAAGGAGATTCGTATGTCTGGCAAACCCGCAGCACGTGTCACCGACCCCACCGCTTGCCCGCTCCCCGGTCACGGCACCAACCCGATCGCCGCCGGTTCCGGCGACGTGTTCTTCGACGGCCTCGCGGCCGCCCGCCAAGGGGATGCCTCGGCGTGTGGTGGTGCGATGGTCGGCGGGTTGGCGACGACGGTTTTGATCAACGGCAAACCGGCGGCGACTGTGGATTCCGTTGGGACCCATGGCAACAAGGTGACGGCGGGTTCCGGGACGGTGATTATCGGGAATTCACATTCGCCGGCACCGTTCTCCGGGATTATCGCGACCGCGCTGGGTGCTGTGGTCGCGGCGCTGATTCCAGAAGCCAGTGCCGATGAAAAGAAACTCGATTACCGGCTGACGCTGAAGTCCGGTGGCAATTCGGTTCTGACGCCGCTGGAGGTCCCGGATTACGATGAAATCAAAAGCGGTGCCACGAAAAATCGTGAGCTGATCGACTTCCTCATCGACAACCGCAAAGCCGCTGCCGACACCGTGAAGCTGGAGGTGCTGGACGGCGAAAAGCTGATCTACACCGAACCCAACACTGCCCAGTTCCTGCCGAGCGGTGAGCATCCGTGGCAGTGGGATGGCTACGACACGGCGGGCATTCTCGATACCCGTGTTCTGAAAAGCCCGAACCTAAAAGTGCGTCTGACCGCGACTCAGGGCGGCGAACAACAGGTCACCGATCTGACGCTTGAGTGCTCGGCGCAAGAAGTGAAGTGGGTTGATGTTCGGGTTGATCGGAATGCGAAGACGGTTGATGTCGTGTTGCGGCCGAGCTTTTCCGATGGTGGCAGCAGCGGCTCTACCCCGGGCCTGGCGCCGACGCCGTTCAGCACGTTGCTGGGCTGGGCCAAGGAAGGTATCGAGCTCTATTGGTCGCGTAATGGCTCACGAGCCGGTGGCATTGCCAGTGGGATCACGACCGGCAAGGGTGCTTACAAAGTTACGGTCAAAGCCGACATCAATGCCACACCCAAAGCTGGAAACTTCCCGCTGATTGATTCGTTGTCCAAGGACTTCGGACGCTCTACCAGTCTGGCGATTGCCAGAAAGGTGTATCACAACGCCGGTTATGCGTATGACCAACTCGTCACTCGACAAGGTATCGGCGCGGGCTACGCGGCGAGTTATGCCACCGAAGAGTTCAAGGAAACGTCTGCCCATGAGTTCGGGCATTTGATTCTCAACGAGTATGGCGGTGGTCTGATTCCGACCTACTCGTGGACCCACAAGGATTCATCCTCGCTGATGCAAAACCCGAAGGCAGATCATCCGACGCCAGGCGCGGGCGAGCTCGACGTCATGCAGTACTTCAGCAGTTACACCAGTACAGCTTCCGAACGGCAAAGCCGTACGGCAGCCTCTGAACAAGACGTCAAAAGCCTGCTATGGCTGGCCAGGGTCGAATTCGATGATTAAGTTCGCCGGTTTCAGCCTGCTTTTCGTTTCCCTGACCAGTTGCGCGGCACAGCAGGTTTACAACAACCACGTGTATGTCGAAAACCGCTGCGGCCAGCCTCTGGAAATGAAGATTTCCAACAGCTCCAACATGCATTCGCTGGAACGTAACGTGACATCCGCAGCGGGCTCCCGGGCGCTGGTCGCGAGCTTCGCCTCTTATGGCGAAGACGTGATCGAGCAAATCCCGGCCAACTATTCGCTGAAAATCACCGATGCCATTGGAAGCAAAGTGATTGATGGCGCCCAGCTGAAACAGCGCCTGAGCGGCGTGGAGAAGATCAGCGACGGCACTCAGCGTGAGTGGACGATCAACGATACGTCGGTGTGCCCATGAAGCGGCCAAGGATGAATTCGATGTTTAAGTGGACCGGTCTTTTTGCCTTCTTCGTGTCATTGACGGCCTGCGCTGCGCAGCAGGTCTACCGCAACGATGTGTACCTGCTCAACACCTGCGGAGTCCCGCTGGAGCTGTCCCTGGCCCATGACTCCAACTACGACGATCAGCCCCGCAGCTTTACGTTGAGGCCCGACGAGCGCCGTTCCATCGCCAACTACACGTCGGCGGGCAAGGACGTGTCGGGCCAGATAAGCGACCAGTACAGCCTGTCGATTAAAAGCGCCAGCGCCGTCAAAACCATTGATGGGCAAGCGCTGCGCACGGCTTTGGCGCGGGTTGAGAAGGTCGAAGAAAAAGCCGTGCGTTCATGGACTGTCGATGACCGTTCTTTTTGCCCATGACGCACGCAGTTGTTGGATGTTCCAGCTCTGAAAAATTTTGCAAAAACGACAAACAGGTAACCCCCCGTGTCCTTTAACCACTACTACCAAAGCGAACTCACCGCACTTCGCCAGTTAGGTCGTCGTTTCGCCGAGCGTAGCCCGGCGTTGGCGCCTTTCCTCGGTCAGGCCGGTCGGGATCCGGATGTGGAGCGGTTGCTGGAAGGCTTTGCGTTCCTGACCGGTCGCCTGCGCCAGAAGCTCGACGACGAGTTACCCGAGCTCAGCCATTCGCTGATGCACCTGCTGTGGCCCAACTACATGCGGCCGCTGCCGGCGTTCAGCATTTTGCAGTTCGATCCGTTGAAACGCTCCGGTCCTGCGTTGATGGTCGAGCGCGACACACCGGTCGAGAGCATGCCAATCGATGACGTGCGTTGCCGTTTCCGCACGTGCTACCCGACCGAAGTCTTGCCGCTGGACCTGACTGCACTGAATTACTCAGTGAAGGGCGACGGTTCGCTGTTGAGCCTGCGTCTGGAGATGAGCGCTGACGGCCACCTCGGTGAATTGGAGTTGAGCCGTCTGCGTCTGCACTTCGCCGGTGAGCGTTACATCAGTCAGATGCTGTACCTGAGCCTGTTGCGCAACCTGGAAGGCATCGAGCTGATCCCGTTGGACGGTGCCGGCAAGCCCATCAACGGCGTCAACGGCACGCCAATGGCATTCAAGATGCCCGGCGACCGCGTGCAGCCGGTGGGTTTTGCCGAAGAAGAGGCGTTGATCCCGTACCCGCTGAACACCTTCCGCGGCTACCGCTACCTGCAGGAATATTTCGCCTTCCAGGACAAATTCCTGTTCGTCGATATCAACGGCCTGGACCTGCTCAAGGCGCTGCCGGAAGACACGCTCAAGCAGATGCGCGGCCTGGAATTGCGCTTCGATATTCGCAAGAGCGGCATCCAGCGCCTGCGTCCGACGCTGGACAACGTGAAGCTCTACTGCACGCCGATCGTTAACCTGTTCAAGCACGATGCGTTGCCGATCCGCCTCGACGGCAAGCAGGACGAATACCTGCTGCTGCCCGCCGAATACGACCTGCAAAACTGCGGTGTGTTTTCGGTGGAAACCGTCACCGGCTGGAAGCCCGGTGGCCTCGGTTATCAGGAGTACGTGCCGTTCGAATCGTTCGAGCACGACCCGAGTTTCGACGTGCCCAACAGCCGTCCGCATTACAGCATCCGCCAGCGTTCGTCCTCGTTGCACGACGGCCTCGACACGTACCTGAGCTTCGGCATCCGTCACACCGAAGCCCACGAAACCCTGTCGATCGAGCTGATGTGCACCAACCAGAATCTGCCCAAAAAGCTCAAGCTCGGCGACATCTGCATGGCCTGCGAAGAGACGCCGGAGTTCCTCAGTTTCCGCAACATCACCCCGGCCACGCCCAGTTATGCGCCGCCGCTGAACCGTGACTTCCTCTGGAAGCTGATCAGCAACATGTCGCTTAACTACCTGTCGCTGGCCGACGTCAATGCGTTGAAGGTGATTCTCGAAACCTACGACCTGCCGCGCTACTACGACCAACACGCTGAAAAAGTCAGCAAGCGTCTGCTGGGCGGGCTCAAGTCGATCAAGCACCAACACGTCGACCGCTTGCACCGAGGGTTGCCGGTACGCGGGTTGCGCACCGAGCTGACCATCGACCCGGAAGGGTATATCGGTGAGGGCGACCTGTTCGTTTTCGCTTCGGTTCTTAACGAGTTTTTCGCGCTTTACGCCAGTCTCAATTCGTACCACGAGCTGCGGGTAAAAAGCACACAGGGAGAGGTGTACCAATGGACACCACGTATGGGTCTGCAACCCCTGCTTTAAGCGGGCTGACCCGGGTAATACGCGAGTACTCGCTGTTTCAGGCCGTGCTGCTGGTGGTAGACCGGCTGCGCGAGGCGCACCCGTACCTGAGCGAAGACGATCTGTACGACCAGCTGGAATTCCAGGCCAATCCGAGCCTGGGTTTCCCCGGCAGTGACGTCGATCGCGTGGAGTTTTTCGAAGAGCACGGGCAGATGCGCGCGCGTCTGCGTTTCAACCTGATCGGCCTGGTCGGTTCCGGCTCGCCGCTCCCGGCGTTCTACGGCGAACAGGCCTTGGGCGATAGCGAAGACGGCAACCCGACCCGCAACTTTCTCGACCTGTTCCACCATCGCCTGCAAAGGCTGATGCTGCCGATCTGGAAAAAATACCGCTACCGCGCAAGCTTCCAGAGCGGCGCCCTCGACCCGTTTTCGTCGCAGCTGTTTGCGTTGATCGGCCTCGGCGGCGAAGAGATCCGCAGGGCCCAGGAGCTGAACTGGAAACGCCTGCTGCCGTACCTCGGCTTGCTCAGCTTGCGGGCGCATTCGGCGGCGCTGATCGAAGCGGTGCTGCGTTACTACTTCAAACATGCAGAACTGACCATCGAGCAGTGCATTGAGCGTCGCGTCGAAATCCTCGACGAGCAGCGCAATCGCTTGGGCCGCGCCAACAGCCTGCTCGGCGAAGACCTGGTGCTGGGCGAACACGTGCGCGACCGCAGCGGCAAGTTCCGCATCCACATCCGCGAACTCGACTGGCAACGCTTCCACGAATTCCTGCCGATCGGTTTCGGCTACCAGCCGCTCTGTGCGCTGGTGCGGTTCACCCTGCGTGACCCGCTCGATTACGACATTCGCCTGGTGCTGCGCCAGGAAGAAATCCGCGAACTGCGCATCGGTGAGCAGAACGCCTGTCGCCTGGGATGGACCAGTTGGCTCGGCCGCGAAAAAGCGGACGGCGTGGTGACCCTGGGCAGCAAAATTCATTAAGGACAGATGACCAATGATCAACGTAGACCTGCAACAACTTATCCAGGCGCTGGATGCCGAAACCCGTCGTGACCTGGAAAGTTCGGCCGAACGCTGCGTCGCCCGTGGCGGCAGCAAGATCCTCGTCGAAGACTTGCTGCTGGGCTTGCTGGAGCGCCCGCAAGGCTTGCTCGCACGCGCGCTGCAAGACGCCGAAGTCGATGCCGGTGAGCTGAGCGCCGCGTTGCAATCGCGGGTCGAACACAGCGCGTCGCGCAACCCGGTGTTCGCCCCGGAACTGGTGCAGTGGCTGCAAGACGCGTTGCTGGTGGCCAACCTTGAATTGGGCCAAAGCCAGGTCGAGCAAGCCGCGTTGATCCTCGCGCTGTTGCGCAATCCGATGCGCTACGCCGGCAGTCGCTACCAGTCGTTGCTGGCCAAACTGAACATCGAGCGCCTGAAAGAATTCGCCCTGTCGCAGAAAGAGCAACCGGCCACCGGTAAACCCGCTGTGCCCGGCGAATCGCTGCTGCAGCGCTTCACCCACAACCTGACCCAACAAGCCCGCGACGGCAAACTCGACCCGGTGTTGTGCCGCGATGGCGCGATCCGGCAGATGGTCGACATCCTCGCCCGTCGCCGCAAAAACAACCCGATTGTGGTCGGTGAAGCCGGCGTCGGTAAAACCGCCATTGTCGAAGGCCTGGCCTCGCGCATCGCGGCGGGTGAAGTGCCGCAAGTCTTGAAAGGTGTCGAGCTGCTGTCGCTGGACATGGGCCTGTTGCAGGCGGGCGCCAGCGTCAAAGGTGAATTCGAACGTCGCCTCAAAGGCGTGATCGACGAAGTCAAAGCCTCGCCGAAACCGATCATCCTGTTCATCGACGAAGCTCACACACTGATCGGCGCGGGCGGCAATGCCGGCGGTTCCGACGCGGCCAACCTGCTCAAGCCAGCCCTGGCCCGTGGCGAGTTGCGCACCATCGCCGCCACCACCTGGGCGGAGTACAAGAAGTACTTCGAAAAAGACCCGGCCCTGGCCCGTCGTTTCCAACCGGTGCAACTGCACGAACCGACCGTCAGCGAAGCGGTGACCATCCTGCGTGGCCTGGCTCAGGTCTACGAAAAGAGCCACGGCATCTACCTGCGCGACGACGCAGTGGTGGCGGCGGCCGAGTTGTCTGCTCGCTATCTTGCGGGCCGTCAGCTGCCGGACAAGGCCGTCGACGTGCTCGACACCGCGTGCGCTCGCGTGCGCATCAGCCTCGCCGCCGCACCGGAAAGCCTGGAGCGCCTGCGGGGTGAACTGGCTGAAGGCGGCCGTCAGCGTCAGGCCCTGCGCCGTGATGCCGAGGCCGGTCTGCTGATCGACCATGAAGCGCTGGACGCTTTGGAAGATCGCCTGGCCGAAGCTGAAGACGAAAGGGTCGCGCTGGAAACCCTTTGGACCGAGCAGAAAGAATTGGCCGAGCGCCTGCTGGACCTGCGTCAGCAACTGGCCAAGGCCCGCGAAGCTGCCGCCGTCGAGCCCACTGTCACGGTTGAAGAAGATGCCGAAGGCACCGTGATCGAAACGCTCGAAGCCCCTGTGGACGAAGCGCAAAGCGTCGCGTCCCTGGAAGCTGCGCTGAACGAAACCCACAAAGCCCTGACCGAACTTCAGATCAAAGAACGTCTGGTGAGCTTCGAAGTCTGCCCGCGTCTGGTCGCCGAAGTGATCAGCGCCTGGACCGGTGTGCCATTGGCCCAACTGGCCCGTGAGCACAACGCCAAGGTTGCGAGCTTCGCCACCGACTTGCGCACCCGCATCCGGGGTCAGGAACAAGCCGTTCACGCACTGGACCGCTCGATGCGCGCTACCGCTGCCGGCCTGAACAAACCTGATGCGCCGGTCGGCGTGTTCTTGCTGGTCGGCCCGAGCGGCGTCGGCAAAACCGAAACCGCGTTGGCCCTGGCGGACTTGCTGTACGGCGGCGATCGTTTCATCACCACCATCAACATGTCCGAGTTCCAGGAAAAGCACACCGTGTCGCGCCTGATCGGCGCGCCGCCGGGCTACGTCGGTTATGGCGAGGGCGGCATGCTCACCGAAGCCGTGCGCCAGAAACCGTACTCGGTGGTGCTGCTCGATGAAGTCGAGAAGGCCGACCCGGACGTGCTCAACCTGTTCTACCAAATCTTCGACAAAGGCGTGGCCAACGACGGCGAAGGGCGTGAGATCGACTTCCGCAACACGCTGATCCTGATGACTTCGAACCTGGGCAGCGACCGCATCGCCGAGCTCTGTGAAAACGGCGCGCGGCCGTCGGCCGAAGTACTTGAAGAAACCATCCGTCCGGTGCTGAGCAAACACTTCAAACCGGCGCTGCTGGCGCGCATGCGCGTGGTGCCTTACTACCCGGTGGGCGGCCCGGTGCTGCGCGAACTGATTGAAATCAAACTCGGTCGTTTGGGCGAGCGCCTGAACCGTCGTCAGCTGGATTTCACTTACTCGCAAGACCTCGTCGATCACCTGGCAGATCGCTGCACCCAGAGCGACAGTGGCGCGCGCCTGATCGACCATTTGCTCGACCTGCACGTGCTGCCGCTGGTGGCCGACCGCTTGCTCGATGCGATGGCCACGGGCGAAAGCCTCAAGCGTGTCCACGCGACGCTCGACGGCAACGCCAGCGTGACGTGCGAGTTCGCCTGAGGTGGGGGTGATGTTCACTCAAGTGCCGCAACCGCTGGTCTATGCCGAAGCCTTGCTGGCGCAGTTCGCCCGCTTGTCGCGCGCGGCGGACGGTGCTGCGCTGCTGGGTGACTTCGTGCGCGGGCTGGCCGAGCTCAGCGGTTGCGAGTTGACGCAGCTGTACCTGTTGGACGCGACTCACACGTGCCTGGGGATGAACGCCGAATGCCTCAACGGCATCCTGCAACCCCGGGAAGCGGCGAGCCTGCCGGCGGATTACAACGGTGAACAACTGCTGCAATTCGCCCTGTGCCAGAACCGCGTGGTGAGCCTCAGCGAACTGAGCGGCAGCCTGCACGAAACCAGTTTCCTGCCGCCTCAGGCCACGCCTTGGCAGTCGCTGCTGTGCGTGCCAATGGTCAATCAGCAGAAAGCCGTCGAAGGCTTGCTGCTGTGCGCCAGTCGCCGGCACATCGACCTGCAAGGCTTTGCCGACTCCCTGGGGCAACTGGGCTCGTTCGTACTCGGCCAGCTGCATTTGCTGCAACGTCTGCGTCAGCCAACCGGTGATGCACGACCGGTGAAGGCCCTCGTCCCGAGCGCCAGCGGTTACGGCTTGATCGGCAAGAGCAAGGCCATGCGCGGGACCTACTCGCTGATCAGCAAAGTCCTGCACAGCCCGTATACCGTGTTGCTGCGCGGTGAAACCGGCACCGGCAAGGAAGTGGTGGCGCGGGCGATTCACGATTGCGGTCCGCGCC
The DNA here is from genome assembly GCF_003254125.1 of Pseudomonas sp. 478. Taxonomy (NCBI): domain Bacteria; kingdom Pseudomonadati; phylum Pseudomonadota; class Gammaproteobacteria; order Pseudomonadales; family Pseudomonadaceae; genus Pseudomonas; species Pseudomonas sp. 478. The sequence goes on from NZ_QKZG01000001.1 coordinate 254,981, forward strand.
GTTCCCAGGCGTTCATCGTGCAGAACTGCGCGGCGTTCCCCGAGAACCTGCTGGAAAGCGAACTGTTCGGCTACCGCAAAGGTGCGTTCACCGGTGCTGATCGCGACCGTGCCGGGCTGTTCGACGCGGCCAACGGCGGCACCTTGCTGCTCGATGAAATCGGCGACATGCCGTTGTCCCTGCAAGCCAAGCTGTTGCGGGTTCTGCAGGAAGGTGAGATCCGCCCACTGGGCTCCAACGATACCCACAAGATCGACGTGCGCATCATCGCCGCGACGCACCGGGATTTATCGGTGCTGGTCAGCGAAGGCAAATTCCGCGAGGACTTGTACTACCGCCTCGCGCAATTTCCGATCGAGTTGCCGGCCCTGCGTCAGCGCGAAGGCGACATCCTCGACCTGGCCCGGCACTTCGCCGACAAGGCCTGTTCGTTCTTGCAGCGCGATGCGGTGTGCTGGTCCGATGCGGCGCTGGATCACCTGTCCGGTTACACCTTCCCCGGCAACGTGCGTGAACTCAAAGGCCTGGTCGAACGCGCGGTGCTGCTGTGCGAGGGCGGTGAGTTACTGGCCGAGCATTTCTCCCTGCGCATGGAAGCCATGCCGGAAGACAGCAGCCTGAACCTGCGTGAACGCCTGGAGCAGGTCGAGCGCAGGCTGCTGCTCGATTCCCTGCGTAAAAACGACGGCAACCAGACCCTCGCCGCCCGCGAACTCGGGCTGCCACGCCGCACGCTGCTGTACCGCCTCGGGCGCCTGAATATCAATTTGGGTGATTTCGATGGCTGATATCAATTTCCTCACCTTGGTTGGAATTCCACCTGTGGCCAGCGAATTCTCTGTGGCGAGGGGATTTATCCCCGTTCGGCTGCGCAGCAGTCGCAATTCAGCCAACGCGGTCTGCCTGAATAAACGGGGTAGCCGGTTTTGGGGCCGCTTCGCGACCCAGCGGGGTGGTGCGGCATTCCGACAAGTCCCCTCGCCACAGGAATCTCACTGGCAGCAGGGAATCACCCTTTTACGGGAGATCGGCTCAAGGCCACTGACTAGAGCGCTCGGCTTCACCTCATCCGCTTTTGATAGCGCCGCCCAAACGGGTCGGCGCTTTGTACTTTGTCTACCCCTGGAGACCCTCTGATGTCTGTTCGTCACTGGCAAGCCGTCCTGCTGACCCTCGTCGTTCTATGCGGCCTCGGCGGCTGTAGCGGCAATTACAAATACAACGACAACACCTATCGCCCATTGGGTGATCCGCAGGCGGTCAATCGCGGCAAGTGACCGCAAGGAGTATCACCATGGAACTGGTTTTCGAAATGCTCAACACCAAGCAGTTCGTGCCCACGGATTTGTGCCAGAAGACCTTCAAACAGGCCGGTGGCGTGATCGGTCGGGGCGAGGATTGCGACTGGATCATCCCGGACCGCAAGCGTCACCTGTCCAACCACCACGCATTGATCAGCTACCGCGAAGGCACGTTTTTCCTGACCGATACCAGCAGCAATGGTATTTCGGACAGCGAAAGCGGCGCGCGCTTGCGCAAGGGCGAAGCGATGCGCATCGAGCACGGCAGTGTCTACGTGCTGGGTGACTTCGAGATCCGTGCGCGCTTGGTACGCGACCCGGCGACCTTCGACGTTGAAGTCGGCCGTCCGCAAGCAGCGGGCAGCATCATTCCGGACGATGCGTTTCTCGATCTCGACCCGCTCAATGCCCTCGATCAGCAAGAGCGCGTGTATTCGGAAATCGACGAACTGATCTCCCCGAGCACCACCCTCTCAGACACCCGTCAGCGCGCCGACTATGCGCGCATCGACATGGAAAGCCTGATGGTGCCGGAGCTGATCGACGCCCCGGCAGAACCTGCGCCAGCGCCGCCGCCGAAAGTGGTCGAGCGTCAGAGTGAAGGTTTCTGGGAGCACTTCGGCGCCGCGTTGGGCGTGGACCTCAAAGGCCTCGACCACGACGCCCGCGAAGCCCTGGCGCTGAACGCTGCACGCCTGCTCAAGCAAAGCGTCGGCGGTTTGCAGCAGAGCCTGCGTACCCGCAGCGAACTGAAAAATGAACTGCGTCTGGCCCAGACCACCGTGCAAGGCACCCAAAAGAACCCGCTGAAATTTGCCGTCGATGCCGGCGAAGCGCTGGGCATTTTGTTGCAGCCGAACAAGCCGGGCCAGTTGCCGGCCGAGCAGGCGATCTCCCGTGCGTTCCGCGATTTGCAGGCACACCAAGTGGCCTTGCTGACCGCCAGCCGCGCTGCCGTTCGCGGCACGCTGGAGCACTTCTCGCCACAGCAATTGACCCTGCGTTTCGAGCGCGACAACAAGCCGTTGCTCGCCACGTCCGGCAGTCGCTGGAGAGCTTACGGTCGTTATCACCAGGCCCTGCGTCAGGACGATGACTGGAGCGAGCGCCTGCTGGCCCGCGACTTCGCTCAGGCCTACGAAGAACAGATCCGCCTGATTTCCACCCTTCACACCGACCACCAAGGATGATGCGCATGTCTCGCTGCTCGACCGCTTTTTTCAAGACGCTGACGGCGCTCGCGGCCCTGGTGCTGCTGGCTGGATGCTCGTCACTGTCGCCGTATTCCCATGTCACCAAGCTCAACCTGAAGCTGACCGCCAGCGATCAGTTGAACCCGGACCTCAACGGGCGTCCATCGCCGATCGTTGTGCGTCTGTTCGAGCTCAAGCATCCGGTGACGTTCGAGAACGCTGACTTCTTCAGCCTGTACGAGCGCGCCAAGGAATCCCTGGCCCCGGACCTGGTGGCCAGCGAAGAAATCGAACTGCGTCCAGGTGAAACCGTGGAGATGAAACTCAGCGTGGAGGAGGGAAGTCGCTACGTCGGCATCCTCGCCGCCTACCGCGATCTGCCGGAAACCAAATGGCGCTACACGGTGCAAGTCACCCCGGTGGAAGTCACCAACGCTGATCTGACCCTCGACCAGGCCGGTATTCGCAATAGCAACGAAACGCTCGCCAAGGCGGATGACTGATCATGAATTCCCATAAAGTGATTTGGCAGGAAGGCATGCTGCTTCGCCCGCAGCACTTCCAGCACAACGATCGCTACTACGACCACCAGATGAAGACCCGCACGCAGTTGCTGGGCAGCTACACCTGGGGCTTCCTGAACCTGGACATCGACTTGCAGTTCCTCAACATGGGCAAACTGGTGATCAGCCAGGCCTCGGGGATTCTGCCGGACGGCAGCCTGTTCGAACTCGGCGGCAACACCGAACCGTTGGCCCTCGACGTGCCGCCGAACACCGGTAACACGCCGATCTACCTGGCGCTGCCGCTGGTCACCGGTAACCACATCGAGTCGCGCCGTCCGGAGCAATCCGACGTGCTGGCGCGCTACACCGCGTACGAAGCGGAAGTCGCCGATTCCAACGCCGGCGACGATTCCGCCAGCCAGGTCAGCTGCGGCCGCCCGGACTTCAAACTGTTGCTCGGCGAGCAGCAGAGCGATCAGGCCTACGTGAAACTGAAGATCTGCGAAGTGCTCGACACCACGCCCGACGGCGTGATCAGCCTCGACCCGGACTTCGTGCCGACCTACATTCAGGCGCATTCGTCCAGCTACCTGCTGTCGTGCCTGAAAGAAGTGATCAGCATGCTCGGCCACCGTGGCGACACTATCGCCGAGCGGATCCGTTCCAACGGCAAAGTCGGTGGCGCGGAAGTCGGCGACTTCATGATGCTGCAACTGATCAACCGCACCGAACTGCTGCTGCGCCACTACCTCGGCCTGGAACAGGTTCACCCGGAAGAGTTGTACCGCACGCTGCTGACCATGCTCGGCGATCTGGCAACGTTTTCCAGCGACAGCAAACGCCCGCGCCTGGACAGCCGTTACCAGCACAGCGACCAGGGCGCGAGCTTCCGCAAGCTGATGGAAGCGATTCGTCAGGTGCTGTCGATGGTGCTCGAACAGCACGCCATCGAACTGGTCCTGCAAGCGCGTCAGTACGGGATCATCGTCTCGCCGTTGCACGACCACAAACTGCTGGGCTCGGCCTCGTTCGTGCTCGCCGCCAGTGCCAACTGCGACTCCGAAGAACTGCGCCATCGCTTGCCGGCGCACCTCAAGGTCGGCCCGGTGGAGCGCATCCGCCAACTGGTCAACCTGCACCTGCCGGGCATCAAGGTCAAACCGTTGCCGGTGGCCCCGCGGCAGATCGCGTTCCACTCCAACAAAACCTATTTCATCCTCGAACTCAGTTCCGAAGACCTGGCACAACTCGAGCGCTCCGGCGGCTTCGCGTTCCACGTGTCCGGCGAATTTGCCGAGCTTGAACTGAAATTCTGGGCCATCAGGAACTGACCGACATGATCAAGGACATGGAACATACCCAGGACGACAAAACCGTCCTGCTCGACCGCCAGGGCCACGGCCCAGCTTCGAGTCCGCTGACAGATTTCGCCGCACCGCCGCGTTTTGAACAGCTCGAAGAACGGATGATCTACGCCGCGCGCCTGCGCCCGGCTGAAGCCTTCAACATCAGCCTCAATTCGCTGGTCGCAGCGGCGTCCGACTTGTTGTCGGAAGTGGTGCGACTCAAGCACAGCGACACCCGCGAAGACATGTACGCGCTCAACGAGCGACTGACTGCCGGGCTGAAACTGTTTGAAGTGCGGGCGCTGCACAACGGCGCCGAAAGCAGCCAGGTGATGGCCGCGCGTTACGTGCTGTGCACCGTGGTCGACGAAGCCGTCGTGACCACGCCGTGGGGCAACGAAAGCGAGTGGTCGCAGATGAGCCTGCTCAGCAGCTTCCACAACGAAACCTTCGGCGGCGAGAAGTTTTTCCAGCTGCTGGATCGCCTGTCGAAAAACCCGGTCAAGCACCTGCCGATGCTGGAGCTGATGTACCTGTGCCTGTCGCTGGGCTTCGAAGGCAAGTACCGCGTGCAGGCCCGCGGCATGCTCGAGCTCGAAGGCATCCGCGACGCCTTGTATCGCCAGATTCGTCAGTTGCGCGGTGACGTGCCTCGCGAACTGTCGCCCCATTGGGAAGGCTTGAACGATCAGCGCCGCAGCCTGGTGCGCATCGTGCCGGCGTGGATGGTGGTGCTGTTCACCGTGGTTTGCCTGGTGGTGATGTATTCGGGCTTCGCCTGGGTATTGGGCGAGCAACGCGAAACCGTTCTGCAACCTTATCAGCAGCTAGATCCGGCCGCGGTCCAGCCGCAGTCGCAGCCGTAAACAGGGACGTGTGATGAAAAAGTTTTTCAAGAAAGTCGGCGCATTCTTGCGTCAGACCTGGGTCTGGACCTTGCTGCTGGTGCTGTTCGTCGCGCTGCTGGTGTGGTTCGTCGGGCCGCTGCTGGCGGTCAATGACTACAAGTTCTGGGAAGGTTCGACCTCCCGCCTGCTGACCATCAGTGTGCTGTTCCTGATCTGGGGCCTGACCATGGTCTTCGTCAGCTGGCGCGCTGGCGTACGCAAGAAAGCCATCGAAGACACCGAAGACGGCCAGGATCGTATCCGCCGTGAAGAGCTGATCGACGAAGAGCAGAAAGAGCTTCGCGTGCGCTTCAAGGATGCGTTGAAAACCCTGAAGACTTCGAGCCTGTATCGCGGTCGCAGCGAACGCTGGCGCAGCGATTTGCCTTGGTACCTGTTGATCGGCCCGCAGGGCAGCGGCAAGACCAGCCTGCTGGACTTCTCGGGCCTTGAGTTTCCGATCAACAAGATCGACCGCAAGCTGACCCGCGACACCCTCGGCACCCGTCATTGCGACTGGTATTTCGCCGACCACGGTGTGCTGATCGACACCGCCGGGCGTTACCTGACCCAACCGGATGCCGAAGTCGATGGCAGCGCCTGGAGCACCTTGCTCGACCTGCTGCGCAAGCGTCGCCGCAACCGTCCGTTGAACGGCGTGCTGGTGACCATTCCGGTGGAAACCCTGCTGTGCCCCGACGAGAAAGACCTCGACACCCTGGCTCGGCAGGTGCGTGCGCGTCTGCAAGACGTGCATCAGAAACTGCACGTCGATGTGCCGGTTTATCTGGTGCTGAGCAAAGCTGACAAGCTGCTCGGTTTTGACGAGTTCTTTGATCAACTGACCCGCGAAGAAAGCGATCAGGTGCTCGGCACCAGCTTCCGCAAAGAGCAGAGCGGCACCGACGTCGCCGTCCTGCGCGCCGAGTTCGAAGAGCTGCTGCGTCGCCTCAACAGCCAGGTGATCATGCGCATGCACCAGGAGCGCGACACCCAGCGCCGTGGTCGCATCCTCGACTTCCCGCATCAACTGGGGCAGATCGGCGAGCGCCTGTGCCTGTTCGTCGACATGGCGTTCACCGGCAACCGCTACCAGCGTGTCAGCCAGTTGCGCGGTTTCTACCTGACCAGCGCACCGCACCTGACTCAAGAAATGGACCAGACCACCGCCGGCATCGGCGCCAATCTGGGGATGAACGCTGGTGTGCTGCCGACCTTGCGCAGCGGCCGTTCGCGCTTCATTCACCACTTGCTGAGCCGGGTGATTTTCCCCGAGGCCGACCTGGCCGGTCTGGACAAACGCGAACGCAGTCGCATCCATTGGGGCCAGCGTGCCCTGTACGTGGGCGCATTGGCGGCACTGGCGCTGTTCGGCATGCTGTGGGCGGGCGGATTCTCGGCCAACTACGAGCGCCTGGAAAACCTGCGCAATCTGGCGACCAACTGGACACAACAGCGCTCGGCATTGACCGCGCGTGATGATTCCATGGCGGTACTCAAGCCTCTCGACACCAGCTACGCGGCGACTCAGGCCTTCCCGAAAAAAGGTGACGTGTCGTACCACGAACGGGGTGGCCTGTACCAAGGCGAAGAGGTCAATCCGGTGGTCAAGGAGGCCTACGAGCGTGAGCTTGAAGCGCAACTGCTGCCGAAGGTTGCGACCCTGCTGGAAGGGCAGATCCGCGCCAACATGAAGGACCGCGAACGCCTGCTCAACAGCCTGCGTGCGTACCTGATGCTGAACATGAAAGACCGTCGCGACGGCCCGTGGCTCAAGGATTGGGTGGCCACCGAATGGTCCCAGCGTTACGCCGGCAACACCGCGGTGCAGAACGGTTTGAACACCCACTTCGAGCGTTTGCTCAAGCAGCCGTTTATCTACCCGCTGAACGATCAACTGGTGGCCCAGGCGCGTCAGGTGTTGCGCAGCGAGTCGCTGGCCAACGTGGTTTACCGGATGCTGCGCGAGCAGGCCCGCAACCTGCCGGAATATCGCCTCAGCCAACACTTGGGTCCACAAGGTGCGCTGTTTGTCGGCACCGAATACGTGATCCCGGGTTTCTACACCCAACAGGGTTATCAGCAGTACTTCTCGGTCCAGGGCAGTGCGCTGGTCACCGATATCCTGCGTGACAACTGGGTGCTGGGCGAAGGCTCGGGCATCAGCGGCATGGACTTGCGTCGCCTGATGGTCGAACTGGAGCAACTGTACTTCCGCGACTACGCCAACTTCTGGAGCGAAGCGGTCGGCCAGGTTGCACTGCCTCCAATCAGCGACTTCAGTGAGGGCGCCGAGCAACTGGCGGGCCTGACGTCCGCCAACTCCCCGGTGCTGCAACTGCTGGTGGAAGTGCGCGAGAACACCCGTTTCTCGGTGATCGCCGACAATGCTGATGAAGCGGCCGAGGCGGCTGAGAAACTGGGCGAGAAGGGCGGTAAGCTCGGCAAACTCGCGGCGGCCGCGGCTGACAAAGCCGCAGACATGACCAAGAACCTACCGGACACCGCGAAGAAATCCCTGCAACGTCGCTTCGAACCGCTGCACCGTTTGCTGGATGACAACAACGGCCCGGCCGCTGATTTGACCCCGGCCCTGACGGCGCTCAACGACCTGCAACTGCAACTGGCGAGCCTCGCTCGTGCCAGTGCGCCGGAACAGGCCGCGTTCGAAATGGCCAAGACCCGCATGAGCGGCCAGCGTGATGCGCTGAGCAACTTGCGCAATGCTTCCAACCGTCTGCCGCGTCCGGTCAGCGTGTGGTTCAACGTCCTGGCTGAAGACACCTGGCGTCTGGTGCTGAACGATTCCTACCAGTACCTGAACCAGCGTTATCAGAGCGAGCTGTACAGCTTCTACGGCAAGGCGATCAACAAGCGTTATCCGTTCAGCGCCCACAGCACCAGCGACGTTGCGATCAGCGACTTCCGCGAGTTCTTCAAGGCGCAGGGCATCAACGATCGCTTCTTCGAGACCTACATGCGTCCGTTCGTGAGTGGCGATCCAGGCAACTACCGTCTGCGCAACATCGACGGTCACAGCATGCCGATCTCCAAGGTCTACCTCGACCAGATGGCCGCGGCACAAGTGATTCGCCAGAGCTTCTTCTCGATCAACCCGGCCGAGCCGCAAGTGCAATTCAAACTGGAGCCGTACACCCTCGACCCGGCCGTCAGCCGTTCCGAGTTCAAGTTTGGCGACAAGACCATCGAATACCGACACGGCCCGATCGTGCCGGTGTCGTTCAAATGGCCGACCGATGCTGAAGACGGTCGCACCAGCCTGGTCCTCGACAAAATGGCTGGCCGCCCGATCGGTATCGAAAAGAACACCGGCCCATGGTCGCTGTTCCGTCTGTTCGACCTGATGCAGACCGAGTACCTGAGCGGTCGCGATGTGCTGGTGCTTAAAGCTGACGTAGGCGGCCTGCGCGCCAACTACTTGCTGTCGAGCCAGCGCACACCGAACCCGTTCGACATGGGCGTGCTGCGCACCTTCCGTATGCCGGTGCAGCTCTGATGCTGGTTGCCAGTCCCTGGCGCAGCGCTGCGCGTACCGATCCGGGCAAGGTTCGGGCGCGCAACGAAGATGCTTTCCTCGACTGCCCACAGCAGGGGCTGTGGGTGGTCGCGGATGGCATGGGCGGTCATCAGGGTGGCGACATCGCCAGCCAGTTGATCGTCGCCAGCCTGGCGGAATTGCCGGAGCAGGACGACTTCGACGAACGACTCAAAGGCATACGCCAGTGCCTGCACTGGCTTAACCGCCGCTTGGGTCAGGAGTTGACCGTCACGGCCGGGCGTCACGACAGCATCATGGGCAGCACCGTAGTGGCACTGCTGGTGGAAGGTAATCGCGCGGCCTGCATCTGGGCCGGCGACAGCCGTTGCTATATGTGGCGCGGCCAGCGTTTGTATCAGCTGTCCAAGGACCATTCGCTGCAACAGCAGCTCATCGACGAGCAAAACATGAGCGTCGAGGACGCTCGTGCCCATCCTTCCGCTCATGCCTTGACCCGTGCGGTCGGGGCCGCCGAGCAGCTGACGCTGGATGTGCTTGAACTCGAGGTTTACCCCGGCGATGCGTTTCTGTTGTGCAGCGATGGCTTGTACCAAGGGCTGAGCACCGATGCCTTGGGCAACGCCCTGAGCCTGACCGCGCCGCACGTTGCGCTGGAGCGTCTGTTCGATGGCGCTCTGCGTGGCTCGGCCCGGGACAACTTGACCGCTGTGGTGATCCGAAAATGACCCAACTCATGCCGCCGCTCGACGACCTGCCGGTGACCGACGAGGAAGCCAATAACCTGACTTACTTTGCGTTCGCCAAATCGCATAAAGCTGAGCCCGCGTTGGCGCCGATAAAGGCCAGCGTTGGCGAAATGCCCGACGTGCTGGCAGGCCGTTACCGCGTAGAGCGTCTGCTCGGTGCTGGCGGCATGGGCGCGGTTTACCGCGCACGGGATCTGCTGAGTGAGCAGTTCGGCGATCCCGACCCTTACATCGCGCTGAAAATCCTCAGCGAAGAATTTGCCGAATCGCCGGACGCCAGTGCCTTGCTCTACAGCGAGTTCGCCCTGACCCGGCGACTGCGCCACGACAACGTGCTGCGTTTGCACAGCTTTGAAGTGGACACCGATTGCCAACGCGCCTTCATCACCATGGAACTCATGCGTGGGCTGACCCTGGACAAATTACTCTGCGAGCGCCCGCTGGGCCTGCCGTGGAAAGAACTGCGCGACATCGCGCTGCCGCTGCTCGACGCGCTGGCCTTCGCCCATGCTCGCGGCGTGCTGCACGGTGACATGAAACCGAGCAACGTCATGCTCAGCGAAGAAGGCGTGCGCCTGTTCGACTTCGGTCTGGGCCAGGCCGAGGAGGGCATCTTGCCCGGCCTGCCACACCTGAGCCGTAACCGCTTCAACGCCTGGACCCCCGGCTACGCCGCCCCTGAACTGCTCGAAGGCCAGCCGCTGTCGGCCAGTGCGGACGTGTACGGCGTGGCCTGCGTGTTGTACGAATTGGCGAGCGGCAAACACCCGTTCCGCCGCTTGCCCTCGACCGAGGCCCGCGACGGCCAACTGGATCGCGAGCTGCACGCACCCAGGAATCTACCGAAACACTGCTGGCCAGCCCTGCGAACGGCGCTGGCTTTCGATGCGGCCAAGCGCACCATCACCGCCGCCCAATTGCGTGACGCCTTGGGCGCCACTTCGTCTTTGCTGCAACGCCTGCGACTTCGGGCGTAACGGATGACTACCGAACAGGGAGCAAGCAATGTTCAACCCAGCTAACGAAACCCACTTCAGCCTGACTGTTGAAGACTACGTCGGCGACCTGCAAGTGCTGTCGTTCACCGGCACCGAAGGCATCAGCCAGCCGTATCGCTTCGACCTGGAACTGGTCAGCGAAAACCCCGATCTGGACCTGGAAAAGCTCCTGCACAAACAGGCATTCCTTGCGCTCGATCCACAAGGTTCCGGCATCCACGGCCAGATCTACCGCGTCGCCCAAGGCGATGCCGGCAAACGCCTGACCCGCTACAAAATCTCCCTGGTGCCGCACCTGCAATACCTGCATCACCGCACCAACCAGCGCATCTACCAACAGATGTCCGCGCCGAAAATCATCGCGCTGATCCTCGACGAGCACGGCATCAAAGGCAACGCCTACCGCTTCCAGCTCAGCCAGCCCTGCCCGGACCGCGACTACTGCGTGCAGTACGACGAAACCGACCTGCACTTCGTCCAGCGCCTGTGCGAAGAAGAAGGCATTCACTACCACTTCCAGCACAGCTCCAAAGGTCATCTGTTGGTATTCGGCGACGACCAGACCGTGTTCCCGAAACTCGGGCAGCCCACCGCGTACGTGCAAGGCAGCGGCATGGTCGCCGACGAACCGGTGATCAAAGGCTTCAAACTGCGCCTGGAAACCCGCACCGGCCGCGTCACCCGCCGCGACTACGACTTCGAAAAACCACGCCTGCAACTCGAGTCCGCCTACAAACCCGAGGCGCAAAGCGACGCGCCGGACCTCGAAGACTACGACTACCCCGGCCGCTTCATCGACCGTGCGCGCGGCAAATTCCTCAGCCAACGCGCCCTCGAACGCCACCGCGCCGACTACCGCCAGGCCGAAGGCAAAAGCGATCAGACCACCCTGGTCAGCGGCCACTTCCTGGAAATGTCCGACCACCCGCGCACCGAGTGGAACGACCTCTGGCTGCTCACCGAAATCTTCCACGAAGGCAAACAACCGCAAGTCCTCGAAGAGTCGGTGACCAGCGACACCACCGACAAAAAGGACGACTTCCACCAGGGCTACCGCAACCGCTTCCTCGCCACCCCGTGGGACGTGTTCTACCGCCCGGCACTGGAACACCCCAAACCCCGAGTCCTCGGCAGCCAGACCGCCATGGTCACCGGCCCCAAAGGCGAAGAAATCCACTGCGACCAATACGGCCGCATCAAAGTGCAATTCCACTGGGACCGCGAAGGGTTGGCCGACGACAAAACCAGCTGCTGGATGCGCGTCTCTTCGAGTTGGGCTGGCGACCGTTATGGCGCCATCGCCATCCCGCGCATCGGCATGGAAGTGCTGGTGACCTTCCTCGAAGGCGATCCCGATCAGCCGCTGGTGACCGGTTGCCTGTACCACAAGGAAAACCAGGTTCCCTACGACCTGCCGGCGAACAAAACCCGAACCGTGTTCAAAACCCTCAGCTCACCGGGGGGCGGTGGGTTCAATGAACTGCGGATTGAAGACAAGAAAGGTGCCGAGCAGATCTTTATTCATGCCCAGCGGGATTGGGATGAAAACATTGAGCATGACCAGAAGATTCGGGTTGGGAATGAGCGGCATGACACGGTGGAGAAGAACACCTACACCGAGCTGAAGGCGGAAGAGCATCGCACCACGATTGCTGATCGCAAGACTGAAGCGCGGATGGATGATCACCTGACGATTGGGCAGAACCAGCATGTGAAGTTGGGGACTGCGCAGCTGACCAGTGTTGGGAAAGAGATTCATCTGAAGGCTGGGGACAAGATTGTCATCGAAGCCGGGATGGAGCTGACCGTGAAGGCGGGGGGGAGCTTTATCAAGCTCGACGCTGGCGGGATTACAGTGGTTGGGCCGGTGGTGAAGATTAATGCCGGTGGGTCTGCTGGGAGTGGGACGGGGATCGGGATTAAACCGCCGGTGCTGCCGGGGGCGGCGGATAAGGATAAGGCGGGGAGTTTGATGGATCAGGCGTTGGGGAATGCGACTGAAGAAACCAAACCCCAAAGGAAATACCTGTTATCGCTGTGAAGTCAGCGTTCGATGGATTTGAAAATTGATTAAAGATGGATCACACCTATGTTGATTAGCCCTCCATTTCTTCCAGCCCCAACCGCTGGAGAAAGCGACGAAGCGTATTTGAGTCGAGCGATGCTGTGTGGGAAGCCGGGTGACGGCTTTTTCCCCATAAGTTTTGATTTGAACTGGCATGGCGGGACGCATCTGAAAGCCCCTACAGAAGCAGGCCATGTGTTGCCTGTACGCGCGATTGCCGATGGGACTCTAGCCTATTTCCGTGAAGCAGCCCCTGTAGATACAAGCCCCGATGCACCTTTGAATTACGGTGGTTGGACCGATAACGGTTGTGTTGTTCTAAGGCACGAAACTGAGATTGGTGAAGGCTCCAGTTCCAAAGTGGTTTTCTATTCGATATACATGCATCTTTCTAAAATCACGGTGAAAGATCTGAAGAAAGGGATGCAGATTTACCGTAAAGAAACACTTGGGAATGCTGGGAAGATTTATGGTGCTGACCACAAAATTCATTTTGAGATCATTTCAGATGATAGTCAGGTGAAAAAGTTAATAGGTCGCACAGAGCGCGAGTTAGAGTATCAGACGGCATCCGGTCGAAAAGACAGTTGTTGGGGAGATATGTATTTTTATTTGCCTCCCGAAATCATCGGCTATACCGATCACCCCGCTTCTTGGGTGGACTCCAACAATGCATCCAGTCGGGCAGTTCGTCCTACTGAGGATTTGTTCGTGCGCATGAGTTATGGGCAGGGGCAATGCAACCTGAGTACTTACACTTTGGAAGGCGAGTGTATTGGCGAGCAAGAAGAGTCCAAAGATTTTGAATTCGAGTTATATGAAGAAGCGATTAAACGTTATCCACGTTGTGCGAGCGCAGGGTATGAGTTGCTTCGATTCGGCCGAGTGTTAGGGCCAGATGCGTTAGCACCAGCCAATGCGGCTCATTGGCGCAAAATAGCTCTCCCTGACGGTCCAGCATGGTTTGACTTGAACGGAAGTACTGTTACATGTTTCAGTGATGCCGACTTCCCTCATTGGCAAGGCTGGAAATTGATTGATGATGATACGGATGAAGATAGTCACTGCCAATCCCCGTATTTGAGGTCGCTGTTGAAATTGGACGAAGATCCTCTCTTTCCGCCATCAAGAAGCTTTCTAGAGATATCCAAAAAACCCGATTTAAAATATGCACCCGTCAAACCTGAAGAGGAGCATGTTTATAGCAAAGCTTATCGGATAAAACAGCATAATAAAGATATTCTCGAAACGGATAGTTCACAGAAAAAGCTTAATCGATGCATATTTAAGTTTCCAAGTGAGTGGGGGAAGAATGATTTCAATACTCGTTACGGATGGTTGCAGCAAGAGTCAGAGTTGGGGCCGGCAATGCCAAAAGGTGATTACGAAGAGCTCAAGGCGCACCAAGAATCTATGGCATTTTGGGAAGATGCAGGATTAGCGGACATTGGCGCCAAGCATTGGCATTTCCCCCCTAAAGATTTTATTGAGACTTTTAGAAAGTGCTCGTGGCTGAGCACGGAAGAGTTAACTCAGTGCATTCCAAGGTCTTTCATTGGAGAGGATCATAAGAGCAAAATCTTATATCGTGCAAGTATTCCTTACTCTCGAGCATCTGATAGGGCTGCAAGTATTAAGGTTTCGCTCAACAAGGTTATGCGGAAATACTTGATTGTAACAAAGCAGCGCATGAGTCAGTTTGTGGCTAACGGATTAGTGGAGTCTGGCTTCTTTTCTCAGTTTGCTGAGCTTGGGCGAGGTAAAGATAAAAAGTATAAAGATTGGTATGGGCGAGGTATTATTCAAATTACGCATGAAGAAAACTACGTTAAATATTTTAAGCATCGAGGCAGGGGAGTAACCAACGCGGCACAGAATATTGCCTGGAGGGATAAGGTCGAGACTGAGGCATATGACCAAGCCGAGAGTGCTGGTTTTTGGTGGGCAAAAAATCGAGCCAATAAAACAAGTGATCCAAGTGCGGCAAACATTACTTGGCAAGTAGATGTGTGCGAGGACTATAATTGGAAAACACATCAGTGTAACGCATCTCTCAAGTCGGAGAATCGATTAAGCAATCCAACGCTGGATCTGGTTGGACGCCATGTGAACACAGGGAAACCAACTACAACTATACGTATGAATGGGCTTCCCGAACGAAGAGATACCTTCACGAATGTACAGGCTGTATTGTCCGATTTGCTGTATACGAGTCCGCAGGCTGGAGAGTTGCCGGGACCAACTCCGTCGTTCATCAAGAGGCAAAAGCAGTGATTAAGGCCATGGCTTTGTATTTGTTGTCTTCGTTTTTTGTTGTACATGCCGGTGAACGCTTAGAAGTGGAAAGCAACGGCTGCACGATGAATGTAGGTGGTTCCGACCGATTTTCATTTTTCAAAACAGATGAAAATGTTTCTTTCGTTAAATACAAGTATAAAGATGGCAGGGTTGAAAATGTGAAAATCAGCTGCAAGGAAATGACGTTGGCTGATGCAATATCTAGTGATTACGTGCAAGAAAAAGATGGTTTGAAAGTCGGTATAGGCTCTCATCCCTTGTCGAAAGCGCAGACTTATTCTGGCCGTAACTGGACTGGTGTGGAGGGGGTTTACTTTCTAGATTCTGTTTGCTTTACAACTTCTTTTGAGGCAGGAAACAACCACATATTTTTTATAGATGCGTGTGGTGAGGAGCAGGACGTCAAGGAACTGAGGGCTAGCTTCCTATCTCTTCTCAAACGTTCAAAAACATATTACATTGACAATTCGCCTAAATAGTTGAAGGTTCGGGATCGAAAAAAGGTGGCAGATTTATTTATGAGGTGGATTAACTATCGATAAATAAATCTGTCCCGGTTTCCCGCATTTTACAGAAATTTATCAGGTGTTTTCACAATGAGTCGTAAGATTGATCCAGCTGCATTGATTGCACTCGCCGTATTAACTGTTGCAGTACCATTTTCTTATGCGGGAACAGATACCGGGGTGCCTATTAGCGCTATGGTCATTAAGACTTTAGATGTAAATTTGATTGAAGGATTAAATGATCAAAAAGTTCTTGTTCTAAAAGCAAAACCAGGTGATGAAGCCCAGAAGCTGCTTTTGACTGCGGGGGGTGGAGGTCAACCGATCGTGGTTTTAGAGTCAAATTCAATCCTGCCACTAATAAAAAATACATACTCGCCAGTGAGTTACGATGGTTTTGAGGTTGGTACTTCTTCTTCCACGAAAAATGTCATTACAGTGGTGGATATACAAGGTGAAACTGTTTCGCTGAAGTACGACTCTATAATGCCGGCAGAGTATTTGTACCTGAAAACAACTGAGGAGGATAATACAAAATACAATTTCAATTTGCATTTTCAATACGATGCAAAAACAAGAAAAATGGTGTTGAAAAACTTGCTGCTTGTGACAAATAACGAATCGTGTGACCGGTCGCTATTAAGCGTGTATGCGTTGTCGCTCGGTCCTCTTAGCTTGAAGTCGTTAGACGATTTTAACGGTGCTGACACTTTTGAATACTTGAAAAAACTGCATATAGAAAGTCAGTCTGGAAAAGATAGTCGCGAAAAGCTTATGCCGGTCGACGTCAGCATTAATTTTGATCAAGCCCTAGCAGCTTATAAAAAATTGGACAAAGAAAAATTTAATGAGTTGATGAGTTATTTTCTTGTAAGCGGAGACGAAGACTCAGCATGTGCACCTGAGACTTATGTTGTAGGGAAATACTATTTTCCAAAGAATCCAGGGTGGTCAAATGATCTCGGATTCTTGTTTGAAGAGTCTGGTCATTATGGTGAAGCAGTTGAGTTGCTAAGCTATATTGTTGCCAATAATCCAGATAGGGTGGTCGCTTATTTGAATTTGGCAGATAGTTATTGGGGGCTCGGAAATAAGAAGCAGGCTGCTGAAAACTACAAAAAATATACCTCGCTTATGGTTCAGTCTGGAAAGAATGCGAAAATTCCAAAACGGGTGATTGAACGAAGCTGAATGGTTTAGAGAACGAGGCAGATTTATTTGTAGCGGCCGGTAAAGCGCAGAGGATTCCGCCGCGTGTGGCGGAGCGATCTCTCAATCAGGGACTGAAAAATTGAAAGTGATTGGCCTTTTCGCCGTGCTGTTACTCGGGCTTCTACCCGTTTCAAATGCGTTTGCCGAGGACTGCCAAGAGGTCAACATTGACGGCTGCGCCGAAATCGCGATGAAGGCGGCCGATTCTCGGTTGAATACCCGTTATCACGAATTGATGGCGAGACTCGAAACCCAGTATCAAGGTGATCTCGAATTGGGTGCGGCTTATGCGGCGAAGGTCAAGGAATCACAGCGAGCGTGGATAAAATTGCGAGACGCAAATTGCGCTGTGGAGGCATTTGAGATTGAGACAAGCAAGCTCGCTCATGTAACGGTGGTGAGTAACTGCATCGCCCGAATGAGCCAGGAACGGTCGGATTATCTGAGCAAAATTGCACCAGGGGTTTCGAGGGAGGCTGCACCCAAGGACAACAAAACTTCGGATGTTGCCTGCCCATCTACTGATTTCAGCACCTTCCTTACGTCTTTCTCGGAGAGTTCGGCCATCCAGAAAGCTTTTGTTCACCGGCCTCTGCAACTTGTGGTGACCGTCGATGCTGAGCCCGAACCTAAACAGCAAAAGCGTGGTTTAAGCGACGAGCAGATCAAGTTTCCGATCATGCCTGATCGCGTGAAGCGAGAGGCTGGCGGGCTGACGTTGATCGTTAAGGAGACGCAGACTGAGCACGCCATTGCCATATTGCAAAAGCCTGATACGGACTACGCGATTGAGTACCGCTTCGTACTCGGGAAGTGCTGGATGCTTAGTGAAGTATCGGACTTTTCGCTGTAGGAAACTGGGATCGCCACTTGCGAGGGATCCTCTATCCATTTCAGTGAAGGCCTTTAATTGCGTAAAAAACAGGGAAGCGTTTTGAAGAGATTATTTTTGTTGGCGATGTTCCTTTGCCCCTTGGCCCTAGCCGCTGAACCAATCTTTCAACCTCTACAGTTATGTAAGCCAGGTGATAGCGCTGCTAGGCATTGCTCAGTGGTGCTGGATAGCGATGGATATTTAGTGGATGTCGATTCTGCCAAGAGGCTGTCCGACACTCCGGAGTCGATGGGGGCGTTAAATTCATACGAACTGTACAGAGGCGGTGGTCTCTTCATTCTGGCCAATGAGAATTTCTCCCGCGCTAAGACACGTCGCTGGGTGGTGTTTGGCTATGACGCTGGAAGGGTTGTTCTGAAG
Organism: Pseudomonas sp. 478; assembly: GCF_003254125.1. NCBI lineage: Bacteria > Pseudomonadati > Pseudomonadota > Gammaproteobacteria > Pseudomonadales > Pseudomonadaceae > Pseudomonas > Pseudomonas sp. 478. Next base: position 272,814 of record NZ_QKZG01000001.1, read on the forward strand.
AAAATCTATATCTTCTCGTTAGGCACTTCCGAACAATCAGGGCCTTTTTGGCACGGTTATGACTGCCGGCCCGATTCCAAACCATTCAGTCCGCCAAGCGGTGAGTCTTTCAGCGAATCAGCAATGCAGGCGCTGTGTGGCGACGTTGAAGGTGAAGTGGTAGTGGTACCGGAATATTCGACTAAATCCGTGCCCGCCAAATCGTTGGTTGTCAGTGTTCCCGTGTACAGCGCCCGAACCCGTGTCGGTGCTGCGACTTACGCTTTTGCTAAAAGTGAGGAGCCGGATCTGTCGACGATGATTTGTCTGTCCAACTGCTTACCCATCGGGTCGGAAAAAAATGAAACATCGGTGAATAGTGTTTCAACTGCTTCCGCTAACGCTAAGGAAACCTGCAACCACGAAAGTTTTACCAATCCCGATTTGATCCTTTGCGGTCAGCAAAGCCTCGAGAAAGTCGATGCCGTCTTGAATGAGCAATACAAGAAAGCAATGGCCAGTTTGTCTCCCGCAGACAAGAAGCAACTGACCGATGTGCAAAGAAAGTGGGTGCGTTTCAAAGAAACGTATTGCAAGGATGTGTATCAGGCCGCTTTGCCGGGTGCGGAGGCGCCTATCGAAAATCTTGCGTGTTTGGCACGTGCAACCAATGCCCGGTTGGGCGAGCTCATTTATCTACAGACAGGGCTGCCAAATGATGGCTTTTACAAAGCTGCATCGTTGATGGCAGGGCAGGATCGCGAAAGCGGCTTGAAGGCCTCGATCAATCTGCTGGGAGGGAGTGAATTCGACGACCCGATTTGGAAGCAATATGCGGACGGGCAGTGCGACATGAGTTTCCGTCTGTTACGTGAAGACCTCGCCTATTGCGCTGTACGAATGCGCTTTCAGCTACCCATGAACCGCTAAAGGAATGATCGGTTTGAAATCTTTGTCTGTGTTTTTTATTGCGTTGTTACTCCTCTGTCCGCTGGCGGCTCACAGCGAAGTCACAACAGAGGTCTATTGCTTCCGTTCGCAGGAAGGCAAAAGCACCAATTTTGAGTTCAGAACGTATTACGACTCGGTCGCCAAGTGGGGTGGGGCGGGGGTTAAGTACAGCAAATCGAAGAAGGCCATTGCTCTTGTCCATCGGAACACTGAGCATGAAGTCATGACTGAAGATGGGCCCTATCAGTTCACGACGACGTGGATAGAAGTGGCTGACGGTGCGCTGACGGGGGAGTATGAAATGGTCAGTCAGGGTGCCCGGATTTATGGAATGACTTATATGAACTATAAATCCGGAAAGAAGTATTCGTTTGAGCAAGATATCAGTATGGATTCGCCACCAGAGACTGGTTGTCAGTGGTGAGTCAGGGATCATCAAGAAAGGGGACTTAACGTCCCCTTTTTTCTATTCGCGGTTCCGCTACACCTTCGCCCGATGCTCCGCCGGATTCGGCGAATCAATATGGTCCAGCGCTCGCTCCACTAACAGATGCACACCGACCGCCATTCTACTGAGTGCCAGTGCGACGGAGCGGCGTGAGCCTTCTACGCTGTCGGCCAGGTCGGCGGCGATGGCGCTGATGGACAGCAGGTCTTCCGAAGCGTTGGCCAGGATTGTTTCGGTGTGGAGGTCGGGAGCGACGATGAAGAGATCGCCATTGCGACGTTTAGGTTTTTTATCCGCAGGTGCGCCGAGGTGAAGATCTAGGGCGCGCTCGGCGGCTTCGTGGAGTTTTTTCGAATCGAAGGATTCGTAGGGGGATGTGTCTTCGTGTTCTGGAGGATTGGGTGTTGGCTTGATCATTGGTATGTCCCGATATGTGTTTTGGATGTGGCTGTGTCCTCTTCGCTTGCATTCGAATGAGGGTGGCAGCCGTGCGCAGGTGTGCAAGACCGGGCATATCGGACCCCGGCAGACCCCAAAGGGACCTCCCACGCACAGCCGCCATAAATCGTTTACAGCGAGCATGAAAACGCTCGATGTTCGGATCGGCGATTGTGCGGCGATATGTACCGGACTTGCACGTCCGTGTCACCGTTTTTGCGGTAACGAACAAAGACTATCGGTGAAGCCTAGGGCTGCCTAGTTCACGAACAGCACCGCGTGTTGAAGGAAATATCCGATGGACTCGAGCGTAGAAAGATCAAAATATCTTCGCTTTTAAACAGTTGGTTTCGTCAATGACTTGGTAGTCATCGGCGTCAAAAAGACCTGCATCTTCTTCTAACGCAACCAGACAGTGGCGTTCCTGCATGAAGCCGCTACACTGCGCCGGCCGTTCATTTTCCTTTTGAGGCTGTGCGCATGAAATTTCGTTTTCTTCTGTGGATGCTGGGTTTGTTGATGGGTAAGGCCAGTCGGACTAATCCTGCGTTTCAGCAGCAGTTGGGTGACAAGGAATTGGTGTTTCAACTACAGACCCTGGACGGGAAGGTGGCGCGGCATTTCTTTGTGAAGGATCAGCGTATTACCAGCAAGTCGGGCGTGTATGCCGAGCCGGCGTTTGCGATTGTCTTTAAAGATGCGGCGTATGGTTTTGCCACGATGCAGGCCAAGAATAAGCAGTTGGCGTTTATGACGGGGATTCAGGACAAGTCGATTCAGATCAAGGGGAATCCGGCGTTGGTGATCTGGTTCCAGGGGTTGACCAAGTATTTGAAGCAGAGGAAGGCTAAAGCCAAGGCTTGAGTCGAGTGACTGACTTTGTGGCGAGGGAGCTTGCTCCCGCTGGGCTGCGAAGCGGCCCTAAAACCTGAGACCTCAGTTGTATCTGGCACATCGCGTTGGATGGATTGCGACTGCTGCGCAGTCGAGCGGGAGCAAGCTCCCTCGCCACAGTGGGGTGTGGTGATTCAGAGATACCGAGTTGGATTCATCGCGAGCAGGCTCACTCCTACAGGGGCGTGTGGTGAATCAGGTAGATCGGCGGGGGATTCTTCGCGAGCAAGCCCGCTCCCACATTTGACCGAGTGTGGGAGCGGGTTTTTTTAGGCCTGTGTGAATTGCGAAGCCAGTTCACGCAGCAACACTTCAGCCTCAAGCACTTTGCTGACGACGTCGTTGGCTTTGTCGCGAGTCAGGCCTACGCGTTCGAGCAGGGCGTCCGGGATGTCTTCATCCGGCCCGGACCCAATCCCGCGGCTACGCAGCAAACGCACCGCCAGGCATACGAGGTTTGGGTATTCAGCGTAATCGCCGTCGTAGCTCGGGTCGTGCTGGAAGCGCAGCGCGGTGGCCAGCTCTTCGGGCATGTCCCAGTAGCGCATCAGCCACGAGCCGATCTGTTCACGGCTGATGCCCAGCAAGTGTTGCTCGACATAGCTGTGGCACAGGTGCGGGTTGACCTCCAGGTGGCGGCAGATCAGCGAGAAGTGCGGCGGGAAGACGTGGGCCAGCAGCAAGTAGCCGAAGTTGTGCAGCAGGCCGGCGAGGTAGGTCAGGCCGGCTTCCGGGCGCTGGGCGCGGGGCATGGCGCGGGTCAGGCCTTCGATGACGGCGGCGGTGTAGATTGATTGCTGCCAGTACGGCGTGGTGTGTTGCGGGTGGTCTTTGGGCAGGCTCAGGGTTTTGCCCAGGGCCAGGCCCAGCGCGAGGTTGATCACCAGGTCGAAACCCAGCACCCGCACGATGGCGTCTTCCACTGAGCGAATCTTGCCCGGCGACGCGTAGTACGGCGACGCTGCCCAGCTCACGACTTGTGCGGCCAGGGCCGGGTCGGTTTCGACGACGCCGGTGATGTCGTCGATGGTAGCGTTGGGGTCAACACGCAGCTTGATGATCTTTTGTGCGGTCTCGGCCAGCGGCGGAATTTCGATGGTCTCTTCCAGACGCTGCTGGATGCGCCGCGCGGTGAACGCTTGAACGGCCTGGGTGATTTCCTCGCGGTCATCGTGGGGGCGGTCGAGGTTCGGGCGAATGCTGGTCAGCGCTTCGCCGAAGTTGGCGGCGCTGGCCTTGGTCAGCATGCTCTTGAAGTCTTCGCTGGTGATCTCCAGCAACACGCCCGGCTCGCCCGAGTTGATCAGTAACTTCGGCTCGCGCAGCAGGCTTTCTTCATACAGGCACGGTGTGCTGGTGAGCGCCGGCATGCCGGGCAGCAGGCTCAGGTTGTGTTTGCCGAGCATTTTTACCAGCCGCTCGGTCGACACGGCGGTGAGGCGGCGGCCGGTCAGTTCGGCGAGGCTGTTGAGGTCCAGCAATTGGCTCTGCGGGAACAGCACCATGAGCGTGCCCACGGCGTCATCGAGCAGAACGGCCTGCACTTTGCGTGCGGCGTTCAGGCCGTGGTGGTCGAGGACATCTTCGTAGGCGATACCCAGTTTGCCCAGCATCAGCCGAATAACCGACGGAGCGTGCGGGGTGGCGGGTGCGAGGGCAACTTCGGTCATGGTCTGTATCCGTTTTAAAACAATGGCAGGAGTATAACCAGCTTGCTCAGAACGGTGGTTCAGAAACTGCGACGGTGCTCACACTTGGCCGTATTGCTGCCCATGACGTAGCCAGCGGTCGAGCAACGGGCTGACGTGATCCGGCCAGCGTTCCAGCAGCGCCTGGGCGGCGTCGCGCACGGCGGGCAGCAGATCGGCGTCGCGCATCAGGTCTGCGACCTTGAATTGCAGCAGGCCGGTCTGACGCGTACCGAGCATTTCGCCGGGGCCGCGCAGCTCAAGGTCTTTTTCGGCGATGACAAACCCGTCGTTGGTTTCGCGCATGATGCCCAAACGCTGACGACCGATCTGTGACAGCGGCGGATGGTAAAGCAGCACGCAATGACTGGCCGCGCTGCCCCGACCCACACGACCGCGCAACTGGTGCAATTGCGCAAGCCCGAGGCGTTCCGGGTTTTCGATGATCATCAGGCTGGCGTTGGGCACATCGACGCCGACTTCAATCACCGTGGTGGCGACCAGCAGTTGCAGGTTGCCGGCCTTGAATTCGGCCATGACCGCAGCTTTTTCGACGGGCTTCATGCGACCGTGGATCAACCCGACCTTCAGCTCGCCGAGGGCGGCGGTGAGGTCTTCGTAAGTGGTTTCGGCGGCCTGGCAGGTCAGCTCTTCCGACTCTTCAATCAGCGTGCACACCCAATAGGCCTGACGCCCTTCGGCACAGGCGCCGCGCACCCGCTCGATGACCTCGACGCGCCGGGTATCGGTGATCAACACGGTGTTGACCGGGGTCCGGCCGGGCGGCAGTTCGTCGAGGATCGAGGTGTCGAGGTCGGCGTAGGCGCTCATGGCCAGCGTCCGGGGAATCGGTGTCGCGGTCATGATCAGCTGATGCGGACACATCCGCCCACCGACACCTTTCTGCCGCAACGCCAGCCGTTGCTGCACGCCGAAGCGGTGCTGTTCGTCGATGATCGCCAGTGCGAGGTTTTTGAACTGCACTTCGTCCTGAAACAGCGCGTGGGTGCCGACTACCATCGGTGTGCCGTTGGCAATCTGCTCCAGTGCGGCCACGCGGTTCTTGCCTTTGAGCTTGCCGGCCAGCCATGCGACTTCAATGCCCAGCGGTTCGAGCCAGCGCTTGAAGGTGATGAAGTGCTGCTCGGCGAGAATCTCGGTGGGCGCCATCAGCGCGACTTGATAACCGGCCTCCAAGGCCTGGAGTGCAGCGAGGGCCGCGACCACGGTTTTACCCGCGCCGACGTCGCCCTGAATCAACCGCAGCATCGGCTCGTGCTGACTGAGGTCGTAGGCGATTTCGTTGCCGACCCGTTGCTGAGCGCCGGTTGGGGTGAAACCGAGGTTGGCCAGATACTGGGCCGGCAGCCGGGTGGCTTTCGGCATCGCTGGCGCGCGCAGGGAGCGCATGCTTTCGCGCAGGCGCTGCTGGGACAGTTGATGGGTCAGCAGTTCTTCAAAGGCCAGACGGTGCTGCGCCCAGTGATGACCGAGGGCGAGTTCGTCGACATCGGCATCGGCCGGCGGGTGGTGCAGGTAGCGGATCGCATCGGCCAGCGGCGCCAGTTGATAGTCCCGCGCCAGTTCGTTCGGCAGCCAGTCGGGCAGGCTGGTGGGGCCGAGCATCGTCAGGGTCTGCATGCACAACTGGCGCAAACGCTGTTGGGTCAGGCCTTCAGTGAGCGGGTAAACCGGGGTCAGGGTTTCATCCACCGGCGGCGGTTCGTCGCCGGTGATGGCGCGGTATTCCGGGTGGTAGATTTCCAGTCCCGACGCGCCGGGCCGTGCTTCGCCGTAGCAACGAATGCGCGTGCCGCGTTTGAGGCCTTCTTTCTGGGCGTTGCTGAAGTGATAGAAACGCAGACTGAGCCCGCCAGTGCCGTCCTGCAGGCGCACCACCAGGCTGCGGCGACGGCCCATGACCACATCGGCGCCGCTGACGGTGCCTTCGATCACGGCGTCTTGCCCGGGTCGCAAATGGCCGATCGGGACCACACGCGTGCGGTCCTGATAGCGCAGCGGCAGGTGAAAAAGCACGTCCTGGAGGTTCTCCAGGCCGACCTTGGCCAGCTTCTCGGCCATGGCTTCGCCGACACCTTTGAGTGCCGTCACCGACACTTGCGACAACTCGGTCATGGCAGCGACTTAGGCCGCAACCACCGGTGCTTGCGGCTTGGCCACCGAGCACAGGCGAATGGAGTCAGCGAGGATTTCAATCGCTTTCGGCCGCGGGAAGCTCGCGCGCCAGGCGATGGCCACGGTGCGGAACGGTACCGGCGGCGTCAGTGGACGCACTTCGATCACGCCGGGGGCGTAGTGATGGCTGTCGACCGCCGACAGCGGCAGGATCGAGATGCCGAGGCCGGACGCAACCATGTGGCGGATGGTTTCCAGGGAACTGGATTCCACTGTGGTGTGCTTGGCGCCGTCGTTGCCTTTGGCCAGGGTCGGGCAGGCTTCCAGCACTTGATCGCGGAAACAGTGGCCTTCGCCGAGCAGCAGCAGGCTCTTGTCGTTGAGCAGGGCGGCGTCGATGGATTCTTTTTGGGTCCACGGGTGCTGGGCCGGCATCAGGACGTAGAACGGCTCGTCGTAGAGCTGCAGGGTCAGCACGTCGGCTTCGTTGAACGGCAGGGCGATGATGATCGCGTCGAGCTCGCCGTTGCGCAGTTTGTCGCGCAGCACGTGGGTGAAGTTTTCTTCGATGTACAACGGCATCTGCGGGGCGACCCGGTGCAGTTGTGGAATCAGGTGTGGAAACAGGTACGGGCCGACGGTGTAGATGGCGCCGACTTTCAGCGGTGCGGTCAGCTGGTTCTTGCCGGCCTGGGCCAGTTCGCGGATGCCTTGGGCCTGTTCCAGCACTTTCTGCGCCTGGGCGACAATGCCTTCCCCGACCGGAGTCAGGCGCACGGCACTCTTGCTGCGCTCGAAAATCAGCACACCGAGTTCGTCTTCAAGCTTTTTCACGCCCACCGACAGGGTCGGCTGGCTGACATGGCAACGCTCGGCCGCGTGGCCGAAGTGCTGCTCTTGGGCGAGGGTAACGATGTAGCGTAATTCTGTAAGAGTCATAGCAAGCGTCCATGAAGTTGCGAGCCAAGCATACCGGCTGCAATCGATAGACGCACGTTATCAGACTGAGTGCGTTGAGTGACACAGGGCAAAGCAGGATTGCCGCTGACGGATATGGAAAAGGCACCTTTCGGGTGCCTTTCACGGATATTCCTGCTGCCGGAGATCTCTGTGGGAGCGAGCCTGCTCGCGAAAGCGGTGTATCAGTCAACATGGATGTTGGATGTGATGGCCTCTTCGCGAGCAGGCTCGCTCCCACAATGGTTCGGCGGTGGTTTAGCGTCGGCGTTTTTCCAGCGAGTAAACAAATGGTGCAACGATTTCGATGGCGCCGTTGGTCAACATGTCGGACGGTGGCTTGGGCAGTGGTTGAGCCTCGCGGATCATTTGCAGGGTGGCGCGGTCCAGATCGGCGTTGCCGGAAGGGCTCTCCAGTTCGAACGACAACACATTACCTTGCGCATCCACCACGAAACGTAGACGGTTCACACCTTCCTTGTTCCGCAGTCTTGCCGCGGGTGGGTACTTCTTATGCTTGGCCAGATGCGCGAGCAATTCGCTCTGCCAGCTGGCCTTGGCCGCTTGCTGAGCCGGTGATGGGCCCGGTGCCGGCTGAGCGGATTTCTCCGGTGGCGCCTGAGTCGGTTGCGCGTCGCTCGGTTTTTCCTCGGACGGCTTCTCTTTAGGCGGTTCCGGCTTTTTCTCCACAGGCTTGGGCGGTTGAGGCTTGGGCTTGGGTTTGACCGGTTTCGGCACCGTAATCTCGGCCTTCGGTACTTCAGCCAGCTTCGGTATCGGCAGTTCTTCCACCGGGGCGGGTGGCTGTGGCGGCGTTATGACCTTCGACGGTGCCGGCGGTGGCGGGGCCGGAACCGGCGCCAACTCGACCATCATCGCCTGCGGCGGCAGCTCGATCGGTGGGCGCGACGTCCAGTTCAGCGCCAGCGCAATGGCCAGCGCATGGACGCCCAGCACCACGGCCAGGCTCGCGCTGTAACGCGTCAGCTTTTGGCGCGTCGTGATCATTTCTTGACTGCCGTCTCGAGTCCGACCAGACCCACCTTCAGGTAACCGGCAGAGCGCAGGTTGTCCATCACGCTCATCAGGTCGCCGTAATCCACGCCTTTATCGGCCTGGAAGAAGATCGTCGTGTCTTTCTTGCCTTTGGTCCTGGCATCAAGGGTGGCGCCGAGTGCTTCGGCCTTCACTTCGTCTTCGCCGAGGAACAGGCGTTGGTCAGCCTTGACGCTGAGGAACACTGGTTTCTCTGGTCGCGGCGCCGGTTTGGCGCTGGAAGCGGGCAGGTCGACCTTGATGTCCACGGTGGCGAGCGGGGCCGCCACCATGAAGATGATCAACAGCACCAGCATCACGTCGATGAACGGTGTGACGTTGATTTCGTGGTTCTCGGCCAGATCGTCGTCTGCGCCTTCTTTCAAATGCAAGCCCATGGCTGATTACCCTACTTTGACCATGTGGGGTTGCGCGGAGCGCTCGGTGGTCGGCAGGTGATCGAGGTCACGGCTGACCAGCAGCAGGACTTCAGCCGAGGCATCGGATACTTGTGCCTTGTAACCGGCAATCGAGCGGGCAAAAACGTTGTAGATCACGACGGCCGGAATCGCTGCAACCAGACCCAGCGCGGTCGCCAGCAGGGCTTCGGCGATGCCGGGAGCCACGACGGCGAGGTTGGTGGTCTGGGTTTTGGCGATGCCGATGAAGCTGTTCATGATGCCCCAAACGGTACCGAACAGGCCGACGAACGGCGCGGTGGAACCGATGGTGGCGAGCACGCCGGTGCCGCTGCTCATGTTGCGACCGCAGGCTGCAACCAGACGCTCAAGGCGGAAGGCAACGCGTTCCTTGATGCCTTCTTTCTCGCGGCTGTTGACCGACAAGCGCATCTCTTCCAGGGCGTCATGCACCAGCAAGTTGGCGAGGGTGCCATGCTTGGTGGCTGTCGCACTGGCTTCTTTAAGCGTGGTGGCTTTTTTCAGGTGGACGATTTCGGTGCGCAGACGACGCTTGGCGCCCATCAGCTCGAAACCCTTGGCGATCCAGATAGTCCAGGTGATGATCGATGCGATGGCCAGGCCGATCATCACGATTTTCACGATGATGTCGGCGTTCTTGTACATGCCCCACGGCGACAGGTCGTGGGCCATGCCCAGGGAGTTGTCGGCTTCAAGGACTTCGGGAACGTCTTCGGCGGTGGTCTCTACGGCTTGGGCCGGGTCGGTCGCAGCCGGGGTAACGGCCGGTGCGGCGTGATCGGCTGGAGCTTGAGCCGCAGTGGCAGTCGGAGCGGCTGGCGCTTGTGCGTCAGCGAAAGCGGCGGTCGGCGCCAGCATCAAGCTGAGCAGCAGGGCGGCCACTGCGCTCCAGGCGCGAGGTCGTTTGGTTGGCGAAGCGGGGAATTGATTGCGTGTCATGCTGGCCGGACCTGAGAAAGAAAAACGGTAAATGCTCTTCCAGGCCTCGTGAGGCCGAGAACAAAAGTGGTCGGCATTATTGCAATTAATTCTTGTTAACAAAAGTAATAGAGTATCTTTTTTTCCTTCATTGCTAGCCGCTCGTCCATTGTCAGCGCTAGTCTGTGCCTTTCTGATGGGAGTTTTCTGATGTCCGCGCCCTCTGTTTTGATCGCCGGCTGTGGTGATGTTGGTAGTCGTCTGGCCACGCAATTGTTGGCTGGCGGATGGGAGGTTCACGGCCTGCGGCGTGATGTCTCACGTCTGCCAAAGGGCGTGATCGGCGTCGCCGGCGACTTGTTCAATAAAGACTGTCCGCAAACCTGGCCAATCGGTGCGGTGGATTACCTGGTGTATTGCGCGGCCGCCACTGAGCACGATGAAGCCGGTTACCGCGCCGCTTATGTGCAGGGCTTGCAGCATGTGCTGGAGTGGCTGAACGACTATGGGCAGGTGCCCAATCGCCTGCTGTTTGTTTCCAGCAGCAGTGTGTATGGCCAGCAGGATGGCGAGTGGGTCGATGAGACTTCGCCTGCTTTGGCCGCTGGCTATTCGGGGCGTGTGATGCTGGAAGCCGAGCAGATTGCGCTCGATAGTGGCATCCCGGCCAGCATCGTACGTTTGACTGGCATTTATGGCCCGGGTCGCGAAAGGCTGCTGACTCAGGTCCGTCAGGGTTATCGCGTGGCGGTCGATCCACCGTTGTATGGCAATCGCATTCACGCCGACGACGCGGCGGGGTTGATGGCGTGTCTGCTTGAAGCGGATCGTCGTGGTGTGGCGCTGGATGACATCTACATTGGTGTGGACGATGCGCCTGCGCCGCTGGCCGAAGTGGTGGGCTGGTTGCGTGAGTATCTGAGCGTGACCGAATGGGCCGAAGACGCGAGCGTGCGCCGCACTGGCAGTAAGCAATGCAGCAATGCTCGGGCGAAAGCCTTGGGCTGGACACCGAAGTACCCAAGCTATCGCGAAGGCTACGCCGCGATTCTTGAAGGGCGCAGCTGACTTCCGGCCACCCTAAACCAAATGTGGGAGCGGCGGTGCGGCGATCCGACTTGCTCGCGAAAGCGGTGTAACAGTCAACGATGATGTTGAATGTTACGGCGCCTTCGCGAGCAAGCCCGCTCCCACATGGGATCTTCGTTGCCGCTAAGGTCGGGCTACTGCTTTTCCAGCAACCACTTGCGATCACCTGGGGTGAACTGCGGCATTTCATCCGCGTGTGCGGTGTTCACTGCCTGGAGGATTTCCAGTTCCTTGCCCTTGCGCGCAAAGATCCAGGTGTTGCCCTGACCATTCGCCTGTAGCCACATGTTGTCGTTACCGCCGCTCATCGACGCGCAATCGCCCGCTAGGCACAAGGCATAACGATCCGCCCCCGGCAGGCCGGCAACCTGGCCGTCAGCCTGGAATTGCACGGTATTGCCTTCGCCGGGACCGCTGACGACTTTCCAGCTGCCGCCCATGTAGGCCGAATACAGTGCGCGTTCAAAACTGGCACCAATCGGTGCGCCGTCCGGCACCGTAACCTGCGCGCGGTCGAAGACTTGCTCCGGCTCATTGTCGCTGGCGACCTGGCTCAGTTGCTTGCCGTCACGCTTCAGCTCGCTACCCGAGCTGCCATAAAAGTCGACTTTCCAGGCGCCGGACTGTTCGCCCAGCAGCTTGCCGTCGACGTTTTCAAAACCGTTGGTGTAGCGGGCCTGCCCGGCCTTGGTGTTGACGTCCCATTCCAGGTTCGGGCCATAGGCCTGGAGCGCTTCGCGCAGGGGGCCGCCTTTGGCTGCTGAATCGATCGCCACTTGATTGATCCAGGTGCCGCTGATGTCACGGTCGGCAGGGTTGCTGGCACAACCGCCCAAGAGTAGGGCGACCAGCGAGAGAGCTAGCGCTTGGCGCATGGTGGAATCCTTTCAAAGCAAGATCGGCGCAGCCTTTGGAAGGCTGCGCCGGACACATTACTCGATGACCAGAATGGCATCCATCTCAACCTGCGAACCCTTTGGCAGGGCTGCTACGCCGATGGCGGCGCGGGCAGGGTAAGGCTGGTCAAAGTACTTGCCCATGATCTCGTTGACCTTGGCGAAGTGGCTCAGGTCGGTGAGGAAGATGTTCAGTTTGACGATGTCCTTGAACGAACCGCCAGCGGCTTCAGCCACGGCTTTGAGGTTCTCGAACACCTGGACGGTCTGGGCTTCGAAGCCTTCAACCAGTTCCATGGTTTTTGGGTCCAGAGGAATTTGACCCGACATGTAAACGGTGTTGCCGGCCTTGATTGCCTGGGAGTAAGTGCCGATGGCAGCCGGGGCCTTGTCGCTGGTAATAACTGTTTTGGTCATGAATGACTCCTTGTAATGAGTGGCTTAAGCACGCATGCGAGTGATGCGAATCACCCCGGTCAGGGCGCGCAGTTTCTTGATCACGCGGGCCAGGTGTACGCGGTCGTGCACACTGACAACCAGTTGAACCACGCTGATGCGACCATCGCGTTCGTCCATGCTGATTTTTTCGATATTGCCGTCGGCCGCGTTGACGCTGCTGGCCAGCAGAGCGATCAGGCCGCGCTGATGTTCCAGCTCGACGCGCAGTTCGACATTGAATTCTCCGGTGACATCCTTGGCCCACGAGAGCTGGATGCATTTTTCCGGGTTGTGGCGGATTTCGCTGATGTTGCGGCAGTTGTCCAGGTGCACGACCATGCCTTTGCCCGCGGACAGGTGGCCGACAATCGGGTCGCCCGGGATCGGCGTGCAGCACTTGGCGTAACTGAGTACCAAGCCTTCGGTACCGCGAATCGCCAGTGGGCCTTCCGCGCTCGGCAGCTGTTCGCCTTCACCCAGCAGTCGGCGGGCGACCACGTAAGCCATGCGATTACCCAGGCCGATGTCTTCGAGCAGGTCTTCGATCAGCTCCAGGCGGTACTCGGTGAGCATCGCCTTGACGCGCTCGGCCGCGACTTTTTCCAGCGAGCTGTCGAATCCATTGAGGACTTTATTCAGCAGGCGCTCACCGAGGCTGATGGACTCGGAGCGGCGTTGCAGTTTCAGCGCATGGCGGATGTGAGTCCGCGCCTTGCCGGTGACCACGAAGTTGAGCCACGCCGGATTCGGCCGTGCCCCGGGGGCGCTGACGATCTCGACCGTGGAGCCGCTTTGCAGCGGTTCGGACAGCGGCGCGAGACGACGATTGATCCGACAGGCAATGCAGCTGTTGCCCACGTCGGTGTGCACCGCGTAAGCGAAGTCGACCGCCGTGGAGCCTTTGGGCAGCTCCATGATCCGGCCTTTGGGCGTGAACACGTAGACCTCGTCCGGGAACAGGTCGATCTTCACGCTCTCGATGAATTCCAGCGAGTTGCCGGCCCGTTGCTGCATCTCCAGCACGCCTTTGACCCACTGGCGGGCGCGGGCATGAGTACCTTTGGGCTGCTCATCGCCACTGGATTTATAGAGCCAATGGGCGGCGATGCCGTTGTTGGCCATCTCTTCCATTTCACGGGTGCGGATCTGAATCTCGATCGGTACACCGTGCATGCCGAACAGCGTGGTGTGCAGCGACTGGTAGCCGTTGGCCTTGGGGATCGCGATGTAATCCTTGAAGCGCCCCGGCAACGGTTTGTACAAATTATGCACAGCACCCAGCACGCGGTAGCAGGTATCGACCTTGTCGACGATGATCCGGAACGCGTAGACGTCCATGATCTCGTTGAAGGCCCGACGCTTGCCGCGCATTTTCTTGTAGATGCCGTAGAGGTGTTTCTGGCGACCGCTGACCTCGCCCTGGATTTCGTCGATGGCCAGGCAATGGCTGAGGGATTCTTCGATCTTGTTGACGATTTCCTTGCGGTTGCCCCGGGCGCGTTTGACCGCCTGGTTGATCCGTGCGGAACGCATCGGGTGCATCGCCTTGAAGCCAAGGTCTTCGAATTCTATGCGGATGGCGTGCATGCCCAGCCGGTTGGCGATGGGAGCATAGATTTCCAGGGTTTCCTTGGCGATCCGTCGGCGTTTTTCGCCGGACAGGACTTCCAGGGTCCGCATGTTGTGCAGGCGGTCGGCCAGTTTGACCAGGATCACGCGAATGTCGCGGGCCATGGCCATGGCCATCTTCTGGAAGTTTTCAGCCTGGGCTTCGGCTTTGGTCTCGAAGTTCATCTGGGTCAGTTTGCTGACCCCGTCGACCAGTTCGGCCACGGTTTCGCCGAATTGCGCTTGCAGCGCTTCCTTGGCAATACCGGTGTCTTCGATCACGTCATGCAGCATCGCAGCCATCAGGCTCTGATGGTCCATGTGCATGTCGGCAAGAATATTCGCAACCGCGAGTGGGTGCGTGACGTACGCCTCACCGCTACGGCGGCGTTGGCCGTCGTGGGCTTGTTCGGCGTAGAAGTACGCTCGGCGGACCAGGTTGACCTGGTCCTTGCCGAGGTAGGTCGATAAGCGATCGGCGAGGGCGTCTATGCTCGGCATGATGAGACCTGCCGTTCGCTGTGACCCCGCGCCGTGCTACGTCGACCAGGCATGGCTTAGACTGCCTCGTTGGACTCGTCCTCGAACGCTGCGAACAGCGGTTCGTCTTCGACGATTTCAGCGTTGGCGATGAACTCGTAGCTCATCAGGCCTTCAGCGATTTCACGCAAGGCTACAACGGTAGGCTTGTCGTTTTCCCACTGAACCAGTGGCTCTTTGCCGCCGGTGGCCAGTTGACGGGCACGCTTGGTAGACAGCATGACCAGCTCAAAGCGGTTTTCCACGTGGTTTAGGCAATCTTCAACGGTTACGCGGGCCATGGTATTCCTCGGAGCGAATGCAATATGCGCGCTGCCCGGTTGGGCGAGCGGACTCAACAGTTTAAAAAATCACCAGCGATTAGGGAAGCGCTGATTTTTTGACCAAGCCCTTCAACGCGCTGCAAGTACCAATGTAAAGCCCTTGCAGCGGTTTTGGGAAGAGCTGTTTAGCCGAGCAATTCGGCCAAAAGTTTTCCGTGACGCTGCTGCTGGCGCTTCTGATGCAGCTGATTGGCACGGAAAATCGCCTGTAAATCGCGCAATGCATGGGCGAAATCGTCGTTGATGATCAGGTAATCGTAGTCGACGTAGTGACTCATTTCGCTGACGGCTTCGCGCATCCGGCCTTCAATGATCTCGTCGCTGTCCTGGCCGCGATTGGTCAGGCGCTGGTGCAAAGCCTCCAGGGACGGCGGCAGAATGAAGATCGAACGGGCCTGGGGCATCAACTTGCGCACTTGCTCGGCGCCTTGCCAGTCGATTTCCAGGATCAAGTCGTGGCCTGCGTCGAGGGTCTGCTGCAAGTGGCTTTGCGAGGTGCCGTAGAGATTGCCGAACACTTCGGCGCGCTCCAGGAAGTCGCCATGTTCGCCCATCTTCACAAACGCTTCGCGGGAGACGAAGTGATAGTTCACGCCGTTCACTTCACCGGGGCGCATGGCGCGGGTGGTGTGGGAAACCGAGACGCGGATCTCCTGATCGGAGTCGGTCAAGGCTTTGACCAGGCTGCTCTTGCCCGCGCCCGAAGGGGCGGAAATGATGTACAGGGTGCCGGTGCTGTGGGTCATGTCAGGGTTGCCTTACTCAATATTCTGCACTTGTTCGCGCATCTGCTCGATCAACACTTTGAGGTTGACCGCCGCCTGGGTGCTGCGCGGGTCGAAGGCTTTGGAGCCCAGTGTGTTGGCTTCACGGTTGAGCTCCTGCATCAGAAAGTCCAGGCGCCGACCGGCAGCGCCACCGGATTTGAGCACCCGGCGAACTTCGATGATGTGAGTGCTCAGGCGATCCAGTTCTTCGGCGACGTCGCTCTTTTGCGCGAGCATGACCATTTCCTGCTCCAGCCGTTGCGGGTCCATCTCGGCTTTCATGTCGGCGAAGCGGTCGAGGACCTTCTGGCGCTGGGTGGCAAGCATCTGCGGGACCAGTTCACGCAGGGTTACCACGTCTTCTTCGATGGAGGTCAGGCGATCGTTGATCAGTCGCGCCAGCTCCGCGCCTTCGCGCTCGCGGCCGGCCTTGAGTTCTTTCAGGCCTTCGTTGAACAGCGCCAGCGCTTCGGCATTCAAGGCTTGCGGGTCGGTCGCGTCGCCCACCAGCACGCCGGGCCAGGCCAGGACTTCCAGCGGGTTCAGCGCGGCCGGATTTTTGATCAGGCCGGCGATGGTTTCGGCGGCGGCGACCAATTGCGCGGCACGCTCGCGGTCCACTTGCAGGGGTTTGTCGGTATTTTCTTCGGTGAAGCGCAAGGTGCATTCGAGCTTGCCCCGGGAGATTCCCTGGCGCAACGCTTCGCGGACCGCGCCTTCGAGGTCGCGAAAGGACTCCGGCAGACGCAGGTGCGGCTCCAGGTAGCGGCTGTTGACCGAGCGCAGTTCCCAGCTAAGGGTGCCTTGGGCGCCGGCTTTTTCGACGCGGGCGAAGGCGGTCATGCTGTGCACCATGGAGGTACCTCGCAATGCAGGTTCATGCGTTACCAAAGGTTTCGCAGACCTGATCTATATGAATTTAAGCCAAGAGGCAGCAAAGGCGCAGGATTGTAGCGCAGTGGGGCGAATGCGCCCAAACACACGGAGTGACAAAGGGCTGCAGGCCGTCGGTAAAGCGCTATTGCGGGCCTTCAGTCGTCGGGGGATTTTTTTAGAAGTGCCCACTCCTGGCCCTGCGGCTCTATAATGCTCCGCAGTTTTCCGTCCCCCGTACAGGTATTCCCTATGAAACGTCCAAGTGGTCGCGCTGCCGATCAGCTCCGCTCGATCCGCATTACCCGCAACTACACCAAACACGCCGAGGGATCTGTACTGGTCGAGTTCGGTGATACCAAAGTCATCTGCACCGTCAGCGTCGAGAACGGCGTGCCGCGTTTCCTCAAAGGTCAGGGCCAAGGCTGGTTGACCGCTGAATACGGCATGCTGCCGCGCGCCACCGGCGAGCGTAACCAGCGTGAAGCGAGCCGCGGCAAACAAGGCGGCCGCACCCTGGAAATTCAGCGTCTGATCGGTCGCTCCCTGCGCGCTTCGCTCGACATGTCCAAGCTGGGCGACGTCACCCTGTACGTCGATTGCGACGTGATCCAGGCTGACGGCGGCACCCGCACCGCGTCCATCACCGGCGCCATGGTTGCACTGGTCGATGCCTTGAAAGTGATCAAGAAGCGCGGCGGCCTGAAAGGCGGCGACCCGCTCAAGCAAATGATCGCAGCCGTATCGGTGGGCATGTACCAGGGTGAGCCGGTACTCGACCTCGACTATCTGGAAGACTCGGCCGCCGAGACCGACTTGAACGTGGTGATGACCAGCACTGGCGGCTTCATCGAAGTCCAGGGCACTGCCGAAGGCGCTCCGTTCCAGCCGGAAGAACTGAACGCTATGCTTGAGTTGGCGAAGAAAGGCATGACCGAAATCTTCGAGCTGCAAAAGGCTGCACTGGCCGACTGATCGGACTGTTCCACACAAGGAGGACGCCATGAGTGACGAGCAACAGCTACTTCCCACACCGAGCAAAGAGGTTCGGCAGTGGGCAATGTTTTGTCACCTGTCCGCCTTGTTGGGGATCTGGATTCCGTTCGGTACGCTGATCGGCCCGCTGATTCTCTGGCAGATGAAGCGCGAGATGGACCCGTTTGTTGATGCTCAAGGCAAGGAGGCGCTGAACTTTCAGATCACCGTCGCCATTGCCTCCGCCATCTGCTTCCTGCTGATGGTGGTGATCGTCGGGTTCTTCCTGTTCGGTCTGTTGGCGATCGGTGCGCTGGTGCTGACGATCATTGCCGGCGTGAAGGCCAATGAAGGGGTGCCTTATCGTTACCCGTTCACCTGGCGGTTGATCAAGTAAGTCACAACACAAATCCCCTGTAGGAGCGAGCCTGCTCGCGATGAGGCCTTCACATTCAACATTAACGTGACTGGTCTACCGCTATCGCGAGCAGGCTCACTCCTACAAAGAGCCAGAAATCAGCGTGCACAAAAAAGCCGACAGAGATGTCGGCTTTTTTGTGTGTACGAAACGACGCTTAAATGGTCAGCGTCCAGTCGTAGTCCACGATCAGCGGTGCGTGTTGCGAGAACCGTGGCTGACGAGGCAGACGCGCGCTGCGTACGAAGCGACGCAGGCCTGGAGTCAGCAACTGATAGTCGAAACGCCAACCGAGATTGAGCATTTCAGCCTGTTCGTTATCCGGCCACCAGCTGTACTGGTCGCCTTCACGGCTGACTTCGCGCAACGCATCGACATAACCCATGTTGCCGACAATCTCGTCCATCCAGGCACGTTCAGGTGCCAGGAAGCCCGGGGACTGCTGGCTGTCACGCCAGTTCTTGATATCCAGCTTCTGTTGCGCCACGTACAGCGAGCCACAGTAAATGTACTCGCGACGTTTGCGTCGCTGTTTATCCAGATAACGGGCGAAATCGTCCATTAGCTTGAACTTCTGGTTCAAGTCTTCATCGCCGTTCTGCCCCGAAGGGAGCAGTAAGGTCGCGATGCTGACCTTGTCGAAATCGGCTTGCAGGTAGCGCCCGTAGCGGTCGGCTGTCTCGAAGCCGAGACCGCTGATGACTGCCTTCGGTTGCAACCGCGAATACAAAGCCACGCCACCCTGGGCGGGAACTTCAGCTTCGCAGGCATAAAGGAAGTAGCCATCCAGTTGGAAGGCTGGATCGTCCAGTTCAAAGGCGGAGGCGCGGGTGTCCTGCAGGCAGATGACGTCGGCATTCTGTGCTTGCAGCCAACTGAGCAAACCTCGCTCCACTGCAGCCTGAATACCATTGACGTTCACACTGATGATCCGCATAAATGGCCCCAAAAATCGCGTGCGTGTATGATACACGGCGTCAACCTAATTAGCTAAATCCGTGGTATTTGGGGTTTTTTTCATGCAAGCGTATCAGCGCGATTTCATTCGTTTTGCCATCGATCGCGGCGTTTTGCGCTTCGGCGAGTTCACCCTGAAGTCCGGACGCACCAGTCCTTACTTCTTCAATGCCGGCCTGTTCAACTCAGGGAAGGCCCTTGCGCAGCTGGGTCGTTTCTACGCGGCAGCCATCGTCGAGAGCGGTATTTCGTTCGATGTATTGTTTGGCCCGGCGTACAAAGGCATCCCTTTGGCGGCGACCACCGCAGTGGCCTTGGCCGAACATCATGACCGTGATTTGCCATGGTGCTTCAACCGCAAGGAAGCCAAGGCTCACGGCGAAGGCGGCAGCCTGGTCGGCGCACCGTTGACCGGTGACGTGTTGATCATCGACGATGTGATCACCGCTGGCACTGCCATCCGCGAGGTGATGCAGATCATCGCTTCCCAGGACGGCGCCAAGGCGGCGGGTGTGCTCATCGCCCTGAACCGTCAGGAGCGTGGCAACGGCGAGTTGTCGGCCATCCAGGAAGTAGAGCGTGACTTCGGTATTCCGGTGATCAGCATTGTTTCGCTGAACCAGGTGCTCGAATTCCTGGCTGACGACCCGCAGCTCAAGCAGCATTTACCTGCCGTCGAAGCCTACCGCGCCCAATTCGGCGTCTGACCACAATCACCTGTGGGAGCGGGCTTGTGTGGCGAGGGAGCTTGCTCCCGCTGGGCTGCGTAGCAGACCCAAGAAGTTTGTGAGTGCTGCGCACTCAAGCGGGAGCAAGCTCCCTCACCACAAAAGGTGGATTGTCACAGGGATTGCAGGCGAAAAAAGACCCCGCTCAGCCAGGCTGAGCGGGGTCTTTTGTTTTAGGTCGTCAGAGCAGTCTTCGCCATTTTCCTATTAGTTTCAGCGTCAATCCCAAGTTGAACAGCGCAAACACCAGCAGTGCCAGGACGACTAGCACGTAGAGCGTGCGATCCACATCGAAATCCCACAGATCCAGTGTGCTGCTTCCCATGATCCTTACGGCGGCCGGCAGGTTGACGTAAAACAACGACATGAAGGCGCAGGTCAGCGGTACGGCGCGGCCCAACAAAACGCTCATCACTTTCCCTTGGCTGCGTTTTCTGGCCAGCGGACCTGGTTGTTTTTCATCCAGTTCCAACGCTTCATGCAGCTTCGGCCAGGCCAGGTTGAACATGAAGGTGGTCAAGGTCAGCAGCAAACCGCTGACCGCGACGATGTCACTGAGCGGCATTCAGGCCCAGTGTCCGGCACAACAGCGCGTGGGAATCTTCACTGATTTCAAACTGCCCGGCGCTGCCTTTGCGTTTGGTGATGGGTTTGAACGTCGGCTCGTTCTGGGTGATCAGCATGTTCAGCTCATCACGGATGACGTCAGAGCTGATCACCACCAGATAAACCGTCTGCGCATGCTCTGCTGTTTCGATCACGGCCCTCATGCTGTGTTGAAGGATCTCGTCCAGCTGATTGCGAAAGCGCGAAACCGTGTTTTTCAGCAGGGTTTTGCTTTGGCTCTGGGTCAGCTGAAAAATCGTCGATATCTGAGATTCGGTCGGCAATGTCTGCCCGAAGTAGCTTTGAATCAGATACAGCAAGCGGTCCTGTTTCGCTTCATCGGCCCGACTCGGCATGCCGCCTTCTACCAGCATTTTCAAGTATTCGGTCAGGCTCGCCTTGGCGATTCGCTGCAGGGCGTGGGTGATTTCGTGGTCGGAGATCCTCAGGGTCTTTTTGACCGGCTCCTTCTGCTCCTGCTCGAAAGCCTGGGCGTCGATCGTGAACGAGATCTGCATGGCTGAGTCTCCCGTGATCACTTACCGGATTTCGGATAAGGGTCGTCCTTTGCGTCTCCTTGGCCGCTGAGGATTTTCCAGCCGTTCTGTACGTGCAATGAGTCCAGGCGTTGTGGACAGGGCGGCAAGGATTTTTTCGATTGGTTGGAATATTCGTAGCCGCAGTCGGCGCATTCGTAGGTGCCTGCGGAAACGTCGCTGCCGTTAGGTGCGTAAACTTTTTGCATGAGGTAGTTCTCCTGTGGATACAGGGAAGATCCTATGCGGACTAATGCTGGCGGGATGTCGGACGTTTCGCTTAATCAGGTTAGACATTTCCTGCGCGCATAAAAAAGATCGCAGACTTCATCAGCTCCTACGGAATATTCGTACATCCATAGGTGCTGCTGAAGGGTGCGATCTTTTGACGTACTTGAATCAGTGACGCTTGCGATTGCTGATCAAGGTACCCACACCGGTGTCGGTGAAGATTTCCAGAAGAATCGCATTCGGCACCCGGCCATCGATGATCAACGAGCTGCCCACGCCACCTTGCACGGCTTCCAGCGCGCAACGGATCTTCGGCAGCATGCCGCCGTAGATGGTGCCGTCGGCGATCAAGTCGTCGACCTGTTGGGTGGTCAGGCCGGTCAGGACCGTGCCCGACTTGTCCATCAGGCCGGCGATGTTGGTCAGCAGCATCAGCTTTTCAGCTTTCAGTGCTTCGGCGACTTTACCGGCTACCAGGTCAGCGTTGATGTTGTACGACTCGCCGTTGGCGCCGACACCGATTGGCGCGATCACCGGGATGAAGTCACCTTTGACCAGCAGGTTCAGCAGGTCGGTGTTGATCCCGACCACTTCACCGACCTGGCCGATGTCGATGATTTCCGGTTGAGTCATCTCCGGTGTCTGGCGGGTCACGGTGAGCTTTTTCGCACGAATCAGCTCGGCGTCTTTACCGGTCAGGCCGATGGCGCTGCCGCCATGACGGTTGATCAGGTTGACGATGTCCTTGTTGACCTGGCCGCCGAGGACCATTTCCACCACGTCCATGGTTTGCGCGTCAGTCACGCGCATGCCATCGATGAAGTGGCTCTCGATCGACAGACGCTTGAGCAGGTCGCCGATTTGCGGGCCGCCGCCGTGAACCACCACCGGGTTGATGCCGACGGCTTTCATCAGCACGATGTCGCGGGCGAAGCCGGTTTTCAGCTCCTCGCTTTCCATCGCGTTGCCGCCGTATTTGATCACCAGCGTCTTGCCGACATAGCGGCGAATGTAAGGCAGCGCTTCGGACAGGACCTTGGCGGTGTTGGCGGCGGCTTCGCGTTCGAGGGTCATTCAGGGCTCCGGGTGCTTCGTTAAATCAAAACGGTAATTGGAGATCAGGGGCAACACGCTTCAACTGGACTTTGAACACGTCCTTGATGCGTTGCAATTCCGCCTCGTCATCGGCCTCGAAGCGCAGCACCAGCACCGGTGTGGTGTTGGAGGCGCGCACCAGGCCCCAGCCTTTGGCGTAGTCGACTCGCACGCCGTCAATGGTGGTCAGGTCGGCGCCTTCGCCCCACTTCGCGTCGTGCAGAGCATCAATGATGCTGAATTTGCTCTCTTCGGTCACATGGATATTGATTTCCGGCGTAGAAATATCATTCGGGAAGGTCGCAAACAGCTCTTCCGCAGTGGATTTTTCTTTGCTGAGGATCTCCAGCAGACGCGCGGCGCTGTAAATGCCGTCGTCGAAACCGAACCAGCGTTCCTTGAAGAAGATGTGCCCACTCATTTCGCCGGCCAACAGGGCGCCAGTCTGTTTCATTTTCTTTTTGATCAACGAGTGACCGGTCTTCCACATTAGCGGACGGCCGCCGTATTCCTTGATCAGCGGCGTCAGGCGACGGGTGCATTTGACGTCGAAGATGATTTCCGCGTCAGCGTTGCGCGCCAGCACGTCGCGGGCGAACAGCATCAGCAGACGGTCGGGGTAGACGATGCTGCCGGTGTTGGTCACCACGCCGACGCGGTCGCCGTCGCCGTCGAACGCCAGGCCCAGGTCAGCGTTGGTTTCCTTGACCTTGGCGATCAGGTCCACAAGGTTTTCAGGCTTGCCCGGGTCCGGGTGGTGATTCGGGAAGTTGCCGTCGACGTCGCAGAACAGCGGGATGACTTCGCAGTTCAGGGCTTCGATCAGTTGCGGGGCGATCACGCCGGCCGCGCCGTTACCGCAGTCGACCACGACTTTCAGGCGGCGAGCCAGTTTGATGTCCTGGACGATTTCGGTGTTGTAGCGGTCGAGGATCTCGACCTGGGTGATGCTGCCCTTGCCGCTGCTCAGGTTGTTGGTCTTGAGGCGTTCGTGCAGGGCCTGGATCTGTTCGTTGGCCAGGGTGTCGCCAGCGATGACGATCTTGAAGCCGTTGTAGTTCGACGGGTTGTGGCTGCCGGTGAGCATCACGCCGGATTTGCCGGCCAGCACGTTGGCGGCGTAGTACAGCGCAGGCGTTGGCACCAGGCCGACGTCGCTGACGTGGCAACCGCTATCGGCGAGGCCTTTGATCAGTTGTTCGACCAGTTCTGGGCCGGACAGGCGACCGTCACGGCCGACGGACACGTTGGGTTCGTCCTGGGCCAGGCTCTGGGAGCCGATGGCGCGACCGAGCCAATACGCGGTTTCAGCGTTCAAGAATTCCGGGACGGTGCCGCGAATATCGTAGGCGCGGAAGATGCTGTCGGGGAACTTGGGTGCGACTTGGGCTGGGGTGCTCATCTGTAGGAATGCTCCATCTCGAAAGTGGCTGGACCTGCCGCGAAGAACTCGTCGGCAGGCTCAAACTGAAGGGTATGACGGCGTTTTCCACTGAGAGTTCGTGGTGTGAAAAGGCCATGCCACCAGCATCGGCGAGTAAATGGCCGGCCAATGCCTTGATTTTCAGTGGTAAACCTTCCAGATGACGTCTTTGCAATTCAGTACAAAACTTGTGGGAGCGAGCCTGCTGGCTCCCACAAGGAAATCATCAATGGCTGCCGGAGTGGCCGAACCCGCCAGTGCCGCGCTGGGTTTCGACGAATTCTTCGACCATCTCGAAATGCGCTTGAACCACTGGCACCAGCACCAACTGGGCCAGGCGTTCGCCTACCACCATGTTGAAATCGTTCTGGCCACGGTTCCAGCACGACACCATCAGCGGGCCCTGGTAATCGGAGTCGATCAGGCCGACCAGGTTGCCCAGCACGATGCCGTGCTTATGGCCCAGGCCGGAGCGCGGCAGAATCAGCGCCGCCAAGCCCGGATCGCCAATGTAGACGGACAGGCCAGTCGGGATCAGCAGGGTTTCGCCCGGCTTGATGACGGTGTCTTTTTCCAGCATGGCGCGCAGGTCGAGGCCGGCGGAGCCTGGCGTGGCGTACTGCGGCAGCGGGAAATCGGTACCGATGCGAGGGTCGAGGATCTTGGCTTGCAAAGCGTGCATGTAAATTAAACCTGGTTCAGACGTTCGGCGATAAAAGTGATCAGCTGGCGAGCAATCTTGCTCTTGCTGGTCTGGGCGAAAAGTGTGGCGTGTAGCTGGCGGTCGATCACGCTGCAGGCGTTTTCTTCGCTGTTGAAGCCAATGCTCGGGTTGGCGACGTCGTTGGCGACGATCAAATCGAGGTTCTTGTCTTTCAACTTGCGTGCAGCGTAATCGAGCAAGTGTTCGGTTTCGGCGGCGAACCCGACACTGAACGGACGGTCGGGGCGTGTGGCAATGGTGGCCAGAATGTCTGGGTTACGCACCATCTGTAGCAACAAGCCGTCGCCGTTCGTAGGGTCTTTCTTGAGTTTCTGTGGGGCGACGACTTCCGGACGGTAGTCCGCAACCGCTGCCGAGGCGATGAACAGGTCGCAAGGGATCGCGGCTTCACACGCGGCGAGCATGTCGCGGGCGCTGACCACGTCGATGCGGGTGACGCGATCCGGGGTCGGCAGGTGCACCGGGCCGGTGATCAGCGTGACGCGGGCGCCGGCTTCCACTGCGGCCTCGGCCAGGGCAAAGCCCATCTTTCCGGAGCTGTGGTTGGTGATGTAGCGCACCGGGTCGATGTTTTCCTGGGTCGGGCCAGCGGTGATGAGCACGTGTTTGCCGGTCAGCGCCTGACGCTGGAAGCAGTCCGCCGCGCACTGGGCGAGGTCGGTGGCTTCGAGCATGCGACCCATGCCAACGTCGCCGCAGGCCTGGCTGCCGGAGGCTGGGCCGAAGGTTTTCAGGCCGCGGCTTTTGAGGGTTTGCAGGTTGGCCTGGGTAGCCGGGTCGCGCCACATGGCCTGGTTCATCGCCGGGGCAACGGCGACCACGGCGTCGGTGGCCAGCACCAGCGTGGTCAGCAGGTCGTTGGCAATGCCTTGGGCCAGGCGGGCGATGAGGTCCGCGGTGGCGGGGGCGATCAGCACCAGGTCGGCCCATTTGGCCAGCTCGATGTGGCCCATGGCAGCTTCGGCCGCAGGATCGAGCAAGTCGAGGTGGACCGGATGCCCGGACAAGGCCTGCATGGTCAACGGTGTGATGAACTCGCTGCCGCCGCGGGTCATGACCACGCGCACTTCAGCGCCCTGGTCGATCAGGCGGCGAACCAGGTCGGCGCTCTTGTAGGCAGCGATGCCGCCGCCGACGCCCAGAACGATGCGTTTCCGATACAGCCGCTGCATAGGTCTGCCTTTCATTTCGTTGATGACTGCATGGCGATACCCCCTCCCCAGGGATGAAATCGCCCGCAAAAAAGATGGGCTAAGATATCACAGCGACCGCTACGGAACAGCGGCGCCCACAGACCAGGGAGGTGCTATGAGTATTCGCGATTGGCCAGCGGCGGAACGGCCGCGGGAGAGGTTGCTTGAGTTGGGCTCGGGGAGCCTTTCAGACGCCGAACTGCTGGCGATTTTTTTACGAACGGGCGTGTCGGGTAAAAGCGCGGTAGATCTGGCGCGACACCTGTTGAATCAGTTTGGCAGTCTGCGCTCACTGCTCGAGGCCGATCAGGAGGCGTTCAGCAGGGAGTTGGGGCTCGGGCCGGCGAAATTCGCTCAGTTGCAAGCGGTCCAGGAAATGAGCCGGCGGCATTTGGCCGAACGTGCGCGCCAAAAATCGGCGCTGGAAAATCCGCAGGCGGTTCGTGATTACCTGAAATCAATGCTGCGCCACGAGCCTCACGAGGTGTTCGGCTGTCTTTTTTTGGATTCCAGGCATCAAGTGCAGACCTTTGAAGTGCTGTTTCGCGGGTCCATCGACAGCACCAGTGTCTATCCGAGACAAGTGGTTAAACGGGCGTTGGCCCACAACGCTGCAGCGTTGATCCTCTGCCATAACCATCCGTCGGGTAATACCAACCCCAGTCAAGCCGACCGAGTGCTGACCAAGCGCCTGCAAGAGGCGCTGGACCTGATCGATGTGCGGGTGCTCGACCATTTCATCATCGGTGACGGCGATCCACTGTCCATGGCCGAGTACGGGTGGATGTAAGAGGAAGGGGCGGGTTAAGCGAGCCCATGTGGGAGCGAGCCTGCTCGCGATGGCGTCGTGTCAGTCAAACTATTCGGTGACTGACGCTCCGCAATCGCGAGCAGGCTCGCTCCCACAGGGTTTCGTGCGGGGCGGATTACTTGAGGTTGACCTTGGAATAATCCTGGCGACCAAAAGGGCTGACCTGATAACCCTCAACGTCCTTGCGCGTCAGCGCGAAGGCGGTCGGGTGGGCCAGCGGCAGCCACAGCGCCTGCTGCTGGATTTGTGCCTGGGCCTGTTCGTAGAGCTTGGTACGCACACCTTGCTCGCCGGTGGTCTTGCCGGCGCTGATCAGCTTGTCCAGGTCCTGGTTGCAGTAGCGTGCGAAGTTGGTGCCGGATTTGACCGCAGCGCAGGAAAACTGCGGCGTGAGGAAGTTGTCCGGGTCGCCGTTGTCGCCGGCCCAACCCATGAATAACAGGTCATGTTCACCGGCCTTGGCGCGGCGAATCAGCTCACCCCATTCGATCACCCGAATCTCGGCCTGAATGCCGATTTCCGCGAGGTCCGATTGCAGCATTTGAGCGCTGAGGCTCGGGTTTGGGTTAAGCAGACTGCCAGAAGGTCGGGTCCAGATGGTGGTCTGGAAACCGTCCTTGAGCCCGGCCTTCGCCATGAGTGCTTTGGCTTTTTCGACGTCATGCGGGTAACCCGGCAGGCCTTTGGCGTAGCTCCAGGTGTTAGGTGGGTACGGGCCGTTGGCGGCCTCGGCAGTGTCTTCGAACACAGCTTTGACGTAGTTGGCCTTGTCGAACGCGAGGTTGATCGCCTGGCGCACTTCAGGCTTGTCCAGTGGCGGATGCTGGCTGTTGATGCCGACGAACGCGGTCATGAAGGCGTCAGTCTTTTCCACTTTCAGGTTCGGTTCTTTCAGCGCGGCCTGTACGTCCAGAGGCTTGGGCGACAGGGCGATCTGGCACTCGTTGCGGCGCAATTTCTGCAGACGCACGTTGGCGTCAGGGGTGATGGCGAAAATCAGCGGATCCACCGAAGGCTTGCCGCGGAAGTAATCCGGGTTGGCCTTGTAGCGGATCGAGGCATCTTTCTGGAAGCGCGTGAAGATGAACGGCCCGCTGCCGATTGGCTGGCTATTGAGCTTCTCCGGGGTGCCGGCCTTCATCAGTTTGTCGGCATATTCAGCCGAATAGATCGAGGCGAAGCCCATGCTCAGGGTCGCGAGGAAGGTCGAGTCCGGGTGATCGAGGGTGAACCGTATGGTCAGCGGGTCCAGTGCGTCGATCTTCTTGATCAATGCCGGCAACTGCATCGACTGGGCGTGCGGGAAGCCGCTCTGGGCGACCTTGTGCCATGGGTTGGCCGGGTCGAGCATGCGGTCGAAACTGAATTTCACGTCCTCGGCGGTCAGGTCGCGGGTCGGGCTGAAGTATTCAGTGCGGTGGAATTTCACCTGCGGATGCAGTTTGAACACGTAGGTCAGGCCGTCGGGCGTGACTTCCCAGCTATCCGCGAGGCTGGCGACCACTTTGCCGCTGGCGGTATCGAAGTCCACCAGACGGTTCATCAGCACGTCGGCCGAGGCGTTGGTGGTGGTCAGCGAGTTGTATTGCACCACGTCGAACCCTTCCGGGCTTGCCTCAGTGCAAACGCTCAGAGCGGCGGCATGAGCCAGCGGGCTCAGCAGAAGAGGGGCGAGCAGCAGCGGTAGGGCAGCGAGGCGCATGGTCGGATTCCTTTACAGATCGAAGGCCCATCTGCAAGTGCAGTCTGGAAAAGGCTTACCCTAGTGGGCTCTTTTGCAAATGACTATCCCCTTTTTCATTTTAAGTGGACTATGTGCGCTTGTTTTCGGTGATGCGGGCCGAGGTAAACCCGGAATCGGTCGGTTGGCCGATTCTCTGCGACGAGCGGTCTTAATCGACGACAGCCTTTATCCAAGGCGCTCGGCGCGCGAAAAATGGGGAATTTATCAAGTCCGCGCACACGGAATGTTGTTGCTCTCCAGTCTTTCTGGTATAAAGCAGCGCTCTTTTCTAGGGGCCCGGTTCCTTCACTGTAGGTGTAGCCGGTAAGACCTCTAAAGAAACGCGGCGCCTGGCGCCAAATGACTGAGAGATTAAGCGGCCAACCCATGCCGGGTTGGGCATGTGGTTTTAGAGGGCTGAGGCATGTCGAGAGTATGTCAAGTTACCGGTAAGGGTCCGGTGACTGGGAATAACATTTCCCACGCAAACAACAAAACCCGTCGTCGTTTCCTGCCGAACCTGCAGCATCACCGCTTCTGGGTTGAAGAAGAGAAACGTTTCGTGCGTCTGCGCGTATCTGCCAAAGGCATGCGTATCATCGACAAGCGTGGCATTACTGTCGTGCTGGCCGAAATTCGCAAAGCTGGCAAGATCTAAGGGAGCTAATCATGCGTGAATTGATTCGAATGATTTCTAGCGCCGGTACTGGTCACTTCTACACTACCGACAAGAACAAGCGTACTACTCCGGACAAGCTCGAAAAGCGCATGTTCGATCCGCGCGTTCGCAAGCACGTGATGTACAAAGAAGGCAAAATCAAGTAATTGATTTTTCCCTCTTACGAAAAAGGCCCGTATCGCGAGATACGGGCCTTTTTTGTTGCCCACCACAAGTCGTCCTGCGAGTGATCAGCCGCAGTACATGGCAATAATCTCCAGGTTTATATCGGTCCTGATTTGCAGGCGATTGTTGTCAGGGTCCAGGTCGCGGGAGTTGACTTTAATGCTGGTCGCCCGTGACTCCCTGAAGGCCTCATCACGAACGGACCGGGACAGGTATTCGCCAATCAGGTACGTAACCCTCCGTGCATCGCATCGCTGCGCTGGTTGTTCCGGTTCGTTCGCATGCGCCGACGTCAGGGTGACTGCCAGGAAAAGACCTGACAGCAGGCCAGTGATAAGAAAATTTTTCATGTTTATTCGCTTCCTTGTGAATGATGACGGTGAGGCTCCTTTATTCGGGAGCGAGAACAGCATCCGGCAAGGTCAGCGATTGAGTGCGGTATTTAAGTATTTCACCTGGCATCTGGCAGTGCAGCTAAGCAAAAAAGGCCCATATCGCGAGATATGGGCCTTTTTGATGCCTTAACAAAACAAACTGCTCAGGTCTTTTGTTCAAACGCCACATAGATCTTGCGGCATGTCTCCAGCACTTCCCAGGTACCCCGGAACCCGGCCGGGATGACGAAACGATCGCCTGCCCGAACGGTCTTGCTGTTGCCGTCGTTGTCGCGTAGCACGGACACGCCCTGGACGATTTCGCAGTATTCATGCTCGGTAAAATTCACCAGCCACTGACCAATCGCACCTTCCCACACGCCGGCGTTTAACTGACCACAAGGGCTGTTGTAGTGGTTGTACACCGCTTGCTCGGGGTCACCCTTGAGGACTTTTGCCTGGTCTGGCCGATAGCGTTCGGGCTGGGTGGTGGCCTGGCTGAAGTCGACGATGTCCTGGATGCTCATTGTTGTTATCCCCCGTGATTGCGACGCGATGGCTGGAAAGTCCAAAGTCTATGTTTATTAAAATGAACACCGCAAGGCCGTTTGCCGACCTTGTGTCAAATATATTGAAACAACCCCGGCCACTGGTTTAGGGTGGCAGTTGCCTTGGGCCGACAAATCAGGCTGGCTGGGCAGAATTCCTGACAGCGCCCGCGAAGACCGTGGAGCGTTCGTATTCAATAAGAGGAGGACACTCGTATGACCACCCTGACTCGTGCCGATTGGGAGCAACGGGCTCGCGATCTGAAGATCGAAGGCCGCGCCTACATCAATGGCGAATACACCGATGCCGTCTCCGCCGAGACCTTCGAGTGCATCAGCCCGGTCGATGGCCGTCTGCTGGGCAAGATTGCCAGCTGTGACGCCGCCGACGCCCAGCGCGCTGTTGAAAACGCCCGCGCCACGTTCAATTCCGGCGTCTGGTCGCGCCTGGCGCCGACCAAGCGTAAAGCCACCATGATCCGTTTCGCCGGCCTGCTGAAACAGCACGCCGAAGAGCTGGCCCTGCTTGAAACCCTGGACATGGGCAAGCCGATCAGCGATTCCCTGTACATCGACGTTCCAGGCGCGGCGCAAGCCCTGAGCTGGAGCGGTGAAGCCATCGACAAGATCTACGACGAAGTGGCCGCCACTCCCCATGACCAGCTGGGTCTGGTGACCCGCGAACCCGTCGGCGTCGTCGGCGCGATCGTGCCGTGGAACTTCCCGCTGATGATGGCCTGCTGGAAACTCGGCCCGGCGCTGTCCACCGGTAATTCAGTGATCCTCAAGCCATCCGAAAAGTCCCCGCTGACCGCCATCCGCATCGCTGCGCTGGCCGTTGAAGCCGGTATTCCGAAAGGCGTGCTGAACGTCCTGCCAGGCTACGGTCACACCGTCGGCAAGGCCCTGGCCCTGCACAATGATGTAGACACCCTGGTGTTCACCGGTTCGACCAAAATCGCCAAGCAACTGCTGATCTACTCCGGCGAATCGAACATGAAACGCGTCTGGCTCGAAGCCGGCGGCAAGAGCCCGAACATCGTGTTCGCCGATGCGCCGGACCTGCAAGCTGCCGCTGAATCGGCTGCCGGTGCCATCGCCTTCAACCAGGGCGAAGTCTGCACTGCCGGCTCGCGCCTGCTGGTGGAGCGTTCGATCAAGGACAAATTCCTGCCGCTGGTGATCGAGGCGCTGAAAACCTGGAAACCGGGCAACCCGCTGGACCCGGCAACCAACGTCGGTGCGCTGGTGGATACCCAGCAGATGAACACCGTGCTGTCCTACATCGAATCCGGCCACACCGACGGCGCCAAACTGGTGGCGGGCGGCAAGCGCATTCTTCAGGAAACCGGTGGCACTTACGTTGAGCCGACGATTTTCGACGGCGTCAGCAACGCGATGAAAATCGCGCAGGAAGAAATCTTTGGCCCAGTGCTGTCGGTGATCACGTTCGATACCGCCGAAGAAGCCATTGCGATTGCCAACGACACCCCTTACGGCTTGGCCGCAGCGGTGTGGACCCAGGATATTTCCAAGGCCCACCTGACCGCCAAGGCACTGCGCGCTGGTAGCGTGTGGGTCAACCAGTATGACGGCGGCGACATGACGGCGCCGTTCGGTGGCTTCAAACAGTCCGGCAACGGTCGTGACAAGTCGCTGCATGCATTCGACAAGTACACCGAGCTGAAGGCGACCTGGATCAAGTTGTAAGTACCACACAACGACGATCCCCTGTGGGAGCGGGCTTGCTCGCGAAGGCGCCGTGACAGCCAACGATGATGTTGGATGTGATGGCCTCTTCGCGAGCAAGCCCGCTCCCACATTTGTTTTGTGCGGTGTCTGAAAAATAATATCCACAGGAGCGTGGGAAATGCGTTGGGCGACTTATTTCGCCGTGTTGGCGTCTGTCTTGAGTGTCGGCCTGGCCTTGGGCGTCAGCATGCCGCTGGTGTCGTTTCGTCTGGAAGGTTGGGGCTATGGCTCGTTCGCCATTGGCGTGATGGCGGCGATGCCCGCCATAGGCGTGCTGTTGGGTGCGAAGGTCTCCAGCCATCTGGCCGCGCGTCTGGGCACGGCCAATCTGATGCGTTTGTGCCTGTGGGCCGGGGCGTTGTCCATCGGTTTGCTGGCGTTGTTGCCGAGCTATCCGATTTGGCTGGCGTTGCGTTTGATGATCGGCGTGATCCTGACCCTTGTGTTCATCCTCGGCGAAAGCTGGATCAACCAGCTTGTGGTGGAAGAGTGGCGCGGGCGATTGGTGGCGTTGTATGGCAGCAGCTACGCGCTGAGTCAGCTGGCCGGGCCGTTGCTGCTTGGCGTGCTGGGCACTGAGCACGATTACGGATTCTGGGTCGGCGTCGGTTTGTTGATGGCGGCACCGTTCCTGTTGCTGGGCCGCAGCGGCGCGCCGACCAGTGAAGCCTGCAGCGTGACCTTCAGCGACTTGCTGGGTTTCTGCCGTGGCCTGCCGGCGATTGCCTGGGCGGTGTCGCTGTTCGCCGCGTTCGAAGCGATGATCCTGACGTTGTTGCCGGTGTATTGCCTGCGTCAGGGCTTTACGACGGAAATTGCGTTGGCGATGGTCAGCACGGTGGTGGTGGGTGATGCCTTGCTGCAGTTGCCGATTGGCGCACTGGCCGATCGCTTGTCGCGGCGCACGCTGTTCACCGGGTGTGCGGTGGTCCTGCTGATATCGAGCCTGGCCATCCCGTTGTTGATCGACACGTTGCTGATCTGGCCGTTGTGGGTGTTGTTCGGTGCCAGTGCCGGCGGTTTGTTCACCTTGTCACTGATCCTGATCGGCGAGCGCTATCGCGACGATGCACTGGTGCGCGCCAATGCGCATATCGCGCAGCTGTGGGGGATCGGTTGCCTGGTCGGACCGCTGGCAGCCGGCGCCGGCAGCCAGTGGATCAGCGGGCATGCGTTGCCGCTGCTGATGGCGGCGGGTGCGCTGGGGTTGGTGATTCTGCTGTCACGGCAAGGCGCGTTTGGTGCCGTTCAGCCGGTATAGTTCTGTAGCAGCAGGCTTCGCCAGCTGCAGATCGCGTTATGGCGCCGGATGCGAGTCATGCGCCTAGAGCATCCGCTCCAGGCCGACCATGCTGCTGAGCCATGAATTGAAATGCTGCCACCAACTTCCCGGTTCTTTGGTCAGTGTGTGCTGTTTGCCGTCATCTTCAGTGACCCAGACGATCTGACCCTTTTCCAGCCGGGCGTGATAGCTGAGGGGCGGCGCCATACCCTCCAGTGCCAGTTCGCGCACCCGTCCGGCGAGCTGCGGGTTGTCCACCAGTACCCCGACTTCGGTGTTCCACAGTACCGAGCGCGGGTCGAAATTGAACGAGCCGATGAAGGCTTTCTGTCGGTCGAAAACCATCGCCTTGCTGTGCAGGCTGGAATCGGAACTACGGGAAGTGCTGCTCCCGCTGTGGAACAGGCTCGGCCCGCTGCCGCTGCCACCGCTGTCGCCGGGCTGGCGGCGTAATTCGAACAATTGCACACCGTGCTCCAGCAAGGCTTTGCGATAAGGCGCGTAACCACCATGCGTGGCCGGTACATCGGTGGCTTCCAGTGAGTTGGTCAGCAAACTCACCGACACGCCGGCATCAGCGCGACCGGTCAGGTACACCAGGCCCGGTTGGGCGGGCACGATGTAGGGCGAGACCATGATCAGCTCTTTGCTGACCCCATTGAGTTCGGGCGCCAACTGGGTGGTCAGTATCAGGTGCGGGTCCGGTTCGCCGTCGGCCAGCACCTTGCTTGGTGCGTCCCACAACGCCTGGTTCCAGGCCCAGATCAACTCTCGGCGCCAGACATCCAGGCGCGGGTGAGTGGTATAGGCCATTAACTGCCGATAAAGCGCGTGGTTCTGTTTGCGCGTTTCCTCCAGGGATTCGTCCAGTCGGGTCCGGGTGTTTCTAAGATCCTTGGCTGTCGGCCTGGTCGAGAGAAACTGCTCGATCGGCTTGCTCAGGGCGCTGTTCCAGTACTGGTCGAAGCTATGCCCCAGCTGCTCTGCAACCGGGCCGACACTGAGCATGTCGATGTCGGTGAAATTGAGGTTGGGCTCGGCATCGAAATACTCGTCCCCCAGGTTGCGCCCGCCCACGATCGCGGCGCTGTTGTCTGCGACCCACAGTTTGTTGTGCATGCGTCGGTGTTGCTGCGACAGGTTGAAGAACCGGCCCATGGTTCGCGTAACGACGGTGCTGCGGCCCAAGTGCAGTGGGTTGAACACCCGGATCTGAATCTTTGGATGTGCGGCAAGGGTCGCGATGATCTGGTCCAGGCCATCGCTGGTGGTGTCGTCGAGCAAAATCCGCACCCGCACGCCGCGGTCGGCGGCGTTGAGCAGTTCGCTCACCAGTATTCGTGTGCTGATGCCGTCGTGGACGATGTAGTACTGCAGATCGAGGCTGCTTTGGGCTTTGCGAATCAGCTCGGCGCGGGCGGTGAAGGCCTCTGAGCTATCGGAGAGCAAGCGAAAGCCCGATTGACCCTCATGGGGGGCGGCCTGTGCCTGGATCGAACGGCCGAACGCAGAGTCGGCAGCCGGCAGGGCCTGACTCGGTTCGCTAGGGACATTGAGTGTCGTACAGCCACCAAAGAGCGAGGCGAGTAACAGAAGAGCAAGCAGGGGCTGTCTGATTCTCACGGAGCGTATTCCGGGTGGTGACGGTTAGCATATGGACGCCGCTTCCCGAAGAAAGGTCAGTCGATTTCCGCCAGCAGTTTGATGGCTGTCGCACCGACCTTGCGCACGGCTTCTTCGATCTGCGGGGTTGTTTTGGCAGCGTAGTTCATCCGCAGGCAATTGCGGTATTTGCCCGAGGCGGAAAAGATACTGCCGACGGCAATCTGTACGCCTTGATCGTGCAGCGCACGATTCAGTTTCAGGGTGTCGAAGCCCTCCGGCAGCTCGACCCAGAGCATGAAGCTGCCTTGGGGGCGACTGGCGCGGGTACCGGCTGGAAAATAGCGGCTGACCCAATCGATCATCACGTCGCGATTGCGTTGGTATTGGGTGCGCATCCGCCGCAAATGCGGTTCGAAATGCCCAGCCTTGAGAAATTCGGCAATCGCGATCTGCGGTTGCGGTGCGGTAGAGCCGGTGCTGATGTATTTCATGTGCAGCACCCGTTCCAGATACCGTCCCGGCGCCACCCAACCGATACGCAGCCCCGGCGCCAGGGTCTTGGAAAAGGAACTGCACAGCAGAACGCGGCCGTCTTCGTCGAAGGATTTGATCGTGCGCGGACGCGGGTAGGTGTAGGCCAGTTCGCCATACACATCGTCCTCGATGATCGCCACGTCGAAACGCTGTGCGAGTGTCAACAACGCGCGTTTACGCGACTCCGGCATGATGTAGCCCAGCGGGTTGTTGCAGTTGGGGGTCAACTGTATGGCCTTGATCGGCCATTGCTCCAACGCCAGTTCCAACGCATCGAGGCTGATCCCGGTGAGCGGGTCGGTGGGGATTTCCAGGGCTTTCATGCCCAGGCCCTTGAGCGTCTGCATGGCGCCGTGAAAGCTGGGCGAGTCCACGGCGACAATGTCGCCCGGCTCGCAGATGGAGCGGATGCTGGTGGACAGCGCTTCGTGACAACCGGTGGTGATCACCAGGTCGTGGGCAGTCAATTGGCAGCCGGAATCGAGCAGCAGGCGGGCAATCTGTTCGCGCAGTTCGAGGGTGCCGTAGATGTTGTCGTAATACAGACCGGGCATGTCCTGCCGTCGGCTGATTCGCGCCAGGTTGCGCAGCAGCGGTTTCATGGTCGGCGTGGTGATGTCCGGCATGCCGCGACCCAGTTGCACCACATCCTTGCGTGGCACCGCGCGGATCAGTTCCAGCACTTGATCCCACTGGGAAATGTCCACCGGCCGCTGCGCCGGGCGGCCAATGGCCGGAAGCTCCGGCAGTTCACGACCCACCGGTACGAAGTAGCCCGACTTGGGTTTGGGTGTCGCCAGGCCGCTGTCTTCCAGCACGCGATACGCCTGCTGCACCGTGCTCAGGCTGACGCCGTGCTCAACACTTAACGCCCGCACCGACGGCAGCCGGTCGCCGGGGCGATAGAAGCCCTGTTCGATACGCGTGCCGAGCAGTTCGGCGAGGTTGACGTAAAGGGTCATGGCGCAGTCTCGGTGTGGGTGATTCGGTTGACCAGTACAGATGGGGCGAAAATAGGGGATTCAGACGCTGAAATGCAAAATCTGTATGGAATTAATACAGTCTCGTTGAATCTGTAATGCTTTTTGCCGTCGACGCATCATGAAAGCTCTGGCTACCCAAGTAAACAGGAGCAATCAAAATGAACGGCTTGAGCGATGTGCGGCTGACGTTACACAGTCAGGAACTGGCGGCAGGGCAAAACAACGGTGCACGCGAGGCGGTCATGCGCAACGCACCGTCCGGCCTGAGTCGCTGGGGTCTGTTCTGGCATCGTCTGCACACGCGCAAGGCATTGCTGGAGCTCACGCCCGAGCAGCTTAAGGACGTCGGGTTGAGTCGGGAGCAGGCGCGGGAGGAGGGGCTTAAGCCGTTCTGGAGGATTTGAGTCGACCCCATCGCGAGCAGGCTCGCACACAGGTGATCTGTGGCGTTCGCAAATCCATTGTGGGAGCGAGCCTGCTCGCGATGAGGCCAGTACAGGCACAGAAAATGTATCAGACCAACTCTTTAAGCCGATGCCAAAGCATCCCCAGCGCCAACAACGGCGAGCGCAAATGCTTGCCGCCAGGAAAGGTGATATGCGGCACCCTGGCAAACAGATCAAACCCTCCACCCTGCTGGCCACTGATAGCTTCAGCCAACAACTTCCCCGCGAGGTGCGTGGCGTTCACGCCATGACCGGAATAAGCCTGGGCGTAATACACATTCGGCTGATCCTTGAGTCGCCCGATCTGCGGCAGACGGTTGGCGCCGATGCCGATCATCCCGCCCCATTGATAGTCGATCTTGACCCCGGCCAGTTGCGGGAAAACCTCCAGCATCTTCGGCTGCATGTAGGCGGCGATGTCCTTCGGGTCGCGACCTGAATAATGGCAGGCGCCGCCGAACAGCAAGCGGCGGTCCGCCGAGAGCCGATAGTAATCCAGTGCCACCCGTTGATCGCAGACCGCCATGTTCTGCGGCAGTAGCGAGTGTGCC
This sequence comes from Pseudomonas sp. 478, assembly GCF_003254125.1. NCBI lineage: Bacteria > Pseudomonadati > Pseudomonadota > Gammaproteobacteria > Pseudomonadales > Pseudomonadaceae > Pseudomonas > Pseudomonas sp. 478. Next base: position 309,571 of record NZ_QKZG01000001.1, read on the forward strand.
AGCGCTTCACTCAAGGGTTCGGTGGCGATGATGTAGCTGCCGGCGGGCAGCACCTTGCCGCCGAGTTCGGGATTGAGTTCATTGAGGTAGGCGTTGCAGCCCAGCACCAGCGTCTTGGCGCGGACCGAACCTTGGGCGGTGTAGACCTTGACCTCGGGGCCATAATCGATGCGGGTGACTGCCGATTGTTCGAACAGCTTCACCCCCAACTGCTGGGCGGCGGCCGCTTCGCCCAATGCCAGGTTCAGCGGATGCAGGTGCCCGGAGCCCATGTCGATCAAACCGCCGACGTAACGGTCGGAACCCACTACGGAATGCATTTCACTGGCTTGCAGCAGACGGGTTTCGTAACGGTAACCGAGACTGCGCAACTCTTCGGCGTCTTCGGCAAAACCTTCTAGGTCCCGGGGCTTGTTGGCCAGGTCGCAATAGCCCCACGTGAGGTCACAAGGGATCTGAAAACGCTCGACGCGCTGTCGGACGATTTCCACCGCTTCCAGACCCATGAGTTTCATCTGACGCACGCCGTCCGCACCGACCACGTTGGCGAACTGATCGAGGCCATGGCCGACGCCACGAATCAACTGCCCGCCATTGCGTCCGCTGGCGCCCCAACCGATTTTGTGGGCTTCAAGCAGGATCACACTGAAACCGCGTTCGGCCAGTTCGAGCGCCGTATTCAACCCGGAGAACCCGCCACCGACCACGCACACGTCAGCCACCAGGTCGCCTGTGAGCACCGGATGATCGGGCTGCGGCAAGCTGCTGGCGGCGTAGTAAGAAGCAGGGTGCTGGTGGTTCGGGGCAGGCTGCTGAGCACGGGCATTCATGTGCGTGTTCCTGATTCTTGTGTTTAGAAAATTTGACGGAGCATAAGCCGGACCTTCGGATACCGGCAACACTGGTCGGTTGGTGCTGTCTGGATCGGGGCTTTTGCGTCAGAATCCCGCTCTATTCCGCTTTTGGTCAACGCTTCGATGAGCTGCAACAGTCAGAAAATTCGCACGCTACGGCAGCAAATTCCCTCGTTCGAGTGCGTGCCCGGCTGCCATGACTGCTGTGGGCCGGTGACCACCTCGCCGGAAGAAATGTCCCGCCTGCCGCGCAAGACCCGGGCCGAGCAGGACGCTGCGATGGATGAGCTCAATTGCGTTCACCTTGGGCCCAACGGCTGCACCGTGTATGACGAGCGGCCACTTATCTGTCGACTGTTCGGCACCACCAAGACCTTGCCGTGCCCGAATGGTCGGGGGCCGGTGGAGCTGATTCATCCGCGGGTTGAAAAGCAGATTCATGAGTACATGGCTTCGACGCGGCAGGTGCTGGTCTAAGGAAAGACCGAGTCGCCTGCCTTCGCGAGCAAGCCCGCTCCCACAGTGGTTTTGTGTACGGCACAGATCAAATGTGGGAGCGGGCTTGCTCGCGAAAGCGCCCGCCCAGACAACAATTCCTCTGAGACGAACCCTCAATCCGGAATCGGCAGGTTCAAGCTCTCTTTCACTTCTTCCATCACGATGTAGCTCTTGGATTCGCGCACATGCGGCAGCTTGAGCAGGATGTCGCCCAGCAACTTGCGGTACGAGGCCATCTCGGAAATCCGCGCCTTCACCAGATAGTCGAAATCCCCTGACACCAAATGGCACTCCAGCACGTGGGGAAGCTTCAGGACCGCGCGCCGGAACTCTTCGAAAGTATCGCCGGATTTGTAGTCGAGGCTGATTTCGACGAACACCAGAAGACTGCCCTTGAGGTGCTGCGGATTGAGCCGGGCGTTGTAGCCCATGATGATCCCTTCGCGCTCCAGCCGCCGGACCCGCTCGGTACACGGTGTGGTCGAGAGCCCGACCTTTTCCCCCAGCTCGGTGAAGGAGATGCGTCCGTCCGCTTGTAGGATCCGCAGGATGTTGCGGTCGATCTTGTCCAGCTCACGTTTGGTCTGAGTGTTGGTACGCATAGGGGATGCGCCTCCGTGAAAAGCGTTTTTGCCGAGAATTCTCGCCAAATATAGGCACTTATATAGTGAAAAGCACTGCCTAATCTTTTTTACACTGCGCACATCAATGCTCGACAACTACGAACGTCAGCGGCAAGCCGCGATGAGGGATATGAAAATGCGCGTTATGGTCTTGGGTAGCGGCGTCATCGGTACCACCAGTGCTTACTATCTGGCGCGTGCCGGATTTGAAGTGGTGGTCGTGGACCGTCAGCCGGCCGCTGCCATGGAGACCAGTTTCGCCAACGCCGGGCAGGTTTCGCCGGGTTATGCCTCGCCGTGGGCCGCGCCGGGCGTGCCGCTCAAGGCCATCAAGTGGCTGTTGCAGCGCCACGCACCGCTGGCGATCAAGGCCACCGCCGACATCGACCAATACCTGTGGATGGCGCAGATGCTGCGCAACTGCACCGCCAGCCGTTATGCGGTGAACAAAGAGCGCATGGTCCGCCTGTCCGAGTACAGCCGTGACTGTCTCGACGAATTGCGTGCCGAAACCGGTATCGCCTACGAAGGCCGCAGCCTCGGTACTACCCAACTGTTCCGCACCCAGGCTCAACTCGACGGCGCCTGGAAAGACATCGCCGTGCTGAAAGAGTCTGGCGTGCCGTTCGAATTGCTCGACCGCGCCGGCATTGCCCGCGTCGAGCCGGCCCTGGCCAGCGTCACCGACATCCTCGCCGGTGCCCTGCGCCTGCCGAACGACCAGACCGGCGATTGCCAGATGTTCACCACCCGCCTGGTCGAAATGGCGACCAAACTGGGTGTGGAATTCCGCTTCGACCAGGACATTCAGCGTCTCGACTACGCCGGTGATCGCATCAACGGCGTATGGATCGACGGCAAGCTGGAAACCGCTGATCGCTACGTGCTGGCCCTGGGCAGCTACTCGCCGCAACTGCTCAAGCCGCTGGGGATCAAGGCGCCGGTGTATCCGCTCAAGGGTTATTCCTTGACTGTACCGATCACCAACCCGGCGATGGCCCCGACTTCGACTATTCTCGACGAGACCTACAAGGTCGCGATCACCCGTTTCGACAACCGCATCCGCGTCGGTGGCATGGCTGAAATAGCCGGTTTTGACCTGTCGCTGAACCCGCGTCGGCGCGAAACCCTGGAGATGATCGTCAACGACCTCTATCCTCAGGGCGGCGATCTGGCCCAGGCGAGTTTCTGGACCGGTCTGCGTCCGACCACCCCGGACGGCACGCCGATCGTGGGTGCTACGCCGTTCAGCAATCTGTTTTTGAACACGGGTCACGGCACGCTTGGTTGGACCATGGCGTGCGGTTCCGGTCGCTTGCTGGCCGATCTGATGGCGAAGAAGACGCCGCAAATCAGTGCCGAAGGCCTCGATATTTCCCGTTATGGAAAAAAACTTCAGGAGTCTGCAAAACATGTCAATCCAGCGCCAGCTCACCAATGAGCGCATGAGCCAGATCGTAGTCCACAGCGGTACCGTGTATCTGGCAGGGCAGGTCGGCGACGATATGAACGCCGGGATTGAACAGCAGACCCGTGAAACGCTTGCCAACATCGAGCGTTTGCTGGATCTGGCCGGGACCGACAAGAGCCGCCTGCTGTCGGTAACGATTTACTTGAAAGACATTGATGCACACTTCGAAGGCATGAACGCGGTCTGGGACAAGTGGCTGCCAAAAGGCGTCGCCCCGGCCCGTGCCACCGTTGAATCGAAGTTGTGCGAACCGCAAATCCTGGTTGAGCTGTCGGTTGTCGCCGCTCTGCCATAAGCCCGTCAAAAAGATCCCTCTCCCGGTGCTACTGGCGGTTCACGCCGTCAGCCAGCGCCGGTTTTTCTTCCCATGACCGCCTAGAAGTCTGCCGCCATGCGTCCAGCCCGTGCCCTGATCGACCTTCAAGCCCTGCGTCACAACTACCAAATCGCCCGTGAAGTCACGGGGGCCAAGGCCCTCGCGGTGATCAAGGCCGATGCCTACGGCCATGGCGCGGTGCGTTGCGCCCAGGCGCTAGAAGCCGAGGGAGACGGTTTTGCCGTGGCCTGTATCGAAGAAGCGTTGGAGCTGCGAGCCGCGGGCATTCGTGCGCCGGTGTTGTTGCTGGAAGGTTTTTTCGAAGCCGATGAGCTGTCGCTGATCGTCGAGCATGACTTCTGGTGCGTGGTGCATTCGCTGTGGCAGCTCGAAGCCATTGAGAACGCTGCACTGAACAAGCCGATCACGGTCTGGCTCAAACTCGATTCGGGCATGCATCGGGTGGGTTTGCATCCAAAGGATTATCAGGCGGGCTATCAACGGCTGCTGGCCAGCGGCAAGGTGGCGAAGATTGTTCTGATGAGCCACTTCGCCCGGGCCGATGAGTTGCACAGTCAGGCCAGTGTCGAGCAGGTCGCGGTGTTCGAAGCGGCGCGTCAGGGCTTGTCGGCCGAGATCAGCCTGCGCAATTCGCCGGCAGTACTCGGTTGGCCGCAGATTCCAAGTGATTGGGTTCGCCCGGGCATCATGCTCTACGGCGCGACTCCGTTTGAAGAACCCAATGCCGTGGCGTCCCGCCTGCAACCGGTGATGACCCTCGAATCGAAAGTGATTTGCGTGCGTGAACTGCCGGCCGGCGAGCCGATCGGTTACGGCGCCAAATTCATCACCCAGAAACCGATGCGTGTGGGCGTGGTGGCCATGGGTTACGCCGATGGCTACCCACGTCAGGCACCGACCGGTACGCCAGTATTGGTCGCCGGGCAGCGCAGCCAGTTGATTGGCCGGGTGTCGATGGACATGCTCTGCATCGACCTGACCGATGTGCCGCAAGCCGGCCTCGGGTCGACCGTCGAGTTGTGGGGCAAAAACATTCTCGCCAGTGACGTAGCCGCGGCCGCGGACACGATTCCTTACCAGATCTTCTGCAACCTGCGCCGGGTGCCAATGCTCTATTCCGGGGCTTAGGTCAAAGCGCCCCGACCGAAAGTCGCTTCACCGAACAGGATTCAGGTCCAAGTGTTGTAAATACTGAACGCTGTCGCCATGATAACGCTCATATTTCAACAACCTGAATCCCTGGAGGCGCAAGCTTGGACGTCGGTGAACGACTGCAATCCATCCGTAAGCTCAAAGGACTTTCCCAGCGTGAACTCGCCAAGCGCGCGGGCGTCACCAACAGCACCATTTCGATGATCGAGAAGAACAGCGTCAGCCCCTCGATCAGTTCGCTGAGGAAAGTACTGGGCGGGATTCCCATGTCCATGGTCGAGTTCTTTTCCGAAGAGATCCTGCAGGAAAAACCGACTCAGATCGTCTACAAAGCCAACGAGCTGATCGATATTTCCGATGGCGCAGTGACCATGAAACTGGTCGGCAGGGCTCATCCGAGCCGGGCCATCGCGTTCCTCAATGAAATCTACCCGCCAGGCGCCGACACCGGTGAGGAGATGCTCACCCATGAGGGCGAGGAAACCGGGATTCTGCTCGAAGGTCGACTTGAACTGGTGGTAGGGCTTGAAACTTTTGTGCTCGAAGCCGGCGACAGCTACTACTTTGAAAGTACTAAACCGCACCGTTTCCGTAATCCGTTCGATGCGCCAGCGCGACTAATCAGCGCAGCGACTCCAGCGAATTTCTAATAAAAGAGGCGTCCGGCGAGCATTGCGCAGGTGCCCGAGTTGTTTTTCCGCCACGCATAAGACCCCTCCGACTTTAGGGTTGTTTCAGTGTGGCGGGCTTCCCGTTATACTTGCGCCCGCCTGCGAACCGTGGCCGTGGGCGTGACTAGCCACCATTGAGGGTGAACGCGTGAATCTAATTATGAAAATGCTGGCCGTACCAGCAACCGTATTGGCCCTTTGGGCAGTCAGCGCACAAGCTGCGACCAACGACGAAATTGCTAAACGCCTTGAGCCAGTCGGCCAGGTTTGCGTTCAGGGTAAAGAGTGCAAGGGGATGGAAGTCGCTGCTTCTGCGGGTGGCGGCGGTGGTGCCAAAACGCCTGACGAAGTGATTGCCAAACATTGCAACGCTTGCCACGGCACCGGCCTGTTGGGCGCGCCGAAAATCGGTGATGCTGCCGCTTGGGGCGAGCGCGCCAAGAAGGAAGGCGGTGTTGACGGCCTGCTGGCGAAAGCCATCTCCGGCCTCAATGCAATGCCTCCAAAAGGCACCTGCGCCGATTGCGCAGACGCCGAACTCAAAGGCGCGATCCAGAAGATGTCCGGCCTGAAATAAGCCTTCATCTTCATCAAAAAGCCGCTTTCGAGCGGTTTTTTTGTGCCTGCGATTTACGCCCGAGACTGTTCATTGCAGCAAAGACCCGGCAAGCTCGGTCCAACCCCAATTCACGGAATGTAAGGGAGGATCAGATGGTGCAGCTGTGTTCTATCGAGCAAGCGGTCGATGATGTCCTGGCACGGTTGCCGGCGCATATCCACATGGGCCTGCCCCTCGGTCTGGGCAAACCCAACCACTTCGTCAACGCGCTGTTTCAACGCATCGCGCAGTTGCCCGAGCGGCAGCTGACGATCTACACCGCCCTGTGCCTGGGCCGTCCTTCCTTGGGCGACGGTTTGCAAAAGCGCTTTCTCGAGCCCTTCATCGAGCGGGTTTTCGGCGATTATCCGGAACTGGATTTCCTGGCCGACCTGCGTCGCGACAGCCTGCCGCCCAACATCCATGTCCAGCAGTTCTTCATGCAGCCTGGCAGCCTGCTCCATAGCGCACAGGCCCAGCAGGATTACGTCAGCAGCAATTACAGCCACGCCGCTCGAGACATCAACGCCGCCGGGTTGAACCTGGTGGCGCAATTGGTGGCGAGCCACAGCGATCACCCCGACCGCCTGAGCCTGAGCTGCAACCCGGACATCACCCTCGACCTGTTCCCCATGATCGCCAAGCGTCGGGCGGCGGGGGAGACAATCCTGTTGGTGGGCCAGGTGCACAACGATTTGCCGTACATGCCCGGCGATGCCGAAATCGCTATCGATACGTTCGACCTGCTGATCGACGAGAAGGACAGCACTACGCTGTTCTCCACGCCGAACATGCCGGTGGGGTTTCAGGATCACTTCATCGGGCTGCACGCCAGCACGCTGGTGCGCGACGGCGGCACCTTGCAGATCGGCATCGGCGCCATGGGTGATGCCCTGACCGCTGCGCTGCTGGCGCGGCAGGCCGACAATGACGGTTACAAGGCGTTGCTGGCGGAGGTGAATCTCAGCCAGTGGGCGCAACTCATCGACCGCGAAGGCGGCGTCGAACCCTTTGCCAAGGGCCTTTACGGTTGCAGCGAAATGTTCGTCAACGGCTTGCTGGTGCTGGCTGACGCGGGGATCGTGCGGCGCAAGGTCTACCCCGATGTGCCAACCCAGCAACAGGCGAATGCCGGCACGCTGGATGAAGCCGCGCAGACTGATGGCATCTCGGTGCACGGCGGTTTCTTCCTTGGGCCGCGCAGTTTCTATGAGCGCCTGCGCGAGTTGCCGCAGAGTAAGCGGCTCGAATTCAACATGACCCGCATCAGCTTCATCAATGAGCTCTACGGTCAGGAAGAACTCAAACGCTTGCAGCGCCTCGATGCGCGCTTCATCAACACCGTGTTCACCATGACCTTGCTGGGGGCCGGCGTGGCCGATCAGCTCGAAAATGGGCGAGTACTCAGCGGTGTCGGCGGGCAGTACAACTTCGTTGCGCAAGGCCATGCACTGGAAGGGGCGCGTTCGGTATTGCTTCTGCGTAGCTGGCGCGAATCGGGCGGTGAGGTCAGTTCGAACATTGTCTGGGAGTACGGCCATTGCACGATCCCGCGACACCTGCGAGACATTGTGGTCACGGAGTACGGCATCGCCGACCTGCGGGGCAAGACCGACGCGGCGGTGATCGAGGCGTTGCTGAACATCAGCGACTCACGTTTCCAGCCGGGGTTGATAGAACAGGCTCAGGCAGTCGATAAGTTACCGAAGAATTTCCGCATTGATCCTCGCTTCGCCGACAACAGTCCGCAGCGCTTGCAGGCCATCCAGGCGCGGCATCCGCAGTTGTTTCCGGAATATCCGTTGGGCTGTGATTTCACCGCGGAGGAGAAGGATCTATTGCGGGCCCTGAATTGGCTGAAGAGCAAGTTCAAGCTCACGGAGATTCTGGAACTGGGCAAGGCAGCGCTGGATGCGCCGGAGCCTTCATCGTTTCCCGAACATCTGGAGCGAATGCAGCTGACCAACCCTGAAGGGCTGAAAGAGGATTTGTTTCAACGGCTACTGCTCACCGGCCTAAAAGCCACCGCACAATAACCGTTAAACAGGTGATCCCTTGTGGGAGCGGGCTTGCTCGCGAAGGGGCCGTGTCAGTCACCGATGATGTCGACTGACACACCGCCTTCGCGAGCAAGCCCGCTCCCACAAGGGGATGCGTGTTGTGGCGGGTTACTCGATGAAGGTCACGACGCCGCCAGCCAGCGACTGAACGCGGGCCAGGGATTCAACGCGATAACCCTGCGCGTCCAGTTCCGCACGACCACCCTGGAACGACTTCTCGATCACGATCCCCAAACCCGCCACAGTCGCGCCGGCCTGTTTGATGATCGAGATCAGCGTTTGGGACGCCTTACCGTTGGCCAAAAAGTCATCGATGATCAGCACCCGGTCGCTGCTGGTCAGGTGGCGCGGGGAGATCGCCACGGTGCTTTCGGTCTTCTTGGTGAACGAGTAAACGGTCGCCGACAGCAGGTTTTCGATCAGGGTCAGGGACTGATTCGTTTCCCGAACATCTGGAGCGAATGCAGCTGACCAACCCTGAAGGGCTGAAAGAGGATTTGTTTCAACGGCTACTGCTCACCGGCCTCAAAGCCACCGCGCAATAACCGTTAAACAGGTGATCCCTGTGGGAGCGGGCTTGCTCGCGAAGGAGCCGTGTCAGTCCCGATGATGTCGACTGACACACCGCCTTCGCGAGCAAGCCCGCTCCCACAAGTGGATGTGTGTTGTGGCGGGTTACTCGATGAAGGTCACGACGCCGCCAGCCAGCGACTGAACGCGGGCCAGGGATTCAACGCGATAACCCTGCGCATCCAGTTCCGCACGGCCGCCCTGGAACGACTTCTCGATCACGATCCCCAAACCCGCCACAGTCGCGCCGGCCTGTTTGATGATCGAGATCAGCGTTTGGGACGCCTTACCGTTGGCCAAAAAGTCATCGATGATCAGCACCCGGTCGCTGCTGGTCAGGTGGCGCGGGGAGATCGCCACGGTGCTTTCGGTCTTCTTGGTGAACGAGTAAACGGTCGCCGACAGCAGGTTTTCGATCAGGGTCAGGGACTGATTCGTTTCCCGAACATCTGGAGCGAATGCAGCTGACCAACCCAGAAGGGCTGAAAGAGGATTTGTTTCAACGGCTACTGCTCACCGGCCTAAAAGCCACCGCACAATAACCGTTAAACAGGTGATCCCTTGTGGGAGCGGGCTTGCTCGCGAAGGGGCCGTGTCAGTCCCGATGATGTCGACTGACACACCGCATTCGCGAGCAAGCCCGCTCCCACAGGGGAAATGCGGTGTTGCGGGTTACTCGATGAAGGTCACGACGCCGCCAGCCAGCGACTGAACGCGGGCCAGGGATTCAACGCGATAACCCTGCGCATCCAGTTCCGCACGGCCGCCCTGGAACGACTTCTCGATCACGATCCCCAAACCCGCCACAGTCGCGCCGGCCTGTTTGATGATCGAGATCAGCGCTTGCGACGCCTTACCGTTGGCCAAAAAGTCATCGATGATCAGCACCCGGTCGCTGCTGGTCAGGTGGCGCGGGGAGATCGCCACGGTGCTTTCGGTTTGTTTGGTGAACGAGTAAACGGTCGCCGACAGCAGGTTTTCGGTCAGGGTCAGGGACTGATTCGTTTCCCGAACATCTGGAGCGAATGCAGCTGACCAACCCTGAAGGGCTGAAAGAGGATTTGTTTCAACGGCTACTGCTCACCGGCCTCAAAGCCACCGCGCAATAACCGTTAAACAGGTGATCCCTGTGGGAGCGGGCTTGCTCGCGAAGGGGCCGTGTCAGTCACCGATGATGTCGACTGACACACCGCCTTCGCGAGCAAGCCCGCTCCCACAAGTGGATGTGTGTTGTGGCGGGTTACTCGATGAAGGTCACGACGCCGCCAGCCAGCGACTGAACGCGGGCCAAGGATTCAACGCGATAACCCTGCGCATCCAGTTCCGCACGGCCGCCCTGGAACGACTTCTCGATCACGATCCCCAAACCCGCCACGGTAGCGCCGGCCTGTTTGATGATCGAGATCAGCGCTTGCGACGCCTTACCGTTGGCCAAAAAGTCATCGATGATCAGCACGCGGTCACTGCTGGTCAGGTGGCGCGGGGAGATCGCCACGGTGCTTTCGGTTTGTTTGGTGAACGAGTAAACGGTCGCCGACAGCAGGTTTTCGGTCAGGGTCAGGGACTGATGCTTGCGCGCAAAAATCACCGGCACACCGAGGTTCAGACCGGTCATGATTGCCGGCGCGATGCCCGAGGCTTCGATGGTGACGATCTTGGTGATGCCCGAGTCCTTGAACAGCGAGGCGAATTCGTCGCCGATCAGCTTCATCAGGGCCGGGTCGATCTGGTGGTTCAGAAAGGCGTCGACTTTCAGGACCTGGTCGGAAAGCACGATGCCTTCTTCGCGAATTTTCTTGTGCAGTGCTTCCATGAAGCTTTCCTCTAAGGACGGCTATGCGTCTAAGGCTGGTTAAAAAGTAGTCGATTCTAGCGCTTTAACATCGCGCGTATATCCGCCAATGCGGTATTCCCGCGAACGGCTTTGACTTCAACGGGCGTGTCGTCGGTGCCTTCCCAGGCCAGGTCGTCCGGCGGCAACTCATCGAGGAAGCGGCTCGGCGCGCAATCGATGATCTCGCCGTATTGCTTACGCTTGGCGGCGAAGGTGAAGGCCAACGTCTGACGCGCTCGGGTAATTCCGACGTAGGCCAAGCGACGTTCTTCTTCGATGGTGTCGGCTTCGATGCTGGAACGGTGCGGAAGGATTTCCTCTTCCATGCCCATGATGAACACGTAAGGGAATTCCAAACCCTTGGAGGCGTGCAGGGTCATCATCTGCACACCTTCGGCGCCGTCTTCCTCTTCCTGCTGACGTTCCAGCATGTCGCGCAGGACGAGTTTGCCGATGGCGTCTTCGACGGTCATCTCGCCTTCTTCGTCTTTCTCGAGGGTGTTTTTCAACGCCTCAATCAGGAACCAGACGTTACCCATGCGGTAATCGGCGGCCTTGTCGCTGGAGCTGTTGGTGCGCAGCCAGTTCTCGTAGTCGATGTCCATAACCATGCTGCGCAGCGCCGAGATCGGGTCTTCACCGGCGCATTGCTCGCGGACTTTGTCCATGAAGCGCTTGAAGCGCGACAGACGATCGGTGAAGCGCGTATCCAGATGTTCGCCCAGGCCGATTTCGTCGGTGGCGGCGTACATCGAGATTTTGCGTTCGGTGGCGTAGTTGCCAAGCTTTTCCAGCGTGGTCGAACCGATCTCCCGGCGTGGGACATTGATCACCCGCAGGAAGGCGTTGTCGTCGTCCGGGTTCACGATCAGGCGGAAGTAGGCCATCAGGTCTTTCACTTCCTGACGTCCGAAAAAGCTGTTGCCGCCGGACAGGCGATACGGAATCTGGTGGTGTTGCAGCTTCAGCTCGATCAGCTTGGCCTGGTAGTTACCGCGGTACAGGATCGCGAAATCGCTGTAGGGCCGATCCGTGCGCAAGTGCAGGGTCAGCAGTTCCACGGCCACGCGCTCGGCTTCGGCGTCTTCGTTGCGGCAACGGATCACGCGGATCTCGTCGCCGTGACCCATCTCGCTCCACAGCTGCTTTTCGAATTCGTGCGGGTTGTTCGAGATCAATACGTTGGCGCACCGCAGGATGCGGCTGGTGGAGCGATAGTTTTGCTCCAGCATCACCACTTTCAGGGACGGGTAATCGTCCTTGAGCAGCATCAGGTTTTCCGGCCGCGCGCCGCGCCAGGCATAGATCGACTGGTCGTCATCGCCCACCACGGTGAACTGATTGCGTATGCCAATGAGCAACTTCACCAGCAAATACTGGCTGGCGTTGGTGTCCTGGTATTCGTCCACCAGCAGGTAGCGGACTTTGTTCTGCCATTTTTCGAGGATGTCGGCGTGTTCCTGGAACAGCTTCACCGGCAGCAGGATCAGGTCGTCGAAGTCCACCGCGTTGAACGCCTTGAGCGTGCGCTGATAGTGGGTGTAGACGATGGCGGCGGTCTGTTCCTTGGGGTTGCGCGCGTTTTCCAGGGCTTCGGGCGGCAGGATCAGGTCGTTCTTCCAGGAGCCGATCATGTTCTTGATCTCGTCGACGCCGTCGTCGCCCGAGTATTCCTTCTGCATGATGTCGGTCATCAAGGCTTTGACGTCGGTCTCGTCGAAGATCGAGAAACCCGGCTTGTAGCCCAGCCGCACGTGTTCCTTGCGGATGATGTTCAGGCCCAGATTGTGGAAGGTGCAGACGGTCAGGCCGCGGCCTTCGCCGCCCTTGAGCAGGGTGCCGACCCGTTCCTTCATCTCGCGCGCGGCCTTGTTGGTAAAGGTCATGGCGACGATGTACTGGGCGCGAATGCCACAGTTCTGGATCAGATGCGCAATTTTGCGGGTGATCACGCTGGTCTTGCCGGAGCCTGCACCGGCGAGCACCAAAAGAGGGCCGCCGACGTAGCTCACGGCTTCTTGCTGCCGGGGATTGAGTCGGGACATACGAAATCAGGGAGTCGTTTGCGAAATGGGCCGGCATTTTAACAGGCTCAGCGAATTGTGCTGCTCTCTCCGACTTGTGACGCAGCACGCTATCTATATTTGCCGGTTTTGATACTTTCACGCAGGATGCACGATGAATGTGCGTCTATTGTTCATGTTCAAGATACAAAGCCGCGTTTGATAACCGGGGTCATTTGGTCATTGGTTACCGGCGCTGCATAATGCCCGCCGCCTACATCTTTGCAGAGTCTAGGGAGCTAGCTTGTCTACGCCTGTCGAACCCTTGCGTTTGCTGCTACTGGCCGAAGAGCCAGCGTGGGCAGCGTTGTTGCGCGAGTGCCTGGCTCCGATGGGGAGCTCGACCGTGCTGATCAGCGCGCCGAGCTGGGAGTCGGTCAGCAGTCTGTTCGATGACAACCGCGGTGCGGTGTTGTTGACGATTCCAGCGCTTCAACCTCTACCTGGCCGTTGCAGCCTGCCGACGGTATTGCTGCTCGAACATGAGCCGCTGTTACCGCCCGACGGGGTGAGTGACTGGCTGGTGCGCGATGTGCTCGATCCTGGCATGTTGCGCCGTTGCCTGCGGCATGTGCGCGAACGTGGCCTGCTGGAAAACACCCTGCAGCGCCTGGCCGAGCAAGACCCGCTGACCGGCATCGCCAACCGCCAGGGTTTCCAGACCTTGCTGGCGGCACGCCTGGCGGAAAACGACGGCCGCGGCCTGGCCCTCGGTCACCTTGATCTCGACAACTTCCGCCACGCCAACGACGCCCTCGGCCACCAGGCCGGTGACCGGTTGATCCTGCAAGTGGTCGCGCGGCTGAAAAGCCAGCTTGAGGCCAGCGATCAACTGGCCCGACTGGGCAGTGATGAGTTCGCCCTGCTGATCGACACCCGCCGCGCGCCTCAGCGCGCCGAATGGATGGCCGAACGCATTACCGAAGCCCTGTCCGAACCCTATTGGGTCGACGGCGAAAGCCTGTTGATCGGCTCCAGCCTGGGTATCGCCCACGCCCGGGCCCAGGCCGGCGCGGACCCATTGATGTGGCACGCACACATCGCCATGCAACAAGCCAAAAGTACTCAGGGCTGCACTTTTCACATCTTCAACGAACGCATCAATCGCAATGCCCGCAGCATGGCCGATCTCGAAAGCGAGCTGCGCCGGGCGTTGCGCCGGGATGAACTGGAACTGCATTACCAGCCTCGCCTGAACCTTGAGGACGGGCAGATCGTCGGCCTCGAAGCCTTGGTGCGCTGGCGCCATGCCGAGCGTGGCTTGCTGCCTCCGAGCGAATTCGTGCCGCTGGCTGAGCAAAGCGGCTTGATTGTGCCGCTGGGTTACTGGGTGATTTCCCGCGCATTGCGCGACATGCAAGCGTTGCGCGAGCGGGGTTTGCCGGCGTTGCACATGGCGATCAACCTGTCGTTCCGCCAGTTTCAAGACAGCCAATTACTCGCGACACTGAGTCGGCTGATTGCCGAGCGCGGTGTCGAGGCGCAATGGCTGGAGTTCGAACTGACTGAAACCGCGGTGATGCGCCGCAGCGATCTGGTGAAGCAGACCATGGATGCCTTGGGGCGTCTGGGTGTGCGCTTTTCCCTGGACGACTTCGGCACCGGTTTCTCTTCGTTCGTGCACCTCAACAGCCTGCCGATTACCTTGCTGAAGATTGACAAGAGCTTTGTCGGCGGCATGGAACAGCGCGAAGAGAATCGCAAACTGGTCCACGCGATGATCAATCTGGCGCACAACCTCAATCTTGAAGTGGTCGCCGAAGGCGTAGAAACGCCGGAGCAACTGGATCTGTTGCGCGGGTTTGGCTGCGATCAGGTGCAGGGCTATCTGATCAGCAAGCCGTTGCCGTTGGCGGAGCTGGTTGAGTATTTGACCTTCGGTAGCAACCAGCAGCCCGCCCTGGAAGTCGTGAACTAACCACGAATAACTGTGGGAGCGGGCTTGCTCGCGAAGGCGGTGTATCAGTCAAAGTTGATGTCAACTGACACTGCCCCTTCGCGAGCAAGCCCGCTCCCACATTGATCTCAATCAGGCTGTGCGACCGGGAAACTATTCCGCGGCGCTACCTCCTGCCGAATCATCCGCGTCATCTTCCACTCAAACGCCCACGTCAGGCTCACCGCCGCGCACGCCAGTCCCAGCGCCAATCCCCACCAGACGCCTGTCGGCCCCCAATTCAAATGGAAGGCCATCCACCAGGCGGCTGGCGCGCCAATCAGCCAATAACAACCCAAACCCACGAGGAACGTGGTCTTGGCATCCTTGAGCCCGCGAATGCAGCCCATGGCGATGGTCTGCGTGCCGTCGAACAGCTCGAACCATGCGGCGACCGCCAACAGGCTCACAGCCAGGTTGATGACGTCGCGAAACGCCGGGTCGTTGTGGTCCAGGAACAAACCGATCAACTGATTCGGCAGCAACCAGAAGACCATGGCGAAGGCAAGCATCGCCGCCGCGCCAAAAACGATGCCGACCCGTCCCGCCAGCCGTGCATTCAGCAGCTGCCCGGCGCCGTAGTGCTGCCCGATGCGCATGGTGATCGCATAGGAAATCCCCGCCGGAACCATGAACGCCACCGAGACGATTTGCAGGGCGATCTGGTGTGCGCCCAGTTGCGTACTGCCCATGGTGCCCATACACAGCGCGGCGAACGCAAACAGTCCGACTTCCACCGCGTAGGTGCCACCAATCGGCAGGCCCAGGCGCCACAGTTCCTTCAGATACTGACGGTTAGGCCGCGACAGGCCTTGGCGCAAGGGATAAGCGTCGTAAGCCGGATGCCGACGGATGTGCCAGGCCAGCGCCAGCGCCATGCAGTTGGCGACGATAGCGGTGACCAGCCCGATGCCCATCAGCCCCAGTTTCGGCAGACCGAACATGCCGGTAATCAATGCGTAATTGAGCAGGAAGTTGGCCACGGTGCCGCCGAGGCTGATGACCATCACCGGTGTTGCCCGGCCGATGGCGCTGGTGAAGCCGCGCAGGGCCATGAAGCTCAGGTAGCCGGGCAGGGCGAACGGCAGGATCAGCAGGAACTGCCCGGCCGCGTGGACGTTGGTTTCGGTCTGGCCGAACAGCAGCAACACCGGTTTGAGGTTCCACAGCAGCAGCCCGGCCACCAACGCCATCAACCACGCCAGCCATAACCCGGCCTGGGTCAGCCTGGCGGCGCCTACGATGTCGCCGGCACCCTGACGGATGGCCACGAGGGTGCCGACCGCGGCGATCACGCCAATGCAGAAGATCGACACGAACGAGTAAGTGGCGGCGCCCAAACCGCCACCGGCCAGCGCTTCGGGACTCAGGCGCGCCATCATCAAGGTGTCGGTGAGGACCATCAGCATGTGCGCCAACTGCGAGGCAATCAACGGCCCCGCCAGCCGCAGGATGGCCCAGAGTTCGGTACGTGCTGGATGCTGCATGGTCATCACGCTCGATAATTAAAGAGGGACAGGAAAGCGTCGATTCTCGGCGCTCTACGGGGTTTGCACAAAGGGATAAAAAGGATGGGTGGCATGATTCAAACTCATGCTGGAAGTTTCTGCTAGGGTGACCGAATCCCGCTATAGGAGCTTTCCGAATGTCCCGTCGTCTTCCTCCCTTGTATGCCCTGCGCGCATTCGAAGCGGCGGCGCGGCACAGTTCGTTTACCCGTGCGGCCGAAGAACTGTCGATCACCCAAAGCGCGGTCAGTCGGCACATTCGTACGCTCGAAGAGCATTTTGCCTGTCGGCTGTTTCACCGCAGTGGGCGCAATCTGCAACTGACCGAATCGGCGCGGTTGATCCTGCCCGGCATTCGCGAAGGCTTCACCGCCCTGGAGCGGGCCTGCAATACCTTGCGCGCCGAAGATGACATCCTGCGCATGAAAGCGCCGTCGACCCTGACCATGCGTTGGCTGCTGGCACGGCTCAGCCGCTTTCGGCACCTGCAACCGGGCAACGAGGTTCAGTTGACCAGCGCCTGGATGGACGTCGACTCGGTGGACTTCAACCATGAACCATTCGACTGCGCCGTCATCCTCAGCAACGGTAATTTCCCACCGGACTGGGAGACGAGTTTCCTGTTCCCGGAAGAGCTGATTCCAGTCGGCGCGCCGAATCTTCTGCAGGATCAACCGTGGGATGTCGCACGGCTGGCCAGTGCCGAACTGCTGCACCCGACACCGGACCGTCGTGACTGGCGCAGTTGGCTGGAACGCATGGGGCTGGCGGATCAGGTGTCGCTCAAGGGCGGGCAGGTGTTCGACACGCTGGAACTGGGCATGATCGCCGCCGCCCGAGGTTATGGCGTGTCCATGGGCGATCTGCTGATGGTGGCGGAAGATGTGGCTCAGGGACGTCTGAGTCTGCCGTGGCCGACGGCCGTCGCCAGCGGTGAGAAATATTACCTGGTCTGGCCGAAAACCCGCCCCGGAGGTGAACGTTTGCGCAGGCTCAGCGACTTCCTGCAAGGCGAAGCCCGAGCAATGGAATTGCCCGACGTTCAACACTTGGGCTGAATCGATAGAGCCGTCGCAATGGCGGCCTTGAGCCATACCCCGGTTAATTACTCAAGTATTCCGATTTTCCGCCGAAAATGCAGGTGGAACCTTCGTGCAGGTTCGACGCAATTCCCATTATTAGAATTTTGCTGAGTGTGCAGCCAGATCAAGGAAGATCCGGTCGCTCGGCCAGGAGCTGTCATGTCTCAACCTCGTGCCCGGATCGCCTCACAGCTTGGTCTTGCGCTTGCCGTGATACTGGCGATTGTCATCAGCGGCAGTACCGTGTTCGCCCTGCGTTCGCTGGATACCGCCAACCTTGCCACCCGCGAAGAGCACCTGGCCAGTGAAGCCCGGTTGCTGGCCGATCAGTTGAGTACCTTTCACGGCACGTTGCGTGAAAGCACCCAGCGCCTGAGTGGTCTGTTCGAGAAGCGCTTCAGCGCCGGTTTGAGCGTGCACCCGGATGAGCCGGTGGCGGTAGCGGGCGCGCAGACGCCGGGCCTGCACCTGGGCAGCGAAGTGCTGAACAACAATTTCAAGGAAGTGGACGAGTTCAAGCAAATGACCGCCGGCGTGGCGACGGTGTTTGTGCGCAGCGGCGAAGACTTCATTCGGGTCAGCACGTCCCTGAGCAAACAGGACGGCACCCGGGCCATCGGCACGCTGCTCGATCACGCGAACCCGGCCTATGCCCGCTTGATGGCAGGGCAGGCCTACGTCGGTCGCGCCTTGCTGTTCGAACGCTCCTACATGACTCAGTACACCCCCGTACGTGACAGCGGCGGTAAGGTGATTGCTGTTCTGTTCGTAGGATTTGACTACACCGACGCTCAGAATGCGCAGTTCGCCAACCTCAAGCGCTTCCGTATCGGCCAGACCGGTTCCCTGGCGCTGCTGGATGAGCAGAGCAAATGGCTGGTGCCGATCGCGGGCGTACAAGCGCTGGATCAAGCGGTCCCGGCCATCGTCAATCTCGCGAAAACGCCGGGCAAGGGCGAGTTCTGGAGCGACACGTCCGAAGACTTCTACAGCATTGCCGTACCGTTTGAAGGCGGCCCATGGTCGGTCGTGGCGAGCATGCCGAAAACCGAAATCCGTGCCGTGACCTGGAGTGTCGGCATTCAATTGGCGATTGGCAGTCTGCTGGCGATGTTGATCGCTGTGGGGGCGGCGGTCTGGTTGCTGCGCAGCAAACTCGCCCCTTTGGGTGATCTGGTGCGTCAGGCCGAAGCTTTGGGCGCCGGTGATTTGAGCGTGCGGCTGAACGTATCGAGCAACGACGAGATCGGTCAGCTGGCCCGTGCGTTCAACCAGATGAGCCAGGCGCTGTCGACCATGGTCGAGCACATCCGCAAGGCCTCGCAAGAGGTCAACAGCCGCGCCCAGGCCTTGTCCGGTCTGTCCGGTGGCGCCTATGAAGGGATGGAGCAGCAGTCGGGCGAAATCACCAGCATGGCCGGCGCCGTGGAAGAGTTCAGCGCCACCTCCCTGAACATTGCCGACAACATGGGCAGCACTCAGCGTCTGGCTCAAGAAAACGCGCAGCAAACCCAGATCGGTCGTACGTCGATGGACGAAGCGTCCTCGTCTCTGGAACAAATCGCTGGCGCGCTGAACAGCACGGCGACGGTGATCAACACCTTGGGTCAGCGCTCCCAGGAAATCGGCGGCATCGTCGGTGTGATTACCTCGATTGCCGAGCAGACCAACTTGCTAGCGCTCAACGCCGCCATCGAAGCCGCGCGTGCCGGTGAGCAGGGGCGTGGTTTTGCGGTGGTGGCCGATGAGGTGCGTAACCTGGCGTCGCGTACCCGTCAGGCCACTGACGAGATCTCCGGGATGATCAGCAGCATCCAGCAGGAAACCGGCAATGCCATCAGCACCATGGAACAGGGCAATGTGTTGATGCAGGAAGGGTTGTCGCGTAACGCCAACGTGGCTTCAGCCCTGGCGCGGATCGACGAGCAGAGCCGTTCGGCCGGTGAGCAGTTTGCCGCAATTACCACGGCGACTCAGGAACAGAGCAGTACTGCGACGTTGCTCAGCAGTAACCTGCAAAGCATTGCCCTGGCGAACAGTGAACAGCGGGAAGTGGTGTCCAATCTGGCGATCACCGCCAAAGAGCTGGAGAAGCTGGCGGCGGATTTGCGGCATGAGGTTGACCGGTTTCGTTGAGGTGCCGCTGATATAGCCTTCGCGGGCAAGCCACGCTCCCACAGGGTTATGTGTCGTTCCGCTCTCTTGTGAACGACACAAAACCTGTGGGAGCGGGCTTGCTCGCGAATGGGGTCACCTCAATTCAGGATCTGTCCCCTAGCTAGTTACACTTGGCATTGCTGGACACTTCCTTGGTCGCCTGTTTCAGCTGGCTACCCAGTTCTGCCGCATTGGTGCTGTTGTAAACCCGGCCACCGGTGTTTTCAGCGATGCAACGTGACGGGCCACCGGCACCGATTTTCACCACGTTGACCCGCAGGCGCGGCTGTTCCCTGGCGATTCGGCGGGACACCGCGCAAGCGTCTTTATCGCAACCGTCCTCGCCGTCGACGAACATCACGATCACTGCATCGTTATTGCGCCCGTCGACCTTGCTGGCGGCGTAGGCCAGGCTGTCGGCCAGTGGCGTGCCATCGTTGGGAACCAGACCGCGAATCCCGTTGATCAACCGCTGACGGTCGCCAAACTTGAACACGCCCTGGTCCGGCGTTCTTTCGCAACCGGCGAAGGTGATCAGGCGCGTGTCGATCTTCGGGTCAAGCCCATTGATCATGCCGGCCAGCGAGTCCTTGGCGACATCCATGCGGCTGGGCTTGGCGAAGATCTGCATGGTGCGGTTCGGGTCCAGGTACTTGTTCATCTCATTGCCGAAGAACCAGTCCTCATCGGATTTCACCGACTTGATGTTCAAATCCATCGAACCCGAGGTGTCGAGTACCACCACAAATTGCGGGGGCACGGCATCAGGCGCTTTTTTACGGCAAGCGTAGTTGTCCAGCGTCGGGGCTGGAGGTGGCGGCGGTGGAGGTGGCGGCGGTGGCGGCGCGGCCACGACCGGTTTTGGTGGTGGGACTGGCTTGGGTGGCGGCACGGGTGCTGGTTCGGGCACGGGCTCTGGTTCCGGAACAGGTTCCGGTTCCACGGCAGGCTCGGGAACAGGCTCGACCGGTTTCTCGACGGGCGTCACCACGGGCGCTACCGGCGCAACCGGTGGAACCACGACAACCGGCTCACGGTGCAAGAACCACCAGAGCCACAGCGCCAGAAGCAGCAGCAACAACGCGAGCAAGGCCGCCGCGATCCACCAGCCACGGCGCGATGGCGGAACAACCGGCACCACCGGAACGACCGGCGGTACGATCGGTTTGGGCGGGCGCTGGTTCCAGCGCACCACCAAAGGCTCACCGTTGAGGCTGTAAAGTTTGTCCAGCTCCGGTGTGCCGAGCAGGCTGCGTAGGTCTTCGGCTTCCGTCGGTTGACCGCGTCTTTGCAGTTCGTCCGCCAGTTGCCCGAGGGACGTCTGACGCACTTCATAGGTTTCCAGCAAACGTCGTTGCGCGTCCTCGTTGAGGTCGGCGTAGGGCGTAGGTTGGCCACCCAGTTCGGTCCACCATTCCAGCACGTCGCCGCTGCCCATCCGCGGGATGGCAAACAGGCTGGCGACGGTCGGCGGAAAGTGTTTCTGGATGAGGGCGACTTTAGCTTGCAGCGCACTCATCCCCTCCGGTGTGGCTTGCGCATCCCTGATGACCCGCTGCATGACGACGATTCCTGAAAAAGTGCAGGCCTCCAACGAGAGGCCTGGGGGGTGAAAAGTTACTCTTCGTAGCCGAGGCTGAATTGCAGCTGATTGACCTTCTTCTGCAACGCCTTCAGCTCTTCCTGCTTGGCCTTCAGCGTCGCTGGAGTGGCTTTGGTGGCTGGCGCTGCCTGCGAAGCCTTGAGCTGCTGCTCGAGACCGGCGATCTGCTTTTTCACCTGGCTTTCATTGCCATGCCGGGCCTTGAGCGAGGCCAGCAGTTGTCCCAGCGACTGATTCAGCGCCGCCTGGGCTTTCTGCTGGCTGGCCAGGTCGGTTTTGGTGCTCAGTTGCTGGGCCTGAATGTTCTCGTACACCTTACGGAACATTGCGTTTTGCTGACGGGACTCGCTCAGGGCCAGTTCCTTCTGCTTGACCTGATCGCTGTAACCACCGGAGTAGTCGCAGTTCATCTTGGTCAGCATGCTGCTGTCGCGATTGGTCGCATCGCATTCGCCCGGTTGGGTCGCGCAACCGCTCAAGGCCAGGACGGCGGTGAGGACCGCCAGTTGTCGTAACGTCATGTGCTTAGCCCAGGGTGATGGCGGAGCGTTGGCTGTACAGACCGTCGACTTCCTTCTGCAGGGCAGCGACTTTCTGGTTCATTTTCTTAATGTTCATGTCCACCTGCTTGATCTCGGCGCCGGCGGCGCCTTGTGCACGCTCGGCGTCTGCCACTTTGGTGTACTCGGTGACTTTGATGCGCATGTTGCCGAGGTCTTTACGCAGGCGCGCGATGTTCGAATCGATCTCGGCGATTTGCTCCTGGGCCTGGATCTTGTCGACTTTCTTGTTGGCGATGTCTTTTTTGATCCGGGCGATTTTCGCCTGATCATCATTGATCACTTGCTGAGCGGTCGCGGTACGGGCGATCACGTTCTGGGTGTCTTGTTCGACGTCGCTGTTCATTTTAGCCAAGCGGGTGGTGGTGTCGGCGTATTCGGTGCGACGCTGATCCAGGTAGTAGTTCGCGCCCATGGCCACGCCACACGCGGTAATACCGGCGGCGACGGCGCACACGGCTTTGTTGTTGCTGTTGGACAGCGCGCAAGCGAGGATGCCGACACCGGCGCCCATGGCGCAGGCCTGATAGCCGGACTTGCTGAAGAACTCTGCATCCTGCCCCTGGGTCAGGCGCGGGTCGGTGCCGTCGCTGTCGCCGAGCATGGAGCTACCGGTGTTGGCGCAACCGGTCAGCAACAGGCTGCCGGCGACAACGAAAGCGATCTGTAGCTTGAAGCGAGTCCAAAGGCTGCGCGACATGGTGAAACTCCTCGGTGACGGTGTTGACGAGTTGTTATTAAGGTGAGTTATTGGGTAACGGTTTTGCAGCTGTTCAGCCAGGCTTCAGTGTCGATCTTCTGCTTTTGCAGGAACGCCTTCTGATTGGCCCAGTGGGTGCGCAAGTAAGGTTTGAGGTCTTGCAGCTGTTTGTTGCGGGTGATGATTTCTTCCATCACCGGGACCTGCGTTTCAAGCAATGGCTGGCCGTACAAGGTCGCCGATTCCACCAGGCTGCTGGCATAGTAGCGGCTGAGCTTGTGCAGGCGATCCTTCTGCTCGTCGAGCTTGCCTTTGCGCATGTCGCAACTGGCGTCTTTGTCCGCGCTTTCGCAATTGAGCTTGTAGTTCTTTTGCAGGAAGTCCAAGTACTGGCCGTCGTCTAGCATCTTGGTGCACAAGAATGCGCCCAGATTGAGGCTGGCGCGAATCGCCTGGTCACGGGTTTCTTCCTGCTGCTGGTTGCTGGCGCGCAACTTGTTTTCCAGGGCCTGGAGTTTTTCCTTGAGCGCTTTGTCTTCGACGCCCGAGGCCAGGCTGTTCAGAGACTGAACGGTGCCTTTGTCGGCGGATTCGGTTTCCTTGCTGCCGGTGCCGAGTTTCTTCCAGCTGCTTTCAATGCTGGCGACCCGTTCGCGAGAGGTGAGGGTCGGTGAGACCATGACCAGGCGCAGGCCGGTGGTTTTGTTTTTCACCTGACCGTCGGCGTTGTAGTACGGCTGTTCCTTGCGCAAAGCCGTGCGCAGGTCAGCCTGAGCGGTCAGGTAGTTGCCGCCACGGATCACATAGCCGCCGGCCTGACCGTGCTGGCGATCAAGTTTGTTCAGGCGAAACGGCTCGAACATCATTTCGTCGACGTTGCCGAGCATGTCGTGCAGGCCCAGAGGATTGGGCTTTTGCAGGCCGGACAACTGCACTTTACCGTTGGACGATTGCGCCCCGGCGAACCACTCGTAGGCGTTGATGCCTTCCGGCATCGGGTAGTGCGTATCACGGAATTCCGCGGCGCCGACTTCCAGCCCGCCACGCGCGGCGAACTCCCACTCGACTTCAGTCGGCAGGCGCAGGAAGCCCTGTGCGCCGTCCTCCTTGGGCAACTTGTCGGCGGCGTTTTTGCGCAACCACAGGTTGTACTTGTCGGCGGCTTCGATAGCTTGCACCCAGCTCACTGCGGTTTGCGGCACGCGCATTTTGGTGGCGGCGGTGGGGCAGGTTGCGTCGGTCAGCGCGGCGTATTGCAGCTGACTCATCTCGTACTTGGCCATCAGGTAGTAGCGGGATTTGTCGTTCTTGGCGCCTGTGAAACTGCCGGCGATGAACGTCGGTCGGGTCTGTTCGACGTAGCCATATTCCGCGCCGTCCTGACCAATGTTGATCGGGTAGTCATCGAGCGGCCCGGCCAAGGGGATGAACACTTTGCGAAAGACCATCGAGCCTTCGCAGGGCATCGGCAGCACCACGTCGGCGGCGTCCGGCATCGGGTTATAAAATTTCTCTTCCCAGCCCGCCGCCGAGGCGTCGAGCATATAGCCGAGGCTCAGGGGCAACAGCAAGCCAAAACGTTTATAGCTCACGTAGACTCTCCGCAGGTTGGATGTTGATGGCTCGCAGGGCGCCGATCACGGCCACCAATGCAGCGACCAAAAAAGTCAGGAGCAGGGCAGCGAGGCCATGCCAGACAGTGATGTGGCAAACGAAGGTGCCGGTGGCCTGGCTGCTGCCGAGCAGGTAATCGAACAGATGACTGCCGACGGCATAAAACCCCAGCCCGCCAACGTAGCCGGCCAGGCTCAGCACCAGCGCTTGCAGGACCACGAAACCGCCGACGGCCCGGCGCTTGAAACCCAGCAAACGCAGGACCGCGAGGCTTTTGCGTTTGCGGTCGATGTTGGCCAGGAACGCGCCGACCATCGACGCCACGCAGCCAATCAGCGCCGCCACGGCGATTACGCCGAAAATCAGCCCCAGCACATGGTTGATGGCTTTGACGTTGTCGATGTCGGCCAGTCGGCTCGAGGTTTCGATGTGTTGTTCGTTGAGCCAGTGCTCCAGCGGCGCGACTTGATCGATGTCGCGCGCATACACGCGGGCGCGGGCGTACAGCGGTTGCAGATCGCCCAGAGGCTTGCCGGTGACAACGCCGAACGCACTGACCTGATACCCGTCGCGAAAGCGCTCCAGATCCAGCAGCAGCGGCGGGGCGACAAACCCGGCCGCACGACCGAAGCGCGCACCGTCGAGTACCGCCAGCACCGTCAGCGTCATCTCGCCGCGTTCATTGACACCTTCCAGACGACGCAACACCCGCAGCTGCACGCTGTCGCCGGCCTTGGCCTGCAAACTTTGCGCGGCGCGGGCGCTGAGGATCACTTGATTGCCGACCGGGTTGAGCGACGGCAGATCCAGTTGTGGATCGCCAGGTTCCGTGGCAATGATTTCCGCACCTTCGACAAACCGTTGCATGCCGATCCACAGGTCAGCCTGGGTATTGAGCGAGCGCGTCTGGCCGAGGGCAAAACCGGTTTCGGGGCGCAGGCGCAAACGCTCGATCCAGGCTGTGTCGTAGTTGCCGTTGCTGAGCATCTTCACTTCAAGGTTGCGCGGGTCGCGCAGCAGTTCGTCCTGCAACTGGCTGACCACCCCGTGCTTGAGCCCGAACAGCAGCAACAACGGCGCAATCACCGCCACCAGCGACGCGGCGATGCACAGCGAGACCTTGCGGTCGTGCCAGAGGTCTTGCAGCGCCAGGGAGCCCAGCAGGCGCAAGCGATCAGTCCATCGGTTCAAACAGTGTTTCTCCCTGACGGCTGATAGCGCCGAGCCGCGGCAAGCCGAAATCTTTCAGCAAGGCCCAGTCATGGGACACAACGAGCGCGCTCAAACCCATGCTCGACACCAGGCTCAGCAGCAACTCGAACAAACGCCGGGCGCTGTGAGGGTCGAGCGCAGCGGTCGGCTCGTCGGCCAACAGCAGCAGCGGCTCATGGGCAATGGCGCGCACACAGGCAACGCGCTGGCGCTCACCGATCGACAAGGCCTGCGGTTGTTTATCCAGCAACCCTTGCAGGCGCAGCACGTCAACGGCGTGGTCGATGTGCTCGCTCTTCACCGACATCCCGAGCAAACGGCGCGGCAGGCTGATGTTGTCCCGCACGCTCAGGAACGGCAGCAAGCCGCCGCTCTGCAAAATGAACCCCAAGTGCCGTGAACGCACCGCTGCAAGCGCCGGCTGGTCATCCGTGGCGAGCAATTGGGCAATGTCTTGAGCGTGCGCCGCGCCCAGGCGAAAGCGCTCGAGTTCCACCGGCGCGAGTAACAGGCCGATGGCTTCGAGCAAGGTGCTTTTGCCGCTGCCGCTCTCGCCGGTGATGGCAAGGATTTCTCCGGCGCCGACCTGCAAGTGCGGCAGTCGCACATGATGAGCCTGTGCGCCTTCACCACGGCGCACCAGCAGGTTCTTGATATCGAGCATCGGCGTCTCGTTAAGGCATCATTTCCAGTGGCACGGGATACACGTTGTCCCGTGCATCACTGTCCTTGGCTAAAGCGACCCAACGGTCGACATCCGCGTTGTAACGCTGGTAATGCCGCAGTTTGGTGTTCAGCGTGCGGATGAATTTCTCTTGCGCCAGACCGTCCCAGCTCTTCCAGGTCTCTTCATCCAGATTCAGCACTTCGCTCTGATAGGGCAGGTCTTCGAGGTACTCGCCGAGCACACCCATGTCCGCCAGTTTGGCGTTGCTGTTCTGTTTGAGCTGATTGGGATCGGCGCCCATGGTCGCCGCCACCGAACGCAGGCGATCGAACATTTCCGTCGGTGAAATCAGGCCTTCGTTGGCCGCGTCGAGAATCTTCTTCATCACGTCGCTCAAGTCGCTGAGCTGGGATTTGGTCAGCAGCACCCGCACGTCGGTGGTCGGGATGTTCTGCTTGATCAGGTCACGGTCGCTGATCCACGCCTTGAACACCGGCGGGGCCTTGCTGTTGGTCTTCTCGCCGAGGTAGGCGAGTTGCATGGCGTGGCCGATCAGCGCCGCGTCTTCGAGCATTTTCTTCTCGGCCGGGTCCTGCTTGGCATTCGCCGCACTGCCGATGGCGTCCTCGCCCATGTAGGCGGCTTTCACCTGAGAGGTGATCGCGGCGGCCAGTGCGTCGACCTTGCGCCCGAACTCATGAATATCGCCAGCGTTCACCGGGTAATACAGCGAGGTGTTGGTGCCCGGGTAGGTCGACAGGTTCTGGTACTGCGCCTCGGCCTTGGCGTGGTCCTTGGCCCCGGCCGGGGTTTTCAAGTGCAGGGTGTAAATCGCCACGCCCGGATTGGCGGCTTCGATGCGCACCTGCGCGGCGCTCAAACCGGTCTTGGACAGTTTGTCGTCACCTTCGATGGCGCCCGCGTCGGTGATCAACACCACGTAGCGCGCGCCGAACTGGCTCCAGTCGACCTTGTCGATGCTCTCCATGACGCCGGCAAACGAGTCTTCATCGAAGCTGCTGCTCGACACGGAGGCCTGTTTGAGGTCGGCGATCTTGGCGAAAAAGTCGGCGCTGTCTTTCACTTTGGTAGGGTCGGCGTACATCTTGGTGGTGTATTCGAGCCCCGGCACCGCCTGGGTGTTGGAGCGGAAAGCGACCATGCCGAACTTGACCTGCTTGCCGAGGTTCTGCGCTTCGATCCGCTGATAAACCTTGCGGATCGCCTCGCGGGTGCGGTCGATGTACGGATCCATCGAGATCGTCGAGTCGATGACGAACACCACCGCCGCACTGAATTCCTTCAGTTGGTTGGCGTTTTTGTCTTCGGCGGCCTTGCCACCGGTAGCGCTGTTGGCAGCACCACCCTTGGCGTTCTTGTCATCCGGCTTGCTGACCGACGCGACGTTGAGCAGGCGCGTGCGGAAACCGCCTTCGGTCATGACTTCTTCGCCACTGAGCACCGGCAGCAGGTAGAACTGCTTTTGCAGGTCGACGAAGTATTCAGGTTCTTCAGCCAGGACGCCCGGTGCTTGTTGGCCCTTTTTCAGCGTGGCCCGCAGCGGCGCGACTTTGCTGACCGGGTCCGGCGCATCGAGGATGCCTTCGACGGTGGCGCGGTCCTTGAAGAACAGCAACCGGTCGCGGTTGGCCGGGTTGGTGAAGGCCAGTGTCAGCTGCATCTTCCAGTCGGTGGTGCAGCCGGCCGGCAGCCAGCCAATGGTTTTGCCGTAGCTGTCGGGGCCGACTTTCAGCCATTCGGCGTTGTTCGCTTGGGCGCGCTCGTACACATAAAAGCGGCTGAAGACCGGTTGTGCGTCACCGGCGGCACCGCCCGCTGTCGGGCTGATCTTGCAGCCTGGGGTGGTCAGTACGCGTTGGAACAAGGTCTTTTTACCGGCCTGGATCAGCGGTTTGTCATCGGCCTGGGACAGCGGGCTGATACACAGCGCCAACAATGCGGCACCGCTCAACAGGAATCGACTCACGGGCGAACGCATCACTTCTGCAACTCCTCGAAACGCTGCTTGGCTTCGGCGTTGTTCGGGTCCTGGGTGAGGATGGTTTCGTACCAATAGGCCGCCGTGGCGTTGTCCGCGACCGGGAAGCACTCGCTGGCCTTCAGGTATTTAGGGTCGTATTCGCGGGCATAGGCATTGGCGATCAGCGCGTCACCGGCCTGGGCACGGTTGGCGTACAAGCGCTGGGCGACACCGCAGTGTTTGCCGGCCTTGGCCTGGTTGATGATCTCCAGCAACTTGGCACTGTCGGGCGCCGCCTTGATGCAGGTCTGGACGAAGGTCAATTCGGGCAGGCTGTTCATGCTCTCCAGGGTGCAGGCTTGAGCGTCGGCGCCGGCCGGTGCGGCGGCAGCGGATGTGGCCACCGGGGCAGTCGCCGGAGTGCGTTTGTAGAACCAGAATCCAGCGCCCGCGGCCAGCAGCAACAACACGACAACCAACAGGCCGATCAGGCCTTTGTTGCTTTTCTTCACCGGTGCGGGAGGCGGCGTGTAGGCGCGCTCGGTGAGCACCGACTCCAATTCCAGTTCTGGCTCGGCGGTGGACAGGGTCAGCTCAGGCAACTCCGGGATCTCGGGGATTTCCGGTGCCGGTGCCGGCGCACTCGGCGCCGTCAGTTCGGCGCCGCCGTACGTCGAGCGCGTCTGGCCGCCAGCCGTGGACGGCAAAACGCCAACGCCTGGCCGAACCACGCCTCTGTCAGTGTGGGCTTGGTTCTGTTCGCGCAGTTCGATCTGGAACTGCGAGTTGGCGCCGCCTTCCAGCAGCGGGTCGACCACGTCCGGGCCGACCTGGGCTTCCAGGCCTTCGCCGCTGGCCGTGACGTTGAAACGCGAGACCTTGAACCAGAATGGATTGTTGCTCCAGGCCTTGTGGTCCTGGAGGTAAAAACCGTCCTGGTTACGCTGAATGGAGAACTCCAGCTGTTCCTCGCCACCCTGCCATTTCTTCACAGTGAGGCGGGCCTGGCCAGGCACATTGGGCTCTAACGCGAGCAGGTCGACACGAATTGGCATTGCTTATCTCGCTGTGAAGGCTGTGAGCACTTGGCCCAGCCGTTCATTCTGTTCAGGGGTGATTTCACGTCCGGCGCCATGGCCGGCATTGTCCTGCGTGAGGTAGGCCAGGCCCGAGAGCCAGTCGCCGAGATACCGCTGCGCCTGATTCGCCGGTTGCGCCGGTAGCACGGGCACTTGTCCCGGACTGATGTCGGTGTAGTACGAGAACAGCGGCGCCTTGGCGCCGGCGCGGCTGTTCGGACGCTCGCTTACCGGTTTCTGGAGGTAGCCGAACCAGGACACGAAATCGCGCAGTACCCGTTGCACTTCCAGGACCTGGCGCTCAACCAGTTGATCGCGCCGTGCGCCGCTTTGTGCGCGTTTGAGGACCGCACGGCTCAGTTGCCCCGGCAAGTCCTGGCGATAGCCGGCGGTGATCAATTCGTCGACCACCGCTTCCAGCAAGGCTTTTTCCAACCCCAGGAGGTTGAGCAGGCTTTGCCGGGTGGTCAGTTCACGCAGGTGCGCGATCCAGGCCTTGAATGCCGCTTTGGCGAATCGGTGTTCGTTGCTTTGCAGTTCGGGCGCCGGGGTGCCGGTGTTGCTGCTGGCCGGCACGTCGTGGCTCAGGTCGTCACCGAAGTCGAAGTCGAAACCAGCGTCGTCGCCGTACAGGCTCTGGCTCGGTGTCGGGGCGACTGGCTCGTCCTTCGCGGCCGGCTCGTCATCAGTTTCGTACACACCACTGAGGTACAGGTCGCGCACCTCTTCGCTCGGCATGTCGAGTTGATCGATCAGCTCGCCGAGCACTGCCGGGCGACGGCCCAGGCCGGTCAGAATCATCTGCGCCAGGGCTTTCTTGGCGGCGGCAGCACCGTCGTCGTCGGCGTGGTACCAGGTGCTCAGACCGTGAGTGGTCAGGCCTTCGAGGCATTCGCTCAATTGCTCGCGGATGCGCTGCAATTTGAATTCGATATTGGCCACGCCTTTGAAACTGCCGCTGAAGTGGCTGATGCCACCGTCATCGTTGCGCAGCATTTCTTTCCAGGCGTTGGCAGGATCGTGGATGTGTTTGCACACCAGGTCGTTGCTGGCGAAGCTGGTACCCAGCGCGCTGACACGGTCCTGATAGCTGGCATTGAGGCCCGTTTCGGCACCCGTCGCGTCTTGTTCGATGAACGCCGCGTCCATGCGCGGTTTACGCACCAGGTAGGTGTTCTGGAACGGTGTGCCGGCCCAGTCGCTCATCCAGCTCAGGCTGCCGAAGCGCTCGAGCATGGTCAGCTTGACCATGCCGTTCCAGCTCTCGTCGTACTGATCAGGCGTCAGGCTCAGGGAGTTGGTGATGCGCAGGTCGAGCATGGTCAGCGCCCAGATCAGACCGGTTTCGCGCTTGCTGCGAGCGGCCGAGTCGGCGCCCTGGGTCTTTTCGATCCAGCGGGTCAACACCGGGCCTACGTCGTTGACGTCGCTCTGCTTGGTCGAACCGGTGCAAACCACCAGCGCATTCATTTCCTGGTTATCGGTGTAGCGTTCGAACAGGTAGGCGACCTTGCCACGCAGGATCAGCTGCGAAACGGAGTTGTCCTTGGTGGCGGATTGCGGGTCGTTGGAGTCGGCGATCTCGTGCAGTTTCTGGCGCCCGCGATAACCGGGGAAATCCAGCAGATCGACCTGATTGACGATGTCATCCACCGGCGCTTCGATCAGGCGGAAGGTCATTTCGGCCGTCAACGCTGCCAGTTGTGCAACCGGAATTGCCTGACTGTTTTGCAGGCGATCGCCAACCAGTGGTCGAACGTCGATCGGCAAGTCCCGTGGGCTGCCGAAGCGTTCGAGAATGTCGACGTTCATGATGCTGTCGCGCTGGCTGTAGGTGTCGTTTTCGAAACTCACCAAGGCCTTCAACGGTGCGAATACGGTCTCGGGCAGGCCTAGTTTGTGCAGCGCACCGGCCAGTTGCTGATACACGCGTGTCAGTTCGCTTTGCTCGCCCCAGAGGATCGAAAACAGCTCGGCCCGTTCCTGGAAATTCAGGCGTGGCGCCAG
Organism: Pseudomonas sp. 478; assembly: GCF_003254125.1. NCBI lineage: Bacteria > Pseudomonadati > Pseudomonadota > Gammaproteobacteria > Pseudomonadales > Pseudomonadaceae > Pseudomonas > Pseudomonas sp. 478. Next base: position 340,408 of record NZ_QKZG01000001.1, read on the forward strand.
TTGCAGTGCTTTGGGCCAGTACAGGTGCTCAAGTTTCTTCACCGAGTTGCGGAAGTTGTCCCGCAGGTAATCCCACAGCGACACCAGATCATCGGCGTTGACGCCCGTTTGCAGTGGCCCGGTTTCGCGGCCTTCGAACGGTTTGAGTACGCGCTGGATGCGTTCTTCGTCGATCTCGTAGGAAATGCGCTCAAGGTCGAAATCCTTAAACCAGGAGTTGGCGAGAATCTTCGCCAGCTCGATTTCCTTGAACAGCGTGAGTTCTACCGGAAAGTCATTGTCCTGACTCTCCGTGGCCCGACGGCTGAAGCGCGTCACCAGGCCGGTGGCCTCCTTGCCGCCACCCACCGGGTTGATGTGCTTGATGAAGTCCAGGCGCTGGCCACCGAAATCAGTTTCCAGCTTGCCGTTCTGACCGGCGGCAAGGGCCGAAATCAGGTAGGACTTGCCGGCCTGGGACAAGCCAAAAAAACCAATGGTCATCGGCGTGCAGGCCACGCGACCGAGGCTGTGAGCCAGGTTGCGGGCGCGGTGCAGGCGGATGTTCAGGTTGTCGGCTTCGCTGTCCAGGCGTGGCGCGTTGCCGCGCGTCTGGGCAATCCAGTCCAGCGCCTGACCGGCACCGTTATAAACAGCGGCCCAACTGGCAGAGAGCTGAGTTTGATCGGGGGTCAGATCATTCATTTGCGTTTCACACTTCCACTGTCGAGCCAGTACTTGGTCTCGCTCAGGCCGGCGTCGAGCATGGTGTTGAGTTCCAGCTCGAGGTCGCTGCGCGGGTTGAAGTTGACGTTGTTACTGTTGGATTCGATGTCGCGAACCGAGAGACGGTCGCTGACCAGATCCTGCTTGCGTGTGTACTTGTCCGCCGGCTTGACCTCGAACCGCACCTTGAGCAGCGGCGCGCTACCGTTTTCACCGATCGCGCGGGAAAACTTCTCCCGACCGGCCTTGGTGAACCGCAAGGTATACAGCGGCGACGCGGCCCAGCGGTCGGCGGCCAACTGACGGAAACCGAGGCGCAGATCGCCGCGCATTTCCAGTTGTGGCGTGTCGGCGGCATCGCCAACGCCGATTTCCGGCAGCTTGATTTTGTAGTCTTCGGACTGGATGTCGCGGTACAGCACGTCGGCATCCTTGATCACGTTGTTCAGGTCGATCACGCCGATGTGCTTGACCGTCGAATATGGCTTGAGCGCCGAAGCACGGAAGTAGAAGTTCGGCACGCTGTGGTTGGCGCACAACAGGCAGAGCATGGCGCCCACCGACGCGGTGCTTTTCGGGTCGTCGATCCGGCCGTTCTTGTGGAACGGGTACCAGCCGCCAGTACGGTAGTTTTGCAGCGCCAGAATGCGCCCCGGTGGCAGCGGCAACACCTTGCGAATGAACGCCTGGATGCCGGGCAGGCGGGAAGGGCGGCCGGTCAGCAGCAAGACATCGCACGGGTAATGCGCGACCACTTCACACAGCGCACCGAGAATCTTGGTGATGTTGATCTGGTCGTTGAGGAACGCGGCGTGAAGCTTCTGCAGGTCGAAACTGATCGGCGCATCATACAGGTCGAAACCGCTCTGACCGCCGACATCGCGACGCACGGCGGCGTTGACGTAGTCGAGCACGGTCTGGCTGATCCCGTTGTCACCGATCAATTGACGGTAGCTTTGCGGGGTGACTTCTTGCGGCACTTGCGGATCGTAATGCTCGTACGCCTTGAGCAGCGCCAGGCCCAGCGGGGCGAAAACCTGCAGGTTCAATTGCTGGCGCAGGATCATGTCCTGGGCGCTGACCGATTCATCGCCACACAGGCGTGACATCAGCGAATCCGGGGCTTTCACGCCGGCGTTCTGCAAAGCTTTTTCGAAGCTTGGCAGGATAAAGTCCTGGATCACGTCCAGCAGGATGTCATCACCGGCCACTTTGAAACCATCGCGAAAGCGCTGCTCGGGCACGATGTGCACGTTGCTGCCGCTGCCGGTGTTGCCAGCGCGGTCGAGGCGATAGTCGGTGATCACCAGGTCCGTGGTGCCGCCGCCGATGTCGATGGTTGCCAGGGTGATGCGTTCGCGGTCGGTCTTGTCGGGGCGGGCGATGGTGTCGAAAAACTCTTCCGGGTGACCGGCGAAATTCTCGTTGACCTCGGTGTACAGGTACACCAACTGGCCGCAAGAGGCTTCGTCCCATTCCACGCGGATACTCGGGATCGGCGTGCGCGGGCTGACGGCCTGATCCTGATGTGGATCCTCTTCGCCGACATGCCAGCCGAGGCTCTTCCACACCAGGCCGATGGCTTGCAGCATGCGTTCGTTGAGGATGCTGCGCTCGGCCTGCGGCATGCCCGGCGGCACGGTCAGGGTGATGCTGTTGAGCTGACGCGGCACCCGGGTGTGACCCTGGCGGGAACGCTGGGCCGGGCTGTTGATTTGCGACAGCGCCTGGGCCAGCACTTCGGCGAGCATGAAGGTCATCAGCGAGCTGCGCGAGTAACGCGGCATGAACACCGGCAGACGATCGTCTTCTTCGAGGCTGTAAAGCGCCTCGCCGGTTTCATTGATCAGGTGCGAGAACGGCGCGGCCGTGGCGTACGGCTCGCTGTCGGTCTTGATGTACGAACAGTTGAAGCGCCAGCCGTGGCCGTAGGCGTTTTCATCCCACAGATAACGTTTCGGGCTGGACAGGCCAGTGGAACCTTCGGTACCGCGACGACGGCTGGCCAGACGGCTGGCCTCATTGCCGACGCGGGCAATCGTCGCCCACTGGAACGCATCGTGCCGGCCGCTCTTGACCGAACAGTGGTCCTTGCCGAAGTACGCCTGGGCGAATTCCACGCGGCTTTCGAACGGCAGATTGTAGGTGTGTTCGGGGGTGATCAGGTCGCGCAGTTCCAGCACGTAATTTTGCTTCAGCCCGGAGCCGGCCTGACCGTGGTTCTCGATCAGGATGCCGCAGGTGCGCGAGTTGCCGACGTCCAGCACCAGGTCCACCGGAATCGGTTTGACCAGGCCATTGCTGTCGTTGGCGACTACTTTCAGCTCAGGGATTTCAACTTTCGCACGGGCCGTCGACTGTTGGGCGGCGGACGGTGTGCTCAACAGGCTAAGCAAGTTGAGGTAGTGCGCCAGGTGATAGTTGGCGCGGATATCGGTGTCCAGCTCGGCCCGCGAGCGGTGGGCATTGCCCTCGTTGAACACTTCCAACAGCCACTCGTTGACCCACGGCTGGGCCAGGAACCAGCGGGTTTCGCTGGCCTTCGTCGCCAGTTTGAAGGACACGCCGGAGCTGATGTCTTCTTCGTTGGGCGCCAGGTAAGCGGTGCCGTCACGCTTGGGCATCACGCGGCTGTCGAACGCCATCGTCAGGCGGTGGGTGTTGCCGTCGATGTCGGGCGTCGCCAGCTTCACCAGACGCATGCGCGACCAGTTGGTCGGGCCTTCGTCGAAGCGATGCGGCGGCATGAAGCGGAAAAACGGGGTCGGCAGCCAGATACCGTCCAGCAACTCGAGGCTGCTTTTCATATCGACGCTGAACGCAGGTTTGGCTTTCTCGACCTTTTCCGGTTCAGGTTCGTAGAAAAAGAAGTCTTTCTCTTCGTTGTACGACAGGCGGCAGATCAGCCCGCTGATCATCGGCGCGAACTCGCCCGCCGGTTCCTTGCGAGGATCCAGACGCAGCGCGAAATCCATGAACTGGATGCCGGTGTCGCTGACCAGCGTGACGGTGTCTTCGAATTGGGTGACTTCAGGCAACATTTCGGGTTATTCCGTTTTTATTCGGCCACGTGCCGCATGGACATGGGGAATTGTTCTTTGCCGTAACCGCCGGTGCAGTCTGCGACTGTGGTCGCCCCTTTGCGGCAGTTGACCTTGGGCATGTCGTAAGTGCTGCCATCGCCACACACCGCCTGGCCCTGACTGTCGATGGCCAGGCTGCCACCTTTCATAGTAGCGCTCACCGGCCCGCTGCATTTCGTGCCGTCGGCCTGGTGTACGATGACTTCGCCTTTACCGTCCTTGAGCTGGTATTCCAGACGCAGGGGTTTGCCGGTTCGGCGATCCTGAATACCGGCACCGGCGCGGAACTGACCGTCGAGGAACTTGGCGGCACCGTCGGCGGCGTCTGGCGGAATGCTCAGGGGCGGGCCGGGTTTTGCGGCGGCGGATTTTTCGGCCTCGGGCGATGTGATATCCGGCGGCGCAGTCTTGTTTTCCGGTGGTGCGGTTGGCGATTCGGCTATCGGGTCTGCTGCCGGGTCTTTGGCGGGGTCTTGGGTCACGCCGGCCGGCGCTGCATCAGCTTCGTTGCCCTCGACCGCCGGCGCTTCCACGTCCTGGGTTCCGGTCACAGCGGTGCCGGTTCCCGTGGTGGAGCCTACAACGGTGCCCGTCACCGGAACGCCATTGAGCGTCGTGGCATGGCCGGTCAGTTGTGGTTCTTCCCGTTGCCTTTCAACAGGCACGACGCCCTCGGGGAGCAGATCGACCGCCACCAGCGGAATCGGCACGCAACCGCGCAAGCCCAGTAATAGCCACAAAAGCAGCAGCAACAAAGGCAGCAGCAACAGCCACCACCAGCGCCGCCACCACGGACGAGCAATCACCGGCACGACGGGCGGCGCCACCACGGGCGCGGCTTCGACCACCGGGGGCAGCGTAAACGCGGGCGGAACTTGATAGAGGCAGTGCAGAGGATCGCGATTGCCGGTACCGGCATGCTCGAAGCCCCAAAAGGTCAGCACCGGCTTGCCTTGCACCAGGTAGACGAAGTTTTCATCGGGGAAATGAATCACACGCTTGAGCAGCTTGCCGAACACGGCTTTGTCGCCTTGCTGCTGTTCGGCTGGATCATTGCCCAGGAAACGCTGGCTCAATTCGTCGAGCGAGGTCTTCAGCGCTTCGAGTTGGCGGCGTGCAGGGGCGCGTTCTTCTTCAGTCGCGCTGCTCCACGGGATCACATCGCCGTCGAGGCCGCTGTACCAGTCAATCTGGTTGCCGAGTTCATCGCTTTGAGGGATGGCCAGGTGATCGACCATTTCAGGGTTCTTGCGGCGAATGGCTTCGCGCAATTGCAGGGCTGCCCGGTAAACCGGTTGACCTGTTTCGCCCAGGGCAGTGAATGACCCGCTCTTACCGCTGCGTAATAGTGCCCCGCGCATTCAAACTCCGTATGTTCCGCTGCGCAAAAATGACAGACAAAAGTGTCTGCGCTTGCTCCTGCAATTAGCTGGCGACCTTAATGTCACAATGATGTCGCCGTCAATCTGCCGGAGGTTCAAAACCGTATGAGACTAGCGTAAGCGTGCGGAGGTTGCATGAGGTCAATTTAAATTGGCTCGGGAAGGCTCGGGTGTACGTTTTTTAGGCTTGCTGAATCGTTTCATCAGCGCTATAAAAAACGCACAACTCCAAGAAAGGCTTCCCCATGACTCCGCTCAAATTCGTCGTTGCCTTTGGCGCACTGTCCGCCTCCCACGCCATGGCCTGGGATTACGTCCTGCTCGACAGCGACAAGGCTGCCCAAAACTGGCAGGTCACCAGCCAACAACTCGGTGTAAAAACCGACAAACCCTTCTCCGTGACCCTTCGTAACTTGCACGGCGGTCGGCAGGAGGGCGTCAGCATCGTCGACATCGATAACGGCACGATGAAACTCTCGGTGGTGCCGACCCGTGGCATGAACGTCCTGCAGGCGACGGTCGGTAATGTGCGCATGGGTTGGGATTCGCCGGTCAAGGACGTGGTCAATCCGTCCTTCATCGAACTCAACGGTCGCGGCGGGCTGGGCTGGCTCGAGGGCTTTAACGAACTGGTCACCCGCTGCGGCTACGAGTGGGTCGGTCACCCCGGCATGGACAACGGTGAACTGCTGACGCTCCACGGTCGCGCCGCCAACATCCCGGCCAGCAAAGTCACGTTGCACATCGATGAAAAACCACCCTACGCCATCAGCCTGCGCGGCGAGCTCAAAGAGCAGGCGTTCAAGAAAGTCGACTTCTCGGTGATGACTGAGCTGGTCACCGAACCTGGCAGCGTTGCTTTTACCCTCAATGACACCCTGACCAACAACGGTGATTATCCGAAGGAATATCAGGCGCTGTATCACAGTAACTTCAGCACCCCATTCCTGGAGCAGGGCGCTCGTTTTGCCGCACCGGTGAAACAGGTGTCGCCGTTCAATGACAAAGCCAAAGGGGATTTGCCGGATTGGCAGACTTACCGCGCGCCGACCAAGGACTACGACGAGACGGTTTACAACGTGGTGCCTTATGGCGATGCCAAGGGTGACACGTTGACTGTGCTGCATAACAAGGCCGGCAGCCTCGGGGTTTCCGTGGGTTTTAATACTCAACAGTTGCCGGTGTTCTCCCTGTGGAAAAACACGGACACCCAAGGGCAGGGCTATGTCACGGGTCTTGAACCGGGGACGAGCTTTTCCTACAACCGTCGGTATCAGCGGCCGATTGGTTTGGTGCCGATGATTGGGGTTAAAGAGCAGAAGCAGTTTCAGATCAGGTACAGCTTGCTGGCGGATAAAGGGGCTGTGGAAAAGGCGTTGAAGACGGTGAGTGATATTCAGGGTGGGCGGGAGACTGAGGTGAGGCAGGCGCCGTTGGTGGATCTCACCAAGGAATAATCCCTGCTAATTTGTGCTCGGCCGGTATTGCAGCGCCTCGGCCAAGTGCTCGCGAGTGATGCCATCGACTTGCTCAAGGTCCGCCAGGGTGCGCGCCACTTTGAGCAGTCGATGGGCTGACCTTAGCGACAAGGTCAGTCGTTCACACGCAGTTTCCAGCCAGGTTTCGTCGGCTGTGGATAAGTTGCAGTGGCGACGCAGGCCTGGCAGATCGAGAAAGGCGTTGGCGCAGCCCTGACGTTTGTGTTGCCGTTCTCGTGCATCGGCGACCAGAACAGCGGCGGTGGCCGTGTCGTCTCCGGGTTTCAGCGCAGGGTTCAATGCTGTGGCTTCCCGAGCGACGGTCAGGTGCAGGTCGATCCGATCCAGCAGCGGTCCCGACAGCTTGTTGCGGTAACGCTGGACCATGTCCGGTGTACAACTGCATTTGCCGCTGGGTTCGCCAAGATATCCACAGGGGCACGGGTTCATCGCGGCCACTAATTGAAAGCGAGCCGGAAATCTCACGCGATCCTTGGCGCGGGAAATCACGATGTGACCGGATTCCAGTGGTTCCCTTAAGACTTCCAGCACCTTTCGATCGAATTCCGGGATTAGAATCCTTGGCTACACTGTGTACCTAGCCTGGGAGGTTGAGATGTTACTTTTATGGCCAAGCAAGGAAACTATCGCCGTAGTTCAGGGAAAAATAAAAACAATTATGATGGAGGCTGCATTAACTAGCGAAAAGGTATCAACGTCAAGCTACCATATACCTATTATATTCGATGAGGCTCGTGGAGTTGTACTTCGAGACTTTCACGATTTTCTTTACGAAAAATCATACTATTCTAACTACTACAAATCGGATAAAACTGTCAGGACGTACGCAGAGTCTCTTCTAAACTGGTTGAAGTTTACATCATTAAATAATGTTGAATGGACTTGTGCGAGTTCTAGAAATATTGCCCTTTATAGAAATTCAATGAAGTCAGGCGAGGCTGGCTACGTAAAGCCGCTCAGCGCTGCGACTGTCAATTTAAGACTTTCAGTTGTTTATGAGTTTTACAAGTATTACTGGACGAAGTTACTAGGTAAGGAAGATGCTGATAGAAGCATTTACGCTCATAGATTAAATCAGTTAGGAAATCATGTTCGGGTAAAATCGGTAAAAAAAAGGCCGAGAGCGCTAACACAAGACTCTTGTCAGAGTCTTATGCAAAATCTAAGAGGAGTGCATAGAGTAATTTTTGCTTGGACTTTAACAACGGGGTTAAGGGTTGGCAGTGTGTTAAGCATAACATGCGCACAAATTGAATATTTAAAGAAAAGCTCTTCTGATGGATTTATTGAGGTCTTAGCTAAGGGCGGAAAAGTTCAGAAGGCGTATGTGCCTCGTTCTCTTTTGATAGAGACTTTTAGGTACGCTGAGGTAATTAGAGTACTGAGCCAGAAAAAAGTATCTCCGATAACCGACAATGAGATGGTTCTGTTTATCAATGGGAAAGGAAATCCTGTTACGAGAACCTGTTACTACGCTGCTTACAAGCGTGCGTGTAAGCAGCTGGATATCGTTTCTCATCCGCACCAGGCCCGGACAACTTTTGCTACCTACATGGAGCGGCAGTTATTTAAAGCTGCTAAAAATTTGAGTCTGGATCATGTGAAAATAGTTCAGGGGCTTTTAGGTCATTCAAGTTCTACGACCACACAAGACTATTTAGAAAGCATCTCGGGTGGCCACGTCGAGGTGCTAGATATTTTAGAAAGGTATGCAGACACACTAGGTGAATCAAATGAGTAGTGAACTATTGGCTACATTTTTTGACCACTCTAGACAAAGATATGAGAGTTTTAATTTCTTTTCAAAAAAATTGCAGAAGCAGATATCAATCGATTTGAAGGATGCCTTCGTTGAGTTGACTGGGCATTATCATAGCAGAAGTAGGCAGCAAGCGTGGAGATCAACTAAAGAGTTAATGAGCTTTTTGTCGAGTGTCAAATTTGATACACACGAACAGCCCACTGATCTGTTAAATCGGTATGGAAAATTATTAAATAAAAATACACGGCTAAAAAAGACAAATGGAGCACATTACAATTTTGCAGTGAAGCTGTTCAAGTGTATGTGCGAGGCTTCTTCGGGGAAAGTTTGGAATATACAAGAGTACCCATATTTCAGGTTTGTACGTGAGTCAGTTTCGCTTAGAGATAACGATGTTTCCGCCTCGGAACTAAATATAATCGTCGAAGCCTGCAAAAGAGAAATAGTTAATATAAAAGCCTCAATTGAGGTAAGAGAGAAAATTGAAAGGGGAGAGGGTAGTGATCATCCTGGTTTAGACAAAATATCACTCCGCATTCTGACAGAACTGATTGGTCTAGAGAAAAAAGGAGTATGGACCCAACGACAAATGGGCGAAATACATAGGGGTGGCTTAGGTACTTCCGGGTTAAGGCGTCTGGCGATGTTTCGCGAGTTAACTATGCGCACATGCCTACCCATCTATTTGTTGATGATGATTGAGTCGGCAGCTAACCCAATGGCCCTGATGGAAGTTACCGTTGATTGTATTGAGGAGCATCCGACTGATGACTCGATGGTTTTTTTTTCTTGGGCCAAGCCTAGGGCTTCAAAAGAACAGTCACTGCCCTTTCTCAGAGCCGGTAAGTTTACTGTTCCTGCGTTAGTCAACCTAATAAAAGCAATGACTAAATCTATCCGGCCCTTAGCGAAGCCTTGTGATGAGAAACTATTATTTATTGTTCGTACAGGTAATCTTGCACGCCGTTTATCTGTTCAAAGCATGCATAATCAGCTTAAAGAGTTTCGAGATACACATGGCCTTAAGTATTTTACGTTCAGTGATATCAGAAAGGCTGTCGCATCACTTATAAAAGATGAGTACAAGTCGACGAAAGTAGTGTCTAGTTTTTTACAACACAAAAGTGAGCAAACGACCGCTTTGTACTTGAAAGATAAAAAATCAGTACAAAAAAGTTTTGAACAGCTGTCTCGCTTCCAAGGTGAGATGATTTCCTTGTCTGAATTAGATAGTACTAAGCCAGTAACTCCTTATGTCACTGTCTTTGGAATGTCATGTTCCGCTCCGTTTGATGGTGGTATTGGAGCGTCTAGGCCTGGAAAACCCTGTTTGGAATTTACCAGTTGCGCTACCTGTAAGAATGCGATCGTTATAAAAGACGATCCTATCAATATAGCAAGATTACTAAAAACTAAAGAATGTTTAGAGCGGCTTGAGGCAAGCAGCTCTTTAAGTGCCGATTTAATGCTTAGATTTGATTCTGAATTTAGAGCAACGCTGAACATCATTTCGGAAGAAATAATTCCACAGGTTAATCGCGGAGTGAGCGATCAAGCATCTCTGCTCTTAGAAAAACTGCCAGACATACCTTTGGTGTACTGATATGGGGTTAAATAAGGAAGTAGTAAAGACTGCATCAGAAGATAAAATAATTTCAGGGCTGGCGTCCATTGGGGTGGATTACCATTCAGATGAATGGGTATTTGGCTACAGAAGCAAAACATCGATTGCTGATAATCCAGTAGTGTTTTTTTGGCCGTTAATACTTAAAAAGTTTTCTAAAGGAAACGGTAAATTTTCCAGTTTTGCAGAACTTGTAAAAAAAATTGCTGCGTGCTTTATTCTGGGGTTAGGAGGTGTTTCCTATGCGCCGTCAACTACGAAATCAAAAATAGTATGGGTGCGAAATTTCCTTCTTCATTTAAGCTCAGAAGGGCATGATCGACTCTCACTTATAACAGCTAAGAAAATTCAAGAGTCATTTGGCCGGTATCTTAAAAATGGAATAAATGGAGAGTTGAATACTGCTGCAACGGTGAGTCAGCGCATGGGAATTGTAAGTAAGATATTTAGACTCGGTAAGTATATTGAAGATGGTTTAATTCAAGATCCGTTCCCAGAAAAATATAGACGTAAAGTTACTGTTGGACTTAAGCGATCGTTTAAATGGGAGGCACCTCCCGAGCCGGTTTGTCTATTTCTCTTGAAAGAGTCAATATGTTTTGTGGATTCAATGGCGGAAGATTTGATTCGTATATTTATCAAGTATACCGTTGGTGTTGAAAAAGCAATGAGTGATGAAATTTACTCAAAGAAAAGGATATCTAAAACGGCAAGATTATCTATTGTAGATGAGTCATTTTCTACAGTCGACTTGGTGGATAAGTTTACAACTGGGCTATATGCAACAAAACCTCAGGACATTGCATTCTTGATCAGGCATCTTCTGAGCGCATGTTTCATTATTATAAGCTACACCTCAGGTGCTAGGGTCAGCGAGGTACGGAGGGCTGGGGTAGGTAGCATTAAACGTATTCGGCATATTGGCGGGCGTGAGTACACCTACTATTTCGCACCTAGATCAAAGAAGCGATTCGATGCGTATCTGAAGACCAATGACGGAGATGAGGGGGACGACTCTCCATGGATTTTATCGCAGGCTGCTGAAAAGGCGTTTAGGGTATTAGAATTACTTTCTGAGCCAGCAAGAGTAAAAAGTGGAAAAAATAATCTGTGGTTAGTAACAACAGGAAACGCCCTATGGCCATTTAGGCCTAACATGGGTTATGTGGTCGTTACAGGTTGTACAATAAATAAAAGACTCAATGACTTCGGAAAATATTTGAGCTTAGAATCCAATACTGGCTGGAAAGGAAAATTACATTCTCATATGGGGCGAAAGCATTTTGCCCGATTTGTTGCTAAGCGTGATCGGACAGCACTAGGCGATTTAGCGTTACAATACGCACATACATCTGCATATAGTGTTGATATCAGTTACGCAAGTCCCGACTCAGAGTTTAGGAGATTGATAAGGGAGGAACTAAATGTCGAAATGGAATCTATAGCATCCGAGTTGGCAGGCTTATCAGCTAATGACATATATATGAACGCAGGTGCGAAAGTAGGTGATCGCTCTGTAAGCAAATTTTTAGGGCAATTTCGAACTTCAAAAGAAATCAAGATTCTGCTGGCTCGAGGAACTATACTTGTTCCTTGTCAGTGGGGGGTATGCATGTACAGACAGGAGACCAGCGCGTGCAACGGAAGCCGAGTAGAACCCAATCCTGCACGAAGATCGCCAAGTATCTGTAAAGAGTGTGCCAATTTTTTTGCCACACCAAAGCACCGTATCTGGTGGGAAAATTATCGGCAAGATAGCATTAAACTTTTGAAGCAATCAAATATTGCTATACAGACGAAGATAATACTTGAGTCTCGTCTTTTAGACGCTGAAGATGTTTTGAAAGATATTGGCAGACAAAATCATGAATGACACTAGAGTTAAAATTCAAACTTCGCTCGAAGTGCTGTTGAAATCGGATACATCCCAATTGAGTGTGACAGCCCTTGCAATTATGTCTGGCGTAAGCAGGTCCTCCCTATATAAGTACTACCCTGATATCGTGACAAAATTAAAAGCTGTTCAGAGTAGGGGGGGAATTCCGACGATAGAGTTGCAAGGGTTGAAAGTTAGTATTCTAAAGAAAAAGTTGGAAGACCAAAAAAAGTTAGTCGCCGCGCTGGCAAGAGTCTGCTCGGAGCAGTTGATAGAGATTTCCGAACTAATTGCGAAGAGTCGTGATGATAATGAGTTGCGAGATTTAAAAATTGCTTTTTTAGAAAGCCAATTGGCAAAAACCACCAAACCCATTCTGAAGACGGTTAAATAGTTGCCGCACGCGTTCGTCTATTTTTTTAGCGTTTCCAGATCCTGCTGCAAAATTGCCATTAGATTTTCTTCGCTTATTGATTTGTCTTTTATTAGATAGCATCTAGCAATAATGCTTATTGGATGCACACCGATACAAGAAGCGAACTCATGTAGCTTCTCTATGGAGAGCGTTTTTAAGCCCCGCTCGATGTCGCTCACGTAGCTTTGACTTGCCCCTACGTGTTCCTGGGACAAGCCCCTGCTTAAGCGGAATTCTTTCAGTGCTTGACCTAGCGTCTCACTCAGTTCCAATTTGCTTACTCGCAAAAGGAATGATGAAGCCTTCATTGGTCGGAAAGAGCTATACTCGATAGAGTATATCGATGAAAATTACCGCAATGAATTCATTTTTTAGATTGTAGTCGCACTAGTACAAGCACCGACAGGAAAGAGGCCGAGTATGCTGACTCGTGATGAGTTGATCCGAAGTATTAGAAAACTTCGAACAGGAGGGGATGCTGACTGCTATGTTGAGGAAAATAGGGTAGATCATTTTGCTCGTATGTTTGGATACGAAAACTTTTCCACATTAACGGCGGTTGTCGAGTCATGTGACGCCAAGAATTTTATAAAGATCTCAAATTTAATTGTCAAATCTATATGCCAGTTACGATTACCTGAGTCTATTGAACCGTATTATGAGTTAGAAGTCCGGGGAGATGAGATTTTTTTCATAAGTGTATGGATTGCTCAGGATGGCTTGAACGAGGTACGAGGGCCAAGACCTATGATTGGCTTAATAAGAGCCGCTACTCTGCGTGCTCGTAAAGAAAAGTTTTTTGTCATAGAGAATGATTATGAATGTGGGCTATGGATCAATATCTGGCATGCTAAAGCCTTGATAAGGTCTGAACTCGCGCGGAATCTACTCCACGATTTTTTGGTCTTTAGTAAAAGTCCTAATGATCGAGGCGACGTGAAAGATAAAATTAGTGTGGTGTACGACATTGCCACTGAAGTTAAACAACTTGAGTTGAAGGTTTCAAAAATTACGACTTCAATGTCTCTTGATAAAGTTATAAGGGTTTTTTCTGAAGTAAATGTCTTGTTTCAACGTAGGGCGGGCGCCGTAATGGCTAATAATGACGTTGTCGTCGAGGGAGTTATGCGTTTCAACTCGTGGAGTTACCTTGATAGTGAGGAGATTGTAGATTCATATCTTCGTATATCATTCGACGATCCCGATTCGACCCAGTATCAAGAGGCGATAACTAATGTTACTAAAGCCATGAATGAAATGATTCAAAAAATAAAGCAACAATCTTCTAGAAAATGACTGTACTAGCTATGGTGGATGCTGCTTGTAGTAAGTTGCTGCTATGCTTAAACTATTTCGACAGGAGTCAATATCGTGGCAGATAATTATTCGCTTTCAGATGTGCTAGAAAGGATTTACCACAATCAGCTGGCTTTGGAAGCTGCCATTATGGAGCTTACGCTAGAGGTGGAAAATCGGGGTTTGTCAGCGGTGGGTGAAAACGCCCGAGGAGCCTTGGAGGCAATTGGTGAGAATGCCGGATATATTAAACAGGGTTTGGCTCGGCTCAGGGCCTCAGACGTCGACTGAGGGGGCAGAGGCCGCGTAGCAATGCGTCAAGCAAGGCAAATTGGGTAGGTTCATGAGGAGCGATTTTGATTTGAACTTGAACAATGACCTGAACGAGTTTCTTAGAAAATCATACCTAGATTTGGAAGATGCTCAGGAACTGTTTATTTGCCAAGACTGCGTAGATGATCCGATTCTCGCACGTCGGGTAAAGGCCTTGATGATTGAACGACCCTGTGTGGCATGTTCAAGAGTTACGGCGAAAGCACTCGTGCCTGAAGTGATCGCTAGATACATTCGTAAACACCTGCCTAAACACTTTATTGTGGACGATGACTTGTATCCGGGTTATGCACTCACTCTAGACGGCGTCGTGGGTCGAGCTATAGGGTGTACAAACGAGGCTGCACAAAAAGCCATTGCCAAACATTTAGTTGTTCGTAGGGCCAAAGAAGAACATTTTTATTGGCATGGACAGTTATATCGACCCGCGCCCAGTCCATTTGACTCCCAGGAACATGAGCGTTGGTACGTTGTTAGCGAATGGAACAGTATTGCGCATCAGCTTACTCATGGTCGTAGATTCTACAATGAAAGAGTCAATAAGTTCTTTGAATCCCTTATGTTTGAAGCAGTTAACGCCGGGGCCACAGATCACCCCCTATCTAGACCTGCAATTAGGGAGCTTCCAACCGGCACTAAGTTTTTCAGGGCTCGCCTGATTAAAAGTGCTTCAGAGCTAAACGCAATAAAAGGAAATCCAACTATTGAACTTGGTGCTCCACCCAAAGAGCGAGCCTCCAACAATCGTATGAGTCCAGCAGGCATTCCGCTACTGTATCTCTCTGGCGATTCTGATACATGTATAGCGGAGGTCCGTCCCTCAATTGGTGACACAATGGTGGTGGGGCAATTCATATCAAAAAATTGTCTAAAGCTTTTTGATTTTACCTCACTGGCAAAGCGGCTTGAGCACACACCACTCAGCATACTTGACCCATTATATGAACAGCGTTTTCTTCGTAGACGACTGTTGCAATATCTACATGATGAGATCGCTAGACCTGTTCGAACAAATGACACGGACTACGTAGTTACCCAGGCACTGGCAGAGTTTATTCGATACGATCAGAAGCAGAAATTTGATGGGGTGATATTTGGCTCTGTGCAACATGAAGGTGGGATAAATTACGTACTATTCGATAAAAGTGATTTAGATGACTTGCACTTTCATAATTGGCTTCCCGAGTTTGATGTCGAGATTTCTCAAGATACATTAAAAACTTATAAAATCAAGTCGGTCGCTTACGAGGCTACTTCAACATAAAGTTGCGAATAATAGAATTTCTATAGCTCGATGCGTTAGTTTGCTGTTGGTGTCGTTAGGTTTGGTTTGTTAATAACGGCCTGTCGGAGCAGGCCTTTATTAATGGTTTTATTGCTATCGTGTTTTTAATGTTTTCTGAAGTTCGTTGGAGTGCATCTCAAACGTAGAATCTACACTGTTCTGAAGTACGTGCCAGACCTCCTTGAGATAGTCGCGTCCACGTCCGTTTCGATTGGCTAGAGAAATAAGCAGGCGGAATAGAGGTTGAGATGTGGTTAACGTTGCAAAAGCAATAGGATGTAACTGGCGTTCTACGAAAAGATCAACCACTCCAGCACGTATTCTTTGGCATTTATCCCAATCTAACCAGAAGTAGGTAGATGGCAGGCGAGAATCTAGCAAGCCCCATGCCTCTCCAGATATTTTACTAGCTTCCGCAGCATCATGAACAGTTTCGAAGCTAATACAAGCTAGTTCCGCTGAAGAACTCGATGCACCACCTAATGCTCTGCTTAGAAGAAATGAACTAAGATAAGTTTCGGCATCTTTTGAAACGCTCCCCTTCGCGGTTTGATAACCTTTTATCCAAGGATCAACTCCCGCTCGGCTCTTAATTTGGTCGGGATATATGTATTTTGATAAAGCATACAATATAGTTTTACTTTTACTGGTGTCAGTGAGCAAATATTCCGCTACTGCCGCGTAATCTGCCGCAGCGAACTCTATCCACAAAAATAAATAAGTAGGCTCTTCAAGTTGAAAGTTTTGGCCTAATACCTCTAAGGTGGTAGCAGAGCCAAAGTAACGTATGGCTTCTGCGGCTAAATCAATTCGCTGGGCGGAAATAATTGCGGTCAATGTTTTGTTGGGTATTTGTATTTCGACATCCGATAATGTAAAGCCATGTCTAAGACTGGAATAAATTCGCCAGAATTCTTTCTCCAATAGTATGTCTTTGCGATGTTTTACAACCAGTTTCGCTAAGTGTGGTAATTCTTTTATTGCTTCAATCAATTCAAGTGTTGGTAATGTCTGAAGAAGAATTTCTGCGATATCTGATAGAATTCCGTTTCCATTGATCAGGTTAAAAAATTGATAGCGATTACGTTTCCATAGAACTAGACCAATCTCTTTATAGTGATCGAGAGAGATTTTTTCAGGGATAAGCTCAAGGTTCGAAAAAATGAAGTCAATCGAGTGGTCGTTTATTTTTTCTATGTTGAACAATGCCGCTTCTGCGACATACGCTCTTGCAGCTCGCGCTTGCGAAGCTCCAAATTCTGACTCCAATAATAATACAGCCTTTTCTATGGCCTCAGGCTGCCTATCAAACGTATTTGTAAGCAACGACAACTCACATAGAGGCCGGAATGCAGCTCGGCCTGTCGCAATATCGCCTCCTATAAAGCGTAAGAA
Source organism: Pseudomonas sp. 478 (assembly GCF_003254125.1). Taxonomy (NCBI): domain Bacteria; kingdom Pseudomonadati; phylum Pseudomonadota; class Gammaproteobacteria; order Pseudomonadales; family Pseudomonadaceae; genus Pseudomonas; species Pseudomonas sp. 478. The sequence goes on from NZ_QKZG01000001.1 coordinate 357,063, forward strand.
GGTTCTTAGGCCTAGATTGTCGGGCCTGAATAAATCATTTAGAGCGGTATCCACCCAAAGGTCATCTGTGTGCGGAGAATTATCGGAGTCTATGGAGTTGGAAAACCGAGATCGGACACTACGATCGTTTGAGGGTAGGATCTGGAGATCAAAGATATTACCTTCAATAGATCGATCTGAAGACGCAAAAGTGCAAAACCGAAATGCCCGTCTTAGCCGAGGCCACTGTTGAGACCATATTGCTAGTACTACTTGGTCAACGTTGAAGTCGGAAGGACGTTGAGCAACTATCTTGCTTTTAGGAGCTCCGTAGAGGCTTTCTATTACCTTCTGAGACCATATAAGTGCAAATACATCAAGTCCTTTATGATGGCCGCTTATCGGTAAAGCAATTGGCTCGTTATAATCAGCCAATTTATGGTCAATTGGCCTGCGAAATAGTGTAAGGAGTGAGTCGTATGACTCAAAGGTCGCTAAGTCAGCATAGTCAATAAGAAGTGTGTGAGTCCAGACACAACCGGGCCTTGACATCTCGGGGGCGAGCCAAGTTCGTGCCAGGGCATACATGCCTGATTCAGGAAGAGGGTATCCTGTCAGATATCCTTCTTCACTTATTCTAGCGCCGGGGCCGGAAATATCACTTAAGACTAGCATCGTTTTTATGTCTTTAGGTTTTAGCCCTATCGACGAAGCCAGTTGGCGATGGCCGTCAGAATACCCATGCAGTGTCTGATTTATCCGCACCCGATTACTGTCTTTCACTCCATGAGCCATGCTAGGGGCTCCGTTATGTCGTTGCTATTGTCTTGATTGCTTCTAACCAGTTGAATTCTTAAAGACGGGGAGTCAAGATTTCTAAGTCTTTCAGCATCTTCGCTTGGCGTTGTCCCAAGGTCAGTGTTGTCATAATCACCTCCCTGAGCACTAATTCCGTAAACCTGCCATGACCAATCATCAGCTCCGCAAGCTAAGTATTGCGCTAATAGAGGGAGCTTTTCAATGAGATATTCTTGTGGGCTAAGCCCTTCGTCTTCTGCTTTATCCCAAGCCGAAAGCATGATCGCTAGTTTGCGTGGACCAATATCCAGCGGAGAGGTTCTAAGAAGCTGTAGCAAATCAACTAACTGAACTTGAGTTGGGGCGAGGCGTGCATGCCACTCAACTTCTTGCCCTTTTACCATTTCAACATTTAGATGCTGGCTCAGTACAACTTCATCGATTACCCACTGAGGAGCATTGATAGTGTCTGCATGTACAAACAACAAGACGCCCCCCGCGTTCATCACATCGGCAACTTCTTGCTCACAATCCCGATCTTCCCACATACGGAGATATGCTTCGCCAGGGAGGTCTGGAAAGGTTACTCGCAACGGTGATTGTTGAGCGTTCATTAGGTTCATGCTAACGATGCGGCTGCCGCCGACAGCTGTCCGGTCTTGCTTTTTAGCATCTCTCCAAAGCGTGGCGATTTCATTTAAGTATGTCACGTCTCCCGAACGTAGATTGTTGAAGCGGAGGGACGTTGGAAACTCACGCTCAGTTATGAGATGCCATAAAGCAGCAAGAAATGTCGTTTTCCCCGACGCAGGTAATCCAATTATTACAACTGACTGGTCAGTCATATATCCCTCACCTATTCATCAAGCTGTCTGAGCCGAGCAAAAGCTCTTTTGGGAGTAGTAGTCAGAATAGCTGGCTCAGCTAAAGGTGGAGCTGGGTCCTTCCAGAAATCCAGCAACTCTGCCACCCCGGTCCCTCTTCTCATACCTCCAGATTTTGGAGAGGCAGCAATTTTAAAAGAGACAATTTTTGTAAACGTATCGGGGAAAAGCTCTCCGATTTTGGTTACTAATTTCGAGAATTCAGTTAATGCCCGTTCTTCATTCGGGTTTCCAACAATCTGATCGATCTTTGTTAGCACGACGGCTAAACGCTGCCCATTTTGAAGTGCACCGCCATCGACCAACGCTTGGATGATCATGATGATTTCACTTCGGAGGTTATGGCGAGCTCCCGAATCTAGGTGCCGATGTCCGTCAACAAGAAGTGTCAGGGTATCTGCTCTTTGTATCTCAGGAAACACAATACCCGCTGATGCGTCGTCTGCGGCCCCTTTATATTCTTCCCCAGCACGATCAGCTAAAGCTAAAGTCAAAAACTTTGGTGTCCCTGCTCCAGAAATATCCAAGTGATAGAATCTCACTTCGCCACGTCTAGTACGATGTATATGCGGAGTGGTTCGCCTAGATGCAGATCTTGCGTCGTGGCAAGTTTGCTCAAACGCATGAAGAGTCGTTGAACGTGAAAAGCTTATATCGCCTATAGGCCCTTCTTGGAAAAGTTCGTAGAGCCCCGCAATTAAACTTGTCTTCCCTGAGTCGCTAGGTCCTACAATTGCTATCACACGCGTGGGGGCGGCGCGTAGAAGTTTTGATGCGTCTTCTAAACTTAAGGTTTCTGCGCCACGTAGTTGAACGAACGGCGTGCTAACATCCGCGTCCTCTATTTCTTCCTCCTCTGAGATCTCCTCAGGTTCGCGACCATATTGCAAACATTTGTCTAGCTCAAACCCTTCTACGCAGCGCCCTGTCTCCGATACTCGGCATTCGGGATTCCCACATTTGAATGTCAGCTCTTCGTTTGACATATATCACTCGAACAAAAGTAGGAGGCGTTCACGGTAGAAAAGCGTGCCCAGGGTCATAGGTGTAAGCTCATGGTCGGCTATACCGGTCACTGCAGCCCAATTTGATACCCATGCGTCGCCACCATCCGTTTCAAGCTGACGTATGATCGCGAAATGTAATGGGGTCGTTACTGGAGAAATACTTTCATCGACGAGCCCTTGTAGCCATTTTTTCTCGGCGGAATTTATCGCGCTGCTAATCGTGATCTTCTTACGCCCTTTCAACCCGGCTCTTGAAAGTAAGGACTTAATTGACGCAGGGCCTGGAGTTAAAGTCGTGGCATCTGATAGCTCTTTGGCAAATACCATTGGTTGTAATTCCGTAGGTATTGATTCGAATGCTTTGTCGTAATCTGTACTATGCTGTCCTATAAGCCACCACAACATCTGAAGCTCTTCATCTTGGATCTTTACAAAGTTGCAGAGAGATTTAATTGTTTTAATTTGTCGTTGTGCTGTTTGGGTGATAGCGCTAGTCGTCGCCGCACTCGCAAGTTGCAGAGCCAGAACCATGCCGGTTGCATCAGGTTGTTCTTTCAGCTTGGCAATAGCACTATCAAAATCTGCCTTTACTGTACCGGGTGTCGGTGCTAAGACGGGGCGGGTTCGGTTAAATTCAGCGGCCTTCACAATTGCACTTTCTGCTAAAGTGCAAAGATCCATTGGCAGGTCTGTAGTTCGAGCGCCCGCGAATGCAGTTGTTGTCACTGCCAGAGCAGCAGATGCTCCTTGCCCACTGCCTAATTCCATGATCACGGCTAAGCATATGCCAGCAAGGACTTGCAACTCTCGGTCGTTGCCATGTAGGTCAAAGGTTTCATCGATATCTTTGAACGTTTTTCGGAGAGAATCGACTATTTCAGCGTTAGCTTTTTGTTTCGACTGATATGCAAGCCGGATCAAAGTTTCTATGGTTTCTTGTTCAAAGTCATCCGCGATCGCTACGACTCCTTCCCATCGAGCTTGACGTCTTGCTACCTCATCACCAAATCCTATTACACTGATCCACCGTGCAAACTCTGGATGCATTTCCCGAACACTACTATCTGCCATTGTTATTCTCCTTTTTAGCTACTTCATTCGCGAGAGCATCAAGCAACCCGCGTTCTCCCGCGCGGAGCAAAGCTCGTCCATAACGTTCAGGTTCAGGTAGTTTGAGTTCGCTTCTTTCGATCAGCCCAAGTGCCAAAGATATCTCTCTCCTTTGGCTTGTTGTTAGCTTCCAGAAGCGGAACACCAAATTCCTTGTGTGTTCATCGCTCATAGAAGCCTCCACACTATCATTGGGCAGTTCTATTGCTTCGGTTGTTGGCGCGTCCGCTATCGTAGGGGGAGGTAGAGGAGCTGCGTTTCCCAGTCGTCTACTAGGGAAAGATACGCTGTGAATGAATACGTCACCTGCGTCATCATCTGTGATAGGCCGGAACATTTCAGGGTGTGTCTGCCAAGCCAGTAGATGGGAGTTAATGACCAGTTTTCTTTCGGCTCCACGCCCCTCGACGGTTACGTCGACCAAATTGTAGCCAGGCTGCCATCCCGGCTCAACGCGATCCGGATTCACTGCCCCTGCTGCCAACCTAACATAGCGTCTATCCCTGACAATTCGTTGGCGATGCTTGTGGCCGAACATGTGAATGGCAGCTCGTCCTTGCACGGCATCTTCGATCTCGTCCTGGTCTTTGAACCAATCAGGAGGATGGTGGCTCATCACCAAATTGACGACGTCCTCCACTGGGTCAAGAATAGTTTGTAATGGGCTGAGGTACAGGCTTTCACGGGTATCATTTTGGCCATTTATCCCCGACAAAATTGTAGATGTCAGTCCATGAATCCTGAGAGTTACTCCGTCTTCCAGCTCAAGATTTTGCTTCCAATATAGACGTTCAGGCGAGAAAACTTGGCAGCTAAAAATTTTGGCAAATTCATTGTACGCAGCCAAGGGCTCCAACAACGTTCGGCCAGTCTCAGGATTCATAAATTGGGCGCGCAACAATCGTTCACGATAGTCTGCAGGGGCTCTGCTGATCGCCGCTTGAGCATTCTGCACCGCGAAAGATTTTGTGATAACAGAGCGATCGACGTCATGGTTACCCGGGACTACGAACACCCGCTCTATTGGGCAGCCTGATGCTGTCGCTAAATCTTTCAACCATGCAAATGCCGCGGTGTACTCATCTTCGATGCCTCGAAATGCAATGTCTCCTCCAACCAGAATTGCACCTACAGGGCCCAATACTTGGACACGGTTTCTTACATCATTAAGTAAGCGTGTGCGGTACGCTCGATCCGGGTCCATGTCGGGCGTATTACATTCTGGATGGCGAAAATGGATGTCTGCGATTTGAAGAAGCAACATACGGCGAACCTTTCCTGTTCTTTGCGTCGCAAGGTAGCATTTTAATATTGCTCTCGCATCGGTTCGTTTTCGGATAAAACGAGGGATTTCGCCGCCTCTTCGGTGCTTTGCCACGCAAAAAATTGATGGGCGGATTGCACTCGACACAGCCGAAACTCATGGAGACAGTGTTGACATGTTCACCTAAGAGCGAGTTCATCAAGGAACAGAACGCCATGGTGGGCGAGGGTGATTTCACCGGGTTGCGGCTTTGAACCTCCGCCCACCAACGCCGGGCCCGAGGCGGAGTGGTGGGGCTGGCGGAATGGTCTTTGCGGCCAGTGGCTCAAGGGCACGCAACTGGTGACGGATTGTATGGCAGCGACTTCCAGCGCCTCGTTTTCGGCTAACGGGGGAAGCAGCCCCGGTAACCGACTCGCCAACAGTGTTTTCCCTGTCCCCGGCGGTCCGCTAAATAACAGGTTATGAGCCCCAGCCGCCGCAATCAGCAATGCGCGCTTGGCCGAGATTTGCCCCTGCACCTCATTCAAGTCCGGATAGGGTTTGCTGGCGTAGAGCAACCCGTTGGAAACGTAGGGCTCGACCGGTGTATGTCCGTTGAAGTGCGCAACGGCTTCCAGCAGGTGATCCACGGCAAACACCTTCAACCCCGACGCCAGGCACGCCTCCTCGGCGTTCGCCCGCGGTACCATCAGCGAACGTCCGGCCTTGCGTGCTGCCAGCGCAGCTGGCAACACGCCTCTCACCGCACGTACTGCGCCTGACAGCGCCAATTCTCCGAGGCATTCAATGTCATCCAGCGTCAAAGTCGGCACCTGGACACTGGCGGACAGAATCCCCAGGGCAATCGCCAAATCGAATCGTCCGCCATCCTTCGGTAGGTCAGCGGGAGCGAGATTCAAGGTGATACGCCGCGCCGGGAATTGCAGCCCTGAATTGATGATCGCGCTACGCACCCGGTCCTTGCTTTCCTTCACGGCCGCTTCGGGCAAACCAACCATCGTCAATGACGGCAAACCGTTGGCCAGATGGACTTCTACGGTAACGGCGGGCGCATCCACGCCAATCTGGGCGCGGCTGTGGACGATGGAGAGGGACATGGTCGTTCCTTGAGCTGACGAGGACCGCTTCCTGCGGTTTTTGAAGGGTAGTCGGGAGGTGGTGATTTCGCGTGGCGATGGAGGCGCCAAATTTTCGCAGGATGTTGCGAGTGCTGATGAGCTAGTTCGGAGGCGAAAAAAAAGTGAGTCAGACGGTTTCTTTGGGAAGCTTAGTCAGGCTCGTGCCTGCAAGCCAGCCACTCGGCTCAAGTTCTTTGCCGTGAGCAACGGCGACATCGAAAAAACAGCATTGATTCGCCGATACGTTCCCGGCTAACCGGAGCGCCTCAGCATGATGTTCAGCGACCAGGAGCAGTTTGGCTTTTCGTTTTCTGGGTTTCATAGCGACCTCTTTTGGATTTGAAGACTGCTTTTTAGGTCTGTCAGCTTAAGAGGTGAGCGTGGTTGGGGCGCAATAAGAATTGGCACTTATTTTTGTAGGATTTGGCTTGAATTCAAAGGCCTTCTGAAGGACGTAGGTAGTCTATTTCCTAAAGTTTTGAAAGGAGGGCCCAAACTGGAAGCGGTGGGTTGGAATTCATGAGTTCAGCTTCTACACTCAAGATTAATGCATAACGTTAAGCTTTAAATTATGATCGTTAGCTTTAAGTGTTCTGAGACCGAGTACCTGTTTCGCAACGGTAAGACCCGTATGTGGTCAGCCATTCTGAGTGTCGTGGAACGAAAGCTGACGATGCTTGATGCTGCTGCCGTACTGATTGACCTTCGATCACCACCGGGTAATCGCTTGGAGGCGTTGGAGGGGGATCGAAGAGGTCAACACAGCATCCGCATCAACGCTCAATGGCGAATTTGTTTTGTTTGGGGCCCTAACGGACCAGAGAACGTCGAAATCGTCGATTATCACTGAGGTGAGTAATGACTAAGAATGGTATGCGCCCGGTGCACCCTGGCGAGATCCTGAAAGAGGAATACCTGGAGCCTCTGAGCCTTACGGCTGCTGCTCTGGCTAGAGCGTTGCGCGTTTCGACCCCCACGGTGAACGACATCGTGCTTCAGCGTCGGGGCGTCAGTGCTGATATGGCTCTCAGGCTTTCTATTTGTCTGGATACGACTCCCGAGTTTTGGCTGAACCTGCAATCGACTTACGATTTGCGTAAAGCTGAGATTGAACGAGGGGCTGCGATCCGGGATCAGGTTGAGCGTCTCTCGCACTGCGCCTGATCCTCTGCTCCTGAACGAACCCCACGTTACAAACGTGGGGTTTTTTTGTCGTTCAGAATGCTTGGAGTATTCGGGAAGCACGCTTCCACCACGGTGCATTGATCGCACGCTGCGGCCGTTCACCCTCCGGCAGCATATGCGGAACATCCTGCAACCGAATCCACGGTTGGTTATTCCAGTGCAGCAAGCTCAGTGACATCTCCGGCCAGTTCAGCAAGCTCAGAATCGGGCGTTCGGTTGATGTGGGTTGCTGGGCGTCCCTGAGGGCGGGGACCACGTCGTGGGTTAGCCATTCGCGCAGCGCCCGGTATTCGGGGCAGTAGTGGTAGACGAGTAGGGCGTAGACGCCGGATTCGCTGATTAGCAGGGTGTTTTCGATGGTGCCGTGGATGAGCATTTGCAGGGTTTGGTGTTGGTCGGGGTCGAGTTTGCGGACGGCGCGTTCATCAAGGTAGAGGCGCAGGAGTCGGCCTAGGTCGCGGGCGCTGAACCAGGGTTGGTTTTCCAGGAGGAGGGCGTGGAGGTGGAGTTTGTGGCGGGTGAAGATGTGTGGAGTCAGATAGTTTTCGTCCATGGTGCAGTACCCAAATTCGCTTGATAGATGACTGCCACTTATCGTCGCCAAACAATAAGGGTGGCAGCTGCGTGCGGGTTGGCGAACCGGCCAAGCGAATACCGGCAGACCCGAAGGTCTCCCACACGCAGCCGCCATAATTCGAATCGGGAGATATATCCATAATCGAATGAGGTTGCGTGCATAGCTTGGTTCCAGGTCGCCAAACCCAGTGCTGAACATTCAGCAGAAGGTGAGCTTAGGAACCGGGGCTTTGCGGCGCAATCGGACGGCGGTGGTTTTCTTGTAGGACGTTGCCGGGGTTTTTGAGGGCTTAAAGATCAAAAGATCGCAGCCTTCGGCAGCTCCTACAGGGGTGGTCTGTCCAGGGTGGGATGGCTGGTAGACCGACGCGACTCCATTCGCGGGCAAGCCCGCTCCCACAGGGATCTGCGGTGTTACTCGGTAGGTGGATTGAGCTTTGCTTCCAGCTCTGCGACTTTCGCCTCAAGGCTTTCCAGCCGTGCCCGGGTCCGCGCTAGCACAACCATCTGGCTATCAAACTCTTCCCGGCTTACCAGGTCCAGCTTGCTGAAGCCGCTCTGCAGCAGCGCCTTGAACTGGCTTTCGATTTCGCTTTTCGGCAGCGGGGTGTCGCCGCTGAAGAGGCGCGAGGCGGTGCCGCTCAGGGCATCGAGGAAGTCTTTGGGTGCGAGCATGGGAAATGTCCTGTCAACAATGGCGGGCAGTGTATCACGCAGTGTCTATAGTCAATCCCGACCGCTGACTGTGCACGCTTTTCGCGCATGCGGACGGACGGCATCGCACTGTTGTTGTGCGTAACGCGGCAGCAGTTGCGGCGAAGTGGTTGGCATCTGCTGCCAAGGGCTTGAAAACAGAGAGTTTTGTGGAGATGGCAAGCTTTCTGCTTAGTCAGTAGTAACCCATGCACTGATGCAGTCGCTGTGACGAATGCAGTGCGCCAAGCGGAACGGGGGAAGTGTTTCGTGCGGAGTGGTTAGCAGGCGTCGGACGGGCAGGTAAGGCCGACGATGCGTTACAAAGCCAGGCACTGCGCTTAGACTTGAGTCGGGTTTGTTTTCCTGGGGCAAGTCCACCAATTCGGGAGAGAGTTTTCATGAAGCTAGTCACTGCCATCATCAAGCCGTTCAAACTGGACGACGTACGCGAGTCGCTGTCCGAGATCGGCGTGCAGGGCATTACCGTTACTGAAGTCAAAGGCTTCGGTCGGCAGAAGGGTCACACCGAGCTGTATCGCGGCGCGGAATATGTGGTCGATTTCCTGCCAAAGGTGAAGATCGATGTCGCCATTGACGACAAGGATCTTGACCGGGTTATCGAGGCGATAACCAAGGCGGCCAACACCGGCAAGATCGGTGACGGCAAGATCTTCGTGGTCAATCTGGAACAGGCGATTCGCATCCGTACCGGCGAAACCGATACCGACGCAATCTAAGCCGCCACAAACCCAACGCCCCAGGAGAAAACAATATGACTCTGCGTAAATTCGCAGGGCTAGGAGCCCTGTTGTCCCTCGTAATGCCCGGCTTGGCTATGGCGGCAGACGAAGTGGCGGCCCCAGTCCTCAACTCCGGCGACACTGCCTGGATGATGACCTCGACAGCCCTCGTGCTGTTCATGACCATTCCCGGTCTCGCGCTGTTCTACGGCGGCATGGTTCGCTCCAAAAACATTCTTTCCGTGATGATGCAGTGCTTCGCCATTACCGGCCTGATCAGCATCCTGTGGGTCATTTATGGCTACAGCATCGCGTTCGACACCACCGGCATGGAACAGGGCGTCATCAACTTCAACTCGTTCTTCGGTGGCATGGGCAAGGCATTCCTCGCCGGTGTCACGCCTGCGAGCCTGACCGGCCCTGCGGCGCTGTTCCCTGAAGCGGTGTTCGTCACCTTCCAGATGACGTTCGCCATCATTACCCCCGCGTTGATCGTCGGTGCCTTCGCCGAGCGGATGAAGTTCTCCGCCATGCTGATCTTCATGGGCGTCTGGTTCACCTTGGTTTATGCACCGATCGCGCACATGGTCTGGTCCGGTAACGGCGGCCTGTTGTGGGACTGGGGCGTGCTGGACTTCGCCGGCGGCACCGTGGTGCACATCAACGCCGGTGTGGCCGGTCTGATTGCCTGCCTGGTACTGGGCAAGCGCAAAGGTTTCCCGACTACCCCGATGGCGCCGCACAACCTCGGTTACACCCTGATGGGCGCTGCAATGCTGTGGGTTGGCTGGTTCGGCTTCAACGCCGGTTCCGCTGCTGCGGCCAACGGCACTGCCGGTATGGCGATGCTGGTGACCCAGATCGCAACCGCCGCCGCTGCATTGGGCTGGATGTTCGCCGAATGGATCACGCACGGCAAACCAAGTGCTTTGGGTATTGCTTCGGGTGTTGTGGCCGGTCTGGTTGCAATCACTCCAGCCGCTGGCACCGTGGGCCCGATGGGGGCTCTGGTCATCGGTCTGGCAGCCGGCGTGGTGTGCTTCTTTTGCGCCACCACCCTGAAACGCAAACTCGGCTATGACGACTCCCTGGACGCCTTCGGTGTACACGGTATCGGCGGTATCCTCGGCGCGATCCTGACCGGTGTCTTTGCTGCACCGTCGCTGGGTGGCTTCGGCACCGTCACCGACATCGCCGCACAAGTCTGGATTCAGTGCAAAGGCGTGGGCTTCACGGTGATCTACACCGCGATCGTCACTTTCATCATTCTCAAGGTGCTGGACGCCGTCATGGGGCTGCGTATCACCGAAGAAGAAGAGGCTGTCGGCATCGATCTGGCACTCCACAACGAACGCGGCTACAACTTGTAAGCACGCGCACAAAAAATTTGCCCGGCTTGCCGGGCATTTTTTTGTCTGAAGTTTGTCAGTGAAGGAACTGCTGAAAGGTTTTTTCGTACACGTTTAGTGGCGTTTACGACGGGCGTTTTTCTGCGGCCAATGGCTTACATGATAGAAGGAATATTAGGGCCTTTGTTTTTTCCCAGAGCGCGCTAGAATGCGCCCCGAACGTGCGGAGAACTGTATGTGGCAACAGACTCTGATTACCCTGCGGGCGAGGCCCCGGGGCTTTCATCTGGTAACGGACGAGTTACTCGCCGGCTTGCCTGAACTCAAGGCATGTCGGGTCGGTCTGTTGCATTTGTGGCTGCAGCATACCTCGGCGTCGTTGACCATCAACGAGAACGCCGATCCGGCGGTACGTCGCGACTTCGAACGATTTTTCAATCGTCTGATCCCACAAGGAGCAGACGGCTATGAGCATAACGACGAAGGCCTGGACGACCTCCCGGCGCACTTCAAGGCCAGCGTACTTGGCTGTCAGCTCAGTTTGCCGATTTCGGCAGGCCGACTGGCGCTGGGAACCTGGCAAGGCGTTTATCTGGGCGAGCACCGTGATTTTGGCGGTGCCCGTAAAGTCCTCGCCACCGTGCACGGTGAAGAGGCATAAACCGCTGGTTACCAGCGTTTGTAGAATTTTTTCCGGCGGCCTTCGACAGACGGCGAAGCTGGGCTATAACTAATCTGCTTTTCGCAAGTCATGAGGTAGAACATGAGCGACGATGATCTGGAAAACGACGACCTCGAAGTAGGCGACGACGACGAAACCGAAGAAGGTCTGGAAACAGCAGCGGAAGACGTTGCTGACGACGATGGCGGTGAAGCGCCCGTTCCGACCGCCAAAGGCAAAGCCAAGGCAGCGGTATCGGTCGATGAGCTGCCGAGCGTCGAAGCGAAAAACAAGGAACGCGATGCCTTGGCCAAGGCCATGGAAGAGTTCTTGGCCAAGGGCGGCAAGGTGCAGGAAGTGGAGGCCAATGTGGTCGCCGATCCGCCCAAGAAGCCTGACAACAAGTACGGCAGCCGGCCTATCTAAAGCCGCCGCTTGCTTGCTGAAAAAGCCCGCCGTCGCTGCGGGCTTTTTCATGGGTGAATAAAACGCGTGGATGTGGTGCGAGTCAATGTGGGAGCGGGCTTGCTCGCGAAAGCGGTATGTCAGTCAAAGTGGAGTCGACTGACACGGCCCCTTCGCGAGCAAGCCCGCTCCCACAGGGGTTATATGTGAATTCAGGATTAGTGTTGGGCGTTCCAGAGGGCCAATAACGCCGGCAACTCGCTCAGGCTGCGAATCTCGGCATCCGGTGCCTTCTCGGCTTCCCACACCTTGCCCGCCGGGTTAAACCAGATCGCCCGCAATCCCGCCTGCTGGGCGCCGGCAATGTCATCACCCGGATGATCGCCGATATGCACGGCCGTCTCGGCCGTCGCACCACCGCGTTGCAACGCCTCATGAAACAGTCGCGCATCCGGCTTGCCGATGCCGATGTCTTCGGCACACAAGGCAAACTTGAAGTAGTCCGCCAGCCCTAAGCGGCGCACATCGGCGTTGCCATTGGTGACCACGCCGAGGGCGTAGTGATTGGCCAGAGTCTCGAGGGTCGGTTGCACCTCCGGGAAGATTTCCAGCTGATGCCGCGCATGCAGAAACACTTCAAAACTCTGATCGGCCAGGTCTGAGGCCTGACCCTGGTCGTAACCGGCCTCTTCCAGCGCATGGAACAAGACTCGGCGGCGCAGGGCGCTGATGCGGTGCTTGAGGCCCGGCTCACTGCTCAGGATCCGCTCGCGAATCGCCCACAAATGCTCCACCGGCACGGCGCCCAGATTCGGTGCATGCTCGGTCAGCCATTCACGTAATACGGCTTCGGCGCTGACGATCACCGGGGCGGTATCCCACAGGGTGTCGTCGAGGTCGAAGGTGATCAATTGAATGCTCATGACTCATCGCCTTTGATGCGTTTGGCCCGTGGATGGGCGCTGTCGTAAACCGTCGCCAGGTGCTGGAAGTCCAGGTGGGTGTAGATCTGGGTGGTTTTGATGTCCGAGTGGCCGAGCAATTCCTGAACCGCCCGCAGGTCCTGGGACGATTCCAGCAAATGGCTGGCGAAGGAGTGCCGCAGCATGTGCGGATGCAGGTTCTGCCCCAGCTCGCGCTCGCCAGCGGCTTTAACCCGCACTTGAATCGCCCGTGGGCCGAGGCGCCGGCCTTGTTGGCTGACAAACACCGCGTCGTCCGCCGGGTTGGTCATGGCCCGTAGCGGCAGCCACAACTCCAGCGCTTCGCGAGCTTTTTTGCCGACCGGCAGCAGTCGGGTCTTGCTGCCCTTGCCGAGCACTTGAACCATGCCGTCGGCCAGGTCCAACTGATCCAGATTGAGCCCGGTCAGCTCCGACAGCCGCAAACCCGAGGAATAGAACAGCTCCAGAATCGCCTGATCCCGACGCGCCAGAAAATCATCCTCCACCGCGCCCTCAAGCAGTTGCAGCGCACGGTCGGTGTCGAGGGTTTTTGGCAGCCGACGTTCGCCTTTCGGTGGCGCCAGACCGTTAGCCGGGTCGTGGTCGCAGAGGCCTTCGCGGTTCAGATAATGATAGAGCCCGCGCACCGCCGACAGCAGCCGCGCCAGGCTGCGCGACGATTGGCCTTGTGAGTGCAGGCGTGCGATCAGGCTGCGCAGGCGTTGAATGTCCAGGGCCGCCCAACTGCTGATGTTCTTTTTGACGCACCAGCCCAGCACTTTGTCGAGGTCACGACGGTAGGCGTACAGCGTGTGAGGCGACACCTGCCGCTCACTGCGCAGGTGTTCGCAGTAAGCGTCCAGTTGCCGTTCCACGATCAGCGTACCGAGCGCAGGGAGGTGTTGACACGTGGCAGCACGCGGCCCATGACTTCGGCGATGTAGCTGAGGAACAGCGTGCCCACCGAACTCTTGTAGTGCTGCGGGTCGCGGCTGGCGATGGCCAGGACGCCGTGGATGCCTTGGTAGCTGATGGCGACGACGGCAGTGGAGCCAATCTGCTTGCGCTGTTCTTCGCCGAACAGGAAGTCCAGTTCGTGTTCACGCAAGCTGCCGCTCACGCTTTTGTCTTCCGAGAGCAAACCGCCGATGGCCGTTTGCGCGTCGGCATGGGTTACCCAGCGGCCTACCGGCATCGGGTTGTCACCCAGCAGAATCAGGCTGACGAAAGGCACCTGGAAGTCCTGGCGCAGACTGTCTTCGACACTGATCACCACGTCTTCCAGGCTGGTGGCGTCCATCAGCGCGAGAATCAGCCGGCGGGTCTTGTCGAAGAGGCGGTCGTTGTCGCGGGCCACGTCCATCAAGTGCGAGAGGCGATGACGCAACTCGATATTGCGGTCGCGCAGGATGGTCATCTGGCGTTCGACCAGCGAGATGGTGTCGCCGCGCTGGTGCGGAATGCGCAGGGTTGCGAGCAGGTCTTCATGCTCGACGAAGAAATCCGGATGAGCCTCCAGGTACGCGGCAATCGCCGCCGCCTCAAGGCTTTCGGAAGGGGATTCGTCGGGCTGTAGGGCGGGAACCTGGGGCTTATCTTTCATTGATTCGACTCTCTCAAAGACGCACTTGTCCTTCATAAACGCGCACTGCCGGGCCGGTCATCATGACCGGTTGGCCAGGGCCTGCCCATTCAATGGACAAACGCCCGCCGGGCAGGTCGATCAATAGTGGCGAATCCATCCACCCCTGGCTGATCGCGGCCACTGCGGCAGCGCAGGCGCCGGTTCCGCACGCCTGGGTTTCCCCGGTCCCGCGTTCCCAGACGCGCAGCTGCGCACGGCTCCGGTCGATGACCTGGAGAAAACCGACATTGACCCGCGCCGGGAAGCGCGGATGGTTTTCGATTTTCGGCCCCAGTTCATGCACCGGTGCATTGTTGATGTCGCTGACCCGCAGCACGGCATGAGGGTTGCCCATGGACACGGCGGCCAGGTCGACCAGGGTGCCGTCGACGTCAACCTGATAGCTCGTGGCCTGCTCCGGCGCTTCAAATGGAATCTCGGCCGGCACCAGGCGCGGTGCGCCCATGTTGACACCGATTTGCCCGTCGCTGCGGATATCCAGTTCGATGATGCCGCTTTTGGTCTCGACGCGGATCTGCCGCTTCGCGGTCAGGCGCTTGTCGAGCACGAAGCGAGCGAAGCAGCGCGCACCGTTGCCGCACTGTTCCACTTCGGAGCCGTCGGCGTTGAAGATCCGGTAGCGGAAATCCACGTCCGGGTTGCTGGGCGCTTCGACGATCAGCAACTGGTCGAAACCGATACCCGTATGCCGATCGCCCCATTGCTTGGCATGTTTGGGCAGGATGTGCGCATGCTGGCTGACCAGGTCGAGGACCATGAAGTCATTGCCCAGGCCGTGCATCTTGGTAAAACGCAGCAGCATGGTTTTACTCCGGCAGCAGGCTTTCGCCAGCAAACAACTCGGCTACCGTCTCACGGCGACGCACTTCAAATGCCTGATCACCGTCCACCAACACTTCAGCGGCACGGCCGCGGGTGTTGTAGTTGGAACTCATGACAAACCCGTAGGCACCGGCCGAATGCACGGCCAGCAAGTCGCCTTCTTCCAGGGCGAGCTGACGATCCTTGGCCAGGAAGTCGCCGGTCTCGCAGATCGGGCCGACGATGTCGTAGGCGCGAGCCGCGGTGGTGCGCGGGCGCACAGCGGTGACGTCCATCCAGGCCTGGTACAGCGCCGGGCGGATCAGGTCGTTCATGGCCGCGTCGACGATGGCGAAGTCTTTGTGTTCGGTGTGCTTGAGGTACTCGACCTGAGTCAGCAGCACGCCGGCGTTGGCGACGATAAAGCGGCCCGGCTCGAACACCAGCGCCAGGTCACGACCGTCGAGACGCTCGCGCACGGCTTTGATGTAGTCGGCAGCCAATGGCGGCTCTTCATCGCGATAACGCACGCCCAAACCACCACCGAGATCGATGTGGCGCAGGTAGATGCCGCAATCGCCGAGGCGGTCGACCAGGCCCAGCAGGCGGTCGAGGGCGTCGATGAATGGCGGCAGGGTGGTCAGTTGCGAGCCGATGTGGCAATCGACACCGACCACTTCCAGGTTTGGCAGTTGTGCGGCGCGGATGTACACGTCTTCGGCGTCGGCGATGGCGATGCCGAACTTGTTCTCTTTAAGACCGGTAGAAATGTACGGATGGGTGCCGGCGTCGACGTCCGGGTTCACGCGCAGCGAGATCGGCGCGCGAACGCCCAGCTCGGCGGCGACCACTTGCAGACGTTCCAACTCATCGGTGGATTCGACGTTGAAGCAATGCACGCCGACTTCCAGGGCACGACGCATGTCGTCACGGGTCTTGCCGACACCGGAGAACACGATCTTGTCGGCGCTGCCGCCAGCGGCCAGTACACGTTCCAGCTCACCACGGGAGACGATGTCGAAACCGGCGCCCAAACGCGCCAGGACATTCAGTACACCCAGGTTGGAGTTGGCCTTGACCGCAAAGCAGACCAGGTGCGGCATGCCGGCCAGCGCATCGGCGTAAGCCAGGTACTGGGCTTCGATGTGCGCACGGGAGTAGACGTAGGTCGGTGTGCCAAAGCGTTCGGCGATGGCGGACAGGGCAACACCTTCCGCAAACAGCTCGCCGTCACGGTAGTTAAAAGCGTCCATGGCGTTCCCTTATTGGTAGACGTCGTGCTTGTGTGCTTTCGACGGAGACTTCTGCGATGACTGGGCCTGCTCGGCAGGGTCCTGAGAATCGTCAGGCAGGTACAGCGGGCCTTTTTGACCACAGGCCGACACAAGGCAGGCAACCGCGACGAGCGCAGCAAGGGAAGAGATCAGGCGCTTCATGGCGAAATCCTTGAAAATGCGTTAATTGCGCCGGAGTATACCGGCCACCCGGCAGCTTGCCTATGCGACGGGGCTCCCGTCCGGCGGGGCTTGGCCAGATGCCGGTAAGTTATGTGCAGCCCATTGTGGGAGCGGGCTTGCCCGCGAAAGCGGTGGTTCAGTCAACAAAGATGTTGAAGGTGCTGGCCCCTTCGCGAGCAAGCCCGCTCCCACAGGTACAGTGTTTGATGTACCTATATCGGCCCTTGGTCGTTATCCTTTGCAATCACCGGGGCTCGCCCGTATCTTGCGGCGCTTGAGCGTGAGTAGACACTTTTTGAGGTTCCCGCAATGAGTTTGACTGAAGCCCGTTTCCACGACCTGGTCGATGCCACCCAGCAGGCGCTGGAGGATATTTTTGACGAGTGTGACCTGGATATCGATCTGGAGAGCTCGGCCGGTGTGCTCACCGTCAAGTTCGAAAACGGCAGCCAGTTGATTTTCAGCCGCCAGGAACCGCTGCGTCAGCTGTGGCTGGCGGCCGTGTCCGGCGGGTTCCACTTCGATTACGACGAAGAGAGCAAGCGTTGGATGTGTGACAAGAGCGACGAACAACTCGGCGAGATGCTCGAGCGCATCGTCAAGCAGCAAGCTGACGCCGAGCTCGATTTCGAAGGTCTGTGAGATCGTGACCGAGCCTGCGCCCGTTCGTGCGCCCAAACCGCTCTACAGCAATGTCAGCCCGGCGGTGGCTTCACCGTGCAGCGGCGTGTGTCGGCTGGATGAGCAGAAGGTCTGCCTTGGGTGTTTTCGCCATGTCGAAGACATCCGCGAATGGCGCTCGGCCGATGATGATCGGCGTCGTGTCATTTGCGCCCAGGCCCTTCAGCGTAAATCCTGCGCCTGACCCAAAACCCTTGTGGGAGCTGGCTTGCTCGCGAATGCAGTGCATCAGTCGATATCAACGTTGACTGACATACCGCATTCGCGAGCAAGCCCGCTCCCACAAAGGCAATTTCCTCCGGTCAGTACCAAGGTCGCCCCTCACTTGTATATTTATTGAGCTGTGATAGTGTCGAGAAACGCCTCAACCCATCGAGGCTCGTGAAAACCCCGCCTTTTTCTGGCGGGGTTTTGCTTTTTCTGTGCAGAAGAAAGGAGTCTGCCCAAATCATGACCGCACCTTCAATCACCCTTACCCGTCTGGACGTGCAACGTCTGGAGCGCCTGATCGACAGCCTGGATGACACGCTGCCGGGCGTTATCGCGCTGCAAACCGAACTGGATCGCGCCGATACCCTGGTCGGTCACGATGAAGTACCCGCCGATGTCGTGACCATGAATTCCCGTGTGCATTGCCGCGAAGAAGGCAGCGGCAAGGACTATCACCTGACGCTGGTTTATCCGAAGGATGCCAATGCCGACGAAGGCAAGATTTCCATTCTGGCGCCAGTGGGCAGCGCGCTGCTCGGCCTGAAGGTGGGTCAGCACATCGACTGGCCAGCACCGGGCGGCAAGACGCTCAAACTGACCCTGCTGGAAGTTGAATGGCAGCCGGCCGAGGGCGGTCACTTTCCGGAATAAGCTCGTCAGACCTGCTCGAGCGCCTCGTTCAATGCGCGCTCCAGGTCAGCCTTGTAGCGCAAATACAAAATACTTGAACTCTGACCATCACCGAGCAGGCCCGACAGGTCCAGGTCGGTGATGTAGCAGCGATAGCGTTCGGTTTCACGGCGCTGCTCGACGATTTCCCGGGCGACCACGTTGAACAGTCGGTCGCCATGCTCCAGCTCTGAAAATTCCCGCTGATTGCAATACAACGTGACCTGCGCCTGTCCCGGTGCGGCTTTGCCGACAATCGCCTGCACGTCGTAGAACGGTTTGTTGACCGGGGTTTGCGGCGCTGGCCGAGCTTCGACCCGACGCGCCCGTACAGGGCCGGAGGGCAGCAGTTGGTAATACAAGGTGTCCAGGCTCAACGGCTGGGCGACGTCCATCGCCAGCAAGGCGTCGCGCCGGTACTGGATCGATTGCAGGAAACGTTGCAGCGGCACCAGCAGGCTTTGCTCGTCGTGGTAGGGCAAGCGCTGTTGCCACAGGGCATTGAATTCATCCAGCACGTACAGGTCGGCGTGGTATTCGTTGATCCGGTAGAACACCTGAATGCAATCGGGCTGACCCATCGGCAGGACCAGCGCCAGGTCGTGGTCTTCCAGTGCCATCGGGTCCAGGTGCAGCGGGCTGTAGCATGCCCGCTCTTCGCCCAGGTAATCGACCAGCGCCGACAGCGTGGCGAGGGCGACATGATTGACCTGGCCGGGTACCAGTTCCAGCACGTGGTAGTGCTGCTGGACCTGAATCAGGTAGCGATGATTGAGTTTGCTCAACAGCAGGTTCTGCGCGGTGTCGAGGATCTCTTCAACCCGCTGGGCGATGAACTGCGCGCGGTTGTGGCAGAAGCACCGAACCCGCAACGTGGGTTGTTGTAGCCCGCCGGGCAGGTTGTTGAGGTAATCGCGCACGCAGTCGAGCAGCGCGTGAGGGCCGTCGAAGCGGCTGACCAGCACTTCGTTCCAACTGTTGAGTGTGACCTGATCCAGGGTCAGTACCAGGTTTTCCCGGACGCCGGCGTAACTCAGGGAATCGGTGCGCTCGGTGGTCATCAGGATGTTCAGGTCGCGGTGGTGCTTGAGTGGATCGACGCCTACGTTCACCAGAATCAGCACTTCGCTCGGCACGCTGGCGCGCAGTAACGGTTCTTCGGCGACGGTTGTCAGCGGCAGCGCGATGCTCTGTTGCAGGCTGCCGAGCAGGTTGAACAGTTCGAACTCGCTCAGGTCGCTGGTGCCGGGATGCAAGGCCAGGCGAGTGCTGCTGTCGATCACGCCGTTGCGGTGACACCAGGTCAGCAGTTCCAGCAATTGGCGGCTGCGCTTGATCGGTGCGAAATGCTCCCATTCGAGGGCCGTCAGGCTGCCGTTGTACAAACCCCACTGAGTTTGACCCAATTCTTTTTTGTTCGGCGCGTGCACCAGCGTGAGGGTGTCTTCGGCCAGATCCGGGGCGATGCCAGGGTTGATGAACTCGACTTTGTCGGCTTTGCGCTCGAAAGCTGCGTACAGCCGTCGACCCAGCACGTTGAGGTCGCGCTTGTTGATCAGGCTGACGGTTTGTTCGGTGCGGGCGAACTGGGTCAGGAAGCGATAGCTGTAATTGAGCTCCTTGACCAAGGCCCTGCGTTCAGAACCGACCTGACGGACTTTCCACTGACTGCGGCTGTCGAGCAGGGCCAGTTGACGATGATCCCACTGCCATTCGTGGGCCAGGCGTTTGAGCAACGAGCGCTGCCAGCTCTGCGTGCGACTGCTGCTGCCGGTGAGTTTGCGATTGACCTTCAGGTACAACGCCCGGCGTACCAGCTCCAGGCGTTCCGGCTCGCCACGGGCGGTCAGGTATTCCTCAATGCGCCGATAAACCACGACGTATGGATCCAGCTCGTCAAGGTCAAGCCGATTGGCAAACACCGCTTGCTTGAAGCGCAGGCTCAGGCAATGGACCTTGGGGTGTTCGCTGGCGTAGACCTCGATCAGCAGCAGTTTGAGGACCGATTTGTAGGGCGACTCGATGCCCTTGAACAACTGCCAGAGCCCGGCACCGATAAATTCGCCAGGCGGGATATAGGCCAGATGCCCTAGGTCGAGGGTTTCATCGGCACGGATGAAGCGCTTGGACATCAGCGTGTGGGTGTAACGGTCGTAGCTCGCTTCTTCGTAGACGGGCACCAGCCACCAGATGGGCGTGCGTCCGGCCAGCCAGATCGCGGTGCGATAAAACTCATCCAGCAGCAGATAGTGCTGGGTGGTGCCGCAGTCTTCCGAGCTCAGTTGGGTATCACGTTCGCCGCGTACGAAACGGGTCGGGTCGATCAGGAAGAAATGCGCCTCGGCGCCCTGGCTGGCAGCCCAGGTTTCGAGAAGCTGGCATTTTTTGCGCAGTTCAGTGAGCTCGCTTTCGCTCAAGTCCGGCCCGTGGCAGACCCATACATCCATGTCGCTTTGGTCGGCTTGGGCGAGGGTGCCGAGGCTGCCCATCAGGAACAGGCCGCGAATCGGTCGCGGCGGATTGCTGCCGTGGCGGGGTTTATAGGAAAACGAGCGGGTCAGGCGCTGGGCTTCGGCGAGGGTGTTGGCGTCGGGTTCGTAATTCGACAGCCCGGCCGGCGTGCTGCCCGAAACGTACCCTGGCAACAGCGGGTGATTGACGTGAAAAAACAGCGGCAACAAGCTCAGCACCGCTTGCTGGCGGGTCGACAACCCTTCCATGGCGCGGGCCATACGGCCTTCATTGAGCTTCAGAAAACGTGCGCGCAGCTGGCTGAGAACCTTGCGGTCGATTCCCTCGTCCAGATCGGGGCGGATTTCATGGGGGCGGGTCATGTCAGCTCAAACCGGCTCGCGGGGCTCAGACGTGATTGTCTGCGGATGAGGGGCAGTTTAGCGCCTCGGCTCCAGGACTTTTAAGCTGATTTTGTTTTTCCGGCGTCAGATTTTTATCGCGGGGCGACGGCTGGCAGCAGGGCAGGTAACGAAATGTGCCCGCGGAAATCCCGTAGCAGGGGTTTCCGTGGGCGCTACGGTAATGCTCAGGCAGTTTCCCGGACGTTGAGAATGGTCAGAACGGTTTGCACATTTTGCGCGGCATCACGACCGAGGCTGGTCAGATAACCACCATCTGGCTGGGTGATCAATTCTTTGTCGAACAGTCTTTGGGCGGCGGCAATGGCTTTCGGGGCAGCGGTCTGATGAATTTTCAAACCTTCCTGGGAACTGTCCAGGTTGAAGAGTGCGAGGATTTCCAGTTCGGCAACCAACTCAGGGGTAAGCGACATAAGGACTCCAGACTTTCTAGGAATTGGACGACAGCGTCCCTAAGGTGATCCCACTCGGGCGGCATGTCCAGTGCTCGCGACAGGGTTTTTTCGCCTTGGGAAGCATTCCCCGGTGGGTGGTGCGGCAGCGGGGTGGGTTCAGTGTAGTCAGGGGCTGGAGGAAGGCGGGAGCGATTGGTGACAATTTGTGTTGGGGCCGATTCTGTGGCGAGGGAGTGGCCGTCTGTGGCGAGGGGATTTATCGAAACGTCGCACCGCCCCGTTCGGCTGCGAAGCAGTCGTAAACCATTACACACGGTATACCTGATACACCGAGTGCTATGGTTTTGGGGCGGCTTCGCCGCCCAACGGGGCGGTGCGACGTTTCGCTAAATCCCCTCGCCACAGGGGGCCTGCGGAGTTACTTCTTTTCCGGCGGCAACTCTGGCAATGCACGCAGCGCAGCTTCGTACCATTCGGTATTGAACGCGCGGTCTTCTTCGAGGATCGCGTCGATTTCCACTGCCAGAACGTGGGCCATCAGATTGAGGATTTCTTCACGCTCGTAACCCACCAGGGTCAGCTTGTTGAAGGTCGCTTTGGCGGCGGGCGGGTTGTCGCTTTCGATCTGGTTTTCGATGGCTTCGACCAAGGTGTTTTCGGCGAATTCTTCTTCGTCGATCTCGATATCTGTTGGCTCGCTCATGGCAGGCTCCTCAAGTTAAGGCGGCCAGTTTACCTGCATTCAGCGCTGTGATGCTGCTGGCAAGAAACGTCGCGGCATTCTATAAAAGGCACCTGCCAACCCCGCACGGCCTGGAGGCTATGTGATGCTCAAGCTTTATGGATTTTCCGTCAGCAACTACTACAACATGGTCAAGCTGGCGCTGCTCGAGAAGGGACTGCCGTTTGAAGAGGTGCTGTTTCACCCGGGGCCGAGCCCCGAGGCATTAGCCATCAGCCCGCGCGGGAAGGTGCCGGTGCTGGGTGTCGAGCAGGGTTTCATCAACGAAACCAGCGTGATTCTCGAATACCTCGAACAAAGCCAGAAAGGCACGCCGCTGTTGCCGAGCGATCCCTTTGAGCGTTCGCAGGTGCTGGCACTGGCCAAGGAAATCGAGCTGTACATCGAACTGCCTGGGCGTGCCTGCTATGCCGAAGCATTTTTCGGCATGACTGTGCCGGATGCGATCAAGGACAAGACCAAAGCCGAGTTGCTGCTGGGGTTTGCCTCACTGGGCAGGCACGGCAAATTCGCCCCTTATGTGGCAGGCGACAGCCTGAGCATTGCGGATTTGTATTTCCTCTACAGCGTGCCGTTGGCCTGTGCGGTGGCGCAGAAGCTGTTTGACCTGGATTTGCTGGCGGAGATGCCGGCGGCCAAGGCGCTGCTGGAGCGTCTGGGGCAATATCCGAATGTGCAGCGGATTGCGAAGGACAAGGAAGCGGCGATGCCAGCGTTTTTGGCGATGGTCGCCTCCAAGAAGTAGGTTTTTGCAGCGTTCTTGCGAATGCCATCGCGGGCAAGCCTTGCACCTACGGATCACGCTAATCCGTAGGAGCAAGGCTTGCCCGCGATGCTTTTAGCGGCTGGCGAGTAAGGCCTGGCCGCGAGCCACAGCTTTCTTGACCTGTGCCGGCGCAGTTCCGCCGATGTGGTCACGGGCATTCACCGAGCCTTCCAGGGTCAGCACGGCGAACACGTCCTGATCGATCTGATCGCTGAACTTGCGCAACTCTTCCAGGCTCATTTCCGCCAGGTCTTTACCGCTTTCCACGCCGTACTTCACGGCATGGCCAACGATTTCGTGGCAGTCACGGAACGGCAGACCACGACGTACCAGGTAGTCAGCCAGGTCGGTGGCGGTGGAGAAGCCACGCAGGGCGGCTTCACGCATCATCGCGTGCTTGGGTTTGATCGCCGGGATCATGTCGGCAAAGGCCCGCAGCGAGTCGCGCAATGTGTCGGCGGCGTCGAACAGTGGCTCTTTATCTTCCTGGTTGTCCTTGTTGTAGGCCAGGGGCTGGCCTTTCATCAGGGTCAGCAGGCCCATCAGTGCGCCGAATACGCGACCGGTCTTGCCACGCACCAGCTCCGGGACGTCCGGGTTTTTCTTTTGCGGCATGATCGAGCTGCCGGTGCAGAAACGGTCCGGCAGATCGATGAACTGGAACTGCGCGCTGGTCCACAGCACCAGTTCTTCGGAGAAACGCGACAAGTGCATCATCGCGATGCTCGCGGCCGAGCAGAACTCGATGGCGAAGTCACGATCGGACACGTTGTCCAGCGAGTTACCGCCCACAGCGTCGAAGCCCAGCAGTTGAGCGGTGTATTCGCGGTCGATCGGGTAAGTGGTACCGGCCAGTGCGGCACTGCCCAGCGGCATGCGGTTGGTACGCTTGCGGCAGTCGACCAGGCGTTCGTAGTCGCGGCTGAGCATTTCGAACCAGGCCAGCATGTGATGCCCGAAGGTCACTGGCTGCGCGGTTTGCAGGTGAGTGAAGCCCGGCATGATGCTGCCGGCTTCGCGCTCGGCCTGTTCCAGCAAGCCTTTTTGCAGGCGGGTGATTTCGCTCAGGATCAGGTCGATCTCGTCACGCAGCCACAGGCGGATGTCGGTGGCGACCTGGTCGTTACGGCTGCGACCGGTGTGCAGCTTTTTACCGGTGACGCCGATGCGGTCGGTCAGACGCGCCTCGATGTTCATGTGCACGTCTTCGAGGTCGATGCGCCAGTCGAACTGGCCGGCCTCGATTTCACCCTGGATGGTCTTCAGGCCATCAGTGATGCTGTCGCGCTCGGCATCGGTCAGCACGCCGACCTTGGCCAGCATCGTGGCGTGAGCGATCGAGCCCATGATGTCGTGGCGATACAGGCGCTGGTCGAAAGTGACGGAGGCGGTGAAGCGGGCGACGAAGGCGTCGACGGGTTCACTGAAGCGGCCGCCCCAGGACTGATTGGTCTTGTCAGTGCTCATGAATTCGCTCGTGTCGGCTGAAGAAAGATGGCGTAGAAAGCTGTCGCGGATAATAACAGGGTTGCCAATCCTGTCGCTGACACTGGTCGATACGTTTTTTTCTCAGGTGGCGGCCCATACTCGAATCAGCGCCGAGGGAATTTGCGCAACGATATTTTTCAATTGAGCAATATCGTGCCGGCAACCGTCTACAGTTGGACAGTAGGACCAGCGCACTTCCAGACGCTGCAGCTGACTATAAGAAGAGGGGGTGTTCATATTGTGTATCAACAAACCCTACGGCGATGCCTCGTTAACGCGGGCCTGGGCCGCCAAACGCACGACAGATGAAAATATAACCGTCGGTCGGGCGGCACTTTTTGGCCGTCGCGCTAGTCTTAGCGTGGATCGCGGTGACGGACGTCACTTCACCTGTCTACGCTATCCTTGTGCGAGACTCACGCAGGAATCCAGCGCAATATGAATGTCCTGATCGTTGATGACGAACCCCTTGCCCGCGAGCGCCTGAGCCGAATGGTTGGCGAACTCGAGGGATACAGTGTCCTGGAGCCTAGCGCCACGAACGGCGATGAAGCGTTGGCTCTGATCGACAGCCACAAACCCGATATCGTGCTGCTCGATATCGGCATGCCGGGCCTCGATGGCCTGCAAGTGGCTGCACGATTGTGCGAACGCGAAACCCCGCCCGCCGTGGTGTTTTGCACAGGCCCCGATGAATTTGCCGTGGAAGCCTTACAGGCCAGCGCCGTAGGCTATCTGGTGAAACCTGTGCGTACAGAACAATTACATGAAGCGTTGAAAAAAGCCGAGCGGCCCAATCGCGTCCAGCTCGCGGCCCTGACCCGTCCCGCCGCCGAAAGTGGCAGCGGCCCGCGCAGCCACATCAGCGCCCGTACCCGTAAAGGCATCGAGCTGATCCCATTGAATCAGGTGGTCTACTTCATTGCGGATCACAAATACGTGACCTTGCGCCACGAAGGCGGCGAAGTGCTGCTGGATGAGCCGCTCAAGGCCCTTGAAGATGAATTTGGCGATCGTTTCGTGCGAATCCACCGCAACGCGCTGGTCGCCCGCGAGCGCATCGAACGCCTGCAGCGCACGCCTCTGGGGCATTTTCAGCTGTTCCTCAAAGGCTTGAACGGCGACGCCCTGATCGTCAGCCGACGGCATGTGGCCGGCGTGCGCAAGATGATGCAACAGCTTTAATCCGCCATTTACGGGCGGGTTTCATCCCGATTGCTGGATGTCTGAGGCCAGGGAGGCCACGCGGTTTCTGATACAAGTCAAAGTGGATTTGGTTGAGCTGTTATTATCCGCCGTATCTATTCAGTACGGATTGATCCATGTCCTCTCGCGAAATCCGCATCGCCACCCGTAAAAGTGCACTCGCCCTGTGGCAGGCCGAATACGTCAAAGCCCGTCTGGAAGAGGCCCATCCGGGTCTGCTTGTGACGTTGGTGCCCATGGTCAGTCGCGGTGACAAGTTGCTCGACTCGCCACTGTCGAAAATCGGCGGCAAGGGCCTGTTCGTCAAAGAACTGGAAACCGCGCTGCTGGAAAACGAAGCCGACATCGCGGTGCACTCGATGAAAGACGTGCCGATGGACTTCCCTGAAGGCCTCGGTCTGTTTTGCATCTGCGAGCGCGAAGACCCGCGCGATGCATTCGTCTCCAACACCTACACCAGCCTGGACGAATTGCCGCAAGGCAGCATCGTCGGCACCTCCAGCCTGCGCCGTCAGGCCCAGTTGCTGACCCGTCGTCCGGACCTGGAAATTCGCTTCCTGCGCGGCAACGTCAACACGCGTCTGGCCAAGCTCGATGCCGGCGAATACGACGCCATTATCCTCGCTGCCGCCGGCCTGATTCGTCTGGGCTTTGAAGATCGCATCACCTCGACCATCAGCGTCGACGACAGTCTGCCGGCCGGTGGCCAAGGCGCGGTGGGTATCGAATGCCGCAGCATCGACAGCGAAATTCACGCGCTGTTGGCACCGCTGCACCATCAGGACACCGCCATCCGCGTGACCGCCGAACGTGCTCTCAACAAACATTTGAATGGCGGCTGCCAAGTGCCGATCGCCTGCTATGCCGTGCTTGAAGGCGAGCAGATCTGGTTGCGGGGTCTTGTCGGTGATCCGAACGGCGGTCTGCTGATCAGCGCCGAGGCTCGTGCGCCACGAAGCGACGCCGAAGCCTTGGGCGTGCAAGTGGCTGAAGACCTGCTGAGTCAAGGCGCCAACGACATTCTGAAAGCTGTCTACGGCGAGGCAGGTCACGAGTGACGGGTTGGCGCCTGCTGCTGACGCGTCCCGCGGATGAGTCGGCGGCGCTGAGCAGTCTTTTGGCCGAAAAGGGGATTTTCAGCAGCAGTTTGCCGCTTTTGGAGATCGAGCCGATTCCTGCCTCTGACACAATGCGCAAGATGATTCTGGGGCTGGATCGCTATTGCGCGGTGATCGTGGTCAGTAAGCCGGCCGCCAGAATTGCCGTGGATCTGCTCGACAGGTATCGGCCGCAACCCCCTCGTTTGAAGTGGTTCAGCGTGGGCGCCGCCACCGCGCAGATCCTCGAGGATCGCGGGTTGGACATCAGCTTTCCGGTGGAGGGCGATGACAGCGAAGCCTTGCTTGAACTTCCTCAGTTGCGCGAGGCAATCGCGCGGCCCGGTCCGCGCGTGCTGATCATGCGTGGAGAGGGCGGGCGCGAGTTGCTGGCTGAGCGTTTGCGCGAGCTTGGTGCTAGTGTCGAGTATCTGGAGTTGTACCGCCGCGACCTGCCGCAGTACCCGCCGGCAGCGCTGCCTGACCGGATCGAAGCGGAACGCTTGAACGGGCTGGTGGTCAGCAGTGGACAGGGTTTTGAGCACCTGCATCAATTGGCCGGCGATGCCTGGCCGCAATTGGCGCGGTTGCCGTTGTTTGTTCCAAGCCCCAGGGTTGCCGAGCTGGCACGTGCCGCCGGGGCCCAAACAGTTGTGGATTGTCGTGGCGCCAGTGCCGCGGCTTTGCTGACGGCGTTGCGGGAGCATCCCGGACCCGTTCTCTAATGCAAAGGATGGATACGTGAGCGAAACAGCCTTGCCTAAAGATGACGTCAAGCCAGTGTTCGATGCACCGGTTGAAGCACCGGTTGAAACCGGGCCACCTGCTGCAGTGCAGCGCCGAGGCAATGGGCTGGCAATCGTCGCGCTGTTGCTGGGCGCTGCCGGTGTCGCCGTGGGCGGTTGGGGAGTCTGGCAGGTGCGTCACCTGCAAGCCAATACTCAACTGCAGTTGAGTCAGGTCCAGGCATTGAGCGATCAGGCACAGGACCTGAAGCTCAATGAACAACGCCTGACTGCTCGCCTGGAACAAATGCCTGCCGCCGCCGAGCTAGACGCGCGCAGTCGTTTGGTCATTCAACTTCAAGGCGATCAGCAACGCCTGAATCAACGTCTGGAAACGGTTCTCGGCGCCAGCCGCAAGGATTGGCGTCTGGCCGAGGCCGAGCACCTGCTGCGTCTGGCCAGCCTGCGTCTTTCCGCGTTGCAGGACATCAGCAGTGCCCAGGCTTTGGTGCAGGGTGCCGATGAAATTCTGCGCGAACAGAACGACCCGGGTTCCTTTGCCGCTCGCGAGCAAGTGGCCAAAACGCTGGTGGCATTGCGTAGCACCCAACAGCCGGATCGCACCGGTCTGTTCCTGCGACTGGGGGCGCTGCGCGATCAAGTGATCAGCCTCACTGAGCTGGCACCCGAGTACAAGGATCGTGGCGAATCCCTGCTGGGTCTCACCGCTGATGGCGACGGCGCCAGTCGTTGGGCGCAATGGTGGGATCAGGTCTCGCGCTACATCCGCATCGACTTCAACGCCGACAAGAATGTGCGTCCGTTGCTGGCCGGGCAGAGCCTGAGCCAGGTGCGCCTGGCCCTGAGCCTGGCACTGGAGCAGGCGCAATGGGCCGCGCTCAATGGCCAGGCCGCGGTTTATACCCAGGCGCTGGCCGAAGCGCGGGACGTGCTCAAGGGCAACTTCAACCCGGACAATCCTCAGAGCAAAGTGATGCTTGAGCAGGTTGGCGAGTTGAGCAAGCAACCGGTCACCGTTGTCACGCCAGACCTGACCGGCACGCTGAGTGCAGTTCAAGGGTATCTGGAGCGGCGTAACGTCAACGCCGAGGACTCGATCAAACCGATGGCCAAACCTGCCGCGGACACCATTCAGGAGGCGACGCCATGAAACGCCTCTATGTGATCGTGTTCCTGGTGATCGCCGCTGCTGCCGTGCTCGGGCTGGCGATTGCCGAGCATTCCGGTTACGTGCTGATCGCCTACAAAAGCTTCCGTTACGAATCGAGCCTGTGGGCAACCCTGGCGTTGGTCGCTGTGCTCTGGCTGGTGTTCTGGGGCATCAAGGCGTTGATCGAATTGGTGACGACCTCCAGCGGCGTGGTCAATCCCTGGTCGCGGCGCAATCGCAGTCGCCGGGTGCAGGTGGCGATTGAACACGGCCAGCTGGATCTGGCCGAAGGTCGCTGGGCCAGTGCGCAGCGCCATCTGCATCGGGCTGCGGAAGCCGAGCGCCAGCCTCTGCTTTACTACCTCGGTGCCGCCAGGGCCGCGAACGAACAAGGTCAATACGAGGAAAGCGACAACCTGCTGGAGCGCGCTCTTGAGCGACAACCCCAGGCAGAGTTGGCGATTGCCCTGAGCCACGCACAATTACAGACCGACCGCGGCGATACCGACGGCGCCCTGGTGACCCTGCAAGCCATGCACGAGCGTCATCCTCATAACGTCCAGACCTTGCGCCAGTTGCAGCGCTTGCACCAACAGCGGGGCGACTGGTCGGCCGTGATTCGTCTGCTGCCGGAGCTGCGCAAGGATAAGGTCCTGCCACCGGCCGAACTGGCCGAACTGGAACGCCGGGCCTGGGGTGAGAACCTGTCCCTGGCGGCGCATCGGGAAGAAGACGGGACGGTCGGCTTGCAATCGCTCAATCGCGCCTGGCAGCAGTTGACCTCAGCTCAGCGTCAGGAACCGCAACTGGTGCTCGCTTATGCCGAGCAACTTCGGCAACTGGGTGCTCAGGTCGAGGCCGAAGAGATCCTGCGGACGGCGCTCAAGCGCAACTATGACAGTCATCTGGCGCGCCTCTATGGACTCGTTCGCGGCAGCGATCCGGCACGTCAACTGCACACGGCCGAGGGTTGGCTCAAGGATCATCCGGCCGATCCGAGCCTGCTGCTGACTTTGGGGCGCTTGTGTCTGCAAAGCAGCCTTTGGGGCAAGGCCCGGGACTATCTGGAAAGCAGCCTGCGAGTGCAGCGCAATCCGGAAGCCTGTGCGGAACTGGCGCGGCTGCTGGCGCAGCTGGGTGACACAGAACGCAGCAATCAGTTGTTCCAGGAGGGCTTGGTCTTGCTGGACGAGCGCTTGCTGGCGGCACCGTTGCCGGTTCCTGTTCACGCTTGAAGAGTGGATGACGGGTCGCTCGAAGGAGCGATCCAGTCGCCTGCAAACTGTCGGAATTTACCTTTGTAGTCCGTTAACGGCAAAGTCCTACAGGGGACTACACCTAATCCTCTCGTTCCTGTCGGGAATTCCCTACACTTCTGTTGAAGTGTCCCCGCTGACCTGCCTTGAAAGGCTGCAGCGCTTTCCTCTACCGTAACCGCCTGTCTCTACTGTTACGGAAATGCCATGTCTTTGGCCTGCTCACGCTCCTTGTTTTTCATGGCTTTCATTGCAGGTGCCCTGGTCCTGGGCGTGTCTTATTACCTGGAATATGCGGTCGGCCTCAAGCCTTGCGGGTTGTGCCTGTTGCAGCGATCTTGCCTCGCGTTACTCACGGGTATTTGCCTGGCTGCTTCGGTGCATGGGCCGGGCCGCTTTGGCTCTTTCCTGTATTGGATGCTCGGGCTGTTTTGCAGTCTGGCGGGTACGGTCACGGCGTGGCGGCAGGTAGTGCTGCAGAGCGATCCAGCGCATCGGCTGATGACGTGCCCGCCTGATCTGGCTGTTCAGTACGAGGACATGCCCTGGTTTTGCCAAGTGACACAGATGTTTAAAGGGGAGGCAGAGTGCGCGGAGATTTCCTGGACACTGTTCGACCTGAGCATTCCTGAGTGGAGCCTGCTGCTCTTCATGGCGATGACGATTTTAGGTATTTACCAGTTGCTGCGACTTGTCTGGAAAGCCTGTCTGCGACCGCTCAGCGGCGGTTCGTCGCACCGGGTGGTGGCGGGTGATTAAACACTTGTATGAACTTTATCTCCTGCGTACCTTGAAGCCATTGTCGCGCGGGCATAATCTGGCCCGCACGTGTCATTGGAATTATGTTGCTCGAATGACGCTCTGCCTGGCCGATACTTGACCTTCAAGTGTGGCGACGGGTGTAGGGCAGCATGACCCACAAGGGAAGAGAGATCACCATGCTCGAAAGTTGTCAGAATGCTCAGGAACGTTGGGGTGGAGTGCATCTGCTGATCGATCGCTGGTTGCAGGAGCGTCACGAGCTGGTTCGGGCCTATGATGCTCTCGGCGCCGAGCCTGAGGCACTGGGTGAGAACCGTAAGCCGTTGCAGGAATTCTGCGGCGTGCTGGTCGATTACGTGTCTGCCGGGCACTTCGAGATCTACGAACAGCTGACCGGCGAAGCCAAAGCGTTTGGTGACACTCGCGGTCTCGAGCTGGCCGAGACCATCTACCCTCGCATCGACGTCATCACCGAGAAGCTGCTCGCGTTCAACGACCTATGTGATGCAGGTCAATGCGTGGCAGAGAAATTCAAAGAGCTGGGTGGCCTGTTGCACGAGCGCTTCGAGCTGGAAGACTGCCTGATCGAAGTGCTGCACACCGCTCACAAGGAAGAGGACCCGGTTCAGGCCTGAACCCCCTTCCTGCAAGACCTCCAAAAACGGTGCGCTATGCGCGCCGTTTTTCGTTTCCGGTATTCAGCCTGTGGCACCGCGCAGTTCGACTTCGAATACCAGCGGTGTGAAGGGCGCAATCAGGTCGCCGGCACCCTCGGCGCCATAGGCTTCGGCTGATGGAATCACCAGGCGCCATTTCGCACCGACCGGCATTTGCTGCAACGCGCTACGCCATCCGCTGATCACGCTGTCGAGACTGAACCACTGCGGCTGACTGTTCTGATCGAACACCGTGCCGTCGGGAAGGCGACCGATATATAGCACCTGGACTTTGCCGTTGGGGCCAGCTTTGGCACCCGTGCCTGGCGCCAACTCCGTTAGCAATATTCCATCGGCCAGCTCACGAACGCCCGGTCTGGCTTTTTCCTCAGCGAGAAAAGCCTGCTCTTTTTCGAGTGCGATTTCGCTTTGCGGCGTGCTCGGTTGCAAGGCGACCTGGGCTTCGTGCTCGGCAAGAATCTGTTCGATCTGCTCATCTTTCAGCGCCAGGGGTTTGCCTTGATAGGCTTGTTGCAAGCCTTGGATCAGCGCCTGAAGTTGCAGATCGGGAACCTCCTGGCGCAGGCGTTCGCCGAGACTTGCGCCCAGGCTGTAAGAGAGATCATGAGTGTCATTTTCTTTGGTTTTTTCGGCGGCCTGGGCCACGGAAAAAAACACGCACAGTGATAAAAAAAGGTAGCGCGACATGGGCACTCTCCGACCTGAGGTGCGGGGGATTATGCCAGTGTGAATGCGCTCGACGGTGAACTGGTTTTGCGCAAGCGCAGAAGAATTTCAATCCGTTGCAACGTCGTGCTTTGGATACTGTCAAGATGCCCTAGCGGCGGTAGCAGCAGAGGTCTAGTATGAGCCGCACCCACGTCAGCCAGGAGGTAAACCATGTCGGCCACCAAGAAGCCTGTAAATACTCCGTTGCACTTACTCCAACAACTCTCGGGCAGCTTGCTCGAGCATCTGGAAAACGCTTGCTCCCAAGCCTTGGCTGATGCTGAAAAACTGCTCGCCAAACTGGAAAAGCAACGCGGAAAAGCACAAGAAAAACTGCACAAGTCCCGTACCAAATTGCAGGACGCTGCGGCGGCCGGCAAGGCCAAGGCACAAGCCAAAGCCAAGGGCGCGGTGAAGGAGCTTGAGGACTTGCTCGATGCCCTCAAGGATCGTCAATCCGAAACTCGCAGCTACATTCTGCAACTCAAGCGCGATGCTCAAGAAAGCCTGAAACTGGCCCAGGGCGTCGGTCGTGTACAAGAGGCTGTCGGCAAGGCGTTGTCCCTGCGTTCGGCCAAGCCTGCTGCGGCTCCTGCGAAGAAAGCCGCTGCCAAACCGGCTGCTGCAAAAGCACCGGCCAAGCCTGCCGCCAAACCAGCTGCCAAAGCACCGGTGAAAGCCGCAGCAAAACCAGCAGCAAAACCTGCGGCGAGAAAACCAGTCGCTGCCAGCGCTGCGAAACCGGCTGCAAAAACAGCCGCCGCCAAACCTGCCGCCAAGCCAGCCGCTGCCAAAACAGCTGCCGCTAAACCGGCTGCAAGAACCGCTGCTGCTAAACCGGCGGTGGCGAAAACTGCAGCGGCGAAAGCAGCTGCCAAGCCGGCCGCAAAACCAACGGCTAGAACTGCCGCTGCGAAACCTGCTGCCAAGCCTGCCGCGAAATCAGTCGCGACTAAAACAGCTGCCAAGCCAGCTGCAAAAACTGCAGCCAAACCGGCTGCCAAAACTGCTGCCGCAAAACCTGCTGTAGCGAAACCAGCAGCCAAACCTGCCGCTGCCAAACCGGCTGCAAAACCCGCGGTGAAAAAACCTGTTGCCGCCAAGCCGGCCGCCGCGCCAGTTGCCAAGCCAGCCAACCCGGTTCCGGCGGCAACGTCTGCTTTAGCAGCAGCTACCTCGACAACGCCGCCAGCGCCAACGCCGGCCGCCGCATCGATCGCAGCAACCACCCCAACCAGCGCTTCTTAAGTGCCGGTTGCCGCGACGCGCAGCTGATGCAGCGCGTCGCGGTCCAGGTGGACGGCGCCTGCCGTCACACCTGCCAGCCAGGCCGCTAGATCGGCCGCGTCACCCTGCGGCCAACTTTGCGCCGTTCTCTCCAGTCGCAACAACAGATGTCGCTCGGCTTCCAGTTCGAGTGCCTTCACTTGCTCGCGCAAAGCATTCAGTTCGCTATCGTCGGTGGCAACGACTTTCCAATTCACCCGCAAGGCTCGCAGCGGTTGCACCACGTCTGCGTCCCACGGCTCGGCCACGCTACGCAGTTGCTTCAATCGGTGTTCGTTACAGGCGACGCCACGTTCTCCCAGCCACAGCCCGCAGAGCAGCAAGCACACATTGATACCCGCCGACTGCAATTGCAGGCACGCAGGTTCAACGCCGGGACGGGCGTAAGTACTAAGGGAAAAGCTCCACAGGTCAGAGGACATAGTGCTACTCGCGCCAGTTGCGAGCGAAGCTGGTAGACTCCGCCGCCATTATGATTCGACTTCAGAACCTGACTTTACAGCGTGGCCCTCAACGTCTGCTAGAAGACGCCGAGCTGACCCTGCACGCCGGCCACAAAGCCGGCCTCATCGGTGCCAACGGCGCCGGCAAATCGAGCCTGTTTGCCTTGCTTCTGGGTGACCTGCACCCGGATTCGGGTGATTGCTTCTTGCCGGCGGACTGGCGCATCGCCCACATGCGCCAGGAGATCGACACCCTCGATCGGGTGGCGGTCGACTATGTGCTCGATGGCGACCTGCGCCTGCGTGAGGTGCAACGCGACCTCGCGGCAGCCGAAGCGGCCCATGACGGTACCGCTCAGGCCCGCCTGCACTCGGAACTCGACAGCGCCGACGGTTACACCGCCGATGCCCGGGCCCGAAAACTGCTGGCCGGCCTTGGGTTCACCAATGAACAGATGGATCGCCAGGTAGGAGATTTCTCTGGTGGTTGGCGGATGCGTCTGAACCTGGCGCAGGCTTTGATGTGCCCCTCGGACTTGTTGTTGCTCGACGAACCGACCAACCACTTGGACCTCGACGCCATCATCTGGCTCGAAGAATGGCTCAAAAGCTATCCCGGCACCTTGATGCTGATTTCCCACGACCGGGACTTCCTCGATGCCGTGGTCGATCACGTGGCCCACGTCGATCAGCGCAAGATCACCCTGTATCGCGGTGGTTACAGCGCCTTCGAACGCGCTCGCGCCGAACGTCTGGCCCAGCAACAGCAGGCCTACGAGAAGCAACAGGCGCAACGTGCGCACATGGAAAGCTACATCGCCCGCTTCAAGGCCCAGGCCACCAAGGCCCGTCAGGCCCAGAGCCGGATCAAGGCGCTGG
This sequence comes from Pseudomonas sp. 478, assembly GCF_003254125.1. NCBI lineage: Bacteria > Pseudomonadati > Pseudomonadota > Gammaproteobacteria > Pseudomonadales > Pseudomonadaceae > Pseudomonas > Pseudomonas sp. 478. Next base: position 391,720 of record NZ_QKZG01000001.1, read on the forward strand.
AGCGGATGGAAGAACTGTCCGCCGCCCACGTCGATTCGCCATTCGATTTCGTTTTTCGCGAATCCGTGAAAATCTCCAGCCCGTTGATTGACCTCTCCGACGCCCGACTGGGTTACGGCGAGCGAGCCGTGCTGGAGAAGGTCAAGCTGCAACTGACCCCCGGTGCGCGGATCGGTTTGCTTGGCCCGAACGGTGCCGGTAAATCGACCCTGATCAAAAACCTTGCCGGTGAACTCGAACCGTTGTCCGGCCGACTGACCCGTGGCGAGAACACCGTCGTTGGCTACTTCGCCCAACATCAGCTGGACTCACTCGACTCCAAGGCCAGCCCGCTGCTGCACATGCAGCGCCTGGCGCCGACCGAGCGCGAGCAGACGCTGCGCGACTTCCTCGGTGGTTTCGATTTCCGCGGCGCGCGTATCGATGAGCCGGTGCTGAACTTCTCCGGTGGCGAAAAGGCCCGTCTGGCGCTGGCATTGATCGCCTGGGGGCGACCGAACCTGTTGCTGCTCGACGAACCGACCAACCACCTGGACCTGGAAATGCGCCTGGCGCTGACCATGGCCCTGCAGGAATTCAGTGGCGCGGTACTGGTGGTCTCCCACGATCGCCATTTGCTCAAAAGTACCACCGACAATTTCTACCTGGTGGCGGACGGCAAGGTCGAGGAGTTCGACGGCGACCTGGAAGACTACACCCGTTGGCTGGTGGACTACCGTCAGCGCAACGCCCCGGTCAGCAATACGCCGGTCAATCCGGACAAGACCGACAAGAAGGCCCAGCGCCAGGCGGCGGCCGCGTTGCGTCAGCAACTGGCACCGCACAAGCGCGAGGCTGACAAGCTCGAAGCCGAACTGGGCAAGCTGCACGAGAAACTGGCGAAGATCGATACCAGCCTCGGCGACAGCGACATTTACGAGCCAGCGCGCAAAAACGATTTGCGTGATCTGCTGGCCGAGCAGGCCAAGCTGAAGGTCCGTGAAGCCGAGCTGGAAGAAGCCTGGATGGAAGCGCTGGAGTTGCTTGAAAGCATGCAGGCGGAGCTGGAGGCTCTGTCTTGATGGAAGCGTTCAAGCTGCCATTGGCTGCCGTGTGGATTGAGCCCCTGTGGCTCTTTGGGCAAATCCTGCTGATCTTGTTGGCAGGCTACATCGCTCAGCGCTTCGTGGCCAAGTGCCTGACGCGTCTGGGCGAGCGCTATCCGTTACCGCCGCAGTTGCTGATGCCGCTACGTGGTGGTTTGCGCTGGCTGATCATGGGCAGCGCGCTGATCTTCGTCCTGGAACGCCTCGGCGTTTCGGCTACGGTGCTCTGGACCGCGTTGTCCGGGTTTGTCGCGGTAGCGGCAGTGGCGTTCTTCGCCATGTGGAGCGTGCTCTCGAATCTGTTGTGCGCCATCCTGATCTTCACCGTCGGCCCATTTCGGATCGGTGATGTGGTCGAGTTGGTGGACACCACCGACAAGCCCGGCGTCAAAGGCCGGGTCGTTGCGATTAATCTGCTCTACACCACGCTGATTGAAGCGGAAGAGCTCGGCACCGGCAGCGCCATGGTGCAAGTGCCCAATAGCCTGTTCTTCCAGCGCTCGGTTCGACGCTGGCGCGGCACGGATATGTTTCCGTCCAATGGGTTCGAAAAATAGTCGTTACCTCTTGCATAGAGGTTGTCTGATAAATCGTCATCGCGAGCAGGCTCGCTCCCACAATGGTTTTCGACGCTCACAAATCCCATGTGGGAGCGAGCCTGCTCGCGATGAGGCCCTACAGCTGTAAACGCTGGTCGGCAGTCCACTCTGTCCTGCAAAAAAATCGGTAGTCATCGGCCCAAAGCCGCATTAGCTTAGACGTCTGTCACGAGTCTGAGTCGAGGTGTGCGATGGTGCTTCAAACATGGCTGGCGTTTTTTGCCGCCTGCTGGGTGATCAGCCTGTCTCCCGGTGCCGGCGCCATTGCGTCGATGTCCAGCGGTCTGCGATACGGTTTCTGGCGCGGTTATTGGAACGCCCTGGGCCTGCAACTGGGTCTGGCGTTACAGATTGCGATTGTCGCCGCCGGTGTCGGTGCAATCCTCGCGGCGTCGGCCACCGCTTTCTACGCGATCAAATGGTTTGGCGTGGCCTATCTGGTTTACCTGGCGGTCAAGCAATGGCGTGCGCTGCCCCATGACATGAGCGACGACGCGGCCGTCCGGCAAATCGGCAAGCCGCTGGCGCTGGTGTTCCGGGGTTTCCTGGTGAACGTCAGCAACCCCAAGGCGTTGGTGTTCATGCTCGCGGTGCTGCCGCAATTCATTGATCCGCATGCACCGCTGGTGGCGCAGTACCTGATCCTCGGTGTGACCATGATCTGCGTCGACCTGATCGTCATGGCCGGTTACACCGGACTGGCATCGAAGGTGCTGCGGATGTTGCGCACGCCCAAGCAGCAGAGACGCATGAACCGCACGTTTGCCGGGCTGTTCATTGGTGCGGCGGCATTCATGGCGACCCTTCGCAAAGCAGTGGTGTAAAACCGCCAGGCACAAAAAAGGCGACCTTTTCAGGTCACCTTTTTTATTTGTCGCTGTCCCGTCCTGAATAAGGTTTACACCTTCTGATCTGTTTTTCAGGACTAGACACGCTGACTTTGCACGCTGTCGTGCAGGAAATACCAACAAAGCTTGAGTGAAACGCATTGGGAGTGAACAATGTGTTACTTCGTATTTCCATTTGAGATTCGTTCATGATTGCCTCCTCCCGCTTTCTGTCATGGCTAGTGCTGCCTGTGATTGCGTTTTGCAGCTTCAACGCGCTGGCCGAAACGGCGGAAGGCGCGCCAAAGGCGCTGCATTTGCTTGATTACATTGGCGCCGATTACCCGGTAACGGTCCAGGCCGGCAAGGTCATTGATGAGTCGGAATACCGCGAACAATTGGAGTTTCTCGGGGTTCTGCAAGACCTGATCAGCGGATTGCCGGCCAGGCCCGAACGCGCGGAGCTGGAGCAGGGCGTCAGCGACTTGCGCAGTGCAATCTCTGCTCGCAAAGACGGTGCGGACGTCGCCCGTCAGGCGCGGCAACTTGGGGCGAAGCTGGCGGTGGCTTATGAAGTCAGTCAGGCTCCAGTGATTACCCCCGACCCGAGCCGTGGTGCGCCGCTGTACGCACAGCAATGCTCGGTGTGCCACGGCGACGCGGGCGCCGGTGATGGCCCGGCGGGCGTCGGCATGACGCCGCCGCCAGCCAATCTGCGTGATGCGGCGCGGCTGGATCACCTGAGCCTCTACGCGATCTACAGCACTCTGGGCCTCGGTGTCGAAGGCACCGACATGCCGGCCTTCGCCGACCAGCTGGACGATCGTCAGCGTTGGGACCTGGCAACCTACATCGCCAGCTTCAGCGCCGATCCGGCTGCTGCAAAAGCCGAGAAGACCTACAACATCGCCGACCTGGCCCGTCAGACTCCCGCAGAAGTGCAAATCGCCGAGGGGCCGCAAGCGGCGGCGACCTTCCGTGCGCAGCGAGCGCAACCGCCGCAGGTCAAGCGTGGTCCGGCACAGTTGCTCGACTACACCGCCGCGACCCTGGACAAGAGCGTCGCAGCCTATCGTGCGGGTGATCACGATCAGGCCTATGACCTGTCGGTGGCGGCTTATCTTGAGGGCTTCGAACTGGTCGAAAGTTCTCTGGATAACGTCGATACCAACGTGCGCAAAGACACTGAGAAATCGCTGATGGCTTACCGGCAGTCGTTGCAGGACGGTTTGCCGGTGGCTCAGGTCCAGCAGCGTCTGGACGCGGCCAAGGCCAAATTGAAGGAATCCGCCGGCCTGCTGGGCAGCGATGGCTTGAGTTGGTCCCTGAGCTACCTCTCCGGTTTGTTGATTCTGTTGCGCGAAGGCCTGGAAGCGATTCTGGTGTTGGCGGCAATCCTCGCGTTCCTGCGCAATACCGGCCAGGAATCGGCGGTGCGCAGCGTCAACGTCGGTTGGGGCTTGGCGCTGCTGGCCGGTCTGGGGACTTGGGCGCTGGCAGCGTATGTGATCGATGTCAGCGGTTCGCAACGGGAATTGCTGGAAGGTGCGACGGCGTTGTTCGCTGCGGTCATGGTGCTTTGGCTCGGTGTGTGGATGCATGATCGTCGTCACGCGGCGGCCTGGCAGGATTACATCAAGAGCAGCCTGGTAGGCGGCGGTGGGCGTTTCGGGTTTGCGACGCTGGCGTTCTTTTCGGTGTATCGCGAACTGTTTGAAGTGATTCTGTTCTACGAGACCCTTTGGTTGCAGGCAGGTCCAGCGGGCCATAACGCGGTACTGGCGGGTGGTGCGACAGCGTTGGTTTTGTTGGTGGGTCTGGCCTGGGTAATCCTGCGCGGTTCGGCGAAATTGCCGTTGTCGTTGTTCTTCAGTATCAACGCCGGTCTGTTGTGCGCGTTGTCGGTGGTGTTTGCCGGGCATGGCGTGAAGGCGTTGCAGGAAGCCGGGATTTTCGGCACCCGGCCGGTGCCGTTCTTTGACTTCGACTGGCTGGGGATCCACGCTGACGCGTATTCGCTGAGTGCGCAGGCGGTGGCGATTATTGCGATCATCGTGCTGTATAGCCGTAGTCGGCTGGCTGAGAAGCGGCGGGTGCAGGTTTCTTAACAACAGCATTCGCTTCGCTCACAATCGCGAGCAGGCTCGCTCCCACAGGAATTGCGTATAACCTGTGGGAGCGAGCCTGCTCGCGATTTTTTTGGAAGAGGAAAACACAATGCGTGTCTGGATCGATGCCGACGCCTGCCCGCGGGCGGCCAAGGATCTGGTGGTGAAGTTCGCCCTCAAGCGCCAGTTCGAAGTGGTGCTGGTGGCCGGACAGCCGCAGATCAAGCCGGGATTGGCCCTGGTGAAATTGATCGTAGTGCCGAGTGGTCCGGATGCCGCCGACGACTACCTGGTGGAACACGCGGTCCCCGGAGAATTGGTGATCTGCAGCGATGTGCCGCTGGCCGACCGTCTGGTGAAAAAGGGCGTTGCGGCACTGGATCCACGGGGCAAAGAGTTCGATGCGCAGAACATGGGCGATCGGTTGGCGGTGCGTAACCTGTTTACCGATCTACGTGAGCAGGGGCAGATGAGCGGCGGGCCCGCGCCATTTGGCGAGCGCGAGAAGCAGGCGTTTGCCAATGCGCTGGACCGGATACTCACGCGGTTATCGCGCAAGTCTTAAGCATGACGGTGGTCCCTGTGGGAGCGAGCCTGCTCGCGATGGGGTCGGCACATTCAACATTGATGTCGACGGTTAGACCGCTATCGCGAGCAGGCTCACTCCCACACTGAACGGTGTCAGGCGTCGTCTTCGTGGGTCAGTTCTAGCACGCGGTCTACCAGTTTGTTGATGCCTGACGCTGCCTCGCTGATCGATTGCGCCAGCATGTACGCCGGGGTGCTGACCAGTTTGCGCGCCTTGTCTTCAACGATGTCTGTTACCGCGCAGTCGGCGTGGGTAGCGCCCATCTTGTTCATGGCGGCGGCAGTATCGGCATCGTTGCCGATGGTGCAGGTCACGCCCGGTCCATAGATCTTCGCCGCGAGTGCCGGCGAGATGCAGATCAGCCCGACCGGCTTGCCGGCCTCGGCGAACGCTTCGGTCAACGCCAGGACGTCAGGTTGAACGCTGCATCCGGCGCCTTCGACGGCAAAGTTCGACAGGTTCTTGGCCGAACCAAATCCGCCGGGAACGATCAGCGCATCAAAGTCTTCCACGTCCGCTTCGCGGATATCCTTGATATTGCCCCGGGCGATCCGCGCCGATTCCACTAGTACGTTGCGCGACTCGGGCATTTCTTCGCCGGTCAGGTGATTGATCACATGCAACTGCGCAATGTTCGGTGCGAAACACTGCACCTGAGCCCCTCGTTGGTCCAGACGCAGCAGAGTGATCACGCTTTCGTGGATCTCGGCGCCGTCGTACACGCCACAGCCGGATAGGATCACTGCAATTTTTTTGCTCATGGGCTTTTCTCCAGATTCATGGCGTTAAATGTCCACTAATTTGTCACTCGTTGCCATAGGGTTAAATCGCGGCTACACCTAGGATCTGTCCTCGAGATTCCGATCAGGGCGCGTCATGGACTTCATTCTGTATGCGGTGCCGTTTTTCTTTGTGCTGATTGCCGTCGAACTGCTGGCCGACCGTTGGCGCGGGGTGAGCAATTATCGCGTGGCGGACGCGATCAACAGCATGAGCACCGGCGTGCTGTCGACCACCACCGGGCTGTTGACCAAAGGCGTCGGCCTGGTGACGTATGCGTTTGCCCTCAAGCACCTGGCGCTGATCGAACTCTCGGCCGACAGCGTCTGGGTCTGGGTATTCGCCTTCGTCCTCTACGACTTCTGCTACTACTGGCTGCATCGCATGGGCCACGAACGCAACATCCTCTGGGCGGCGCATTCGGTGCATCACCAGAGTGAGGACTACAACCTGTCCACGGCGCTGCGCCAGACCAGTACCGGCTTCCTGTTGAGCTGGATTTTCTATCTGCCGATGGCCGTGCTCGGCGTGCCGCTGCTGGTGTTCATCAGCGTCGCCTCGCTGAACTTGCTGTACCAATTCTGGGTGCATACCAAACACATTCCCAAGCTCGGCTGGTTCGAGTGGTTCTTTGTCACGCCGTCCAATCATCGGGCCCACCATGCACAGAACGCTCTCTACATGGATCGCAACTACGGCGGGGTGTTCATTATTTGGGACCGTCTATTTGGCTCGTTCCAGGAAGAGGACGATAACGAACCGGTGATTTTCGGCGTGACCACGCCGCTCGCGAGCTGGAATCCGTTGTGGGCGAACGTGCAGTTCTACGCACAGTTGTGGGATGACGCGCGGCGTGCGCAAAGCAAATGGGACAAGCTGCGCATCTGGTTCATGCGCACCGGTTGGCGGCCGGCGGATGTGGCGGCCAGGTACCCGATGAACAAGCCCGACCTGAGTCAGTTCCGTAAATTCGAGGTGCCGCTGGACGGGCGTCAGCAGCTTTACGTCGTGTTGCAGTTCTGCGTCTACATCGCCCTGGGCAGCTACTTGATGAACCTGGAGCAGGATTTGCCAACCGCCGCGCTGGTGCTCGGCTGGAGTGCCGTGGCGCTGGGTTTGTTTACGTTGGGCGTGGCCCTGGAGAATCGCCCGTGGGCGCTGAAACTTGAGCTGCTGCGTCTGGCGTCGAATGTGCCGCTGGTGTGGCTGGCGCCGGTCGTTGGGCTGTGGCCGGCCAGCGCGGCAGGCTGGGTCGGCCTGCTGAGTTACAGCCTGCTCAGTGGTCTCGGTCTCTACTGTTGCAGAAACCGTTTCACTCGACTGGCGTCGTAGGTTCGTTGGTTTTGGCTTGTTCAGCTTTCAAGGCCTGCTCGTCGGCGTAGATCTTTTTCGCCAGACGGGCGTTCTTGAAGCGTCGGCGCAGCCACAGGCAAAAGCCCAGTATCAGCAGGGCACCAAGCACCCACAGCTCGTACTTCTTGACGCTGCCGAGCATGCCTTCGAGTACCGCACCGAAGTGATAGGCGGCGGCAGCCAGCGCCGCGGCCCAGATCGCGGCACCAATCCCGTTGAGCAGCAGATAACGTCCTGGCGGATAGCCCGACAGGCCGATCGCCACCGGCATCACCGTGCGCAGGCCATAGACAAAGCGGAAGCTCAGTACCCAGATGTCCGGGTGCCTGCGGATGTGTTCCAGCGCCCGATCACCCATCAATTGCCAGCGCGGTTTGCGCGCCAGCAACTTGCGGCCGTGCTTGCGTCCAAGGAAATACCACAGCTGATCGCCGGCATAACTGCCGAGGAATGCCACGATCATGACCACTTTGAGGTCCATGTATCCGCGGAACGCGAGGAAGCCTGCGAGCACCAGAATGGTTTCGCCTTCGAAAAACGTGCCGAGAAAGAGGGCGAAGTAGCCGAATTCCTGAAGAAATTGTTGGAGCATTGTCTGGATGCTGGCGAAATGAACGCGCAGCCTAACCCTTCGTGATCATTCATGAAAGTGTCCAAATGTGTCTCGACGTGAACATTTCCTACAAGGACAATGGAATGCGGCTACGTGTCACAGGGCTAAGCACAACTGTCATGTCTTCGTCATAATGGCCGCTTATAACTGTCACGCTCGCCCGCCAACGCGGGCTCAGGAGTCTGCCGTGAGCTTTACCCCCGCCAACCGTTTGTTCCCAGCAACCCGCCTGCGTCGCAATCGTCGTGATGATTTTTCGCGTCGACTGGTCCGTGAAAACATTCTGACCGTCGACGATCTGATCCTGCCGGTGTTCGTGCTGGACGGTGAAAACCGTCGCGAAGCGGTGGCGTCGATGCCAGGCGTCGAGCGCCTGACCATTGATCTGTTGCTTGAAGAAGCGGCCAAGTGGGTCGAGCTGGGGATTCCGGCGCTGGCGTTGTTCCCGGTGACGCCGCCGCAGCTCAAGTCTCTGGACGCCGCCGAAGCCTGGAACCCCAACGGCATTGCCCAGCGCGCCACTCGCGCCCTGCGTGACCGGTTCCCGGAGTTGGGTGTGATCACTGACGTCGCCCTGGACCCGTTCACCACTCATGGCCAGGACGGTATCCTCGACGAAGAAGGTTACGTGCAGAACGACATCACCGTCGACGCACTGGTCAAGCAGGCGCTGTCCCACGCCGAAGCCGGCGCTCAGGTGGTGGCCCCGTCGGACATGATGGACGGTCGCATCCAGGCGATCCGCGAAGCGCTGGAGCTGGCCGATCACGTCAACGTGCGGATCATGGCCTACTCGGCGAAGTACGCCAGCGCCTATTACGGCCCGTTCCGCGATGCGGTCGGTTCGGCGCTGAACCTGGGCAAGGCCAACAAGGCCTCCTATCAAATGGACCCGGCCAACAGCAACGAAGCCCTGCACGAAGTGGCGGCGGACTTGTCAGAAGGCGCGGACATGGTCATGGTCAAGCCGGGTATGCCGTATCTGGACATCCTCTACCGGGTCAAAGAAGAATTTAAAGTGCCGACCTTTGTTTATCAGGTCAGCGGTGAATATGCCATGCACATGGCGGCGATCCAGAATGGCTGGTTGAGCGAAGGGGTTATCCTCGAATCCCTGACCGCTTTTAAACGTGCAGGCGCTGATGGCATCCTGACTTACTTTGCCGTCCGTGCTGCTCAATTGTTACGAGAGCAAAAATAGCCCTCCCAGGAACATTCGATGAATACCGAAGTGCTCACTGAAGTTGCCGTAAAAGATGCTCAACCTGTGATGGAGCAAATCGCCGAAACCCCGCCGGAACTGGAGCCTGCTCCACCTGCGGTGGTGGCCGAGCCCGTAATAGCGGCGCCAGCGATTGCCATTCCCGGCCTGGATGACAGCAGCCTGTACATCCATCGCGAGCTCTCGCAACTGCAGTTCAACATCCGCGTGCTGGAGCAGGCGCTGGATGAGTCCTACCCGTTGCTGGAGCGGCTGAAGTTTCTGCTGATCTTCTCCAGCAACCTGGACGAGTTCTTCGAGATTCGGGTGGCCGGCCTGAAGAAACAGATCACCTTCGCCCGCGAACAGGCCGGCGCCGATGGCTTGCAACCGCATCAGGCCCTGGCCCGCATCAGCGAATTGGTACACGGTCACGTCGACCGCCAGTACGCGATCCTCAACGACATTCTGTTGCCGGAACTGGAGAAACATCAGGTCCGCTTCATCCGCCGGCGTCACTGGACCACTAAGATCAAAACCTGGGTGCGCCGCTATTTCCGCGACGAGATCGCGCCGATCATTACCCCGATCGGCCTCGACCCGACGCACCCGTTCCCGTTGCTGGTGAACAAGAGCCTGAACTTCATCGTCGAGCTCGAAGGTATCGACGCCTTCGGCCGCGATTCCGGTCTGGCGATCATCCCGGCGCCACGTTTGCTGCCGCGCGTCATCAAGTTGCCGGAAGAAGTGGGCGGCGCTGGCGACAATTACGTGTTCCTGTCGTCGATGATCCATGCGCACGCCGATGACCTGTTCCAGGGCATGAAGGTCAAGGGCTGCTACCAATTCCGCCTGACCCGAAACGCCGACCTCGCCGTCGACACCGAAGATGTGGAAGACCTGGCCCGCGCCCTGCGCGGCGAGTTGTTCTCCCGTCGCTACGGTGACGCGGTGCGTCTGGAAGTCGCCGACACGTGTCCGAAACATTTGTCCGACTACTTGCTCAAGCAGTTCAACCTGCACGAGACCGAGCTGTACCAGGTCAACGGTCCGGTCAACCTGACCCGCCTGTTCAGCATTACTGGTCTGGACAGTCAGCGAGCGCTGCAATACACGCCGTTCACCCCGCAGATCCCGAAACTGCTGCAAAACAGCGAGAACATCTTCAGCGTGATCAGCAAGCAGGACATTCTGCTGCTGCACCCGTTCGAGTCCTTCACCCCGGTGGTCGACCTGCTGCGCCAGGCGGCCAAGGACCCGCATGTATTGGCGGTTCGTCAGACTCTGTACCGCTCCGGCGCCAACTCGGAAATCGTTGATGCGTTGGTCGATGCGGCGCGTAACGGTAAGGAAGTCACTGCGGTGATCGAATTGCGTGCGCGGTTCGACGAAGAGTCCAACCTGCAACTGGCCAGCCGTCTGCAAGCGGCCGGTGCGGTGGTGATTTACGGCGTGGTCGGCTTCAAGACCCACGCCAAAATGATGCTGATCTTGCGTCGCGAGGCGGGCGAGATTGTCCGTTACGCCCACTTGGGGACCGGCAACTACCACGCGGCCAACGCCCGTCTGTACACCGACTACAGTTTGCTGACCTCGGATGACGCCTTGTGCGAAGACGTCGGCAAACTGTTCAGCCAGCTGATCGGCATGGGTAAAACCCTGCGCATGAAGAAGCTGCTGCACGCGCCGTTCACGTTGAAGAAGGGCATGCTCGACATGATTGCCCGGGAGACCCAGTTCGCCCTGGACGGCAAACCGGCGCACATCATCGCCAAGTTCAACTCGCTGACCGATCCGAAGATCATCCGCGCACTGTACAAGGCCAGTCAGTCCGGGGTGCGTATCGATCTGGTGGTGCGCGGCATGTGCTGCCTGCGTCCGGGCATTGCCGGGGTTTCCCACAACATCCACGTGCGCTCGATCATCGGGCGTTTCCTGGAGCACACCCGGGTCTTCTACTTCCTCAATGGCGGCGAAGAGCAGATGTTCCTGTCCAGCGCCGACTGGATGGAGCGCAACCTCGACAAGCGCGTCGAGACTTGCTTCCCGGTCGAGGGCAAGAAGCTGATCATGCGGGTCAAGAAAGAGCTGGAGCTGTATCTCACCGATAACACTCACAGCTGGAGCCTGCAGGCGGACGGTCGTTACATCCGCAACACGCCGACCGGCAACCAGAACCCGCGCAGCGCGCAGGCGACTTTGCTGGAGCGTTTGGGCAGCCCGATCCTCGCCGTTCGTTAACACACGTACCCTTGTGGGAGCGGGCTTGCTCGCGAATGCAGTGTGTCAGTCGACATCAATATTGACTGACACACTGCATTCGCGAGCAAGCCCGCTCCCACAGGGGGCAATGCGTCGTTTGCTGAATTGCGGACACAAAAAAAGGCCTTCCGAAGAAGGCCTTTTTCATTTTCAGCGAACGTTAAGCACAAAGCCGACGCGGGTCAGCCACTCCGCTTCAAGGGCGAAGTCGGCCTGGGTCAGCTGGTTTTCGTCCAGCCAGTTTTCCGGGAACTGCACATCAAGGCTGTCGCGGTTGGCGTGCAGCACGACCTGGGGCATTTCCTGGGTGCCACGGATGTGATGGAACAGGATCGCAAAGCGCAGCAGCACGCACAGGCGAATCAGCTTGATGCCGTCATCGCCGAAATCGGCAAACCTGTCCCGGGGAATATTGCGGCGGTGGCCGCGCACCAGCAGCGCGAGCATCAGCTGGTCTTCGCGGGAGAACCCGGCCAGGTCCGAGTGCTCAATCAGGTAGGAGCCGTGCTTGTGATACTGATAGTGAGCGATGTCCAGGCCCACTTCATGGACCTTGGCCGCCCAGCCGAGCAATTCACGCCAGACCCCGTCATCCAGCTCCCAATCCTCAGCCACTTGATCGAAAGCATGCAACGCCTTGCGCTCAACCCGCGCCGCTTGTTCCAGGTCGACGTGATAACGCTCCATCAGCGAGCTAAGGGTGCGCTCACGGACGTCTTCGTGATGATGGCGGCCTAGCAGGTCATAGAGCACGCCTTCGCGCAGGGCGCCTTCACAGTGGTCCATGCGTTGCAGTTCGAGGGCATCGAAAATCGCTTCGAGAATCGCAAGGCCGGCAGGGAAAATCGCCCGGCGGTCAGGCTTGATGCCTTCGAAGTCGATCTTCTCAACGTCGCCGAGCTTGATCAACTTGCGCTTGAGCCAGGCCAGGCCTTGGGCATTAACCTCGCCCGTGCCATGACCGCCAGCCTTCAACGCCAGGCCAATCGCACGAATGGTGCCCGAGGAGCCGATGGCTTCATCCCAGGTCAGCCGGTGCAGGGCGTGTTCGATGCTCATGATCTCCAGCCGCGCCGCCGTGTACGCCTGGGCGTAGCGGGCCGGGGTGATCTTGCCATCCTTGAAATAGCGCTGGGTGTAGCTGACGCAGCCCATCTGCAGGCTTTCGCGCAGCAGTGGTTCAAAGCGCTGGCCGATGATGAATTCGGTACTGCCGCCGCCGATGTCGGCTACCAGGCGTTTGCCCGGGGTGTCGGCGAGGGTGTGGGAGACGCCGAGGTAAATCAGGCGTGCTTCTTCACGGCCGGAGATGACTTCCACCGGGTGGCCAAGGATTTCTTCAGCGCGGCGGATAAATTCGCCACGGTTACGGGCTTCACGCAGGGCGTTGGTGCCGACGATCCGCACGGCGCCGGGCGGCATACCGTTGATCAGTTGGGCAAAACGCTTCAGGCAATCGAGCCCGCGTTGCATGGATTCTTCACTGAGCTGACGCTCATCGTCGATGCCGGCGGCCAGCTGAACCTTCTCCCCGAGTCGTTCGAGAATACGGATTTCGCCGTTCTGGGCCTTGGCCACGACCATGTGAAAGCTGTTGGAGCCCAGGTCGATTGCGGCGATCAGGGACAGATTCTTGGCTTGGGATTGCGGCATGGTCAGGGGGTCTCGGTCGATAACCTCGACATCGTGCCACGATCAAACGCTGCCGCCAACGCGTAGGCGCTGTCGAAGGCTGCGATCTTTTACCACGGGGCATCCGTGGTGTTGCGAATGGCCTCTTCGCGAGCAAGCCCGCTCCCACAGGTTTTTGCGTCGAGCACACCATCGCGTTCCAGCAGAGAACCCTGTGGGAGCGGGCTTGCCCGCGAAGGCGGCCTTGCAGGCGCTGAAGATCAATCAGCCCGCAGCCTCAACCGTCCCAATGAAATTCGCCAACTCCGTGGTCTGCGGGTTGGCGAACAGAATCTTCGGATCCCCCACCTCATGCACCTTGCCCTGATGCATGAACACCAACTTATCCCCAACCTCCCGGGCAAAACGCATCTCGTGGGTGACCATAATCAACGTCATCCCTTCCTTGGCCAGTTGCCGGACCACGCTCAGCACTTCATTGACCAATTCCGGGTCCAGCGCCGAGGTAATTTCATCGCACAGCAAGACCTTCGGTGACATCGCCAGCGCCCGGGCAATCGCCACCCGCTGTTGCTGCCCGCCAGACAACCGATCCGGGAAGGCATCGAATTTTTCCCCCAGCCCGACCCGTTCCAGCATCTCCCGCGCAAGGTCGGCCGCTTTGGCTTTCGGCACTTTCTGTACCACTTGCGGTGCGAGCATCACGTTCTCGCCGACCGTCAGGTGCGGGAACAGGTTGAACTGCTGAAACACCATTCCGACTTTCTGTCGCAAGCTGCGCAGGTCGGCACGGGCGGCGTCGAGGTATTCGCCGTCGACTTCAATCACGCCGTCGTTGATCGATTCCAGGCCATTGAGGGTGCGCAACAAGGTGGATTTTCCCGAGCCGCTGCGGCCGATGATCGCTACCACCTGACCTTCCTCGACGCTGAGGTCGATGCCTTTGAGCACATGGTGGTCGCCGTAATATTTATGCAGGGCCGAGATTCTAAGCAGAGGCATGCAGTCTCCTTTCCAGATAGCGCGCACTGAGGGACAAGGGGTAGCAGAGCAGGAAGTAACCGAGGGCCACGAGGCCGTAGACCATGAACGGTTCGAAGGTCGCGTTGGCGAGCATGCCGCCGGTCTTGGTCAGTTCGGTGAAGCCGATGATCGAGGTGACGGCGGTGCCTTTGACCACCTGCACCGAGAAGCCCACGGTCGGCGCCACGGCGATTCGCAGCGCTTGCGGCAGGATCACGTAGCGCAGTTGCTCCAGCGGGTTCAGCGCCAGGCTTGATGAAGCTTCCCACTGGCCGTTGGGGATCGATTCGACGCAACCACGCCAGATCTCCGCCAGGTAGGCGCTGGTGAACAGCGTCAGGGCTATCGCCGCCGCCATCCACGGCGAAATCTCTATCCCCGCCAACGCCACGCCGAAGAACACCAGAAACAGCTGCATCAACAGCGGCGTGCCCTGGAACAGTTCGATGTAGGTGCGGGCGAAATTGCGCGGCAGGGATTTTTTCGAGATGCGCATGACCATGACCAGCACGCCGATCAGTCCGCCACCGATAAATGCCACCAGCGACAGCGCCAGGGTCCATTGCAGGCCCGTGAGCAGGTTGTGTACGACGTCCCAGAAGGTGAAATCGCTCATTGGTTGCTGCTCCTTGCGATAAAACGGCGACCAATCCAGTTCAGCAACTGGCGGATCAGCAGCGCCATGCACAGGTAGAGCAGTGTGGTCAGGGCATAGGTCTCAAAGGCGCGGAAGTTGCGCGACTGAATGAAGTTGGCGGCGAAGCTCAGTTCTTCGGTGGCGATTTGCGAGCAGACGGCTGAACCCAGCATGACGATGATGATCTGGCTGCTCAATGCCGGCCAAACCTTGCCCAGTGCTGGCAGCAGCACCACGTGGCGGAACGCTTCGAAACGGGTCATCGCCAACGCGGCGGCAGCTTCCAGCTGCCCTCGAGGGATCGCTTGGATGCCGGCGCGGATGATCTCGGTGGAATAGGCGCCCAGGTTGATCACCATCGCCAGCACTGCCGCCTGCCATTCCGAAATCTGCACCCCCAGTGACGGCAGGCCGAAGAAGATGAAAAACAATTGCACCAGAAACGGCGTGTTGCGGATCAACTCGACGTAGACCCCAAAAATACCGGCGAACGGACGGATGTTCCACGCTCGCACCAGCGCCCCGACGATGCCCAGACTCACCCCGAGCACCGCGCCGATGGCCGTCAGTTCAAGGGTGAACAGCGCACCGCGCAGCAGCAGGTCGGTGTTGTGCACCACCGGTAAAAAGTCGAACTGATAAGCCATATTCAGTCTCCGCAACGACGATCAGAGATCAGCCGGCAGCGGCTCTTTGAGCCAGGTCCGGGAGTTCTTCTCCAGCGCGCCGTCGGTCTTGGCGGTGGCGAGGATCTGGTTGACCTTGTCCAGCAACGCCGGCTCGTTTTTGTTCACGCCGACATAGACCGGCGAATCCTTGAGCTTCACTTTCAGCGCCGGAATGCGTTTTGGGTTGCGCTCGCTGATGGTCACCATCACCACGTTGCCGCTGGCGATCAGGTCAACTTGCCCTGCGAGGTAGGCGGCGATGGTCGAGTTGTTGTCTTCGAAGCGCTTGATGGTCACGCCTTCGGGCGCGACTTTGGTCAGCTCGATGTCTTCGATGGCGCCACGGGTGACGCTGATGGTTTTGCCCTTGAGGTCGTCCAGGCTTTTGATGCTGGCGTCTGGCGGGCCGAATACGGCGAGGTAGAACGGCGCGTAGGCACGGGAGAAGTCGATAACCTTCTCGCGCTCGGGGTTCTTGCCGAGGCTGGAGATCACCAGATCGACCTTGCCGGTGGTCAGGAACGGAATGCGGTTGGTGCTATTGACCGGCGTCAGCTCGAGTTTGACCTTGAGTTGGTCGGCCAGCAGTTTTGCCGTATCGATGTCCAAGCCGCGCGGTTTCATGTCCGGGCCGACCGAGCCGAAGGGCGGGAAGTCCTGAGGCACGGCCACCTTGAGGACGCCGCGCTTGACCACATCCTCCAGACCGTCGGCGTGGGCGGGCGCCTGGCTCAGCATCAGGCTGGCAAACAGGGCGGCGAGGAGGGCGCTGTAACGCTGGGTCATGGCAAATCTCCGAATCGGCGAGAAGTGAATTCTGCGGATCGACAGAGCATGGGCCGTGCCAATATCGGGTTTTTGGGGCGCAAGGCCACGGTTTTGCTGGAGTCTTTCGGTCTTACTGGTCTGAACAGTCATGCATGGTTTCGCACCCCGATAGCGCATCCATGAAAATCTCCGAACCCCCATGGGGCACGACTTGCCGAGCGTCGCGAATAGCTTTACAACTAACCGCTCATTGGCCTGGTTCGTCTGAAAAACCATGAACTCGATCTCCCGCGCCGTACCTGAAGTGGCGCTGCAAGCCATCCGTAAACTGATCACCGAGCAAGGTTTCGGCCCGGGCGATGCCTTGCCCTCGCAACGGGATCTGGCGGTGCAATTGGGGGTCAGTCGGGCGTCGCTGCGCGAGGCGTTGTCGTCATTGAGTGCGTTGGGGGTGATCAGCATCCAGCCGGGCAAAGGCGTGTTCGTGCAGTCACCGGTTGATTTGCCGCGAGGGGATGCGGGGCTGAGTTGGCCGTTCGCGGCCCAGGCCTCGCCGCTGGATATCTTCCAGTTGCGCTATGCCCTGGAAGGCTTTGCCGCCGGTTTGGCGGCGGTGACCCTGAGTACTCACGAGCTCGATGCACTGGAAGATAACGTCGCCGCCATGCGCGTCGAATTGAAGGCCGGCGACTTCGAGGCCGCGGCGCGACTGGATTTCGAGTTTCACCGGCGCATCCTGCTGGCGAGCGGCAATCAGGCGATGCTGAGCATCCTGACGGCCAGCGCCGACATCTTTCTAGAGAGCCAAAAGCTACCGTTCATCCGGGCCGAGCGGGCCATGGAAACCTGGCAGGAGCACCGCAAAATCCTCCGCGCACTGGCCCGGCGGGCGTCCGGCGCAGCACAGAAGGCCATGCACGAACATGTGCGTAACGCGGCACTACGCACTGGAATTGCCTTCGTCGCTCCCGCCACCTCGTGACTTGAGCTATACCCAAACTCATGCGGCACCATAGCGAGACTCAATCATCTGCACCTTCCTGAACGAGGGAAGGGCGGCTATGATGGGCCACGTTTTTTTGCTTACAACCTGGAGACTTCCATGAGCAGCGATCTTATTAAACACGTCACCGACGCTAGCTTCGACGTCGACGTCCTCAAGGCCGAAGGCGCTGTACTGGTCGACTACTGGGCTGAATGGTGCGGCCCTTGCAAAATGATCGCTCCTGTTCTGGACGAAATTGCTGAAACCTACAAAGGCAAGCTGACCGTTGCCAAACTGAACATCGACGAAAACCAGGAAACTCCGGCCAAGCATGGCGTGCGTGGTATCCCGACTCTGATGCTGTTCAAGAACGGCAACGTTGAAGCGACCAAGGTTGGCGCGCTGTCGAAGTCGCAACTGGCTGCTTTCCTCGACGCCAACATCTAAGCGTCGTTTAAAGCGTCATCAAAAAGGCCCCGCACATCGCGGGGCCTTTTCGTTATTGAGGGCTAGACGCTCCGAAACTCAGGTGGTACATTCGGCCCCGCACTGGTTTCTCCACTGCCCCCTGCTAGCCGTCGCCGACGCACTCCTTTTCGAATAAGTACGCGATCCTGTCGCCTTCTCTGCGGCGCGGCCTCATTAAGCCAAAAGCTTAATTTCCCCCCCTCCATAAATGATTACGTCATTCCTATATGAATCTGACTGAACTCAAGCAAAAGCCGATTACCGAACTGCTCGAATTGGCCGAACAGATGGGCATAGAAAATATGGCCCGTTCGCGCAAGCAGGACGTGATTTTCTCCCTGCTCAAAAAGCACGCTAAAAGCGGCGAGGAAATTTCCGGTGATGGCGTGCTGGAGATTCTCCAGGACGGCTTCGGCTTCCTTCGCTCCGCTGACGCTTCCTATCTCGCCGGCCCAGACGATATCTACGTCTCGCCGAGTCAGATCCGTCGCTTCAACTTGCGCACCGGTGACACCATCGTTGGCAAGATCCGTCCTCCAAAGGAAGGCGAGCGTTATTTCGCGCTGCTCAAGGTCGATACGATCAACTACGATCGTCCCGAGAACGCGAAAAACAAGATTCTCTTCGAGAACCTGACCCCGCTGTTCCCGACCGTGCGCATGAAGATGGAAGCCGGCAACGGTTCCACCGAAGACTTGACCGGTCGTGTCATCGACCTGTGCGCCCCGATCGGCAAAGGCCAGCGCGGTCTGATCGTTGCACCGCCGAAAGCCGGCAAAACCATCATGCTGCAGAACATCGCAGCCAACATCGCGCGTAATAATCCTGAAGTTCATCTGATCGTATTGCTGATCGACGAACGTCCGGAAGAAGTGACCGAAATGCAGCGCACCGTGCGCGGCGAAGTGGTTGCCTCGACGTTCGATGAGCCGCCAACCCGCCACGTGCAGGTTGCCGAAATGGTGATCGAGAAGGCCAAGCGCCTGGTCGAACACAAGAAGGACGTGGTGATCCTGCTCGACTCCATCACTCGTCTGGCTCGCGCCTACAACACCGTGATCCCGAGCTCCGGCAAAGTACTCACCGGTGGTGTCGATGCCCACGCCCTGGAGAAACCGAAACGTTTCTTCGGCGCCGCGCGGAACATCGAAGAAGGCGGTTCGCTGACCATCATCGCCACCGCGCTGGTTGAAACCGGCTCGAAGATGGACGAAGTGATCTACGAAGAATTCAAAGGCACGGGCAACATGGAACTGCCGCTGGATCGTCGCATCGCCGAAAAACGCGTCTTCCCGGCCATCAACATCAACCGTTCCGGCACCCGCCGCGAAGAGTTGCTGACCGCCGACGACGAGTTGCAGCGCATGTGGATCCTTCGCAAGCTTCTGCACCCGATGGACGAAATCGCTGCCATCGAGTTCCTGGTCGACAAGCTGAAAACGACCAAGACCAACGATGAGTTCTTCCTGTCGATGAAACGCAAGTAAGTCGATAAGGCCAAGAAGCCGGGGAAACCCGGCTTTTTGCTATCTGATTTTTGATCAATTGCCAGTTCGTGGTTCTGAACAGAGGGGTTCGGCGCTAAACTGCCACCCCCGAACGGCACGGCCAACACGAGGCTCACGCATGCAGTATCGCGACTTGCGCGACTTTATCAGCGGTCTGGAAAAGCGCGGCGAACTCAAGCGCATCCAGGTTCCGGTGTCCCCAGTGCTCGAAATGACCGAGGTCTGCGACCGCACCCTGCGTGCCAAAGGTCCGGCCCTGCTTTTCGAAAAGCCCACGGGTTATGACATCCCGGTGCTCGGCAACCTGTTTGGCACCCCTGAGCGCGTGGCGCTGGGCATGGGCGCGGAAGCGGTCAGCGAATTGCGCGAGATCGGCAAGCTGCTGGCGTTCCTCAAGGAACCCGAGCCGCCGAAAGGCCTGAAAGATGCCTGGTCCAAGCTGCCGATCTTCCGCAAGATCATCGCCATGGCACCGAAGGTAGTCAAAGACGCGGTGTGCCAGGAAGTGGTCATCGAAGGCGACGACGTCGACCTCGCGATGCTGCCGGTGCAGACCTGCTGGCCGGGCGACGTCGGCCCGCTGATCACCTGGGGCCTGACCGTCACCAAAGGTCCGAACAAGGATCGCCAGAACCTCGGCATCTACCGTCAACAAGTGATCGGCCGCAACAAGGTCATCATGCGCTGGCTGAGCCACCGTGGCGGCGCGCTGGATTACCGTGAGTGGTGCGAGAAGCATCCCGGCCAGCCGTTCCCGGTGTCCGTGGCGCTGGGCGCCGACCCGGCGACCATTCTCGGCGCGGTGACGCCGGTGCCGGACAGCCTCTCCGAATACGCCTTCGCCGGTCTGCTGCGCGGCAACCGCACCGAACTGGTGAAGTGCCGTGGCAACGACCTGCAAGTGCCGGCCACCGCCGAGATCATCCTTGAGGGCGTGATCCATCCGGGCGAAATGGCCGATGAAGGCCCGTACGGCGACCACACCGGTTACTACAACGAAGTCGACAGCTTCCCGGTGTTCACCGTCGAGCGCATCACCCACCGCATCAAACCGATCTACCACAGCACCTACACCGGCCGTCCGCCGGATGAGCCGGCGATTCTCGGCGTGGCGCTGAACGAAGTGTTCGTGCCAATCCTGCAGAAGCAGTTCCCCGAGATCACCGACTTCTACCTGCCGCCCGAAGGCTGCTCGTACCGCATGGCCATCGTGACCATGAAGAAGTCGTATCCGGGCCACGCCAAGCGGGTAATGCTCGGTGTCTGGTCGTTTTTGCGACAGTTCATGTACACCAAGTTCGTTATCGTCTGTGATGACGATATCAACGCACGCGACTGGAACGACGTGATCTGGGCCATCACCACGCGCATGGACCCCAAGCGCGACACGGTGATGATCGACAACACGCCGATCGATTACCTGGACTTCGCCTCGCCGGTTTCCGGCCTGGGTTCGAAGATGGGGCTTGATGCCACGAACAAATGGCCGGGCGAAACCACTCGCGAGTGGGGCCGGGTGATCGTCAAGGACGAAGCCGTTACCCAGCGGATCGATGCCATCTGGAATCAGTTAGGAATAGATTGATGCGTGTAACCTTGCAGCCCTCCGGAGCAGTGCTACAGATTCTGCCCGGCGAGCGGATTCTCGATGGCGCACGGCGTCTGGGCTATGAATGCCCGCAAAGCTGTCGCAACGGCAATTGCCACGTGTGCGCCGCACTGCTGGTGGAAGGGCGGGTCGAGCAGGAAGGCGGTGTGCGCGACCATGGCGAGTTCTACACTTGCATTGCAGAGCCGCTGGAAGACTGCATCGTGCTGTGGGATGGCGTGCTCGCGCTGGGAGAATTGCCGGTGCGCAGCTTGTCGTGTCAGGTCATTGAATGCAGGGACGTCGGCGGCGATACCTGGCGTGTGCGACTGCGAGCGCCGGCCGGCAAGCCGCCGCGTTATCACGCCGGTCAGTACTTGATGATCGAGCGCGAGAACGGTGAGAAATCCGCGTTCTCCCTGGCCTCGGCTCCGCATGGCGGGCGTGATCTGGAAATTCATGTGCTGGCGCGCGAAAGCAGTGCGCTGAGCCTGATCGACCAGTTGCAACGCAACCTGATGGTGCGAATCGAAATGCCATTCGGCGACACCCACCTGGCGGAACTGCCGGACGGTCCGCTGGTGCTGATTGCCGCGGGCACCGGCATGGGCCAGATCCATAGCCTGATCGAACATTGCCGCGCCACGGGCTTTAAACATCCGGTGCATTTGTATTGGGGCGTGCGTCGTCCTGAAGATTTTTATGCCATCGAACATTGGGATGAATGGCTGAAACTGCCCAATCTGTTCCTGCATAAAGTCGTCAGCGATCAATGCAGCTGGCAGGGGCGCTGCGGCATGTTGCATGAGGCGGTGTGCGAGGACTTCCCTGATCTGAAACCCTTGCATGTCTACGCCAGCGGCTCTCCGGCCATGGTCTACGGCACGCTGGATGCTTTGGTCGAAGCCGGGATGGATGCTCATCAAATGCGCGCGGATGTATTTGCGTACGCGCCTCGATCTTGATCCGCGATTTTGATCCGCGATTTTGATTCGCGATTTTGATCCCCGCTCTTATTCGTTATAACTCCCTATATAGCCGATCGGTATTTATAGATTTATATAAATACCGGTAGGTTATATGTCATCCAGGCAAATAGTTATGAACTGTGCCATGGCACTTAAATTGCCTTAAAACATATGTGCCTTATTGTTACAGCGGTGCGTTCTATTAAGTAATTCTTCACCCGCGGGGAGCTGAACGCTAATCGCCATGAGCGCCATTGAATCTGCTTTTTTGAATCTGGCTTACCCTCCGCAGCTCGATCTGGGGCCGCAGCTCACGCACGAACAATTGCTCAGCTCAATGCAGTCGACGATGGCGCGCCACAAGGGCGGGCCGGTGTGGCTGTTCGCTTACGGTTCGCTGATCTGGCGTCCTGAATGTGCAGCAGTGGAGCGAGTTCGGGGTCGTGTGCATGGCTACCATCGCGGTTTGTATTTGTGGTCCCACGAACATCGCGGCACCCCCGAAGTGCCTGGGCTGGTGTTCGGCCTGGATCGCGGTGGTTCTTGCAGCGGCTTCGCCTATCGCTTGCCTGAAGAACAACTTGAAGCCTCTCTTTACGCACTTTGGCAGCGCGAAATGCCATTCCCGTCCTATCGCCCACACTGGCTCAACTGCCGTCTTGAAGACGGAAGTCAGGTTCAGGCGTTGGGGTTTGTATTGGAGCGGCATCTGCCCAGCTATGCGGGCAACTTGCCGGATCACGTGCTGAGCCACGTGTTCGAAAACGCTTGCGGGCGTTACGGCACCACTCGCGATTATGTCGAGCAGACCGCCCACGCCCTGCGTAGCCACGCCATGCCAGACCGGAATCTGGAGGCGCGGCTCAAGCGCTGCAAATCAACGGCCGATCAGGCGATTGCTTCGCGGCTCTGACTGGCGACTTGTTTGTGCCACAGCGTCGGCGCCAGGAAGGCCATCGCCAGCAGGCACGCGCCGATCAGCAAGATGAAACCGCCATCCCAGCCGAAGTGGTCCACGGTGTAGCCCATCGCTGCACTGGCCGCGACCGACCCCCCCAGATAACCGAACAGACCCGTGAAGCCCGCTGCCGTACCGGCGGCTTTCTTCGGTGCCAATTCCAGCGCTTGCAGGCCGATCAGCATCACCGGGCCGTAGATCAGGAAGCCGATCGAGATGAGCGCGATCATGTCGACTGTCGGGTTGCCGGCCGGGTTTAGCCAGTACACCAGGGTCGCAACAGTCACCAAAGCCATGAACACCATGCCGGTCAGGCCACGGTTGCCACGGAAGATCTTGTCCGACATCCAGCCACAGAGCAGCGTGCCCGGAATACCTGCCCATTCGTAGAAGAAGTAGGCCCACGAGGTCTTATCCACGGTGAAGCCCTTGGCTTCCTTGAGGTAGGTCGGTGCCCAGTCCAGCACGCCGTAGCGCAACAGGTAGACGAAGACGTTGGCCAGGGCGATGTACCAGAGCATTTTGTTGCGCAGCACGTATTTGACGAAGATTTC
The DNA here is from genome assembly GCF_003254125.1 of Pseudomonas sp. 478. Lineage (NCBI taxonomy): Bacteria > Pseudomonadati > Pseudomonadota > Gammaproteobacteria > Pseudomonadales > Pseudomonadaceae > Pseudomonas > Pseudomonas sp. 478. The sequence continues at coordinate 414,894 of NZ_QKZG01000001.1, forward strand.
CTTGGCGCTGAATTCTTCTTCGTGGCTGGCGTCGTAGCCTTCCGGGTAGTCGTTCTTGTACTTTTCGATGGGCGGCAGGCCCACCGATTGCGGGGTGTCGCGCAGGGTGACGAAGGCAAACACCGCCACCGCCATGGCGACCGCCGCCGGCACGTAAAACGCTGCGTGCCAGTCATTGAACAGGCCCATGCCGAGCAAGAACAGCGGGCCGATCAGACCGCCACCGACGTTATGCGCCACGTTCCACAAGGACACTACGCCACCGCGTTCCTTCTGCGACCACCAGTGCACCATCGTCCGCCCACTCGGCGGCCAGCCCATGCCCTGGGCCCAGCCATTGATAAAGAGCAGGATGAACATGATGGTCACACTGGACGTCGCCCAGGGCGCGAAACCGAAAATGAACATCACACCGGCCGACACCAGCAGGCCGAAGGGCAGGAAGAAGCGCGGATTGGAGCGGTCGGACACGATGCCCATCAGGAACTTGGACAGGCCGTAGGCAATGGCGATGGCCGACAGCGCCAAGCCCAGTTCGCCGCGGGTATAACCCTCTTCGATCAGATAGGGCATGGCCAGGGAGAAGTTTTTGCGCAGCAGGTAATACCCCGCATAGCCAAAGAAAATCCCGGCGAAGATCTGCCAGCGAAGGCGCCGGTAGGTGTTGTCTATTTTTTCTTCAGGCAATGGAGCCTGATGTGCGGCAGGGCGAAAGAAAGCAAACATTCAAGAGCTCCAGATTTCTTGTTTTGACTGCGGATGCGAATGTTACAGTTTCGTTACCGAAAATAGCACCGGTTCGCATTGGTCAAATAGCGGAAATGTTGGAGATTGCATGTTGTTTTATGAACATGTCGCTCAGGTACAACTGTAGGGCGTTGTAGGAAGCGTTACTTGCAGGTCTTCATGCCGCATTTCGCTCCAGGGTAGGACGAGGCTTTGGGAAATGTCCTTCGATTGGATGGGAAGTAAGCGGCCTGACAACTTGATTTTGAAGTCCAGACCGCTTCATTGGGCTCAGCGAACCTGAACCACCACTTTCCCAACCGCTTTGCGCTGGCCAAGATCATTGATTGCCTGTGCCGCATTGCTCAGTGGATACACCTGCGACACCAGCGGTTTCAACTTGCCCTCGGTAAACCAGCCAAACAATTGCTGGAAGTTCGCCGCGTTGTCTTGAGGCTGGCGCTGGGCGAACGAGCCCCAGAACACACCCACCACCGCTGCACCTTTGAGCAGTGCGAGGTTCACAGGGAGTTCGGGGATGCGTCCGCTGGCGAAGCCGACAACCAGGAGACGGCCGTTCCACGCGATGGCGCGGATGGCCTGGTCGAACAGATCGCCGCCGACCGGGTCGTAGATCACATCGGCGCCCTGGCCATCGGTCAGGCGCTTGATTTCGTCCTTGAGACTGGTTTCGCTGTAGTTGATCAACTCATCGGCACCGGCGGCTTTGGCCACTGCGAGTTTTTCGGCGCTGCTGGCGGCGGCGATCACCCGGGCACCCATGGCTTTGCCGATTTCTACAGCGGCCAGACCGACACCACCGGAAGCGCCGAGTACCAGCAAGGTTTCACCCGGTTTCAGGTTGCCCCGTTGCTTGAGCGCGTGCATCGAAGTGCCGTAAGTCATGCTGAACGCGGCGGCGGTGTTGAAATCCATCGATGGCGGAATGGGCAGCACGTTGTAGCCCGGCACCGCGACCTGTTCGGCGAAACTGCCCCAGCCGGTCAGCGCCATGACCCGGTCGCCGACCTTGAGGTGGCTGACCTTTTCGCCTACTTCGCTGACTACGCCAGCCGCTTCGCCGCCCGGGGAAAACGGGAAGGGCGGCTTGAACTGATATTTGCCCTCGATGATCAGCGTGTCCGGGAAATTCACCCCGGCGGCGTGCACGTCCAGCAGGATTTCATTCTTCTTCGCGACAGGACTGGCGACGTCTTCCAGCACCAGCGATTCGGCAGGGCCGAAGGCTTTGCACAGCACGGCTTTCATCAGGGCTATTCCTTTGGGAGTGATGGCCGATAAGTGTAGGTGTGTGAGTCGATGGGTCAACGAGCATGCCCGGCCCTGATAGTCAGCCATAAGCTTGTGCTTGAGCGGCGGGTCGTTATGCTAGGCCGCAAACCGGATAAGGAGCGAATTGTGAAAGCGTGGATCATGTTGTTACTGGCCCTGTCTCTGCCTGTGGCAGCGATGGCCGAAGAAGCCAAAGAAGGTGCAGCGCCGAAGGTCAATTACATCACCCTGAGCCCGCCGTTCGTGGGCAACTACGGGCTGGACGGGACGCCGAAGCTCAAGGTCTACAAGGCCGATGTGGCGTTGCGAGTAACCGGTGATGAGGCGACCAAACTGGTAAAAGCCAATGAACCGTTGATTCGTAATCAGCTGGTGGCGTTGTTTGCCCAGCAGACCACTGAAGCGATGAACAACGTCGAGGCCAAGGAAAAGCTGCGTCAGGAAGCCCTTAAGCAGACCCAGCAAATCATGAACGACGAAACCGGCAGCCCGGTGGTTGAGGATCTGTTGTTCAACAACCTGATCATCCAGTAATGCTGGATCCGTAGGAGCAAAGCTTGCTCGCGATAGCGCCCCCCACAAGGACCGCCATCGCCGGCAAGCCGTGCTCCTGCATTCAGGACGCCAGACTCTTGCGAAACCGCATCAGCGCAATCGCAAAGAACAGCAGCCCAATGACCGTGAGCGCCAGTAAGTCCGGCCAGACCACGCTCAGCCCGGCGTCGCGAAACAATATCGCGGCGCTGAGGCTGACGAAGTGCGTCGATGGCGACCCCTGCATGACCCATTGCAGCCATTGCGGCATGCTGTCGAGTGGCGTACTGCCGCCAGAGAGCAGCAACATCGGGATAATTACCGGAATCGCCAACAAGCCGAACTGCGGTGTCGAGCGGGCGAGGGTCGCGAGGAATATTCCCAGGGCTGTGCTGGCGAACAGATAAACCGCAGTCACCAGCAAAAATAAGGTCATCGAGCCGGCCAGTGGCACGCCGAGCGCGCCTTTGACGATCACTTCCAGCGACAGCCAGGTGCACAGCACCACCACCAGCATGTTGCTCCAGATTTTCGCCAGCATGATTTCCAGCGCTGTCAGCGGCAGCACCAGCAAATGGTCGAGGGTGCCGTGTTCGCGCTCGCGCAGCAGCGCCGTGCCGGTCAGGATGATGGCGAGGATGGTGATGTTGTTGACGATCTGAATGACGGCCAGAAACCAGCCGCCCTCCAGATTCGTATTGAACAGCGAGCGGGTGGTCAGCAGGACTGGCGCTTTACTCGCCACATCGCTCTGGCCGCTATAATTCAACAATTCGCGCTGGAAAATCCGCCCTATGTAACCCGCGCCCATGAACGCCTGGCTCATGGCCGTGGCGTCGACATTCACTTGCATGGCAGGCTGGCGACCAGCCAACAAATCCGTCTGAAAGTTCGCCGGCACGTTGATCACAAACGTGTACTGGCCGCTGTCCATGACCTGATCGAGTTGCCCATAAGGCAGCAAGACCGGGCGTTGAAACTCCGGAGGTTGCAGCGCCTGCGCCAGTTGTCGCGACACTAGGCTGTGATCTTCGTCCACGATAGCCACGCTGGCGTTATGCACGCCAATCACAGAGCCGGCAGCCGGCATATAGATCGCCACCGTGAATGCGTAGAAAAGGAACAGCAGCAGGACGCTGTCATGCCGCAGGCTGGTGAGTTCCTTGAGACCCAGGCGCAGGATGTGCGCGAGCTTGTGCATTAGGCCTCCTGCTTTTTCAGCATGACCAGGCTGAGCCCGGTGAACCCGAGAAAGAACCCGAACAGCGCCAGACATTGTGGCCAAAGCTGCCGTATATCCAGGGCCTTGGTGAAAGTGCCTACCGCGATATCGAGAAAGTGACCCGCGGGGAACAGCATGCCCATCACGGATGCCGCCCCCTCCAGGGACGAGCGCGGCACGATCAGCCCGGAAAACTGGATGGTCGGCAAGCTGGTGATGATCATGGTGCCGAGGATGGCAGCGATCTGGGTTCGGGTGAACGCCGAGATCAACAGGCCCATGCTGGTCGTTGCCAGCACATAAAGCAGTCCACCAAAGGTCAGGGTCAGGAAGCTGCCCTTGAACGGCACACCGAACAGCCACCGGTTCATCGCGGCCAGCACCGCGAGGTTGATCAGGCTGATTGCCAGATACGGTGCCTGTTTGCCCAGCAGGAATTCGAGTCGGGTCAGCGGCGTGGCGTAGAAGTTGGTGATCGAACCCAGTTCTTTCTCCCGTACGATGCCCAGCGCTGTCAGCATTGCCGGGATGAACGCCAGGATCAGCGCCATGACGCCGGGGCCGATGGCGTTGACGCTGACAACGTCCTGGTTGTAGCGGAAGCGGGTTTCCAGTCGGGCGGCTGCTTGGCGGTTCAGCGCGGGGCTGCTCTGTTCGGCCAGTTGTTCAATATTGGCCAGGTGCACGGCCTCGACGTAGTTGCGGCTGGTCTCGGCGCGAAACGGCATGCCACCATCGAGCCAGGCAGCCACGGCCGGTTGACGCCCGGCGTACAAGTCCCGGCCAAAACCCGGCGCAATCTCAAGTGCCAGTTTGATTTCAGAGCGCTGAAGGCGGCGATGCAGCTCTTTGGCATCGCGGATAGAGGGTTGTTCGTCGAAGTACCGAGAACCGCGAAAGGCTTCCAGATACGCGCGGCTCTGCGGCGTCTGATCCTGATCGTAGACGGCGAAGGCGAGTTTCTCTACGTCCAGGGAAATGCCGTAGCCGAAGATCACCATCATGAAAATTGCCCCGAGCAGGGCAAAGGCCATCCGCACTTTGTCGCGCAGCAGTTCCTTGCCCTCACGATTCGCCACCGCCATCAGGCGGCCGAGACTGAAGCCGCGATCTTTCTTGGGCATGGCCGGCATGACGGGCGCATTCGCAGGCTCTGGAGGTTTCGGCGGTTCAGGGGTGTCCTGGGCTTGCTCCAGGCAAGTGACAAAGGCAGCTTCCAGTGTTTCGCCCTTGAACTGTTGTTGCAGTGCTGGCGGTGTATCGCAAGCCAGTACCTTACCGGCGTGCATCAACGAGATGCGATCGCAACGTTGGGCTTCGTTCATAAAATGGGTGGAGAGGAAGATGGTCACACCTTGTTCACGGGACAATTCGATCAGCAGTCGCCAAAAGTCGTCCCGCGCCGCCGGGTCGACGCCGGAAGTCGGTTCGTCGAGGATCAATACTTCCGGGCGATGCAACACCGCCACCGCCAGGGACAGGCGTTGGCGCAAGCCCAAAGGCAGCGCCCCAGACTGCTGATCGCTAACGCTGCCCAGATTGAAGCGCTGGATCAGCTCATCGATGCGTTGTGTGCTTTGGGTTGTGGGCAAATCGAACAGGCGCGCGTGCAGATCCAGGTTCTGCCGCACGCTGAGTTCGCCATACAGCGAAAAGCTCTGGGACATGAACCCGACCCGTTTGCGGGTGGCCAGGTCCTTGGCATTCACCGGGTTGCCCAGCAGCGTGGCACTGCCTTCACTGGCGGGTATCAGCCCAGTGAGTACTTTCATCGTGGTGGTTTTGCCGCAGCCGTTGGAACCGAGGAAGCCAAAGATTTCGCCGCGACCGATGGCAAAACTGACCTTGTCTACAGCAGTGAAATCGCCGAAGCGCAGGGTCAGATCGTGGGCTTCGATAGCGATATCGGTGGTGGTGCCGGTTCGAGGCGGGATCAGCAGAGGCTGATTGTCGTGGCTGCTGTCACCCTGATAGTGGGTGAAGGCTTCGTCGAGTTTGCCGCTGGTTGTGACTGCCCGTAATTCCTTGCTTAACCCGGTGGCAATCAACTTGCCGCCATCGAGCATCAGGCAATGCTCGAACTGCTCGGCCTCCTCCATATACGCGGTGGCAACCAGCAGTGTCAGTTGTGGACGCTGGCGCCGCACATCGTCAATCAGTTCCCAGAAATGCCGACGGGACAGGGGATCGACGCCGGTTGTCGGTTCATCGAGGATCAGCAGATCCGGCTCATGGATCAACGCACAGCACAGGCCCAGTTTCTGTTTCATGCCGCCGGACAGTTTGCCGGCCGGGCGGTCGGCAAAGCGCAACAGGTCGGTAGCCAGTAACAGATTGTGCATGCGCTGATCGCATTCAGCTTTTGACAGGCCGAACAGGGTGGAGAAAAAGTGGATGTTCTCGCTGATCGACAACTCGGGGTAAAGGTTGCCCCCCAGGCCTTGGGGCATGAAAGCGATGCGCGCGTAGAGGGTGTTGCGATGGCGGCGATCCTGGATCGAGCCGCCGAGCACCTCCAACTGGCCTTGTTGCAGCGTTTTCACCCCGGCGATCAGCCCCAGCAGGCTCGATTTGCCGGCGCCATCGGGGCCGATCAACCCGCAACGGGTTCCGGCGGGCAGGCTGAACGTGATGTCACTCAGCGCCTGTTGTTTGCCGTAGCGATGATTGATGCCGGTCGCTTGAACCGCCTGGCCGGTCATTGCAGATTGGCCGGCCAACCAACGGAAGTGGTGCGCACATAGCCGGCGCCGGGCATGCCGGGTTTGGCCTGCGGCATGGCACTGGGATCCGTCAGGTGTAACTTGACGCGGAACACCAGTTTTTGCCGCTCATCGCGGGTCTCGACTTCTTTGGGGGTGAATTGCGACTTGGCTGCCACAAAGCTGATTTTCGCCGGCAGTGGGCGGTCGGGCAGGGCATCGAGCAAAATCCGCGCTTCATCGCCCACCGCCAGGCGTCCAGTCACGGAGGCCGGGAGGTAGAGGTTCATGTATTGATCGTTCGGGTCGATCAGCAGTAATACGCGTCCGCCAGCACCCAATACTTCACCGGGTTCGGCCATGCGCAGCTGGATCACTCCGTCGATAGGGGCTCGCAAACTGCTGTCGTCGATTTCGCTGGTCAACATCGCGACTTGGGCTTGTGCCGCACCAATCGCGGCGCCAACGGCCGATACCTGGGCCCGAGACGCGGCGACCGCAGCGATGCCGGTGTCCAGGCGCGCCTGCTGTTGATCGATAATCTGGCCACTGACGAAACCGTGTTTGAACAGTTCCTGAGAACGCTTGAGTTCCTGCTGGGCCAGCAGTTGCTCGCTCTGGCGCAATTGCACGTTGGCTTGTGCTGCGTTGAGGTTTTCCCGGGCACGCAACACTTCAGCTTCAGCCTGGTTGCGTTGGGCTTCAAGGGTGCGGGTGTCCATGCGGGCTAGCAGCTGGCCCTTGGTGACCTTGTCGCCTTCATCGACAAGTACCTCTGCCAGTCGTCCCGATGTCTTGCTGGCGATCTGCACTTCGGTGGCTTCGAGACGGCCGTTGCCGACATACAAACCTTCGGGCAACCGGTCATGCATCGACTTCCAGTAGCCAAAACCACCGGCGGCCAGCAGCAGTACCATTAAAGCGCTGGCGAAAAAAATCGAAGAGCGACTGTGCGTAGACATGCGGGCATCCTGCGGCTGTTGCGTCCTAGTCTGGTTGATCGAGCGCCGAGGCGCGTTGATACCAGTCAACTGTGGGCCAAGCCTAACCCTGTTCGGCGCAGAAAAGAGGGTGACCGGGTGGTTCTGCTGTATTTAACGTAAATCGAGCACCGCCGCCCATTGCTCGGCCGTCACCGGCATCACCGACAGTCGCGAGCCTTTCTGCACCAGCGGCATCTCGGCCAGCGCTGTCTGCTGCTTCAGGTATTCCAGCTTAAGCACCTTGGGAAACGTCTCGATATGCGCAACATCGATCGCGCTCCAGGCGTTTTTCTCTGCCGTGGCCTTGGGATCGTAGTAAGGGCTCTCCGGCTCCAGCGCCGTCGGGTCGGGATACGCGGCTTCGACGATCTTCCCGATCCCGGCGATCCCCGGTTCGGGGCAGCTGGAGTGATAGAAGAAAAACTCGTCGCCCACCGCCATGGCCCGCAGAAAATTACGCGCCTGATAGTTGCGAACCCCGTCCCAGCGCGCCTTGCCAAGCGTCTCCAGGCCCTTGATCGAGAGTTCGTCGGGCTCGGATTTCATTAGCCAATAAGCCATGGTTTTGCTCCTTGCGAAGTGGGTGGGCAAGTTGTCGGGGAATTTTATGACAAACCGACGGTCGGTTGACGCCAGCGTTTGCGTGTCGGTTCACGTTGTCGCAAAATGCCGGCCTTCTAAGCTTGACGCTGCTGCACGGCCTACACCTACAACGGAAACCGCTGCTGTCATCGTGTTGATGTGCCTTTGGGGGGCAATCGATGAAACGCAAACCGGATTTACTATGGATTTTGGTTATTTTGTTCGGCCTCGGCGTCGTGACCACTGGCTATGCCCAAAGCCTGTGGAGCAACAAGACCGACGCTCCGATCGAAATCGCGCAGCAACAACAGCCATCGGCCTTCAAACGCTGAAACTGTCTTCGGACGCCGCTGATTCCAGTGGCGTCTAGCCGGCGAAATACCACGCCTTGTCTGTCACCGTTCCCTGTAACGGCACATCCCAGCTCGCTTGAGCCAATCGTTCGACCTTCTGACATTCATGGGCCAGCCCCAATAGCGTCGGCTTGCGCCAGTTTTTGCGCCGCGCCAGGTACGCCAGGCTCCGGTCGTAGAAACCACCGCCCATCCCAAGACGTCCGCCGACATCGTCAAACCCCACCAGCGGCAGCAACACCAGATCCAGCGCCCAGACTTTGCGTTGCCGGGCGAGATTGTGCATGGGTTCGAGAATACGAAACCGGTTGGGTTTCAGCTTCTCGCCGGGGCGAATTCGCTGGAACACCATTTTGGTTCGTGGCCAGGCGCTGAGCACCGGCAGATAAGTTGCCTTGCCCCGGCGTTGAGCGGCACGCAGCAAAACACGCGGGTCGATTTCACCGTCGGTGGGCAGATACAGGGAAATATGTTTTGCGCGGCGAAACAGAGGTTGCTGGGCCAATTGCTTGTACAGCCCGCGAGCGGCCTGGCGTTGCTGACTGGGCGTCAGTGCGCGGCGGGCCTTGCGCAGCATGCGTCGAAGTTGCGGGCGGGGCAGCAGCGCAGGTTCGGTCATGGATTCGGGCTTCAGAAGGGTAAGTACATAAAGCGTACCCGTAAAAAAGCCGATGCCGGTATTTAAACCGGCATCGGACTGGAATCAGGCTCCCCGGATGAACCGCTGCTGACTTAGCCCTTGAACCCGAAAGTTCAAGGTGGAAGATGCAGTAGGCTTTAAGGCTTTCCGTCTAGCGGACATGCACACCAGCCCAACGTGCAACTTCCAGGGTAGTGCGAATCGGCTCAGGGACGTGGTCAACTGGCAAGCACCCCAGGGAGTGATGCGAGTATACCCCAAGCGGTTTCGCGTTTCAGCCCTTGGTGACGTCCGGATCGGTTGCGAGCACCAGATCGACGCGATCCAGCAGGTCGCGAACCTGCTCACGGGTCGAGCCGCTGGCCTGTACATCCGGGCGTTCTTCCTTGTGCAGGAGATCGTGGGTGATGTTCAGGGCGGCCATCACGGCGATGCGATCGGCGCCGATGACTTTGCCGCTGCTGCGGATTTCGCGCATCTTGCCGTCCAGGTAACGGGCGGCGCTCACCAGGTTGCTGCGCTCTTCCTGGGGGCAGATGATCGAATATTCTTTATCGAGGATCTGCACGGTAACGCTATTGCTTGAACTCATGAGTCTTGCTCCAGGGCCTTGAGGCGCGAAATCATTGATTCGACCTTACGCCGGGCGATTTCGTTCTTTTCAATGAGGTGAGCGCGTTCCTCGCGCCAGGTCTTTTCCTGAGCTAATAGGAGTCCGTTTTGACTCTTTAGTTGCTCGACGCGGGTAATTAGCAGTTCGAGTCTGGCCATCAGCGCTTGCAGGTCGGTGTCTTCCATTGTGTCCACTGAAAATGTGTCAGATGGGTGGTAGCTGGCGGACAGCCTTTAATAGTCTTGGCGAGTCTGTCGATGTAGGATACAGGCCTTCATTCTAGACATAGCGCCGTCTGGCGCCTAGCTGCCCATGCCCATTCAGAATTCTCCGTACCAAGCCTTCGCCAAACTGCTGACTTCCAGCGGTCATAACGTCTCGCCTGCCGAACTGCATGGCCTGTTGCTCGGCCGCAGTTGCGCCGGAGCCGGTTTCGATGCCGAAGGCTGGCTGATCGATGCCGCCGAGCTGCTCGAAAGCGAGCCGCAGGATAATGTCCGCAACGCCTTGATCGGCTTGCAGGAGATGGTCAAGGGCGAGCTCACTGGCGACGACGTGACCGTCGTTCTGCTGCTGCCGACCGATGACGAGCCACTGGCTGACCGTGCCGCCGCACTGGGCCAATGGTGCCAGGGTTTCCTCAGCGGTTTCGGCCTGAACTGCCGTGACAGCAGCATGCTGAGCACCGAGGCCACCGAAGTGCTTCAGGACCTGGCGGCTATTTCGCAGGTGCAAGACGCCTTGGAAGAGTCCGACGACGGCGAAAGCGATTACATGGAAGTGATGGAGTACCTGCGCGTCGCGCCGCTGCTGCTGTTCACCGAAAACAAAAAGCCGGACGCGCCGGCTGCCGCCAAACCGTCGTTGCATTAATCGCGTGAAAGGGAAAGCCATCTGCCCATGATTCATATCCCGAAATCGGAATACAGCCGTCGCCGCAAGGCCCTGATGGCGCAGATGGAACCCAACAGCATCGCCATCCTGCCCGCCGCCGCCGTTGCGATCCGCAACCGCGACGTCGAGCACGTCTACCGTCAGGACAGCGACTTCCAGTACCTCAGCGGTTTTCCCGAACCTCAAGCGGTCATCGTTTTAATGCCGGGGCGTCTGCATGGCGAATACATTCTGTTCTGCCGTGAACGCAATGCCGAACGGGAGTTGTGGGACGGCCTGCGCGCCGGGCAGGAAGGCGCGATTCGCGACTTTGGCGCCGACGACGCCTTTCCCATCACTGACATCGACGACATCCTGCCGGGCCTGATCGAAGGTCGCGACCGGGTGTATTCGGCCATGGGCAGCAACCCGGAATTCGACCGGCACCTGATGGACTGGATCAACGTGATCCGCTCTAAAGCGCACCTCGGCGCCCAGCCGCCGAACGAATTCGTTGCCCTGGATCATCTGCTTCACGACATGCGCCTGTATAAATCGGCGGCAGAAGTGAAGGTGATGCGCGAAGCCGCACGGATTTCCGCACAGGCACACATCCGCGCGATGCAGGCCTGTCGTGTGGGGCTGCATGAGTTCAGCCTCGAAGCCGAACTCGACTACGAATTCCGCAAGGGCGGGGCGAAAATGCCGGCCTACGGTTCGATCGTCGCCGCTGGGCGCAACAGCTGCATCCTGCATTACCAGCAGAATGACGCGGTGCTCAAGGACGGTGATCTGGTGCTGATCGATGCCGGTTGCGAGATCGACTGCTACGCCAGCGACATCACCCGCACCTGGCCGGTCAACGGCAAGTATTCAGCGGAACAGAAGGCAATCTACGAATTGGTGCTGGCGTCACAAGAAGCTGCGTTTGCGGAAATCGCCCCGGACAAACACTGGAATCAGGCCCACGAAGCCACAGTCCGGGTGATTACTGCCGGTCTGGTGAAGTTGGGCCTGTTGCAGGGCGACGTCGACGAGTTGATCGCCAGCGAAGCCTATAAAGCGTTCTACATGCACCGCGCCGGCCACTGGCTGGGCATGGATGTACATGACGTTGGCGAATACAAGGTCGGCGGCGAATGGCGTGTATTGGAAGTCGGCATGGCGCTGACCGTGGAACCGGGCATCTACATTGCCCCGGGCAACCAGAACGTAGCGAAGAAATGGCGCGGCATTGGCGTGCGCATCGAGGACGACGTAGTGGTCACCAAAAGCGGCTGTGAAATCCTGACCAAAGGCGTGCCGAAAACGGTCGCCGAGATCGAGGCCTTGATGGCCGCCGCTCGGACACAAGCGGCATGAGTCGAGTCAATCTGGCAATCATCGGTGGTGGTCTGGTCGGCGCCAGCCTGGCGTTGGCGTTGCAGGCCGGGGCCAAGGCTCGTGGCTGGAAGATCGTGCTGATCGAACCATTTGCCCCCGGCGATACTTATCAACCGAGCTATGACGCCCGTTCCTCGGCGTTGTCCTACGGTGCCAAGCAGATTTATCAACGCCTGGGCGTGTGGCAGGAAATCTCCCGCCGCGCCGAGCCGATCAAACAGATCCATGTCTCCGACCGTGGACGCTTCTCCACCGCGCGATTGTCGGCGATGGAAGAGGGCGTTCCGGCGCTGGGTTATGTGGTGGAAAACGCCTGGCTCGGCCAATGCCTCTGGCAGGGGCTGGACAAGGACGTGATCAGCTGGCGTTGCCCGGCGGAAGTCACGCGCATGGAGCCGCTGATCGATGGCTATCGCCTGACCCTCAACGACGAAACCACGCTGGAATGCGAGCTTGCGGTGCTGGCTGATGGCGGCCGTTCCGGCCTGCGCGAGCAACTGGGGATCGGCATCAAAAAGCGCCCGTATAACCAGAGCGCGTTGATCGCCAACATCACCCCGAGTGAAGCGCACAACGGCATGGCCTTCGAGCGTTTCACCGATGACGGGCCGATGGCCTTGTTGCCGTTGCCGGAAAACCGCTGCGCACTGGTCTGGACCCGCCAGGGGATGGACGCGCAACGGCTGGCGGCCCTCGATGAAAAGAGCTTCCTCAGCGAGTTGCAGGGCGTGTTCGGTTATCGCCTCGGCACTTTGAAGCAGGTTGGCGCGCGGCATTTGTACCCGCTGACATTGATCGAGGCCGAGGAGCAGGTGCGTCCGCACCTGGCGATTCTCGGCAATGCTGCCCACAGCCTGCACCCGATTGCCGGGCAAGGTTTCAACCTGTCCTTGCGTGATGCTCAAGCGCTGGCCGATGCATTGCTGGCCAGCGAAACATCTCCCGGCGACTTTGCGACCTTGCAGGCCTACCGCGAGCGTCAGCGTCTGGATCAGAACCTGACCGTGGGTTTCTCCGATCAGGTCACCCGTTTGTTCGGTAGTACTCAACCATTGGTTTCCCTGGGCCGCAACATCGGTCTGCTCGGGCTGGACCTGTTGCCGCCGGCCAAACGCTGGTTCGCGCGACAGGCCATGGGTTTGGGTACGCGTCCCGATGCTTAAGTGGCTGGCCAATACGTTCGGCAGCTTCTACCTGCCGAACCTCGGCGCCGGCACTTTGGTTAAATCCCTTTATAGGCGGCTCAAGCCGCAAGCGAGACAGGCTTAAAGCATGGAAATGCGCGCAGATCTGCTGATTGTCGGGGCCGGAATGGTCGGCAGCGCCCTGGCGCTGGCGTTGCAGGACAGCGGGCTGGAAGTCCTGCTGCTGGACGGCAGCCCCATGAGCGTCAAACCCTTCGATGCTCAGGCTTCGTTCGAGCCGCGAGTCAGCGCCTTATCGATTGCCAGCCAGCGGATTCTTGATCGTCTGGGCGTCTGGGACGGCATCGCCAAACGGCGCAGCAGCCCCTACACCGACATGCAGGTTTGGGACGGCAGTGGCACCGGGCAAATCCATTTTTCGGCAGCCAGTGTGCATGCCGACGTGCTGGGGCATATCGTCGAGAACCGCGTGGTTCAGGACGCCTTGCTCGACCGCTTGCACGACTGCGATCTCGGCATGTTGGCCAACGCGCGCCTGGAGCAAATGCGTCGTTCCGGCGATGACTGGCTGCTGACCCTGGCCGATGGCCGCACCTTGCGCGCACCTTTGGTGATCGCAGCAGATGGCGCCAATTCCGCCGTTCGGCGTCTGACCGGCATGGCGACGCGCGAGTGGGACTACCTGCACCACGCGATTGTCACCAGCGTGCGCAGCGCCAAACCTCATCAACTGACCGCGTGGCAGCGCTTCACCGACAACGGTCCGCTGGCGTTTTTGCCGCTGGAGCGTGACGGTCAGCAGGATTGGTGTTCGATCGTCTGGTCGACCACCCCGAGCGAAGCCGAACACCTGATGGCGCTGGATGACGACGGTTTCTGCAAAGAACTGGAGCGGGCCTTCGAAGGCCGACTCGGCAAGGTGCTCAGCGCCGACCCGCGTCTGTGCGTACCGCTGCGCCAGCGTCATGCCAAGCGTTATGTGGCTGAAGGTTTGGCGTTGATCGGTGATGCGGCGCACACCATTCACCCCTTGGCCGGGCAGGGCGTGAACCTTGGTTTTCTCGATGCCGCCGTGCTGGCCGAAGTGCTGTTGCAAGCGGCCGCGCGTGGCGAGCGTCTGGCGGATGTGAAAGTGCTCAGCCGTTACGAACGTCGGCGCATGCCCCACAACCTGGCGTTGATGGCGGCGATGGAAGGCTTCGAGCGCCTGTTCCAGGCTGATCCGTTGCCGATTCGCTGGTTGCGCAATGCCGGGTTGAAGATGGTCGACCAAATGCCCGAAGCCAAGGCCCTGTTCGTGCGTGAGGCGCTGGGGTTGACCGGGGATCTGCCAGCTCTCGCCAAGGCCTGAGATTTTCGCTGAGGCTGATGGCCTCTTCGCGAGCAAGCCCGCTCCCACATGGGAATGCATTTCAACTGTGGGAGCGGGATTGCTCGCGAAGACGTCAGTACATCCACCACACATTCCAACTTGTGCAACATCTGGTAACTCCTCCACAAACAGTTCGATTGAGAAGCTAAATGTGAGTCCATATCATTTGGCTTCAATTTTTCAATCGAGAGATCGCTCCCATGTTGGCACCGAAGCGTCTACTGACCGCGCTCGCCCTGACCCTGATTGGCAGCACTGCTGCCCAGGCCGCTGACGAGGTGGTGGTTTACTCCTCGCGTATCGACGAGCTGATCAAGCCGGTCTTCGATGCCTACACCGCGAAAACCGGCGTGCAGGTGAAGTTCATCACCGACAAGGAAGCGCCGCTGATGCAGCGGATCAAGGCCGAGGGCGAGAACGCCACCGCGGACCTGCTGCTGACCGTCGATGCCGGCAACCTCTGGCAAGCCGAGCAAATGGGCATCCTGCAACCGTTCACTTCCAAGGTGATCGACGCAAACATCCCGTTGCAATACCGCTCATCCGCCCATGCCTGGACAGGCCTGAGCCTGCGGGCGAGGACCATCGCTTACTCCACCGATCGAGTGAAACCCGGTGAGTTGACCACCTACGAAGGTCTGGCCGACAAGAACTGGGAAGGCCGCCTGTGCCTGCGCACGGCGAAGAAGGTCTACAACCAGTCCCTGACCGCCACCATGATCGAAGTCCATGGCGCCGACAAAACCGAGAAGATTCTCAAGGGCTGGGTGAATAACCTGTCCACCGATGTGTTCTCGGATGACATCGCGGTGCTGGAGGCCATCAACGCGGGTCAATGCGACGTCGGCATCGTCAACACGTACTACTACGGTCGTCTGCACAAGCAGAAGCCTGATCTGGCCGTGAAGTTGTTCTGGCCAAACCAGGGTGACCGTGGCGTGCACGTGAACCTGTCGGGCATCGGCCTGACCAAACATGCTCCGCACCCGGAAGCGGCCAAGGCCCTGGTGGAGTGGATGACCACACCTGAAGCACAGAAGATCTTTGCTGACGTGAACCAGGAATTCCCGGCCAACCCTGCGGTTCAGCCTTCTGCAGAAGTGGCGAGTTGGGGCAAGTTTGTGGCTGATACGTTGCCGGTGGAAATTGCCGGCAAGCGTCAGGCGGAAGCGATTCGCATGATGGATCGGGCAGGCTGGAACTGAGTCCACTGTTATTGTGGCGAGCGGCTACCTGTGGCGAGGGAGCTTGCTCCCGCTGGGCTGCGAAGCGGTCCCGTTGGCGTCGACAGGTCAGGATCGAGATGATCTGATAACCTCCTGCGGCTGCTTCGCACCCGAGCGGGAGCAAGCTCCCTCGCCACAAAATGGAGCCGACTTCAGGTTAGAGTCGGCCCAATATTTTCTAGAGAATTTCCTTGGCCCACCCCGCCCAACGCCGCTGGTACCCCCTGGTCTTCGCCATCGCTGCGCTGGTCCTGCTACCCCTCAGCGTTTTGCTGTTGTCATGGCAAACCATCGATCATCAAATCTGGTCCCACTTGTGGGATACCCAGATGCCGCGCCTGCTGGGCAATACCCTGACCCTGGTACTCGGTGTCGGTATCGGCGTGACGCTCTTGGGCGTTAGCCTGGCCTGGCTCACCAGTCTCTGCGAATTCCCCGGTCGGCGTTGGCTGGACTGGGCGCTGATGCTGCCATTCGCCATTCCCGCCTATGTGCTGGCATTCGTCTTCGTCGGCCTGTTGGACTTTGCCGGCCCCGTGCAAACCCTGTTGCGCGAATGGTTCGGCTCGGGCTTGAGGTTGCCGCGCGTGCGCTCCACCGGCGGCGTGATTCTGGTCCTCGTGCTGGTCTTTTATCCCTACGTTTATTTGTTGGCGCGAACCGCGTTCCTGGCTCAGGGCAAAGGCTTGATGGAAGCGGCGCGAGTCCTGGGGCAATCCCCGTGGCAAGCGTTCTGGCGAGTCGCGCTGCCCATGGCGCGCCCGGCCATCGGCGCTGGCGTGGCGCTGGCGTTGATGGAAACCCTGGCGGATTTCGGTGCGGTGTCGGTGTTCAACTTCGACACGTTCACGACCGCCATCTACAAGACCTGGTACGGATTTTTCAGCCTCTCCACCGCCGCGCAACTGGCCAGCCTGTTGCTGCTGGTGGTGATGGTCGTGCTGTACGGCGAGCGCCGTGCTCGCGGGGCCAACCGGGCGAGTAACGAACGACCACGGGTCAAGGCGCTGTATCACCTGCGCGGTTTCAAGGCGCTGGCGGCCATGAGTTGGTGCGGTTTGATATTCGCCTGCGCTTTCGTCATTCCAGTGCTTCAACTGGTGGCGTGGTTCTGGCAGCGCGGCCGCTTTGACCTGGATGAGCGTTACGCGGGGCTGATCGTCCATACGTTGTACCTGGGCGGCATGGCGGCGCTGATTACCGTCAGTGTTGCTTTAGTGCTGGCGTTTGCCGGGCGTCTGGCCCCGACCCGCGCGATCCGCTCCGGCATCAGTCTGGCCAATCTCGGCTACGCCTTGCCAGGCTCGGTGCTGGCGGTGTCGATCATGCTGGCGTTCAGTTACCTGGACCGCGAACTGGTGATCCCGTTGTCGGGTTGGCTGGGGGGTGCCGGCAAGCCATTGCTGCTGGGCAGCCTGTCGGCGTTGTTGCTGGCCTATCTGGTGCGTTTCATCGCGGTGGCTTATGGGCCGCTGGAAAGCAGTCTGGCGCGAATACGGCCATCTTTGCCCGAAGCGGCACGTAGCCTTGGCGTCAGTGGGCCACGACTGTTTTTCAAAGTGTATCTGCCGTTATTGCTGCCAGGAACGTTGAGCGCCGCGTTGCTGGTGTTCGTCGATGTGCTCAAGGAAATGCCCGCGACCCTTCTGATGCGCCCGTTTGGCTGGGACACGCTGGCGGTGCGGATCTTCGAAATGACTAGCGAAGGCGAATGGGCGAGGGCCTCGTTGCCGGCACTGACCCTGGTTTTGGTTGGGTTGTTACCAGTCATCGGATTGATTCGACGTTCAGCGCATCGAAACGCCTAGGTGCCAGTCCTACACCTTGAGGCTACAATGCGCGGCATTCGGTGCGGTCCGTCCTACGGATCAGGTAGCTGAAATCGGCTGAAAGCCTTCTATTTCAAGGCTTTCACTCCGTGCAGCACCGGCCCGCACCTTCGCCACGCCCGGAAGGAGAAACCCATGGGACTGCGCACGCCTCTGTATGACCTTCATCTCGCCCTCGGCGCGAAGATGGTCGATTTTGGCGGTTGGGATATGCCTTTGCATTACGGCTCGCAGGTCGAGGAACACCATCAGGTGCGCCGCGATTGCGGGGTTTTCGATGTATCCCACATGACCGTGATCGATGTCAGCGGCCCTCAGGCCAAGTCCTGGCTCCAGCATTTGCTGGCCAATGACGTCGAACGTCTGCACAGCCCTGGCCGTGCCTTGTACAGCACTATGCTCAACGATCGCGGCGGCATCGTCGACGACATGATCGTCTACCGTCTCGAGGAGGGTTATCGGCTGGTGGTCAACGCCTCCACCCGCAATCAGGACCTCGCCTGGATGCAGGCTCACCTCGAAGGTTTCAAGGTGCAGCTCAACGAGCGCTCCGAGTTGGCGATGCTGGCCATTCAAGGTCCTCAGGCCCGGCACAAAATCTCCGAGCTGGTGACCCAGTCCCGCGGCAACCTGATTCAGATGCTCAAGCCCTTCGAAGGCCAGGCCGATGGTGACTGGTTTATCGCACGCACGGGTTACACCGGCGAAGATGGCCTGGAAATCGTTCTGCCAGCCAATCAAGCGCCAGGATTCTTCAACGATCTGGTGGGCGCGGGCATCTCGCCGATCGGCCTCGGGGCGCGCGATACGCTGCGGGTCGAAGCCGGTATGAACCTCTACGGCCAGGACATTCATCAAGACGTTTCACCACTGGCTTCCAACATGGCCTGGAGCATTGCGTGGGAACCGGCCACTCGCCAGTTCATCGGGCGCAGCGCTCTTGAAGCCGAGCGGGCGGGTGGCGTGCAGCACAAACTGGTCGGTCTGGTCCTTGAGGAGCGTGGGGTTTTGCGCGCTCATCAAGTTGTCCGCATCGCCAATGTTGGCGAAGGGGAGATCACCAGTGGTAGTTTCTCTCCTACGCTTAGCAAGTCGATTGCACTGGCGCGCGTGCCGATGGCGACAGCCGACCGCGCAGAAGTGGAAATCCGTGGCAAGTGGTACCCGGTCCGAGTGGTCAAACCGACCTTCGTACGCCATGGCAAAACCTTGATCTAACCTTTTTTGGCGGGCAACGACCGCTGACAATACTCTTGAGGACACAGAACATGAGCGATATTCCTGCCGACCTGCGTTTTGCCGAAAGTCACGAGTGGGCCCGTCTCGAAGCCGATGGCAGCGTTACCGTGGGCATCAGCGATCACGCTCAGGAAGCCTTGGGCGACGTGGTGTTCGTTGAGCTGACCGAAGTCGGAACAGTCTTCGCTGCCGGTGATCAGTCCGGTGTGGTGGAGTCGGTTAAAGCCGCTTCGGACATCTACTCCCCGGTGGCCGGTGAAGTGATTGCGATCAACGAAGAACTGAGCGCCAACCCTGAGCTGCTCAACTCCGACCCGTACGGTGCCTGGATCTTCAAGCTCAAGCCAAGCAACGCGGCTGACCTGGACAAGCTGCTGGACGCCGCCGGCTATAAAGCCGCCATCGGCGAATAATCGTCGCCTTGCGAAATCTATGTGGGAGCGAGCCTGCTCGCGAAAGCGGTGTGTCAGCAAACAGTTATGCCAACTGACACTCCCACTTCGCGAGCAGGCTCGCTCCCACAGGGTCTATGGATTTAGCACTGACTTCACCGCTGCGACTGACCGCTCGACATCCGCTTTAGTCATGGCGGTGAACATCGGCAGTGAAACGATCAGGCGACCGACCCGCTCGGCGACCGGGAACATGCCCTCCTTGAACCCGCGTTCGCGGTAAAGACTCAGCAGGTGAATCGGCGGGTAGTGATAGCCGATACCAACCCCCAGTGCCTGCATCTGCTCCATGAAAGTAGCCCGTGCCGGTTGGCCATCCCTGCGCTCAGGCAGCACCAGCTGAAACAAATGCCAGTTGCTGTTCTCGAAATCCGCCGGGGGCAGTTGAGCCCCATACAACGCTTCGAAATCCTCACCAAAACAAGCGAAATAGTGCCTGGCCAGTTCACGGCGATGGGTTGTGATTGCATCGATGTGAGCAAATTGTCCAAGGCCGATGGCCGCCGCAACGTCGGTCATGTTGAACTTGCCGCCCAGCACATCGACATCCAGACCATCGAAGCCGCTACGGGTGACGCCCTGTAGACGGTACTTTTGCGCCAGTTGCACTTCCTCGTCATTGTTCAATACCAGGCAACCGCCCTCTGACGAGGTGACGTTTTTGTTTGCCTGGAAACTGAAGGACACGAAATCGCCGGTCGAGCCAATGCGCTGGCCGTTCCAGCTCGAACCCAAGGCTTGCGCGGCGTCTTCGACAATCCGCAATCCGTGTTTTTTGGCGATCGCATACAACCGGCTCATGTCCACCGGCAAACCGGCGAGGTACACAGGAATGATCGCTTTGGTGCGCGGGGTGATTGCCGCTTCCAGCTGATCCAGATCGAGGTTGCGGGTGATCGGGTCAATGTCGGCAAACACCGGCGTAGCGCCGACTTCGAGAATGACGTTGGCGGTGGCCACCCAGGAAATCGGTGTGGTGATCACTTCATCGCCCGGCCCGATACCGGCAATGCGCAAGGCGATCTCCATGGTGCAGGTGCCGGAATTGAAGGTGCGCACCGGGCGCCCACCGAAATACTCCGAGAGTTGTTGTTCAAAGGCCTGAACCTTGGGGCCGCTGGTAATCCAGCCCGAGCGCAATACGTCACCCACAGCGGCAATCGTGGCTTCGTCGATGGTGGGTTTGGAGAATGGCAGGAAAGGCAGTTGGCTCATAAATACAGTCACCTGATCAGCGGACATTGGGCAGATGCCGAGCATTCTGATCCGCAATGATCGTTGGCGCCAATCCATCCGCTCGGGTATCGACTGCTATGCTGGTTTGACCGTGTTGCATCGACGTTGAGCGCCAGTCAAGAGAGAGCCCGTCATGTCCCAGTTGCCGTCCTTGAGCCAGTTACGCGACCCTAATGCCTTCCTTCGCCGCCACCTCGGGCCCGATGCCGCCGAACAACAGGCGATGCTCGACAGCCTCGGCCTCGGCAGCCGGGTCGAGTTGATCGAGCAGACGGTGCCGCCAGGAATCCGCCTGAACAGGCCGCTCGACCTGCCACCCGCCCTCGATGAAGAAGCCGCGCTGGCCAAACTGCGTGGTTACGCCGAGCAAAATCAGGTCTGGACCAGCCTGATCGGCATGGGCTACCACGGCACCCTCACGCCGGCCGTCATTGTGCGCAACGTGCTGGAAAATCCCGGTTGGTACACCGCGTACACACCCTATCAACCAGAGATCGCCCAAGGGCGGCTCGAAGCGCTGCTGAACTTCCAGCAATTGACCATCGACCTCACGGGCCTGGAACTGGCCAACGCCTCGCTGCTGGACGAAGCCACGGCGGCGGCGGAAGCCATGGCACTGGCCAAGCGTGTCGCCAAGTCCAGAAGCAATCTGTTCTTCGTCGACGAAAACTGTCATCCGCAGACCATTTCCGTGGTGCAGACCCGAGCACAAGGGTTCGGCTTCGAGCTGATCATCGATTCTGTGGATAACTTGAAACAGCACCAGGTGTTCGGCGCGCTCCTGCAATACCCCGACACTCACGGCGAGATCCGCGATCTTCGTCCCTTGATCGATCATCTGCATGCGCAGCAAGCCTTGGCGTGTGTCGCCACCGATCTGCTGAGTCTGCTGTTGCTGACGCCGCCGGGGGAGTTGGGTGCCGACGTGGTGTTCGGTTCATCCCAGCGTTTCGGCGTGCCCATGGGTTACGGCGGCCCTCACGCGGCGTTTTTTGCCAGTCGCGATGAATACAAACGGGCGATTCCCGGGCGGATCATCGGCGTGTCGAAGGACGCTCGCGGCAACGTCGCCCTGCGCATGGCCCTGCAAACCCGCGAGCAACATATCCGCCGGGAGAAAGCTAACTCGAACATTTGTACCGCGCAGGTGCTGCTGGCCAACATTGCCAGTTTCTATGCGGTCTACCACGGTCCGGAAGGGCTCAAACGCATTGCCCAACGCGTCCATCGGCTGACCAGCATCCTCGCCGCTGGCCTGGAGCGCCACGGCATCACCCGCCTCAACACACACTTTTTCGACACGCTGACGCTGGAAGTCGGTGGTACTCAGACCGCAATCATCGAAAGTGCCCAGGCCGCGCAGATCAATTTGCGCATTCTCGGGCGCGGGCGGTTGGGGTTGAGCCTTGATGAAACCTCTGACGAATCCACCGTCGCGAAGTTGTTTGATGTGTTCCTCGGTTCCGATCATGGGCTTAACGTCGACGAACTGGACGCTGAAGCTCTTGTTTCCGGCATTCCCGCAGGTCTGCTGCGTACCTCGTCTTATCTGCGTCACCCGGTGTTCAGCGCCCATCACAGCGAAACCGAGATGCTGCGCTACCTCAAGCAACTGGAGAACAAGGACCTGGCGCTCAATCAATCGATGATCCCGCTGGGCTCCTGCACCATGAAGCTCAACGCCACCAGCGAGATGATCCCGATCACGTGGCCGCAGTTCGCCAACCTGCACCCGTTCGTGCCGAAAGAGCAGGCGGTCGGTTATTCGCTGATGATCGAAGAACTGCAGCGTTGGCTCTGCGCGATTACCGGTTTCGACGCGATCTGCATGCAACCCAACTCGGGCGCCCAAGGCGAGTACGCCGGGTTGCTGGCGATCCGCAAATATCACGAGAGTCGACATGAGGGCGCTCGGGATATCTGCCTGATTCCGTCCTCGGCCCATGGCACCAACCCGGCTTCGGCGCAGATGGCCGGCATGCGCGTGGTGATCGTCGAATGCGACGAGGCGGGCAACGTTGATCTGGATGACCTCAAAGGCAAGGCCGCAGAGGCCGCAGATAAACTCGCCTGCCTGATGGCGACGTATCCTTCGACCCACGGTGTATACGAGGAAGGCATCAGCGAAATCTGTGAAGTTATCCACAGCCACGGTGGCCAGGTTTATATGGATGGCGCCAATCTCAACGCTCAGGTCGGACTGGCGCGCCCGGCGGACATTGGCGCCGACGTGTCCCACATGAACCTGCACAAGACTTTCTGCATCCCCCATGGTGGCGGCGGGCCGGGCATGGGGCCGATTGGTGTGCGCGCGCATCTGGCGCCGTTCGTGGCCAACCATCCGGTGGTGCCGATTGACGGGCCGCTGGCGCAAAACGGCGCAATCAGTGCGGCGCCTTGGGGCAGCGCGAGCATCCTGCCGATCAGCTGGATGTACATCGCGATGATGGGACCGCAATTGGCGGATGCCAGTGAGGTGGCGATCCTCGCCGCGAATTACCTGGCGCAGCACTTGTCCGGGGCGTTCCCGGTGCTCTACACCGGGCGCAACGAGCGGGTGGCTCACGAATGCATTCTTGACCTGCGGCCACTCAAGACGCTGACCGGGATCAGCGAGGAGGACGTCGCCAAGCGGCTGATGGACTACGGCTTCCATGCGCCGACCATGTCGTTTCCGGTGCCGGGAACGTTGATGGTGGAGCCCACCGAAAGTGAATCGAAGGCAGAGCTGGACCGGTTTATCGGGGCGATGCTGAGTATCCGCGCGGAAATCACCGAGGTGCAGAACGGCAACTGGCCGGCCGATGACAACCCGCTGAAACGTTCACCGCATACCCTGGCGGACATCACCGGGGTTTGGGAGCGGTCCTATAGCATCGAGCAGGCGGTGACGCCGGATGCTCACACCAAGGCGCACAAGTACTGGCCGGTGGTGAACCGGGTGGATAACGTTTACGGCGATCGCAATTTGTTCTGTGCCTGTGTGCCGGTAGACGATTACCGCTGATCTCCCGGGAGATACACATCCCATGTGGGAGCGGGCTTGCTCGCGAAGGCGGTATGTCAGCCAACATCATTTTGAATGTCAAACCGCTTTCGCGAGCAAGCCCGCTCCCACATTTGATCGCATCAGGCCCAAAAAAATGCCGCTCATTGGGAGCGGCATTTTTGTTCAGCAATAAATCTTAATTCGAAGCGACGGCATTCTTCGCCAGGATCGCGTTCGCCAGTTCCATGTCCGTGGCCTGCAGGCCTGGGTTGTCGGCACGGACTTTCTGCATCGCGGCCTCCAGGTATGGACCGCGGATGCCGCCGTCACTGGCGACAAAGCTGCCGGCATCGTCCTGGGCGGCAACGATCAGCTTGTTATCCTTGAAGGTCAGGTAGGTCGAACCGGTGGTCGCACCGGATGAGATGACGTTACGCCAAAAGCTATCAGCCATCGCCGAACCGACAGGAAGGGACAACAAGGCGATGGTAGCGACAGCAAGTTTGAGACGCATATTGGGTGACTCCACTGGGTTAACTGCGGCGTTGGATTACAAATCCCCCAATCGAGTTCCGTAACGGCCGCGCCTACTTTTGCTCGCTTTGCGGTGTTACCCGCAGCACCTCCTCAATCGTCGTCAAACCCGCCGCCACTTTTTGCGCGCCTGACAATCGCAAACTGCGCATGCCTTCCTTGAAGGCCTGCCGCCGCACGGCCAGCAAATCGGTGTCGGGGTTGATCAGCGCTTTGACGCCGTCCGTCAGTTGCATGATTTCGTAGACCCCGGCGCGGCCGCGGTAACCGGTATCGCGGCATTCAAGGCAACCGATGGCGCGATGTGCGTTGTTCGGCAACGGTGCCTGCCAGGGCCGGGTCAAAGTTTGCCAGTCTTCTTCACCCAGGGTCAGCGGCGCCTTGCAATGCGGACACAAGGTGCGGACCAGGCGCTGGGCCATGACGCCGAGCACCGTGGCTTTGATCAGGTAATGCGGCACGCCCAGTTCCAGCAAGCGGCTGATTGCGCTCGGCGCGTCGTTGGTGTGCAGCGTCGACAGCACCAAGTGACCCGTGAGCGCAGCCTGGATCGCCATTTCAGCGGTTTCCAGATCACGGATCTCACCGATCATGATGATGTCCGGATCCTGTCGCATCAGGGCGCGCACACCGGCGGCGAAGGTCAGGTCGATGTTGTGTTGGACCTGCATCTGGTTGAACGCCGGCTCGACCATTTCGATTGGGTCTTCGATGGTGCAGAGGTTGACCTCCGACGTCGCCAGTTTCTTCAGGGTGGTGTACAGCGTGGTGGTTTTGCCGGAACCGGTCGGGCCGGTGACCAGGATGATGCCGTTGGGCTGGCTCGTCATGTCCTGCCAGCGGCGCAAGTCATCGGCGGAGAAGCCCAACTGATCAAAGTTCTTGAGCAGTACTTCCGGGTCGAAGATCCGCATGACCATTTTTTCGCCGAAGGCGGTCGGCAATGTCGACAGGCGCAGCTCGACTTCGCCGCCGTCCGGGGTTTTGGTCTTGACCCGGCCGTCCTGGGGTTTGCGTTTTTCCGCGACGTTCATCCGCCCGAGGCTTTTCAGGCGGCTGACGATGGCCATGGTCACTTGCGGCGGGAATTGATAGACGTTGTGCAGCACGCCGTCGATGCGAAAGCGCACCGTGCCTTGTTCGCGTCGGGGTTCGATGTGGATGTCACTGGCGCGTTGCTGGAACGCGTACTGAAACAACCAGTCGACGATGTTGACGATGTGCGCGTCGTTGGCGTCCGGTTCCTGGTCGCTGGCGCCGAGGTTGAGCAGTTGCTCGAAATTGCCCAGGGTGTTCATTTGCTGATCGGCGTTGGTCGCGCCGGTGACCGATTTGGCCAGGCGGAAAAACTCCACGCTGAAGCGCTGGATGTCGACCGGGTTGGCGACGACACGTTTGATCGGCAGTTTCAGCACATGGGTCAGGTCGGCTTCCCAACCGGTGACGTAGGGCTGGGCGCTGGCCACGGTCACTGCGTCGCGGTCGATAGACACCGCAAGAATCTTGTGGCGCTGGGCGAAGGCGTAGGACATCAGCGGGGTAATCGCCGCCACGTTGATTTTCAGCGGATCGATACGCAGATAAGGCTGGCCGGCCTGCTGCGACAGCCAAAGCGTCAGGCTTTCCAGGTCGAGGTGTTTACCGGGACGGCTGAGGTCGTCCAGAAGTTGGCTGGCGATGAATTCCAGCGGGTGCGTCTGGCCATTGGCTGCGTGACGGCGTCGAGCATTGAGCGCGTGTTCGGCCGAATCCTGACTGATAAAACCTTGGGCGACCAGTTCACGCAGCAAATCATTGAGATCCAGCCAGCGGTCCTGAATGGCAAGTTGAACGGACATGCGGGCTCCTCATGAACAACAGTTCGCAAAGGATAGTCGCGGACCGGCAGACCGTTGGGCCACTATGTGACGAAGCCATGTCGAGTTTTTTCAGCCCGCCGCTTGAGCCGGTTCATTCCACGCGCAATCAACCGCTTGCAGATCAACCGAACAGACGCTGATCAGGTTACGTAATTTTTCCGCGATCACTTGGGCGCGGTGCCAGTTTAGGCCGTCTATCACGATGTCGATCGACAACAGATCGTCCATCCGCTGCACGTTGACCTGTTGTGGCGTCAGAAACTGCAAAGCGAACAGGTTGAGCGCCCGGCACAGCAAGTCCGGTTCGGCCTCGGCCAGCAATTGATAGTGAACGCGGCAGTGGGCGTTGCTGACGTTCCAGACATCGGCGCGGGTGTGCGGAGTGTTTACGGTTTCTAGATGCGGCATGGTCGATCTCCAAAATCACTGGAGGAATTTTTACATTCGGTGCCGGGCATTTCTTATCTATGATTGGGCTTATTGGCGATTGTTTGAATTGCTTGATTCGGTAAGTTATCAATCAAAGGTTTTTTTATGCATAGCGAGCTGGATGGCTACGACCGCAAGATTCTCGCGTTGCTGCAAGAGGACGCTTCGCTTTCCAGTGCGCAGATTGCGGAACAGTTGGGGTTGTCGCAGTCGCCGTGCTGGCGGCGGATTCAGCGGATGAAGGAGGAGGGGATCATTCGCGGGCAGGTGACCTTGCTTGACCGGAAGAAAATCGGGCTTAACACGCAGAT
This sequence comes from Pseudomonas sp. 478, assembly GCF_003254125.1. Classification (NCBI taxonomy): domain Bacteria; kingdom Pseudomonadati; phylum Pseudomonadota; class Gammaproteobacteria; order Pseudomonadales; family Pseudomonadaceae; genus Pseudomonas; species Pseudomonas sp. 478. The sequence goes on from NZ_QKZG01000001.1 coordinate 441,419, forward strand.
CTTCGCTGAAATCAAACTCAACGCTCACGGGCGTTCGAACTTCACCGAATTCACCGAGGCGATTCGCGGTTTTCCCGAAGTGCTGGAGTGTTATGTGCTGATGGGGTCGGTGGATTTCTTGCTGCGGATTGTGACGGCGGACATTGAGGCGTATGAGCGCTTCTTCTTCGAGAAGCTGTCGATGGTGCCAGGGATCCAGGAGGTGAACTCGATCGTGGCGTTGTCGGAGATCAAATCCACGACGAGTTTGCCGGTCTGAGGTTTTGCGGTGAATGGGCTGGCCTCATCGCGAGCAGGCTCGCTCCCACAGGTACTGCGCTGAACCTGTGGGAGCGAGCCTGCTCGCGATGGCGGTATCACATGCGCAGCAGCATTTTCCAGGCACGATTCTGATACACCGCAATCGCCTGCTGCTTGCGCGCATCCAGCGATTCATCGGTGATCGGCTCGTTCGCCAATTGAGCAAGCTGTTTCAGCTCACCGTACAAGCGATCCATTTCCGGGATGTCCAGCACGCTGCGGGCGTGGTGCAGCCAAGCCTGGATGCGCTCGATGCGCGGCAGTTGCTCGGCCAGGTCTTCCGGCTGTTGCTGGTAACGCTGCAGTTGCAGGGAGGTCGCTTCTTCACCCAGCAGGCGCGGCAACCAGCTGCCCAATTGCGCAGCGCCCTGGCGATTGCCACGAACGTTGCGATCGGCGGTCCAGGTGCGGGCCAGCAACCAGCGCGAAGTGTTCAGCGAGAACAAGCCCCAGCGCGGATCTTGCAGTTCTTCGAGGAACTGCTCCGGCGCAGCTTTGCGCACGTCTTCGTCGTCGATACCGGCCTGTACCAGCGGGCGCCAGTCTTCCAGCAAAGCATCCAGCGCGACGCGCAGATCATGCGTCGACTGACGTGGCGCGGCTTGGCCCAGGCTGCTCAGCAACGCGCGTAATTCAGCCAGGTTTTCAACCCAGTCCAGCAACAGGCGCCAGTGGCCATTGAAGCGATACTGCTCGGCCAGGCGCTGGCTGCTGCTCAGCAAGTGCCAGCTCAGCGCGGCGAAAGCGTCGTCAAGCGGCATTTCGGCAGTGATCTGCGGCGCTGGCAGGCTCAACGAATAGCTGTTGGCGTCGTACAAACGATAACCGCGCTCGGCTTTGCTGATGTCACACGGCATCAGGGCCAGGGTCGCGGCCAGTTCGGCGGCCAGTTCCAGCAGAGCGGCCGGCTCGCCTTCACGCAGTTCCAGTTCCAGCTCGCAGATTTCTTCTTTCTGCTTGCCCACGATCACGTGACCCAGATCCAGTGCGGCTTCGATCACCACTTTGGTCTTGCCACGGCCCCAGGCGATTTCCGCGCGTTCGCGGACGAAATCGGTGGTGAAAATCGGCTTCAGGGTTTTCTTGTCCAGCTCGGCCAACTCTTCAGGCCAGCATTCACCGTCGAGTTTTTTCACGTCGAGCTTGGCTTTGGGCAGGTTCCAGTCGTATTCGTTACGCTCGGACAAACCGGCGACGCTCTGGCCGCGGGTCTTGAGGGTCTGAATCACTTCTTCGCCATCGCGGCGCAGGCGCAGGGCAACCTTGGCGCGGGCCAGGTCGCGCTCAGGCGTGTCGAAGTACTGGTTCATCAACTCACGGCGTTCCCAGCCACTTTTGTTGCGTTTTTTCAGGAGCGGGTGCTCGCGCAGGGCCGCGAGGGTTTCTCGGCTGACGCGGAGTTTGATTTCGGTTTCTTTCTGCATGGCCGGAAAATCCAGGATCGGGAGCGCAGCCGGGGGAAATGTGTGGCTGCCAAGGTCGTGCAGTGTACAGGAGTGAACGTACCTACGCGCCGCGACGGTTTATTCCTGTCGCCGGATGGTTCTATGATGGAGTTCAACTCGGGAGTTGGAGTCAGCGATGCCTTTGCCGTCCATGAAAGATCAGTTCGCTGCGCTGATCGCCGCACCGTCCGTCAGCTGTACGCAGGCCAGCCTCGATCAATCCAACCGACCGGTGATTGATTTGCTGGCGACGTGGCTCGGCGATCTGGGTTTTACCTGCGACATCCAGCAGGTCAGCCCCGGCAAATTCAATCTGCTGGCCAGTTTCGGTTCCGGCCCCGGTGGCTTGGTGCTGGCCGGTCACAGTGACACGGTGCCGTTCGATGGCGCGCTGTGGCAGACCGATCCGCTGAAGCTGACCGAAGTCGACGGTCGCTGGGTGGGGCTGGGCAGTTGTGACATGAAGGGCTTTTTCGCGCTGGCCATCGAAGCCGTCATACCGCTGCTCGATCAGCCGTTCAAGCAACCGCTGTTGATCCTCGCCACTTGCGATGAAGAAAGCTCGATGTCCGGCGCTCGTGCCTTGGCCGAAGCCGGGCGTCCGCTCGGTCGTGCGGCGGTGATCGGCGAGCCGACCGGGCTCAAGCCGATCCGCATGCACAAAGGCATCATGATGGAGCGCATCGACATCCTCGGTCAGAGCGGCCACTCCTCGGATCCGCGCCTGGGCCACAGCGCCCTCGAAGCCATGCACGATGCCATCGGTGAACTGCGTGGTTTGCGGTTGGCGTGGCAGCGTGAGTTCCGTAATCCACAGTTCAGCGTACCGACGCCGACCCTGAATTTCGGCTGCATCCATGGCGGCGATAACCCCAACCGTATTTGCGGTCAGTGTTCGCTGGAGTTTGATCTGCGCCCGTTGCCGGGCATGGACCCCAATGCCCTGCGCGCGGAGATTCTGAAGAAGCTCAAGCCCATTGCCGAGTGGCATCAGGTGAGGATCGATTACGCGCCGCTGTTCCCCGAAGTGCCGCTGTTCGAGCAGGCCGAGGATGCAGAATTGGTCCGGGTTGCGGAAAAGCTCACCGGCCATCGTGCCGAAGCAGTGGCGTTCGGCACCGAAGCGCCTTATCTTCAGCGTCTTGGCTGCGAAACACTGGTGCTTGGCCCTGGCGACATCGCCTGTGCGCACCAACCGGGGGAATACCTCGAAATGTCACGTTTGCAGCCTACGGTGCATCTATTACGTCAACTGATTGAACATTACTGCCTGATACCGGCCAAAACGCCAATGCCAGTCGGTTGAGCGAGATCCCTGTGGGAGTTAGCCTGCTCGCGATAGCGGTGTGTCAGACACTTCAGTATCGACTGACATTCCGCTATCGCGAGCAGGCTCACTCCCACAGGGGCTGTGTCACGGCTGGCAAGCCTTGTAAATTGCCGGTGTCCCAACCCGTATTCATGAGGAGAGCGCGCGTGTCGCCAAGCCTGTTCCGACGATAACCATCAGCCCGCTGTGCGTTTTCTGTTTCGCCCATTTTTTGGCTGCTATTTATTACAGGCCCAGGTTCATGCCCGAATACGTTAATTGGCTTCGTCACGCTTCGCCTTACATCAACGCCCACCGCGATTGCACGTTCGTCGTCATGCTGCCCGGCGACGGCGTGGAGCACCCGAACTTCGGCAATATCGTCCACGACCTGGTGCTGTTGCACAGTCTGGGCGTGCGATTGGTGCTGGTTCACGGTTCCCGTCCGCAAATTGAAACCCGCCTGGCTGCGCGCGGCCTGACCCCGCATTACCACCACGGCATGCGCATCACCGATGCCGCAACGCTGGAGTGTGTGATCGATGCGGTCGGCCAGCTGCGCATCGCCATCGAAGCGCGACTGTCCATGGACATGGCTTCGTCGCCGATGCAAGGCTCGCGTCTGCGGGTGGCCAGCGGCAACCTGGTGACGGCGCGGCCGATTGGCGTGCTGGAAGGTGTCGACTATCACCACACCGGCGAAGTGCGTCGGGTCGACCGCAAGGGCATCAATCGCCTGCTGGATGAGCGTTCCATCGTACTGTTGTCGCCGCTGGGCTACTCGCCGACCGGTGAGATTTTCAACCTCGCCTGCGAAGACGTCGCCACCCGTGCGGCCATCGATCTGGGGGCGGACAAGCTGCTGTTGTTCGGTGCTGACCTGGGGCTGATCGATGAAAACGGTCGTCTGGTTCGTGAGTTGCGTCCGCAACAAGTGCCAGCGCATCTGCAGCGCCTGGGCAGCAACTATCAGGCTGAGCTGCTGGATGCGGCCGCTGAGGCCTGTCGCGGTGGTGTGGCGCGCAGTCATATCGTCAGCTACGCCGAAAATGGCGCGCTGCTGACCGAACTGTTCACCCGTGACGGTGGCGGTACGCTGGTGGCCCAGGAGCAATTCGAGGTGGTGCGCGAAGCGGCCATTGAAGACGTCGGTGGTTTGCTGGATTTGATCAGCCCGCTGGAAGAGCAGGGCATTCTGGTTCGGCGTTCCCGCGAGGTGCTGGAGCGTGAGATCGAGCAGTTCAGTGTGGTCGAACGCGAAGGCATGATCATCGCGTGTGCGGCGCTGTATCAGATTGCTGATTCGGATGCGGGGGAGTTGGCGTGTCTGGCGGTGAACCCGGAGTATCGCCATGGCGGTCGTGGTGATGAGCTGCTGGAGCGCATCGAAACCCGCGCCCGGGCGCAGGGGCTGAAAACCTTGTTCGTATTGACGACCCGCACCGCTCACTGGTTTCGCGAGCGTGGGTTTGTGCCGAGCAGCGTTGAACGTCTGCCATCAGCGCGGGCGTCGCTGTACAACTACCAGCGTAATTCGAAGATCTTCGAAAAAACCTTGTAACAATGTGGCGAGGGAGCTTGCTCCCGCTGGGCTGCGGAGCGGCCCCAAAACCGGTCAATGCGGTGTGCCTGACAGAACCGTATCGCTGATACAGGGAGTCCTTCGGCCTCCAGCGGGAGCAAGCTCCCTCGCCACAGGTTTTGCGTCTTATTCCGTGACAAACTTCGCACTGACATACGGCGAATAATCCGGCAGCACTGTCTCGACCTTCCCTTGTTCCTTCAAGAACTTCGCCGTCTCGCCAATCGCCTTGGCCGTGCCGCCGTCCAGCAGCGCGGTGGTCTGTTGGGCTTTAGCATCCGGGAACGTGGAACCGGCCAGCAACTCCGGCACATCGACGGCATTGGCACCGGTCAGTTTGGCGATTTTTTGCACCGGTACCGAGTCAGCAGTCCAGCTGTCCTTATGCGCGGCATAGTCGGCGAACGAGTCCAGCGTGACCTTGGCGAATTTGGCCACCACCTCTGGGTGCTTCTCGGCGTAATCCTTGCGCGCGACCCAGACCTCGAAGGTCGGTGCACCCCATTGGCCGACCTGTGCCGCGTCGGTCAAGGTCTTGCCAGTTTTGCGAATTTCCCCCAGGGCGGGTGACCAGACAAACGCCCCATCGATGTCACCACGCTTCCACGCCGCCGCGATTTCCGCCGGTTGCAAATTCACCACTTTGACTTTCGAGGCATCCAGGCCCCAGTGCTTCAACGCACCCAGCAAACTGTAGTGGGAGGTTGATACGAAGGGGGTGGCGATGGTCTTGCCGATCAGATCTTGCGGTTTATCGATGCCGCTGCCGTTGCGCACCACGAGTGCTTCAGCAGCGTTGATCTGGGCGGAAACAATGAACGCAACGATTGGCAGATTGCGCGAAGCAGCGGCTGCCAGCGGACTTGAGCCGAGGTTGCCAATCTGCACGTCGCCAGAAGCAATGGCAGTAACCACTTCCGGGCCGCTATTAAAACGACGCCAATCAATTTTCTGGCCTATGGTTTTCTCGTACAGTCCGTCTGCCTGGGGGACTTTGCTGGGGTCGATGCCGGTTTGATAACCGATTGTGAGGTTTGCCGCTTGAGCGCTGAAGGATATTATTAGCGATACACAAACTGTAACAATTGAACCGGATAGTGCGCGTTTGGTGGTCATGGCGCTGCCTTTCGATAGGGATTGATCGTGAATTGCATCAAAGCTAATCGATCTAAAAAAAGGCTAACAAATACCATTTAGGAATTAGCTTATGAGCCGGTGCCCGTGTCCTGGCTCAAGAGTTAGTGCGGAGCTTAATTCCTAAACGGTATGAAAAAGAATTGGGTGATTCTTTTTGGGTTTATGAAGCGTTCATTGCCCGGCAAGGAGCGAATTTACTGGGGATTAGACTATGGTCGTAGACACACAAAGTTACGATTGACTTGTGAGTCACGGTCTGGCGCTAATCGTGCATCTTAGGATCCGAGGCAATTAACCCCGGACCAGGAATACAAGAATTAGAAACGATAGGAGCGAAACAATGAACAAGTCCACCTTGGCTCTGGCCGTGGCCGTAGGGGTTTTGGCGCAGCAGGCAGGCGCCGCGGGTTTCCTGGAAGACAGCAAGGCTTCCGTCAGCTCTCGCACCATGTATTTCAATAACGATAACCGAGAAGGCGGCGCGGATCAGAGAGAGACCGCTGAAGGCCTCAAGTTCGATTATCTGTCCGGTTTCACCCAAGGCACTGTCGGCTTCGGTATCGACGCCCAGGCCCTCGTAGGTATCCATCTGGACGGCGGCAGAGGCCACCACCCAGCCAACAACAACACGTTCTTCCCAAGCGACAGCGATGGTTCGGCTGTGGACGAATGGAGCCGTGCAGCAGCTAACGTCAAGGCCCGCTTCTCGAAGACCGAGGCCCATTTGGGTGGCGCTCTGCAGCCTAACTTGCCGATTTTGGTAGCGAACGACAGCCGCCTGCTGCCACAGACCTTTGACGGTGGCACCCTCACCTCGAAGGAAATCGACAACGTGACCTTCAACGCGGGTCAGTTGGAGCACTCGGCAGGGCGTGCCTCTTCAAACTCCACCGGCCTGGCCGTGGCTGGCGGTACTCATGACAGCAACCAGTTCCGCTATGGCGGTGCTGACTGGAAGGTCACCAAGGACCTTACCTTGCAGTACTACCACTCGGATCTGAAGGACTACTACAAGCAGGACTTCTTCGGCTTGATCCACGTCTTCCCGATCAACGCCAACCAGTCCTTCAAGACTGATATCCGCTATTTCGATAGCAGCTCCAACGGCAAGAACGGTGATGCGGGTTATCGCTTCAACAACAACAACGGTTACGCCAGCAAGCCGGGCGAGGTCGATAACAAGACCTGGAGCGCCATGTTCACCTACACCCTGGGTGGCAATGCCTTCTTGCTGGGCCATCAGCGCGTCAACGATGACGGCGGCTTCGTTTACCTGAACCAGGGCAACGTGGTTGATGGCAATGGCCATGCGGAAGGTAATGGTGGCGCAAGCTTCTACCTGTTCACCGACTCCATGATCAATGGTTTTGTCCGTGCCGGTGAAAACACCACCTTCGGTCAGTACTCCTATGACTTCGCAGCGTTGGGTGTACCGGGCCTGAAAACCTCGATCGCCTACCTGCACGGCGATAACATCAAGGCAACGAACGGCAGTGGCCCTGATGCGTCCGAGTGGGAACGCGACATGCGGATCGACTACACCATCCAGCAGGGCTCTCTCAAAGGTTTCGGCGTGACGTTGCGTAATGGCGTCTACCGTGGCAGTGAAGTCAGCAACAACCCTGATGTTGACCAGACTCGTCTGATCTTCAACTACACCTACAGCTTCTTGTAATAGCCATCAGAAAAAGCCTCGCCCGCCGGCGAGGTTTTTTTTGTGTTTTTTTTAATATTCCAAATAGAGCTTAAGTAGTAATTTTTTATTCTTTTTAGCTTTTAGGCCAAACGCCTAAAGTGTGTGGCTTATGAGCCGATACCTTGTGTCCCGACTCAGAGTAATAGCACGAAGCTATATTCCTGAATGGCATGAAAAGTAATGAAATAATTCTTTTTGTGTTTATCATGCGGGCCAAAATCACAGAGGTCAGGCCATCGTCGTAGTCACACGGGCTGGCACTCACCGAGCATTTCAGGATCCAGGGCATTCGACTCAGGACCTTAAAAATTAGAAACGATAGGAGCGAAACAAATGAACAAGTCCACCTTGGCCCTGGCTGTGGCCGTAGGGGTTTTGGCGCAGCAGGCGGGCGCCGCCGGTTTCATCGAAGACAGCAAAGCCACTCTGGGGCTGCGTAACTTCTACATCAACACCGATAACCGTGATTCCGACGCGGGTACCGCCAGGGTCAAGGCCAACGGCGTTCAAAGCAAGAACGAAGAATGGGGTCAAGGCTTCGACCTGCGCTTCATCTCCGGCTACACCCAAGGCACCGTCGGCTTCGGTATCGATGCTATCGCTCTGCTGGGTGTGCGTCTGGATTCGGGCGGCGGCACTAACGGCGCCACTTCGACTTCTTACGGCGGCACTGTTTTCCCAAGCAAGTCTAACGGTGAAGCGGTTGATAACTTCTCCAGCCTGGGTCTGACGGCCAAGGCCAAGATCTCCCAGACTGAGCTGAAGTTGGGCACCCTGCAGCCAAAACTGCCGGTTATCGTGACCAACGATGGCCGTCTGCTGCCGCAAACCTTTCAAGGTGGTCAGATCACCTCGAACGAAATCAAAGACCTGACACTGGTCGGTGGTCAGATCGAGCACGCCAAGGGTCGTAACTCCAGCAACAACGAAGAGTTGTCGATTGCTGGTGCGAACTCTCCCACCGCTTCCGGCCGTGACAGCAACAAGTTCATCTACGGTGGTGGCGACTACAAGATCACCAAAGACCTGACTGCCCAGTACTACTACGGCAACCTGGAAGATTTCTACAAGCAGCACTTCCTGGGTCTGGTTCACAACTGGTCGATCGGTCCGGGCGTACTGAAGTCTGACTTCCGTTACTTCAACAGCCGTGACGATGGCGCCAACGGCCATGAATCCGCCTACTTCACCACGGGTGACTACGGTACGGGCATCACCAAAGGCAAAGTCGACAACAACCTGTATAGCGGCCTGTTCCTGTACTCGGTTGCCGGTCACACCTTCGGTGGCGGTTACCAGGTCAGCAACGGTAACAGCGATTTCCCTTGGTTGAACCAGGGTGACGGCTCGTCGGCTTACCTCACTACCGACTCGCAGATTGCCAAGTTCGCTCGCGCCGGCGAACGTACCTGGCAAGCTCGCTACTCGTATGACTTCGCCAAGCTTGGCCTGCCAGGCGCAACTGCCGGCATCGTTTACCTGCGTGGCGATAACATCGACACCACCGGTAAAGTGGGTGCTGCTCAGACTAGCGTTAACGCAACCGGCCGCTCTGAGTGGGAACGCGACCTGACCCTGGCGTACGTAGTCCAGGAAGGCCCACTGAAAAACCTGGGCCTCACGTGGAAAAACGCCATGTGGCGCAACGACATCCCAGGCCAACGCGACCAGGACGAAAACCGTCTGATCGTCAGCTACTCGATCCCGCTGTTGTAATAGCACTCGCGTAACTGAAGTAAAAAAAGCCCCGCCCGGCATCTCGCCGGGCGGGGCTTTTGCGTTTTCAAGTCAGGCTCACCCCCGTAAACCCTCCTCGAAATTTCCCTCTTTGTGCAGTAACTCAAGGCCTTCTCGAACCTTGTGGGTGATGGTCGTCGTGATCGTCGCCGGGGTCCAGTGAACACATTTTTAATATTCATTTACGATCTAAACAAATCGATATTTATTCTTTTTAATGAATAAAAAATGCAGGCACAGTTGACCTCAACAAGCACTCACCAGGAGCAGCACCATGAGCCTCAGACTGGGCGACATTGCCCCCGACTTTGAACAGGATTCCAGCGCCGGCACCCTTCGTTTCCACGAATGGCTGGGCGATAGCTGGGGGGTGCTGTTTTCCCACCCGGCGGACTTCACCCCGGTGTGCACCACGGAGTTGGGCTTCACTGCCAAGCTCAAGGACGAATTTGCCCAACGTGGTGTGAAAGCCATTGCCCTGTCCGTGGACCCGGTGGATTCGCACCACAAGTGGATCGAAGACATCAACGAAACCCAGAACACCCTCGTCAACTTCCCGATCCTTGCCGACGCCGACCGCAAGGTCTCGGACCTCTACGACCTGATCCACCCGAACGCCAATGACACCCTGACCGTGCGTTCGCTGTTCGTGATCGACCCAAACAAAAAGGTTCGGCTGACCATCACCTACCCGGCGAGCACCGGCCGTAACTTCCATGAAATTCTGCGGGTGATCGATTCGCTGCAACTCACCGACAACTACAAAGTGGCCACCCCGGCCAACTGGCAGGACGGTGATGAAGTGGTAATCGTGCCGTCGCTCAAGGACGAAGACGAAATCAACAAACGCTTTCCCAAGGGCTATCGCGCGGTGAAGCCGTACCTGCGCCTGACACCACAGCCCAACAGATAAACCATCAATTGCGGTGTGGCCGAATCCGACTTCGCGAGCAAGTCGGATCGCCGCACCGCCGCTCCCACATTGGAATGCGGTCAACTGTGGGAGCGGGCTTGCTCGCGAAGACGGCCGGTCAGGCACCGCAGAATTCAGAGTGAACCTATCCACAAAGCAGGGGATTTCAGGCCGTTTTCACGGCCTTTTTTTTGCCCGGAAAAAGCCATTTCATATAGAACCAAAATGAATAATCAAATGAATAAATATGATTTATGGATATAACAATCACCTGTTAAGGTCACTTCCATCAACGCGAGATCGCAAGCCGCGAATCGCCAACACCGTTCAAGGAATCCTCTGAATGCTGGTCGTCTCACTCGGTGGCAGTCCCAGCCAACGCTCCCGTTCCGGCGTATTGCTGGAGCGCTCCCAACGCTGGTTGCAGGAGCAAGGTGTGGAAGTGGTGAGTTACCAGGTACGGGACTTCCCGGCTGAAGACTTGCTGCATGCGCGCTTCGACAGCCCGAAGGTGATCGACCTGCTGCAACAGATTGAAAACGCCGATGGCCTGCTGATCGCCACGCCGGTCTACAAAGCATCGTTCTCCGGCGCATTGAAAACCGTGCTGGACCTGCTGCCCGAACGCGCCCTGGCCCACAAAGTGGTTTTGCCAATGGCCACCGGCGGCAGCATCGCTCACATGTTGGCGGTGGATTACGCGCTAAAACCGGTGCTGTCGGCGTTGAAAGCCCAGGAAATGCTCCACGGGATTTTCGCCGTAGACAGCCAGATCGCTTACGGCGAAGGCAGCGTCCAGGCGCAGTTGGCACCGGAGCTGGAAGAAAGACTGAATGAATCGCTGGAGCTGTTTTTCAGCGCCATGGCCCGACGGCCCAAGCCGATCGATCCGAACCTGTTGAATGAACGTTTGTTGAGTGCTCGCTGGAGCATTTAAGCCAGCATTTAAGCCTTACCCCAATTTGAAGTACTCACCTTACTCAGCCGCTAACGGCCAAGCAGGTGCAGCCAAAACCCAACTGCAAAAAGGAGAGCGCCATGCGCACTGTCATTTTGCGTCGTGGTCTGGTCGCTCTGTTTGCTGCGGCTGTGTCCTTCGGCGTTATTTCTCAAGCACAGGCCGAGACGTTGCGAATCGGCTATCAAAAATACGGCACTTTGGTGCTGCTCAAAGCCAAGGGCACTTTGGAAAAACGCCTCGCCGCCCAAGGCGTGGACGTGCAATGGACTGAATTCCCCGGCGGCCCGCAATTGCTCGAAGGCCTGAACGTCGGCTCCATCGACTTCGGCGTGACGGGTGAAACGCCACCGGTATTCGCTCAAGCAGCCGGTGCCGATCTGCTCTACGTCGCCTACGAACCGCCGGCGCCTCACAGCGAAGCGATTCTGGTGCCGAAGGACTCGCCAATCAAATCGGTGCAAGACCTCAAGGGCAAGAAAGTCGTCCTGAACAAAGGCTCCAACGTTCACTACCTGTTGGTCCGCGCACTGGAAGATGCCGGCCTCAAATACACCGACATCCAGACCGTATTCCTGCCGCCGGCCGACGCCCGCGCTGCGTTCGAGCGTGGCAGCGTCGATGCCTGGGTGATCTGGGACCCGTACCAGGCCGCCGCCGAACAACAGTTGCAGGCACGCACCCTGCGTGATGGCCAAGGCATCGTCGACAACCATCAGTTCTACCTCGCGACCAAGCCCTATGCGCAGAAAAATCCTGAGGTGATCAAGACCCTGGTGGAAGAAGTGCGCGCGGTCGGTGAGTGGTCCAAGGCCAATCCCATTGAGGTGACCCAACAAGTCTCGCCACTGCTCGGCTTGCCGGCGGACATCACCCTGACCTCGGTGAAACGCCAGGGTTACGGCGCGTTGTTCCTCACACCTGAAGTGGTCGCCGCGCAACAGAAAATCGCCGACAGCTTCTACCAGCTCAAGCTGATTCCAAAGCCGCTGAGCATCAAAGACGTGATCTGGACGCCACCGGCGGCCGTTGCCAACGCTCAGTAATTCGAATCCCTAAGGAGACCACTCCATGAGCCTCAATATCTTCTGGTTCCTGCCTACCCACGGCGACGGCCATTACCTTGGCACCGCCGAAGGGGCTCGCGCCGTCGACCACGGGTATCTGCAACAAGTCGCGCAAGCGGCGGATCGCCTGGGCTTCGGCGGGGTGCTGATTCCTACGGGTCGCTCTTGCGAAGACTCGTGGCTGGTGGCCGCGTCGCTGATCCCGGTGACCCAGCGTTTGAAATTCCTCGTCGCGCTACGCCCCGGGATCATTTCCCCGACGGTGGCCGCGCGTCAGGCTGCGACGCTGGATCGCCTGTCCGGCGGCCGTGCGTTGTTCAATCTGGTAACCGGCGGTGATCCGGAAGAATTGGCCGGCGACGGTTTGTTTCTGACTCACGAAGAGCGCTATCAAGCCTCGGTGGAATTCACCCGTATCTGGCGCCGTGTGCTGGAAGGCGAAACCGTCGATTACGACGGTCAGCACATCAGCGTGAAGGGCGCCAAATTGCTCTATCCGCCGATCCAGCAACCGCGTCCGCCGCTGTACTTCGGCGGTTCTTCGGAAGCGGCGCAAGACCTCGCGGCAGAGCAGGTCGAAATGGTTTTGACCTGGGGCGAACCTCCGGCAGCCGTAGCAGAGAAGATCGAACAAGTACGCGCCAAAGCTGCGAAGCTCGGGCGCACCGTGCGCTTCGGTATTCGTTTGCATGTGATCGTCCGTGAAACCAATGCCGAAGCCTGGCAAGCGGCGGATCGGCTGATCTCTCATCTGGACGACGACACCATCGCTCGCGCCCAGGCTTCTCTGGCACGCTTCGACTCGGTCGGTCAGCAACGCATGGCCGCGCTGCATGGCGGCAGCCGTGACAACCTGGAAGTCAGCCCTAATCTGTGGGCCGGTGTCGGCCTGGTGCGTGGCGGTGCTGGTACAGCATTGGTGGGCGACGGTCCGACCGTGGCCGCTCGCGTGAAGGAATACGCGGACCTGGGCATCGACACGTTCATCTTCTCCGGTTATCCACACCTGGAAGAGTCTTATCGCGTCGCCGAATTGCTGTTCCCGCACCTCGATATCGAGCGTCCGCAATTGCCGAAAAGTGCCGGTTACGTCAGCCCGTTTGGTGAGATGGTCGCCAACGACATCCTCCCCAAAGCCGCGTCGCAGAGCTGAGGCGCGCCATGAGGAAACTTATCCATAACCTCGCGCCCTGGGCGTTGCCGTTGTTGCTGCTGGCGGTGTGGCAGTTGTCGGTGTCGGCGGGCTGGTTGTCGACGCGGATTCTGCCGGCGCCAATCGCGGTCATCGAAGCCGGCGTCAGCCTTGTGCGCAGCGGCGAAATCTGGACGCACCTGGCGATCAGCGGCTGGCGTGCAGCGCTGGGCTTTGTCATCGGCGGCAGCATCGGTCTGACCCTGGGCTTCATCACCGGCCTGTCGAAATGGGGCGAACGCCTGCTCGACAGTTCGATGCAGATGATCCGCAACGTGCCGCACCTGGCGCTGATTCCACTGGTGATCCTGTGGTTCGGCATTGATGAATCGGCGAAGATTTTCCTGGTGGCGTTGGGCACGTTGTTCCCGATCTACCTCAACACGTATCACGGCATCCGCAACGTTGATCCGGCGCTGGTGGAAATGTCCCGCAGTTATGGCTTGTCCGGTTTCAGCCTGTTCCGTCAGGTGATTCTGCCGGGGGCGCTGCCTTCGATTCTGGTCGGCGTGCGGTTCGCACTGGGCTTCATGTGGCTGACGTTGATCGTCGCGGAAACCATTTCCGCCAGCTCCGGCATCGGCTACCTGGCGATGAATGCCCGGGAGTTCTTGCAGACCGACGTGGTGGTACTGGCGATTCTGTTGTACGCCGTGCTCGGCAAACTCGCCGACCTCGCGGCCCGTGGACTTGAACGCGTGTGGTTGCGCTGGCACCCGGCCTATCAGGTTGTTAAAGGAGGTGCGGCATGACCGCTCAACAACCTCCACGCCTGCTGCGCGGGATTCCGCTGGCCGTGCGCAAACTGCAGAAGACGTTTGGTACGCGCCAGGTTTTGCGCGAGATCGATCTGCACATCCCGGCGGGTCAGTTTGTCGCCGTGGTCGGTCGTAGCGGCTGCGGCAAAAGCACCTTGCTGCGCTTGCTCGCCGGTCTCGACAAGCCCACGGGCGGTGAATTGCTCGCAGGTTCTGCGCCGCTGAGTAAGGCGCGGGAAGACACTCGATTGATGTTCCAGGAAGCGCGCTTGCTGCCGTGGAAAAAGGTCATCGACAACGTCGGCCTCGGGCTCAAGGGCAACTGGCGTCCGCATGCGCTGGAAGCGTTGGAATCGGTGGGCCTGGCGGATCGCGCCAATGAATGGCCGGCCGCCTTGTCCGGCGGCCAGAAGCAACGAGTAGCCCTGGCTCGCGCGCTGATCCACCAACCGCGTTTGCTGTTGCTGGACGAGCCGCTGGGCGCGCTGGACGCACTGACCCGAATTGAAATGCAGCAACTGATCGAGCGGCTCTGGCAGAAGCACGGTTTCACCGTGTTGCTGGTCACCCACGATGTCAGTGAAGCGGTGGCGATTGCCGATCGGGTGATCCTGATCGAAGAGGGCGAAGTCGGCCTCGACCTGCACGTTGAACTGCCGCGCCCTCGGGTTCGTGGCTCCCATCGGCTGGCGGCGCTGGAAACTGAAGTCCTCAATCGCGTGCTGGCGTTGCCCGGCGAACCGCCGGCACCGGAACCTGTTTCACCATTGCCCACGCAGTTGCGCTGGGCTCAATAACTCAAGCCTTATCCAATGACAGGAATCAACATCATGACGATCAAAGCCATCAACGTTCGCAACCAGTTCAAAGGCTCCATCAAGGAAATCGTACTCGGCGACGTGCTGTCCGAAATCGACGTACAGACCGCTTCCGGCATCGTCACCTCGGTGATCACCACTCGCTCGGTGAAAGAGCTGGAGCTGGTGGTCGGCAGCGAAGTGATCGCGTTTGTAAAATCCACCGAGGTGTCGATCGCCAAGTTGTAAGCGCGTGCGCAAACAACAACCCCGAACGGTTTAAGCCCTTCGGGGTTTTTTATGCGTGTGAGTCAGTGATATCGGCGGTGCGGCCTTCGCGAGCAAGCCCGCTCCCACATTTGATCTCCAGTGTTCACGGGACCAATGTGGGAGCGGGCTTGCTCGCGAAGGGGCCAGTGACGCCAGCAAAGAAATCAGACTGAAAGAGTGCGCTTCGGTAGATACGGCGGCAAGTACAAGCCCAGATACGCATCAAACACCCGCATCCCTTCCTCAGCCATGCGCGGCGTAATCTGTCCGTGTTGTTGCACCGAGCGCGCATAGACGCGGTCGCCGAGCTCCATGGCCAACGCAAACACATCAACGTCGGTCGGCAGTCTCGGCAGCTCGAAGTGATGATCGAAGAGTTTGTGCATCAAGTCGCCGAGTTCGATGTCGTGCTGACGGTCAGCCTGGGTGACTTCGGTCAGCCCGTGCTGGGCAAGGATCAGTTGGCGGGCGGCGGCGTCTTCGTCATAGATGTCGAGCATGCGCTGTTCCACCAGTCGCGACAGATCGCGCCAGCCGTTGAGGGCTTCGTGGTCGATGGGCGCTTGCAGGCAGGCACGGAACGCAGCATGGACATCGGCCGTCAGGGCTTCGAGCAGCGCCGGGACGCTGGCGAAGAAGTGGTAGACGGAGGAGGGCGGGATCTCCGCGCGTTCGGCGACGCTGTAGATCGACAGGCTGGCCACGCCCTCGGCAGCCAGCAGCGTGCGGGCCGCATCGAGTATCGAGTCGATCCGGGCCTGGCTGCGAGCGCGGGGTTTGCGAAGGGTGGCGGTGCGCGTCATTGAAGTCTCCTGCGGGGCAGCGGGCATTGTACGAGTCGAGTTGTGTGTTGTCTTCTCGGCCGCCTTCGCGAGCAAGCCCGCTCCCACAGTTGATTGATGTGAAACACAGATTTCGCGTACGCAGGAAATCCCTTGTGGGAGCGGGCTTGCTCGCGAAACAGGCGCCTCGGTCCCGCTGAAAAAAAAGCCATAAAAAAACGCCGCAGGCTGTGAGGCCGGCGGCGTTGTTTTTACTGCAACCACTTACACGGTATGCAGGTACCAGTTGTACTCGAGGTCGGAGATGGAGTGTTCGAACTCCTCCAGCTCGCTCTCTTTACACGCGACGAAGATATCGATGTATTTCGGGTCGATGTACTTGGCCATGACTTCGCTGTCGTCCAGCTCACGCAATGCATCGCGCAGGTTGTTCGGCAGGCTTTGCTCGTTCTGCTCGTAGCTGTTGCCTTCAACCGGTGCGCCCGGCTCGATCTTGTTGGTCAGGCCGTGGTGCACGCCTGCCAGGACCGAAGCCATCAGCAGGTACGGGTTGGCATCGGCGCCGGCAACGCGGTGTTCCAGACGGACCGCGTCGGCGGAGCCGGTCGGCACACGCACTGCAACAGTACGGTTGTCCAGACCCCAGCACGGTGCGTTCGGCACGTAGAACTGTGCACCGAAACGACGGTACGAGTTGACGTTCGGGCAGAGGAAAGCCATCTGCGCCGGTAGGGTCTCGAGCACACCGCCGATCGCGTGACGCAGTGCGGCGTTCTGCTCGGGATCCTCACTGGCAAAAATGTTTTTGCCATCTTTATCAAGAATCGAGATGTGGACATGCAGACCGTTGCCCGCCTGGCCCGGGTAAGGCTTGGCCATGAACGTGGTGTCCATTTCATGGTCGTAGGCGATGTTTTTGATCAGGCGTTTCAGCAGGACCGCGTAGTCGCAGGCCTTGATCGGGTCGGCAACGTGGTGCAGGTTCACTTCGAACTGCGCCGGGGCACTTTCCTTGACGATCGCGTCGGCAGGGATGCCTTGCTCTTTCGCACCTTCCAGAATGTCCTGGAGGCAGTCGACGTATTCGTCGAGGTCGTCGATCAGGTAAACCTGGGTCGAATGCGGGCGCTTGCCGGAGATCGGCGAGCGAGGCGGTTGTGGGCGACCGTTCACGTTCTCCTGGTCGATCAGGTAGAACTCCAGTTCGAACGCGGCGCAGATGGTCAGACCCATCTCGTCGAACTTGGCAACAACTTGACGCAGAACTTCACGGGGATCCGCGAAGAAAGGTTCACCTTCAAGTTCGTGCATGGTCATTAACAGTTGCGCGGTAGGGCGCTTCTGCCAAGGCTCATTGCACAGGGTGTCAGGGATTGGATAGCAGATTCGGTCAGCATCGCCGATGTCCAGGCCCAGGCCGGTGCTTTCCACCGTCGAGCCATTGATATCCAGAGCAAATAGAGAGGCCGGCAGGTTGATGCCTTTCTCGTAAACCTTGTGGAGGCTGGTGCGTTCAATGCGCTTGCCGCGCACCACACCATTCATATCCGCAATCAGAAGGTCAACGTACAGAACCTCAGGATGTTCCTTAAGGAACGCGTTCGCTTCGTTAAGCTGAACGGCACGCGGGGGTACCGACATGATGCAACACCTTTGTTGTTAAAAATATCAATCATTGATCTCTTCGGATTCCAGTCAACCCGAACGGCATGCCGAAGTCAAGCGAGGCCTTTTTTGCCCTAAAAAAGCACCCGTGGGGCTTTTTTGAGGCACTTTGGGGCGTTTTTATGCCTTTGAGCGCTTTAGCGCCTGCGGGCTGGAGCGGGCCGTGTTGTATTTTTTACGGGGGTGTTGTGTAAAAAAATGAACAAGGCTAAGCTCGATTCAAACCCATAACACCAATAATACCGGGGTGCTTCATGGCTCGCCTGCCGTTAATCGGCGTCACCGCCTGCTCTAAGCAGATCGGTCTGCATGCTTATCACATCAGTGGCGACAAGTACGTCCGCGCTGTGGCCTCAGCGGCCAAGGGGCTGCCGGTGATTCTTCCGTCCCTGGCCGATTTGCTGGCACCGTCCGATATTCTGGACGGTCTGGATGGCATCCTCTTTACAGGCTCTCCTTCCAATATAGAACCGTTTCACTATAGCGGCCCAGCCAGCGCGCCGGGCACTGCTCATGATTCTGCACGTGATGCCACCACCCTCCCGTTGATCCGCGCCGCCGTCGAGGCCGGTATTCCCGTGCTCGGCATTTGCCGCGGCTTCCAGGAAATGAATGTGGCGTTCGGCGGCAGCCTGCATCAAAAAGTCCACGAAGCCGGTCCATTCATGGATCACCGTGAAGACGATAGCCTACCGCTTGAAGGGCAGTATGCGCCAAGTCACCCGGTGCGCATTCAACCGGGTGGTGTGCTCGCAGGTCTTGGCCTGGCGAGCGAGATACAGGTCAATTCGATTCATGGTCAGGGCGTTGAACGTCTGGCGCCGGGCCTTTGCGTCGAAGCCTTGGCGCCTGACGGGTTGATTGAGGCAGTCTCGGTCCCGCAGGGCAAGGGTTTTGCTTTGGGAGTGCAATGGCATCCCGAATGGCAGGTAAGCTCAAATCCGGATTACCTTGCGATCTTCCAGGCATTTGGCGATGCCTGTCGTAAGCACGCATTACAACGCGACGCCGATGCGTCAAACAACGCCTGACTTATTAGAGTCAGGAAACTCAGCCTAAGAGGCATTTATGAGTAACAACCTCGACCAGCTCACCGATTGGTTGAAAGACCACAAGATCACAGAAGTCGAATGCATGATCGCCGACTTGACCGGGATCACCCGGGGCAAGATTTCGCCGACCAACAAGTTCATTGCCGAAAAAGGCATGCGCCTGCCCGAGAGCGTTCTGTTGCAGACCGTGACCGGCGACTATGTCGAAGACGACATCTATTACGAACTGCTCGACCCGGCCGACATCGACATGATCTGCCGCCCCGACCAGAACGCGGTATTCCTTGTGCCCTGGGCCATCGAGCCTACCGCTCAGGTGATCCACGACACCTACGACAAGCAAGGCAACCCGATCGAGCTGTCACCGCGCAACGTGCTCAAAAAGGTGCTGAAACTCTATTCCGACAAGGGCTGGCAGCCGATCGTGGCGCCAGAAATGGAGTTTTACCTGACCAAGCGCTGCGAAGACCCGGACTTCCCGCTGCAACCGCCGGTTGGCCGTTCCGGTCGCCCGGAAACCGGTCGCCAGTCCTTCTCGATTGAAGCGGCGAACGAATTCGATCCGCTGTTCGAAGACGTCTACGACTGGTGCGAATTGCAGGAACTGGACCTGGACACGCTGATCCACGAGGACGGCACGGCGCAGATGGAAATCAACTTCCGTCACGGCGATGCCCTGTCCCTGGCCGACCAGATCCTGGTGTTCAAGCGCACCATGCGCGAGGCCGCGCTCAAGCACGACGTGGCCGCCACCTTCATGGCCAAGCCCATGACCGGCGAGCCGGGCAGTGCCATGCACTTGCACCAGAGCATCATCGACATCGAGACCGGCAAGAACGTCTTCTCCAATGAAGACGGGACCATGAGCCAGCTGTTCCTGAACCACATCGGTGGTTTGCAGAAACTGATCCCTGAGCTGTTGCCGCTGTTCGCGCCGAACGTCAACTCGTTCCGTCGCTTCCTGCCGGACACCTCGGCACCGGTGAACGTGGAGTGGGGCGAAGAGAACCGTACCGTGGGCTTGCGGGTTCCGGATGCCGGGCCGCAAAACCGTCGGGTGGAAAACCGCCTGCCGGGCGCCGACGCCAACCCGTACCTGGCGATCGCCGCGAGCCTGCTCTGCGGTTACATCGGCATGGTCGAAGGCTTGAACCCGAGTGCGCCGGTGGTGGGCCGTGGCTATGAACGCCGCAACCTGCGCCTGCCACTGACCATCGAAGACGCGCTGGAACGCATGGAACACAGCGCGACTATCGAGAAATACCTGGGCAAGAAATTCATCACTGGCTACGTCGCGGTCAAGCGGGCCGAGCATGAAAACTTCAAGCGCGTGATCAGTTCGTGGGAGCGGGAGTTCCTGCTCTTCGCCGTCTGATGCGCCGGGCGCGGCTGGAAATTGCCGCGCCTTTCACTGAAATCTTAGGAGAATTCGCATGACCAGCAACAACCCGCAAACCCGTGAATGGCAAACCCTGAGCAACGATCACCACCTGGCCCCGTTCAGCGATTTCAAGCAGCTGAAAGAGAAAGGCCCGCGGATCATCACCAACGCCAAGGGCGTTTACCTCTGGGACAGCGAAGGCAACAAGATCCTCGACGGCATGGCCGGTCTGTGGTGCGTAGCCATCGGCTACGGTCGCGATGAACTGGCCGATGCCGCCAGCAAACAAATGCGCCAACTGCCTTACTACAACCTGTTCTTCCAGACAGCTCACCCGCCGGTGCTGGAACTGGCCAAGGCCATCTCCGACATCGCGCCACAAGGCATGAACCACGTGTTCTTCACCGGTTCCGGTTCTGAAGGCAACGACACCATGCTGCGTATGGTTCGCCACTACTGGGCGATCAAGGGCCAGCCGAAGAAGAAAGTCATCATCAGCCGCAAAAACGGCTATCACGGCTCCACCGTGGCCGGCGCGAGCCTGGGTGGCATGACGTACATGCACGAACAAGGCGATTTGCCGATCCCGGGCATCGTCCACATCGCGCAGCCGTACTGGTTCGCTGAAGGCGGCGAGATGACACCGGAAGAGTTCGGTATCTGGGCGGCCAATCAGCTGGAAGAGAAGATTCTGGAAGTCGGCGTGGACAACGTCGGTGCCTTTATTGCCGAGCCGATCCAGGGTGCCGGCGGCGTGATCATTCCGCCTGCCACCTACTGGCCGCGCATCAAGGAAATCCTCGCCAAGTACGACATTCTGTTCGTGGCTGACGAAGTGATCTGTGGTTTTGGCCGTACCGGTGAGTGGTTCGGTAGCGATTTCTACGACCTCAAACCCGACATGATGACCATCGCCAAAGGCCTGACGTCCGGCTACATCCCTATGGGTGGCCTGATCGTGCGCGATGAAGTGGTGGCGGTGCTCAACGAAGGTGGTGATTTCAACCACGGTTTCACCTATTCCGGACACCCGGTGGCTGCTGCGGTGGCACTGGAAAACATCCGCATCCTGCGCGAAGAAAAAATTATCGAGCGCGTTCATGCAGAAACGGCACCCTATTTGCAAAAGCGTCTACGGGAACTGAGCGATCACCCGTTGGTGGGGGAAGTGCGTGGGGTAGGTCTGCTGGGGGCGATCGAGCTGGTGAAGGACAAAGCCACTCGCAAGCGTTACGAAGGCAAGGGCGCCGGCATGATTTGCCGCACGTTCTGCTTCGAAAACGGCCTGATCATGCGCGCCGTCGGCGACACCATGATCATCGCTCCGCCACTGGTGATTACACCGGCTGAAATCGATGAGTTGGTGACCAAGGCACGCAAGTGTCTGGACCTGACCCTGAGTGCATTGCAGGGCTAAGTGCTAGGCTCTGAGCGGGGTGTGAAGTGTGCACTTCGCTCAGCGCAAACAAAGGATGGGTCTTTCCTTGAAAGCCTGCCTTGGAACTTGCCAGACTACCGGTTGTTTCAGATGCCCAGGAAAGGCCGCTGAACACGTGGTTAAAAAGAAAAAATTGGAGCATTACCGATGAAGGCATTAGGTATGAAGATAGCTGGCAAGACCCTTCTCGCCATGTCCCTGATGGGCGTGATGGCGGGTGCAGTTCAGGCCGATGACAAGGTTCTGCACGTGTACAACTGGTCCGATTACATCGCACCGGACACCATCGCGAACTTTGAAAAAGAGTCCGGGATCAAGGTGGTGTACGACGTTTTTGACAGCAACGAAACTCTGGAAGCCAAGTTGCTGGCAGGCAAGTCCGGTTACGACATCGTCGTACCGTCGAACAACTTCCTGGCCAAGCAGATCAAGGCCGGCGTTTACCAGAAGCTGGACAAGTCCAAACTGCCTAACTGGAAGAACCTGAACCCTGAACTGCTCAAAGCGGTATCGGTGAGCGACCCGGGCAACGAACACGCCTTCCCTTACATGTGGGGTTCGATCGGTATCGGCTTCAACGCCGAGAAGGTCAAGGCTGCATTGGGTGCCGATGCTCCAACCAACTCCTGGGACCTGATCTTCAAGCCTGAAAACGCCGCCAAGCTGAAGTCTTGCGGTATCAGCCTGCTGGATTCGCCAACCGAGATGATTCCGGCGGCGCTGCACTACCTGGGCCTGCCAACCGACAGCCAGAAGAAAGAAGACATCGACAAGGCTGAAGCGCTGCTGCTGAAAGTCCGTCCTTCGATCGCTTACTTCCACTCGTCCAAGTACATCTCCGACCTGGCCAACGGCAACATCTGCGTCGCAGTCGGTTATTCGGGTGACGTCTATCAGGCCAAGTCCCGTGCTGCTGAAGCCGGTGACAAGGTGAAAGTCAGCTACAACATTCCGAAAGAAGGTGCGGGCAGCTTCTACGACATGGTCGCCATCCCTAAAGATGCCGAAAACGTCGAAGGCGCCTACAAGTTCATGACCTACCTGCAGAAGCCGGAAGTCATGGCTGCAATCACCAACGCCGTGCGCTTCCCGAACGGTAACGCGGCCGCCACCGCACTGGTCGATAAAGACATCACCAGTGACCCGGGCATCTACCCGTCGCCGGAAGTGCAGGCCAAGCTGTACGCGATTGCCGACTTGCCGGCCGCGACCCAGCGACTGCTGACTCGCAGTTGGACCAAGATCAAATCCGGTAAGTAAGCCGGTTTGAGGCAATCACCTGCTGTCGTCGCCTGCGCGGTGACGGCAGCCGGTGTAATTAAATGACAGAAAGTTTTGCTGGAACGGTTTTTCGAGGGTAAGTTGCGCGCCGGTTTTGTTGCCAGGCAGCCATCGCTGTCATGTAACGCGGGGCAACTTGGGCCCAACTAATTTTAGAGGACCTCCACGTGCCTGTTTTTTCTTTGTTGCGCAATGCCGTGCTGGTCGGCGCCGGACTGACACTGGCTGTCAGCGTCCAGGCCGCGAGTACCGTGCATATTTATAACTGGTCCGACTACATCGGCTCGACCACCCTGGCCGACTTCCAGAAAGAGTCCGGCATCAAACCGGTTTATGACGTTTTCGACTCTAACGAAACCCTGGAAGGCAAGTTGCTGGCCGGGCGCACCGGTTACGACGTGGTCGTGCCGTCCAATCACTTCCTTGGCAAGCAGATCAAGGCCGGCGCCTTCCAGAAGCTCGACAAGTCGAAGCTGAGCAACTATGCCAATCTCGACCCGGTGCTGCTCAAGCGCCTGGAGCAAAACGATCCGGGTAACCAATACGCCGTACCGTACCTTTGGGGCACCAACGGCATTGGTTACAACGTCGACAAGATCAAGGCGGTATTGGGCGTCGACAAGATCGATTCCTGGAGCGCTGTGTTCGAACCGGAAAACATCAAGAAGCTGCAAAGCTGTGGCGTGGCGTTCCTCGACTCCGCCGATGAAATGATGCCCACGGTCCTCAACTACATGGGCCTGAACGCCAACAGCACCAACCCTGAAGACTACAAGAAAGCCGAAGCCAAGTTGCTGGCGGTGCGGCCTTACGTGACGTACTTCCACTCCTCCAAGTACATCGCGGACCTTGCCAACGGCGATATCTGCATCGCGATCGGCTTCTCCGGTGACATGTTTCAAGCCAAGGCTCGGGCGACTGAGGCCGGCAAAGGCATGAACATCGCTTACACCATTCCCAAAGAGGGCGGCGCGCTCTGGTTCGACATGCTGGCGGTCCCCAAGGACGCGGCCAACGTCAAGGAAGCCCACGCCTTCATCAATTACTTGTTGAAACCCGAGGTGATCGCACAAGTCAGCGATTCTGTTGGCTATGCGAACCCCAACCCCGGCTCGGACAAATTGATGGAACAGTCCATCCGTACTGACGAGTCGGTTTATCCACCGCAAGCAGTCCTCGACAAGACCTACGTGTCGGTCGAGTTACCACCAAACATTCAACGTTTGATGACCCGCAGCTGGACCAAGGTCAAGTCGGGTAAATAGCTGCAAGGCTCAAATTATCCAAGGTTGGCTCACCTTGAGCGAACTGCACTCTTTTTTTCTGGGAGTTTCGTAAATGGCAGTTGCCTCCGGCGCCTATAAGAAAGCCCTCGAGGGCGACCAATCACCTAAACAGGTGTTGGTCAAAATCGACCGGGTCACGAAGAAGTTCGACGAGACGATTGCCGTGGACGATGTGTCCCTGGAAATCAAGAAAGGCGAGATTTTCGCCCTGCTCGGCGGTTCGGGATCGGGCAAATCCACGTTGCTGCGCATGCTTGCAGGCTTCGAACGGCCCACGGAGGGGCGCATTTTCCTCGATGGCGTAGACATCACCGACATGCCGCCTTACGAGCGGCCGATCAACATGATGTTCCAGTCCTACGCCTTGTTCCCGCACATGACCGTGGCGCAGAACATCGCATTTGGCCTCAAACAGGACAAAATCCCCGCAGCTGAAGTCGATGCCCGTGTCGCGGACATGCTCAAGCTGGTTCAGATGACGCAATACGCCAAGCGCAAGCCGCATCAGTTGTCCGGTGGCCAGCGTCAGCGTGTGGCCCTGGCGCGTTCCCTGGCCAAGCGGCCGAAGCTGTTGCTGCTCGACGAACCGATGGGTGCTTTGGACAAGAAGCTGCGTTCGCAAATGCAACTTGAGCTGGTCGAGATCATCGAGCGGGTCGGCGTAACCTGCGTCATGGTGACCCACGATCAGGAAGAGGCCATGACCATGGCTGAGCGCATCGCGATCATGCACCTGGGCTGGATCGCCCAGATCGGCAGCCCGATCGACATCTATGAAACCCCGACCAGCCGTCTGGTCTGCGAGTTCATCGGCAACGTCAACATCTTCGACGGTGAAGTGATCGATGACGCGGAAGGCCATGCAATCATTACCTGCAAGGACCTGGACCGGCAGATTTACGTGGGCCACGGCATCAGCACCTCGGTGCAGGACAAATCCGTGACCTACGCGATCCGTCCGGAAAAACTGCTGGTGACGCCGACCATGCCGACCTGCGAATACAACTGGTCCAGCGGCAAGGTGCACGACATCGCCTACCTCGGTGGCCACTCGGTGTTCTACGTCGAACTGCCGAGCGGCAAGATCGTCCAGTCTTTCGTCGCCAACGCCGAGCGCCGCGGTCAGCGCCCGACCTGGGGTGACCAGGTCTACGTGTATTGGGAAGACGACAGCGGCGTGGTACTTCGCTCATGAACATGCGCAAATTCAAACGCCGACTCAATCGAATAATTCCCGGTGGCCGTCAGATGGTCATCGGGGTTCCATTCATTTGGCTGTTCATGTTCTTCATGTTGCCGTTCTTCATTGTTCTGAAGATCAGCTTCGCCGAAGCCGACGTGGCCATTCCGCCGTACACCGAGATCTACAGCTACCTCGACCAAAAGGTGCAGTTGCTGCTTAACCTGAGCAACTACGCGATGCTGGCCGGCGACGAGTTGTACATCGCCGCCTACCTCGGCTCGTTGAAGATGGCGCTGATCAGCACCGTCCTCTGTTTGCTGATCGGCTACCCGATGGCCTACGCCATTGCCAGTGCCCGTAAAGAGCTGCAAACGGTGCTGGTGCTGCTGATCATGATGCCGACCTGGACCGCGATCCTGATCCGCGTTTATGCGTGGATGGGCATCCTCAGCAACAACGGTCTGCTCAATGGTTTCCTGATGAGCATGGGCTGGATCGACGAACCGCTGCAGATCCTCAACACCAACCTCGCGGTGTACATCGGCGTCGTTTATTCGTACCTGCCGTTCATGATCCTGCCGCTCTACGCCAACCTGGTGAAGCACGACAACAGCCTGCTGGAAGCTGCCTCCGACCTGGGTTCGAGTAACTTCAACAGCTTCTGGAAGATCACCATTCCCCTGTCCAAGAACGGCATCGTCGCCGGCTGCATGCTGGTGTTCATTCCGGTGGTGGGCGAGTTCGTGATCCCGGAACTGCTCGGCGGTCCGGAAACCCTGATGATCGGTAAAGTGCTCTGGCAAGAGTTCTTCAACAACCGTGACTGGCCGGTGGCGTCTGCCCTGGCGGTGGTGATGCTGGCGATCCTGATTGTGCCGATCATCCTGTTCAACCGCAGTCAGGCCAAGGAAATGGAGGGTAAAGAATGAAGCGCTTCCGTTTCTCAAGTTTCATGCTGGTGGCGGGTTTGCTGTTCATCTACGCGCCGATGCTGATCCTGGTGATCTACTCGTTCAACGCCTCGAAACTGGTGACGGTGTGGGGCGGCTGGTCGATCAAGTGGTATGTGGGCTTGATGGACAACACCCAACTGATGGGCTCGGTGGTGCGCTCGCTGGAAATCGCCTGCTACACGGCGGTGGCGGCGGTGGTGCTGGGTACGTTGGCGGCGTTTGTGCTGACCCGTATCACCCGCTTCAAGGGTCGCACGCTGTTCGGTGGCCTGGTCACTGCGCCGCTGGTGATGCCTGAAGTGATCACCGGTCTGTCGCTGTTGCTGCTGTTCGTGGCGATGGCGCAGATGATCGGTTGGCCACAGGAACGCGGCATCATCACCATCTGGATCGCCCACACCACGTTCTGTGCGGCGTATGTGGCGGTGGTGGTCTCGGCGCGCTTGCGTGAGCTAGACCTGTCCATCGAAGAGGCGGCCATGGACCTTGGCGCGCGGCCATGGAAGGTGTTCTTCCTGATCACCATCCCGATGATCGCGCCATCGTTGGGGGCCGGCGGCATGATGTCGTTCGCCTTGTCCCTGGATGACCTGGTGTTGGCGAGCTTCGTATCGGGCCCGGGTTCGACGACCCTGCCGATGGAAGTGTTCTCGGCGGTGCGTCTGGGCGTGAAACCCGAGATCAACGCCGTGGCCAGTCTGATTTTGCTGGCGGTGTCGCTGATGACGTTCTTGGTCTGGTTCTTCAGCCGTCGTGCCGAAGAAAGTCGCAAACGTGCGATCCAGCAGGCGATCGAAGAAGGCGCTGCCGATTCCTGGAAACAACCGGACGTGCGTCGCGCACAGGCGCCGGAAGCGGCTTGAGCCTGATGTTGGGTTGACCACAAATCCGTGGCCAACCCCGTTCCAATGTGGGAGCGGGCTTGCTCGCGAAGACGGACTGACATTCAACATCCAAGTTGACTGACACACCGCTTTCGCGAGCAAGCCCGCTCCCACATTTGGTTCTAGGCAACCCAAGGGGATTTGCGGATGATCTCGACGAAGTTCATCGGTTTGAAGCCTGGCTCGCTATCCACCAGCACATCCGCGTTCACGGTGCCAAACGTGGTATCCGGCTTGTGTTTGAAGCCATTGGCAAACGCACACAAGATGCACTCCTTGAACCCTTCGCCACGCGGGTGGGCATGCACCACTGCTTCGCGTTGCGCGCTGGGGAACGCTGCGTAATCGATGCCCAGCACATCCATTTCAACGCCCGCGGTGACCAGCGCCACATTAGGCCGCAGGTGTTGCGGCACGCCCGGTGTAGTGTGCAGAGCAATCGACAACCAGACCTGCTCGATATCATCGTCGGACAAACCGTAAGGCTTGAGGAATGCTTTGGCAGCGTTGGCGCTATCGACTTCGAAGCGCTCGTCGTCAGTGCGATGACCCTCCACCAGACCCAAGTCATGGAACATCGCGCCGACGTACAGCAGTTCTGGGTTGTAGGTCAGTTGCTTGCGTTCGCCGCTCAAGGCACCGAACAGAAACACCCGACGCGAGTGGTGATACAGCAGGTCGGATTCGACGTCGCGAATGTATTCCGTGGTGGCTTTGGCCAACGCGCTGTCGGGGATTTCGATGCCGGCGATGATGCTGCTCATGGTGCTGTCCTCTCGGGGAACGCCGTGGCGGCGCTGATGGAGTCAGTCTGTCCGCGCCCCCCAAACCGGACAATCGATCCATGGCTGCGATCCCGGCCAATGAGCATGCATATCGTGCCAACCTCGCTTGTTGGGCGCGGATTGGCTAAGTTTGGTCTCGGGGAATAAGCTTTTGTGGCGAGGGGATTTATCCCCGTTGGGCTGCGAAGCGGCCCCAAAAAGCCTGGGAGCGCTGCGCACTCCAACGGGGATAAATCCCCTCGCCACAGGTAAGCGTGATTCCTAGAGGCTTTCGAGCATGAGTAAAACCGTTGCCATCGTGGTCTTCGCCGGCGTTCAGTCGCTGGACGTCACCGGTCCCATGGATGTGTTTTGCGAAGCCAATCGTTTCCTCGAACCGCACGATCACTATCGACTGGAGGTGATCGGTGTCGAGCGCGAGATGATGGCGTGTTCCAACGGTTTGTCACTCAATGCCCATCGGCATTTCAGCGAAGCGCTGGAGGCCTATGACTTGCTGCTGGTGGCCGGTGGGCCGCAGTTGCCGTTCATGGATTTTGGTGCGGCATTCGATGCCTGGCTGCGCGATGCCTGCGCGCAGGCACAACGCTTTGGCTCGATCTGCAACGGAGCGTTCATGCTCGCCCGGGCCGGATTGCTGGAAGGGCGAACGGTCACCACCCACTGGGGCGATGCCGCGGCGCTGGCACAGTTGTGCCCGTCGACTCAGGTCGAGGCAGATCGCCTTTATGTGGAGGACGGCGAGCTCTACACCTCGGCGGGTGTCACGGCCGGGATTGATCTGTCGCTGTACTTGCTGGCCAGGGATCACGGGCCGGAAGTCGCATTGAGTGTGGCGAAGCGACTGGTGGTGTTCACTCAGCGCTCCGGCGGGCAGTCACAGTTCAGCCCATTCCTCACGCCACACGCCGAACCCACTTCGGCGGTGGCGTTGGTGCAGCTCTACGTGTTGGCCAACCTGACGGGCGACCTGGCGATTGCCGACCTGGCCAACGCCGCCAACATGAGCGCCCGCAACTTTTCCCGGGTGTTTGCCAAAGAGGCGAAAGTCACCCCGGCGGAATTCGTCGAACGGGCCAGGGTGGATGCGGCGCGGGTGCTGCTTGAAAGCACCCACTCACCGCTGAAGACCGTGGCGTATCAGTGCGGATTTCGCGATGCCCAGCACATGCGCAGTGTGTTCAACCGCAGGCTGGGCGTGACGCCGCAGCAGTTCAGGCTGAACTTTGCGGCGATGGTTTGAGCTGACATTGTGGTTGCCTTTCAGGGCCTCTTCGCGAGCAAGCCCGCTCCCACAGTTGACCGAGTTACCCAGGCAGACACGGTTCAATGTGGGAGCGGGCTTGCTCGCGAAGGCGTCAGCCCGGTCAACACAAATCTATTGCCCTGACCGCGCCGGCAACAGCTTCAACGTACTGCGGGTGTTGGCCGTGACTTCTTCGTCGTTGAGATGCGCCTGGTAGTAAATCCCTTCGATATACGCTTCAGCCTGATCGTCATAGTGGCTGTCGAACGGTACGCCACTCTGGCCAACCGGGTTGACGGTCAGGCTGTGGGTGGGGTCGGCGAAGTCGATCAGGCGCCGCGTCGAGGGACCATAAGTTACTGGCCAAGGCGCCGGGCCGATTTTGGCTGAGAGGTTGTTCGGTACTTCATGGGTGCCGGGTGCCGCGAACGGGCCAACATTGAAGATCCGGTCCAGCGGCTTTTGCTGCCCCAGCGGATGGCCATGGGTCAGCGTGTGCGCCTTGCCCCACTGCCATTGCGCGAAATCGCCGCCGAGGGTGGTCTTGAGATGCGCGATGCTCGCCTGCCACGCAACCTTGACCGTATCGGCGCGGGTCTCCTTGCCGAGGGTGTTGCGGTTGTCCCACCACGGTGAATCGGCAGTCGCGGCCAGGCGCGGCAGTGCGGAATCAATCACCCGGGTCGACAGCAACGTCTCGAAGAAGTCATTGCCCAGCTCATCGTGCATCGTCGCGTCAGCCAGGTTGAACAGGAACTGGTTGAACAGCGTGGCGCTAGTGGAGTCGAGCGGGTAGTCGCCTTGCCATTGGGCCAGTTGCTCAACCAGTTTGAGTTCGGCGGGATCGCTCACCACTTCACGCAGTACGGGCAGCAACGGCGCCAGCAAGCGCGGGCCGTAAGCGGTGGTGGTGCCCAGTTGCAGCTTCTGGCTGGCGTCCAGATCCCACTTGATGGTTTTGTCGCTGAGCTGGCGATTGAGCTGCTGACCTCGATCGGCCAGGTTGTAGTAACCGGGAATCTCCATGCCGGTCGGCGACACCGGCTGGAAGTTGGCCGAGACGATGTAACCGCGTGCCGGGTTCTCTTCCTGTGGGTTGGCGCTGAACGGGTAGAAACCTTCCTTGTCCGCGTCGGCGGTGCTGCCATCGAGGATGAACCCCGGACGCACACCCGCCGGACGTTTTGGCAATTGCGCCGCCGCCCACCAGCCGATGTCGCCCTTGGCGTTGGCCCAGACGATGTTCAGGCCCGGCGCCTGGATCTTTGCGCAGGCACTGCGCGCCTTGGCCAGGGTGTCGGCGCGGTTGAGCTGGTAGAAGCCCTCAAGGATCGGATTCTGGCTTTCGAGAAACCCCCACCACATGGCGATCGGCGTTTTGCCGACGCCGCTGCCCAGCGCATCGTTGACGATCGGACCGTGGGGCGACTGGCGCAGCACCAGTGTTACCGGTGCCTGGCCCTTGACCGCGATCTGTTGTTCGCTGGTCAGCATGTCCACCCACTTGCCGCGATACCAGACCTGATTGGGGTTGTCCGGGTTGACCTTTTCGGCGATCAGATCGAGGTCGTCGTTCTGGAACATGGTGATGCTCCAGCCGAAGTCGTGGTTCATCCCGAGGGAGGCGAACGGCATCAATGCCTGATAGTGGCCGTAGAGCTCGAAACCCGGCGCCGAGAGCTGCGCTTCATACCACACCGACGGCGCGGAAAATCGGATATGCGGGTCGCCGGCCAACAGCGGTTTGCCGCTTTTGGTCCGACTGCCGGAGACGGCCCAGGCGTTGCTGCCCTCGAACTGCGGCAAGCCGTTGTCGGCCAGTGCCTGCTCGCTGAGACGGGCGAGGGCGTTGAGGTCTTTCCAGTCGGTACTGGCGAGAGGTGGCATGGCAGCGCTGCGATTTTTCGCCAGCACGCCCTTGGGCTGCCAGTCGAGATCGAAAACGTTCAGGTAGTTGGCGCCCAACTGATCGCGCACGTAGGTCAGCAACGGTTCGGTGCGAAACGCTGCGGCAAAACTGTAGGCCATGTAACCGGCGATGCTGATGGTGTCCACGGCGGTGAAGGGGCGTTTGGGGATGCCCAGTACATCAAACTCCGCAGGTTTTGAATGACCGTCCTGATACTGGTTGATGCCATCCAGATAGGCTTGCATGGCGATAAAGGCTGGCGACTGTTTGTCCATGTTCGTAAGGTAGGTGTCGGCGCGTTCGCGAATGCGCAGGCTGCGCATCAGCTTGTCGGTGTCGAGCAGTTTCGGGCCCAGTACCTCGGCCAGCTCACCGCGGGCGAGGCGACGCAGGACTTCCATCTGAAACAGCCGATCCTGGGCGTGCACGTAGCCGAGGGCGCGGTACAGGTCGGTTTCGTTCTCGGCGCGGATGTGCGGGATGCCGCGCTCGTCGTAGCGCACGGTGACCGAACCTTGCAGGTGTTGCAGTTCCACCATGCCTTGGCGTGTCGGCTGCTTGCTGTAGACGTACCCGCCTGCACCTGCGGCGAGCGCAACAATCAGCAGGGCGAGAACGGTCAGGCTACGTTTCATGGTGATTCCTTGTTGTTATCCGTGGCAGCAGTTCCCTGGCGCCACTGTTTAACACGGCTTGCCGCCATGGCCATCGCACTTAGGAGGGATTCGCGTCTCCTGTCAGCCTTGCTTCACTGCGTCGACAGGCCACGGGCAGTAACAACCCACGGCCAGTGTGTGCGTCGCATTCACCGCGCGACCTTCGCTCAAAGCTTGCAGAATCGGCTCAATAAAGCTGTTGTTCGAATTGCAGGTCAGGCCTTCGCTGTACGGGCCGAAATACGCCAGTTTGCCGCTGCGATCCCAGATCGCCACGGCCGGGCTCGCGGGAATCTGTTCGGAACCTGGCAGGACGGCGATGCTTTTCAGGCGGCTTAAGGTGTTCGGCAACTGACCGTGGCTGCCAGGTTTTTGTACCGCATAAAACTCCACGCCTTGCGGTGCGTAGTGCTCAACCAGTTCGCTCAGGTGTTGTTGGTTACCGACGTTGCACGGGCAGGCCGGGTCCCAGAAGTGCACGAGGCGGATGGCGCCGGGGCCGGCGAGGTTGTCGGGCAGGCGCAGCGGGTCGCCGGAGAACACGGCGGTGTGCTCGCTGAACGCTCGCAAGTAGCGCCCCTGAAACCAGTCGTAGGCAGCCCACAGCAAACCGGCACACACGAGGGCGAGCAGGCTGGCAAGCAGTGTGGCGCGGTAGGGCGAACGCATGGATTTCAGTCCTCGAAGGTGCGCTAGCTTGCCATGCTTGCCCCAACAGATGAATATCGCAGGCCCATAAAGTCTGTTTCGCGTTCTGGAATTGCTCATGTCTGCCACTTTCGACTCCGATCATCTGCGTGCCAGCCTGCGGCCGCTGGCCGACTGGCAGCCGCTGTCGGAGGAAGCGCTGGCTTACCAGCATTTCTACAGGCTGGATTTTGCGGGGCGCAACGTGCGCACTGGCCTTGGGCGTTTTGCGGTCGATGGTTATGACGTGGTCAGTCAGGTCTGGTGGCCCGAGCGGGCGAAGGCGACGCTGTTTTTGTTCCACGGTTATTACGATCACACCGGGCTCTACCGGCATGTGATCGAGTGGGCGCTGGATCAGAATTTTGCGGTAATTGCCTGCGACCTGCCGGGGCACGGACTGTCGAGTGGCGAACGGGCCAGCATCAAGGATTTCACCGAGTATCAGGACACGCTGCAAGGATTGTTCGCCGAGGCGCAATCCCTCGATCTGCCGCAGCCGTGGCACCTGTGCGGGCAAAGCACGGGCGGCGCGATCGTGATCGATCATGTGCTCAATCAGGGCGCCAGCAGTCCGGCCCAGGGCCAGGTCATCTTGCTGTCGCCGTTGGTAAGGCCACGGGCCTGGGGCTGGTCGCAACTCAGCTATTACCTGCTCAAGCCTTTCGTCAAAGCGATTGCCCGGCGCTTCAGCGAGAACTCCAACGACCCGGATTTTCTGCCCTTCCTGCTAGCGGACCCGTTGCAGCCGCTCCGTTTGCCGACCGCCTGGGTCGGTGCGTTGGCGCGCTGGATCAAGCACATCGAAGCCGCACCGTACAGCATGCGGCGACCGCTGATTGTGCAGGGGCAGGCGGACATGACCGTGGATTGGGAGCATAACCTTGAAGTGTTGCGGGGCAAGTTCGATCGGCCGCAGGTGCTGATGTTGCCTGAGGCGCGGCATCACCTGGCGAATGAGACGCTGGCGTTGCGGCGGGAGTATTTCGGGTTTTTGACCAAGCGGATCAAGGGGCGGAATCTTTAGCGTTTGTGCTGGCCTCTTCGCGAGCAAGCCCGCTCCCACAGTTGATCGCTGCCGTACACAAAATCAGTGTTCGCTGGAGATCTAATGTGGGAGCGGGCTTGCTCGCGAAAGGGCCCTTGCAGGCGCTAAAAATTACTGGCGAAGACTTGAAGTGTCCTGCCCCACCGCCAACCCCGCGCGAATCGCCGCCAAGGCTGCCTGGTAATAAGCCTTGCCCTCGGTGGACTCGGCGAAGGTCGCGAACTCTTCCAGTTCTTCATCCGACAGGTCGCGATAGACATACAACAGCGTGTTGTTAAGGTCGTTGCCGATCTGGTCCATCAAGCGCTGACGCTGACCATTCAACATGCCTTGCGCCTGACCACCGCCGAGCAGGCCGGGGATCATCGAACTGAGGCTGTCGGCCGCGACGCCGGCAATCGCCAGGCTGACTTCAGCGCCGGCTTCGCGAGCGGGCAAGGCCTGGGCCAGATGGCCGATGATCAGCAGGCGGCTGTCGCTGGCCTGGACCTTGGGCAAACCCTTGGCGTTTTTTGCCAGCTGATCGCGACGGGTCGCGAGCAATTCGGCGGCCACGATTTTCTTGCCAAGGGGGGACTGAAAGAATGTCAGCGCAGGTTTCGGATCGGCGAGGGTCTTGCGCAATTGCGCTTCGGCGCGTTGGTCGACGGCCTGGGGGGCAAAGCGCTGATTGCTGTTATTCACCAGCGCCTGGAACACTGCCGGCGGCAGGCTGTTCTGGTATCGCTGCTGAGCCGCCGAGAGAGCGTCGTTGAAATGCGCGCGTTGTTCTGGCCAACCGGCGACCTTGTACAACTGGTCGTGGCCGTCTGCCCAAGCGGGCAATACACAGAACATCAACAGTGAAAAAAGCAAACGGCGCATAGGGACTCCTGTCAGCAGGCGACTATTCTCCGTGTGGCATTCGTCCTTGTCGAGAATTCGTATCAACCCGCTGCGCGGCTCTGTCGGATTTTCAGGCACAGGAATACTATGCGCGGCATGCGAATACCCTCTGATCACCCGCTGCTGTTACGTATCGTCGACGACCTGGCCGAACATGGCTGGTCGCAGCAGAATGTTTTCCTTCCTCTGGGTCTGACCCGGGAACTGGCGGCTGAGTGCCGTAAACGTGCTGCCGAGGGCGAATTGGCCCCGGCCGCCGTAGGGCGCGGGTCGACATCCGGGATTCGCGAGGGGATTCGCGGCGACCATATCCAGTGGATCGAGCCCGGCCAGGCGTTGGTGTGCGACAGCTATCTGGATTTGATGGACAGCCTGCGCGAGGCGATGAATCGCGGTTTGTTTCTGGGCCTGGAAGATTTCGAAAGCCATTTCGCGCTGTACCCGCCCGGCGCGTTCTACCTCAGGCATGTCGACCGTTTCCGCGACGACGACCGGCGCATGGTGTCGGCGGTGGTCTATCTCAATGACGCCTGGCTGCCCGAATACGGCGGCCAGTTGCGGATGTACCTGGATGAAAGCGTCGAACATGATGTGGTGCCCACCGGCGGATGCCTGGTGGTGTTCCTGTCGGGTGAAGTGCCCCACGAAGTCCTGCCCGCGAACCGTGATCGCCTGTCGTTGACCGGCTGGTTCCGGCGGCGTGGCAATGAGCCGTTCTGATCATGCAAAAAATTCTGGTTAGCCGCTGTCTGCTGGGGCACCGCGTACGTTATGACGGCGGGGCCAGTGGACCGTTCGATCAGCTTCAGCAGTGGCTTGATGAAGGTCGGGTGGTGCCGTTGTGTCCGGAGGTGGCCGGTGGCTTGCCGACGCCGCGGGCAGCTGCCGAGATTCCGGGCGGGCAGGGCGCTGAAGTGCTGGATGGCCACGCCTCAGTGATCACCACCGAGGGCGACGATGTCAGCGCCGAGTTTCTCTCGGGGGCTTATCAGGCGCTGGAACTGGTGCAAAAGCACGGCATCCGCATTGCCGTGCTCAAGGCCAACAGCCCGTCTTGCGGGAATCTGTTGACCTATGACGGGACGTTCAGTGGGGTGAAGGTGAGTGGCGAAGGCGTGACTGCCGCATTGCTCAAGCGCCATGGTGTGCAGGTCTTCAGTGAGCTCGAGTTGCCGCAAGCGGCGGCAGTCCTGGCAACCTTGGTCTGACGGCCAACACAAAACTAATGTGGGAGCGGGCTTGCTCGCGAAGGCGGAGTGTCAGGCAACATTGATGTCGACTGACGCCCCGCCTTCGCGAGCAAGCCCGCTCCCACATTGGATCGCCATGAATTGATCTATTTCCAGCTGATCAAGGCTTGGGCGCCACACTCGCATCCGCTCCCAACCACTTCTGTTCCAGTGCCTCCAATCGCCCATCCGCCTTGATCCGCTGCAGCGCGTTTTCCAGGCTGGCATGAAACGCCGGGTTACCTTTCTGAAACGGAATCGCCAGGCTCACTGCCGGGCCAGCCTTTGGCTTCTCTTCCGTCAGCGACTGCACCAGCAGAATCGAACGTGGCTCTTCCTTCTGCGCGATCAATTGCGCATCAGTGTGAATGTAAGGTTCGCTGAAATCGAAACGATCCTTGAGGTCCGGGGTCACTGCTATGTGGTTGATGGCGATGTCATATTTACCGCTTTCGACACCGGTCAACAGGTCGTCGGAATCGGTAACGACGAAGTCGGCCCGCACATCCAGTTCGTTAGCCAGCAGTTGCCCCAACTCGACTTCGAAGCCGGAGAGTTGGCCGTCTTCCTTGAAATTGAAGCGCGGTGTATTAGCCTCAAGGGCAATACGCAATTCGCCTCGGTCGTTTACATCGTCAATCAGTTCGGCATGAGCCAAAGGGCTCAGAAGGGGTAGCAGACAGATCAGGCCAGGCAGAAAACGCATGGTCACTCCTTTGAATTCATTATCGCGACGCTCTGTTCAGGCTCGCTTTGCTATGGTTGTCGAGAGCCTTCGACAACGAATGGCCGTGAAGTTGTCATGGCCACGCGGATTTTACGAAAAAACTGGAGAAGAAAATGAAAACCTTTATGTCACGAGCAGCATTGGCTGGCCTGTTGATGGGTGCTTCGATGCTGGCAACGGCTGCTACACCGGCTCCCAAAGGTGCAGAAGTGTCCATCGTTTCTCCAGCGGACGGAGCCACGGTACCGCAAACCGTCGTCGTCAAGTTCGCTGTCAAGAACATTGCGCTGGCGCCAGCGGGCGATGTCACCAAGAACACCGGCCATCACCACCTGCTGATCGATGTCGACAAACTGCCTGCCGCCGGTGCGCCGATCCCCAACGATGCCAACCATTTGCACTTCGGCAAGGCGCAGACCCAGGCTGAAGTCAAGCTGACGCCGGGCAAGCACACCTTGCAGCTGGAACTGGGCGATAGCGGCCACATGCCGTTCGATCCGCCGATCGTGTCGGAAAAAATCACCGTCAACGTTAAGTAGCGTTAGTCGCGCCCATGAAAAAGGAGACCCGAAGGTCTCCTTTTTTTGTCACTCAAGTCACTATCAGAACAACACGCGGCAACGAATGGTGCCGTTGATGTGCTGCAGCTTCTCTTGCGCCATTTCCGAGTACTCGGCGTCGACGTCGATCACGACGTAGCCGACTTTCTCGTTGGTCTGCAGGAACTGACCGGAAATGTTGATGCCGTTTTCGGCGAAGACCTTGTTGATCTCGCTCATCACACCCGGAATGTTCTCGTGGATGTGCAGCAGACGGTGCTTGCCAGGGTGAGCCGGCAGGGCCACTTCCGGGAAGTTCACCGACGATACCGAGGTACCGTTGTCGCTGTACTTGACCAGTTTTTCTGCCACTTCCAGACCGATGTTGGCTTGCGCTTCAGCGGTGGAACCGCCGATGTGCGGGGTCAGGATCACGTTGTCCAGGCCACGCAGCGGGCTTTCGAACTCTTCTTCGTTGGAGCGTGGCTCCACCGGGAAGACGTCGATGGCAGCGCCGATCAGGTGCTTGTCCTTGATCGCGTCCGCCAGCGCTTGCAGTTCAACTACAGTGCCGCGAGCCGCGTTGATCAGGATGCCGCCCTTCTTGATCGCACGGATTTCTTTCTCGCCGATCATCCACTGGGTCGCAGCGGTTTCCGGAACGTGGAGGGTGACGATGTCGGACATGCCCAGCAGCTCGGTCAGGTTACCGACCTGAGTGGCGTTGCCCAAAGGCAGCTTGGTCACGGTGTCGTAGAAGTACACCTGCATGCCCAGGCCTTCCGCCAGAACCGAAAGTTGAGTACCGATCGAGCCATAACCGACGATGCCGAGCTTCTTGCCACGGATCTCGAAGGAGTTGGCCGCGCTCTTGATCCAGCCGCCACGGTGGCAGGAAGCGTTCTTCTCTGGGATGCCGCGCAGCAACAGGATCGCTTCGGCCAGCACCAGCTCGGCAACGGAGCGAGTGTTGGAGTACGGAGC
Organism: Pseudomonas sp. 478; assembly: GCF_003254125.1. NCBI lineage: Bacteria > Pseudomonadati > Pseudomonadota > Gammaproteobacteria > Pseudomonadales > Pseudomonadaceae > Pseudomonas > Pseudomonas sp. 478. The sequence goes on from NZ_QKZG01000001.1 coordinate 479,180, forward strand.
GTTGAACACTGCGATGCCGCGTTCGCGGGCAGCATTAAGGTCAACCTGGTTGGTGCCGATGCAGAAACAGCCGACAGCGACCAGTTTCTTCGCGTGATCGAAGATTTCTTCGGTCAGTTGAGTGCGCGAGCGAATGCCGATGAAGTGCGCATCAGCGATCTTTTCCTTCAGCTGGGCTTCCGGCAGAGAACCTGTGAGGTACTCGATGCTGGTGTAGCCCGCCGACTTGAGGACGTCGACAGCCGATTGGTGGACGCCTTCGAGAAGAAGGAACTTGATCTTGCTCTTATCGAGAGAAGTCTTGCTCATCTGCGTAAACCTGTATCCCGGAGAAAAATGGCAGGAAATAGCCAGCAGACGCTGACCCGGACGGCAGGAAAGCCGTCGCCACAGAATAGCCGTTGGGCACTATCCTGCGGGGTCGGTATGCTAGCATATGCACCCCGCTAAACACTCATTCCTGCGACGTGAAGCGTTCTCAGGATGACCATGAATTGTTCGAGAGTTCTGTCGATGACCAATCCTGCCCTGATTGAAGAGCTGAAGACCCTGGTTGAGCCTGGCAAGGTGCTGACCGATGCCGACTCCCTGAATGCTTACGGTAAGGATTGGACCAAGCATTTCGCCCCGGCCCCGACCGCCATCGTGTTCCCCAAGACCACCGAGCAGGTCCAGGCCATTGTCCGTTGGGCCAATGAGCACAAAGTTGCGCTGGTGCCGTCGGGCGGTCGCACCGGGCTGTCCGCCGCTGCCGTGGCCGCCAATGGCGAAGTCGTTGTGTCCTTCGACTACATGAACCAGATCCTCGACGTGAACATGACCGACCGCACCGCGGTCTGCCAGCCGGGGGTGGTCACCGAACACCTGCAGAACGTCGCCGAAGATAAAGGCCTGTACTACCCGGTGGATTTCGCTTCGGCAGGTTCGAGCCAGATTGGCGGCAATATCGGCACCAATGCCGGCGGGATCAAGGTGATTCGCTACGGCATGACCCGTAACTGGGTCGCTGGCATGAAAGTGGTCACCGGCAAAGGCGATCTGCTGGAACTGAACAAAGACCTGATCAAGAACGCCACCGGTTACGACCTGCGCCAGCTGTTCATCGGCGCTGAAGGCACCCTAGGTTTCGTGGTCGAAGCCACCATGCGTTTGGACCGCGCGCCGAAAAACCTCACCGCCATGGTCCTCGGCACTGCCGATTTCGACTCGATCATGCCGGTGCTGCACGCGTTCCAGAGCAAGCTCGACCTGACCGCCTTCGAATTCTTCTCCGATAAAGCGTTGGCCAAGGTCATGGGCCGGGGCGACGTACCGGCACCTTTCGAAACAGATTGCCCGTTCTACGCGCTGCTGGAATTCGAAGCGACCACCGAAGAAGTGGCCAACCACGCCCTGGAAACCTTCGAGCACTGCGTTGAGCAGGGCTGGGTGCTGGACGGCGTGATGAGCCAGAGCGAAACCCAGCTGCAGAACCTCTGGAAGCTGCGCGAATACATCTCCGAGACCATTTCCCACTGGACGCCGTACAAGAACGACATTTCGGTCACTGTGTCGAAAGTCCCGGCGTTCCTGAAGGAAATCGACGCGATCGTCGGCGAACACTACCCGGATTTCGAAATCGTCTGGTTCGGCCATATCGGTGACGGCAACCTGCACTTGAACATCCTCAAGCCGGAAAACCTGAGCAAGGATGAGTTCTTCGCCAAGTGCGCGACCGTCAACAAGTGGGTGTTCGAAACCGTCGAGAAGTACAACGGTTCGATTTCCGCCGAACACGGCGTGGGCATGACCAAGCGTGATTATTTGACCTATAGCCGCTCGCCGGTCGAGATCGAGTACATGAAAGCGGTCAAAGCGGTGTTCGATCCGAACGGCATCATGAACCCGGGCAAGATCTTCGCTGTTTGATTTTCGAACGTTAAGAGCACGAATCAGGAGTCGGTAATGAGCTATCAGCACCAGTATGTCGACGGTACGCGTATTCACTTCCCACTGGGGAAAGTGGTGTGCATTGGCCGTAACTACGCCGAACACGCCAAGGAACTGGACAACCCGGTGCCTACAGAACCGCTGCTGTTCATTAAACCGGGCAGTTGCGTCGTGCCGCTGGAGGGTGGTTTCAGCATTCCGACCGAGCGTGGTTCGGTGCATTACGAAGCGGAAATCGCGGTGTTGATCGGCAAACCTTTGTCGACCAAACCGAGCCGTGAAGAAGTGCTTGATGCAATCTCCGGCTTCGCCCCGGCCCTGGACCTGACCCTGCGCGACAAGCAGGCCGAGCTGAAAGCCAAGGGCCTGCCGTGGGAAATCGCCAAGTCCTTTGACGGTGCGGCGGTGATTGCGCCATTCGTGTCCGGCAGCACATTCGCTGACCTGACCGACATCGGCATCCGCCTGACCATCAACGGCGAAGTGCGCCAGGATGGCAACAGCAGCGCGATGCTCAACCCGATCGTGCCGATGATCCAGTACATGGCCGGCTGCTTCTCGCTGCAGGCCGGTGACGTGATCCTGACGGGTACGCCGGTTGGCGTCGGCCCGCTGAATGTCGGTGACGAACTGGTGCTGGAATTGCCAGGCGCCAGCAGCTTCACGAGTAGCGTGCGCTAGTCAGATCACCGCTGAACCCTGTGGGAGCGAGCCTGCTCGCGATAGCGGTCTGTCATTCGACATCAATGTTGGATGACAGACCGCATTCGCGAGCAAGCCCGCTCCCACTTTGGTTTGTGATCCTTCCTGGAAATCGCATCTGCCCGCAGAGGGCAATCCCGCCATTTCCCGTTTTTTTCACATCTCGTCCGGATAATTCCGGGACTTGCGGCGTCTTGGCCGGTCCCAATTGTGCTATTACCCTTAGCCTGAATTTCTGGAACGCATCCCTCAATGGTCACCCAACAACCACTGCCCAAGCTTAAAACTGCCCGCCGCTCGCGCTTTGTCATGCGTTGGTATTCCTGGCTTTTGCTGGTGGCCGCCGCCGCGTATGGCGTTGCGTTTGCCATGCATTGGGATGACCGTGGCGTGCTCTGGTTGCGCGAGCGTTTCGAAAGCCCCGCCGAACGTCAGCAGAGCATCTGGCTGCCGGATTACCGGGCAGTGATCGATGCCAAGGTGCTGCCGGGCATGGAGAAGGACGAAGCGTCGGACCTGGCCTACGACCCTCAAACCAAAACCCTGTTCTCGGTCATGGGCAAGAACCCGTTCCTCGTCGAGCTGACACTGCAGGGCGACGTGCTGCGCAAAATGCCGCTGGTGGGCTGGAGCAATCCTGAAGGCGTGACCGTGATGGGCAACGGTCTGCTGGCCATCGTCGACGAGCGCGACCACATGCTCTCCATCGTCAAGGTTGACGCCAACACCCGCGAGCTGAACATCGCCAACTTTGCGAAATACGACCTCGGCCCTTCGAAAGACCAGAATAAGGCGTTCGAAGCCATTGTCTGGGATTCGCGCAATCAGCAAATGTTGCTGGGTGAAGAGCGTCCACCGGCGTTGTTCTCCTGGAAAAGCAACGATGGCCAGACACTCACCGGCGACAAGCAAAAACTCACCAGTGATGCACTGGACATCCGCAACCTCTCGGCCCTGGCCATCGACCGCCGCACCGGTCACACCCTGGTGCTGTCTGCCGACTCCCACTTGTTGCTGGAGCTGGACGAGAAGGGCGAGCAGGTCAGCTTCATGACCTTGCTGGGCGGCTTCAATGGTTTGAAGAAGACCATTCCTCGCGCTGAAGGCGTGACCATGGACGAGGCGGGCACGCTGTACCTGGTGAGCGAGCCGAACCTGTTCTACCGCTTCGAAAAGCAGAAATAAGCCCGCCGTGAGGGTGGCGCGCGGTCGCCTGTTGGGGTACACCTGCGGGACCGCGGCCACTGGCCATTAAGCTTCAATTCAGACTGCCGTGGTATTTCATCCGCCCGTCCTGATTCCGAACTTGCCCGAATGCGCCGACTTGCCCGCCCCAAACCCCTGATTCTGATCCTGTCGGTCGTTGCGTTGATCGCGCTGGTTGCGGCCGGCCAGAACCTGCGCCTGTTCGAGCGCGCCTGGTTCAACCTGCACGCCCTTTGGCAGCCAGAGAACGGTCAGTCCATCGCTCTGGATCAGTACCAGGTAGCGGTCGAGGCGCGAGTCATTGTTGGGCTGGACAACGATGTTTCGGCGCTGACCTTCGATCCGGTGCGCAAAAGCCTGTTCACCGTCACCAACAAAAACTCAGAGCTGATCGAACTGTCGCTGGACGGCCAGATAATTCGACGCATTGCGTTGATCGGGTTTGGCGATCCGGAAGCCGTGGAATTCATCAGCGCCGACACGTACGTGATCACTGACGAACGTCAGCAGCGGCTGATCAAGATTCATCTGGAGAACGACACAACGTTCCTTGATGCAGCGGATGCCGAGCAGATGACCCTTGGCGTGCACATGAGCGGCAACAAGGGCTTCGAAGGCCTGGCTTACGACTCGGTGGGCAAGCGGTTGTTTGTCGCCAAGGAGCGCGACCCGATGCTGATCTACGAAGTGCAGGGCTTTCCCCATTACAACCCGGAAAAATCCTACGCGGTGCACGTAGTGAACAACCCCAAGCGCGATGCCGGGATGTTCGTGACAGACCTGTCGAGCCTGCAATACGACGAGCGCAGCGGCCATCTGTTGGCGTTGTCGGATGAGTCGCGGCTGATTCTGGAACTCGATGTGGACGGGCGACCGCTGAGTACCCTGTCATTGAGCAAAGGGCGTCAGGGGTTGCAGAAGACGGTGCCGCAAGCGGAAGGGATCGCCATGGATGACGACGGTACGATGTACCTGGTGAGCGAGCCGAACCTGTTCTACGTCTTCAAAAAACCGGCACAACCCTGACCAACACCCCAAAACCAATGTGGGAGCGGGCTTGCTCGCGAATGCGGTGTGTCAGTCGACATCTCTATTGACTGACACACCGCATTCGCGAGCAAGCCCGCTCCCACAAAGGGTTTTGTGTTTGGCTTACTGGGCGCGCAGGGTTTTCACGCCTTCGCTGGTACCCAGCAGCAGCAAATCCGCCGGACGTGCCGCGAACAAACCGTTGGTGACCACGCCGACGATCGCATTGATCTGCGTCTCCAGCTCCACCGGGTTGGTGATCTGCATGTTGAACACGTCGAGGATGATGTTGCCGTTGTCGGTCAGCACGCCTTCGCGGTAGACCGGGTCGCCGCCGAGCTTCACCAGCTCGCGGGCCACATGGCTGCGGGCCATCGGGATCACTTCCACCGGCAGCGGGAACGCACCGAGCACTGGCACCAGTTTGCTGGCGTCGGCGATGCAGATGAAGGTCTTGGCCACAGCCGCCACAATCTTCTCGCGGGTCAGGGCTGCGCCGCCGCCCTTGATCAGGTTCAGGTGTTCGTCGCTTTCATCGGCGCCGTCGACGTAGAACTCCAGGTCGCTGACCGTGTTCAGCTCATACACCGGAATGCCGTGGCCCTTGAGGCGGGCAGCGGTGGCTTCGGAACTGGCGACCGCGCCGTCGAACGCACCTTTGTGCTTGGCCAGTGCGTCGATGAAGCAGTTGGCGGTGGAGCCGGTGCCGACCCCGACGATGCTCTTGTCGTCGAGTTTCGGGAGGATGAAGTCGACGGCGGCCTGAGCCACTGCCTGTTTGAGTTGATCCTGGGTCATGCGGGCTCCGAAGCGGGCAAGGGAAGAACGGAAAGGCCGGCATTATAGCCCCATGCCGGGCTAAAACCTCCTGTGGCGAGGGGATTCATCCCCGTTCGGCGGCGCAGCCGTCGTAAAACCTGAGAGCGCGGTGTATCTGGGGGAATGCTGGGGAGCGCTTCGCACTCCAACGGGGATAAATCCCCTCGCCACAATGGATCTGCGGTGTTTGCGAAGGCTAAAACCTCTTGATTCGTGTGGTCGCCCAGTCGAAAGCCGGGTTAGACTCCTTGGCCCTGCCCAACCCGCTCAGTGATGCTTTCCGATGCTCGAACAGTACGTCAAAAAGATCCTCACCTCGCGCGTTTATGACGTTGCCGTAGAAACCCCATTGCAGACTGCCCGCCAGCTCTCCGAGCGGCTGGGCAACAGTATTTGGCTCAAGCGCGAAGACTTGCAGCCGGTGTTCTCGTTCAAGATTCGTGGCGCCTATAACAAGCTCACGCAGCTTTCCGATGAAGAGCGCGCTCGTGGCGTGGTCACTGCTTCCGCGGGCAACCACGCCCAAGGCCTGGCCCTGGCGGCGAAAGTGTTGGGCGTGAAAGCGACCATCGTGATGCCCAAGACCACCCCGGAAATCAAAGTCGAAGGCGTGCGTTCACGCGGCGGCAAAGTGGTGCTGCACGGGGATTCGTTCCCGGAAGCCCTGGCCTACTCGCTGAAACTGGTCGACGAAAAAGGCTACGTCTACATCCACCCTTACGACGATCCCCACACCATTGCCGGGCAGGGCACGGTGGCGATGGAGATTCTGCGCCAGCACCCTGGCCGTCTGGACGCGATCTTCGTCCCGGTGGGTGGTGGCGGATTGATCGCCGGGATCGCGGCGTACGTGAAGTACCTGCGGCCTGAAATCAAAATCATCGGCGTCGAGCCGGACGACTCCAACTGCCTGCAAGCCGCCATGGCCGCTGGCGAGCGTGTGATCCTGCCGACCGTGGGCCTCTTCGCCGACGGCGTCGCCGTGGCGCAGATTGGTCAGCACACGTTCGACATCTGCAAAGATTATGTCGATGAAGTGATCACCGTCAGCACCGATGAAATCTGTGCGGCGATCAAGGACATCTACGACGATACCCGCTCGATCACCGAACCTGCCGGCGCCTTGGGCGTGGCCGGGATCAAGAAGTACGTCGAGCAACGCGGTGTCACCGGGCATACCTTCGTGGCCATCGACTCTGGTGCCAACGTTAATTTCGACCGCCTGCGCCACGTCGCCGAGCGTGCTGAACTGGGCGAGGGCCGCGAAGCGATCATTGCCGTGACGATTCCCGAGAAACCGGGGAGCTTCAAGGCGTTCTGCGAAGCCATCGGCAAGCGCCAGATCACCGAATTCAACTATCGCTACAACACCGGCAACGAGGCGCACATCTTTGTCGGCGTGCAGACGCACCCGGAAAACGATCCGCGCAGTGCGCTGCTTGCCAGCCTGACCGAGCAGGGTTTCCCGGTGCTCGACCTGACCGACAACGAGTTGGCCAAGTTGCACATTCGTCATATGGTCGGCGGACGTGCTGTTCACGTGGTCGATGAAGTGGTGCTGCGCTTTGAGTTCCCGGAGCGTCCGGGTGCGCTGTTCAACTTCCTCAACAAGCTCGGCGGACGCTGGAACATCTCGATGTTCCATTACCGCAACCATGGCGCAGCGGATGGTCGTGTGGTCGCGGGCCTGCAAGTGCCTCACGATGAGCGCCATCTGGTGCCCGCAGCGCTGGAAGAAATCGGCTACCCGTACTGGGACGAAAGCGACAACCCGGCCTATCAGCTGTTTCTCGGCTGAGCGGCTACGCTGATGGCCAGGCCATAAGGAGATCGAACAATGGAAACGTTAACCGCCCTGAAAGTCGCTCATATGGTGGCGACGGTGTTGCTGCTGGTCAGCGCGCTGGGTCTGGCGATCTGGGTCTGGCGTACGCGCCGTAACGGCGACGCAACGGCTCATGCGCGCACATTGCAGCGGCCGCGAGTGTTTATCTGGCTGGTGATGGGGCTGGCCCTGCTGAGCATGCCGTTTACCGGCTGGTGGATGGTGCATCTGGTGGGCTGGCCGCTGGGGCAGCTCTGGTTGTTGGCTTCCAGTGTGCTTTACACCGTCGCGGCGTTGGGCTGGTTCTGGTTGCTGGTGCGGCTGAATCGGCTGCGTAAAGCGCCGGCTGCGGGCAATGGGAAATTTACCTTTGCCTTGGCGTTGTTCAGTTTTGTCTGCTTTATCGCCATTGCTGGGTTGATGGGCGCCAAGCCGGTTTAAGGGTTGGGACCGAGTCGGCCCCTTCGCGAGCAAGCCCGCTCCCACGGGGGATTTGTGTCGATCACAGGTCCAGTGTGGGAGCGGGCTTGCTCGCGAAGGCGATATCAGTCACGCAACGAAATTACCGGCCAGCCACGCTTCTCGGCTTCAGCGCGCAGATTTGGATCAGGATCGACCGCAACCGGATTGGCCACTTGCTCAAGCAGCGCCAAATCATTCATCGAGTCGCTGTAGAAGTAACTGTCTGCCAGCGAATGCCCGGTCTCTTCCAGCCAACGACTCAGCCTGGTGACCTTGCCTTCCCGGAAGCACGGAACATCAGTGCTGCGCCCGGTGTAGCGGCCATCAACCATTTCACATTCCGTGGCGATCAGGGTTTCGACGCCCAGACGCTGGGCAATCGGCCCGGTAACAAAACGGTTGGTCGCGGTGATGATCACCAACTTGTCACCCGCCTCGCGGTGCTTGGCCAGCAGTTCGAGACCCTTGGGCAATACAATCGGCTCAATGCAATCGCGCATGTAATCCAGATGCCATTGATCCAGCGTGGCCATCTCGGTGCGGCCGAGCACTTCCAGGCAGAAGTTCAGGTAGGCATCGTTATCCAGTTTGCCGGCCAGGTAATCCTGATAGAACTCGTCGTTGCGTGCCTTGTAGGCGACGGCGTCGAGGAAGCCGCGTTCGCACAGGTAATCGCCCCAGGCGTGGTCACTGTCACCGCCCAAGAGCGTGTTGTCCAAGTCGAATAAAGCCAGCCGCATTGCAGTTACTCGCTGAAAAGTCTGTAGAAAGGCGTTCAGAATACGGACTTTTCACAAGAGTGCACATAAGGTAGGCCGGCTCGTTGCTGCTATCACAACCTTTGTGGAACAATGCGGCGACATGCGTTTGCGAGGTTGTTGCCGTGATCGACCCCGATGGTTTCCGCCCCAATGTCGGGATCATTCTCACGAATGATGCCGGACAGGTGCTATGGGCTCGCCGTATCAATCAAGATGCCTGGCAGTTTCCACAGGGCGGGATCAACCCCCAGGAGACGCCGGAAGACGCCTTGTACCGCGAGTTGAACGAAGAAGTGGGGCTTGAGCGCGAAGATGTTGAAATTCTCGCCTGCACCCGGGGCTGGTTGCGCTATCGTTTGCCGCAACGTTTGGTCCGCACGCACAGCCAACCGCTGTGCATCGGCCAGAAACAGAAATGGTTTCTCCTGCGCCTGGTCTCCAACGAGCAGCGGGTGCGGATGGATTTGACCGGTAAACCGGAATTCGATGGCTGGCGCTGGGTCAGCTATTGGTATCCGTTGGGCCAGGTGGTGACATTCAAGCGCGAAGTGTATCGACGCGCTCTCAAAGAGCTTGCCCCGCGCCTTTTATCGCGCGACTGACGACGGAGTTCGACCCCGAGCCATGCTCAATACGCTGCGCAAGATCGTCCAGGAAGTTAACTCCGCCAAGGATCTCAAGGCGGCGTTGGGGATTATTGTGTTGCGCGTCAAAGAGGCCATGGGCAGCCAGGTCTGCTCGGTCTACTTGCTTGACCCTGAAACCAACCGTTTCGTGCTGATGGCCACCGAGGGCTTGAACAAGCGCTCGATCGGCAAAGTCAGCATGGCACCCAACGAAGGTCTGGTTGGCCTGGTCGGCACGCGTGAAGAACCCCTGAACCTCGAAAACGCCGCGGATCACCCGCGCTATCGCTACTTCGCCGAGACCGGTGAAGAACGCTACGCCTCGTTCCTCGGGGCGCCGATCATTCACCACCGCCGCGTCGTCGGCGTGTTGGTCATTCAGCAAAAGGAACGCCGCCAGTTCGATGAAGGTGAAGAAGCCTTCCTCGTGACCATGAGCGCACAGCTTGCCGGCGTTATCGCCCACGCCGAAGCCACCGGTTCGATCCGCGGGCTGGGCCGTCAGGGCAAGGGCATCCAGGAAGCCAAGTTCATCGGCGTACCGGGTTCGCCGGGTGCGGCGGTCGGTACCGCGGTGGTCATGCTGCCGCCGGCCGATCTGGACGTGGTGCCGGACAAGACCATTACCGACATCGCCGCCGAACTCGCGCTGTTCAAGACTGCCATCGAAGGCGTGCGCGCCGACATGCGCGCCTTGTCCGCCAAACTGGCGAACCAGTTGCGCCCGGAAGAGCGCGCGCTGTTCGATGTTTACCTGATGATGCTCGACGATGCCTCGCTCGGCAGCGAAATAACCACCGTGATCAAGACTGGCCAGTGGGCCCAGGGCGCGTTGCGTCAGGTGGTTGCCGAGCACGTCAACCGTTTCGAATTGATGGACGACGCCTACCTGCGTGAGCGCGCCTCGGACGTCAAGGACCTCGGTCGACGTTTGCTGGCTTACTTGCAGGAAGAGCGTCAACAGACCCTGGTCTACCCCGACAACACCATCCTGATCAGCGAAGAACTGACGCCGGCAATGCTCGGCGAGGTGCCGGAAGGCAAGCTGGTCGGTCTGGTGTCGGTACTCGGTTCCGGCAACTCCCACGTGGCGATCCTGGCGCGCGCCATGGGTATCCCGACGGTGATGGGCCTGGTCGACTTGCCGTATTCCAAGGTCGACGGCATCCAGATGATCGTCGACGGCTACCACGGCGAGGTCTACACCAACCCCAGCGAAGTGCTGCGCAAGCAGTTCGCCGAAGTGGTCGAGGAAGAGAAACAACTGGCCCTCGGGCTGGATGCACTGCGGGACTTGCCGTGCGTGACCGTCGATGGCCACCGCATGCCGCTGTGGGTCAACACCGGCCTGCTGGCGGATGTAGCGCGAGCGCAGAAGCGTGGCGCTGAAGGCGTCGGTCTGTACCGCACCGAAGTGCCGTTCATGATCAATCAGAGGTTCCCAAGCGAAAAGGAGCAACTGGCGATTTATCGCGAGCAACTCGCTGCATTCCACCCGCAACCGGTGACCATGCGCAGCCTGGACATCGGCGGCGACAAATCGCTGTCGTACTTCCCGATCAAGGAAGACAACCCGTTCCTCGGCTGGCGCGGCATTCGCGTCACGCTCGACCACCCGGAAATTTTCCTGGTGCAGACCCGCGCCATGCTCAAGGCCAGCGAAGGCTTGAACAACCTGCGGATTCTGCTTCCGATGATTTCCGGCACCCACGAGCTGGAAGAAGCCCTGCACCTGATTCACCGGGCCTGGGGCGAAGTCCGCGACGAAGGCTGCGACGTGCCTATGCCGCCGATCGGCGTGATGATCGAGATTCCGGCAGCGGTTTATCAGACCAAGGAACTGGCGCGGCAAGTGGACTTCCTGTCGGTCGGTTCCAACGACCTGACCCAGTACCTGTTGGCGGTGGACCGAAACAACCCGCGGGTAGCCGACCTCTACGACTACCTGCACCCAGCGGTGCTGCAAGCCCTTCAGAGCGTGGTGCGTGACGCTCATGCCGAAGGCAAGCCAGTGAGTATCTGCGGTGAGATGGCCGGTGACCCGGCGGCGGCAGTGCTGTTGATGGCGATGGGCTTCGACAGCCTGTCGATGAACGCCACCAACTTGCCGAAAGTGAAGTGGATGTTGCGTCAGATCAACCTGAGCAAGGCCAAGGAATTGCTCGCGGAGCTGATGACCATCGACAACCCGCAAGTTATCCACAGCTCGCTGCAACTGGCGCTGAAGAACCTAGGGTTGGCGCGGATGATTAATCCGGCTTCGGCCAAGACCCTCTAAACGCTGACGGACCCTTCGCGAGCAAGCCCGCTCCCACAGGGGATTTGTGATCGACGCAAATCCCCTGTGGGAGCGGGCTTGCTCGCGAAGGCGTCAGTCCTGACAGCGCTAAACCCTGATCTCAACTTCCCCTAAATGCCCGCCATACGGCCCAAAACTCCGCTCCACCATCCACCGCGTCCCATCCGCCTGAACAATCAACGCCGTACTCGCTCGCGTCCCATAAGTCGGACTGGCAATAAACACACTCGACAGCAACGTCTCGGTGGCCAACCCGACTCCGGTATCCGGCAGTTCGGCAAAGGGTGCCGTCTGCGGATCATTCAGCAACGCCAATAAAGCCTGGGGTTGCGGATCGTCCAGCACTTCCTCCAGCGCTGCCCGCGCTTTGAGCAGTTTCGGCCACGGCGTATCCAGCCCGGCGTTCGACAACCCATAAACCCCTGGTGGCAGCATCACCGCCTCAGTCTCTCGGGCATTGAAGTGCCACAGTTCGTTGGCATTGCCGACCAGCAGGTTAAATCCGGCATATTCCAGTGAACGTCCGACAACGTCCGTCAAGTAGTCATCTATCGACATGTCGCCGGCCAGGAATCGCGCGACCAGTTCACCTCGCGATTTGCGCGCGGGCGGCTGATGCGGATCGCGGATATTGGTCAGCGCGGCGAAGCGTCCATTGGCGCCAACACCGAGCCAGGTGCCTCCGGCTTCCAGATCGCGACCAGCATGCACGTGCGGTGCTTCGGGCCATTGCGCCAGCGGCAGGCTGGGCCGGGCATAGAATTCGTCGCGGTTGGCCGCCACGATCAGCGGCTGGGCGTGACCCGGCCGCCAAGCGAAAACAATCAGGCACATAAGGCAGTCCTTGTGTGTTTTCTGCCCACTCTACTCAGTCATCGTGTGGGTATCCATCGCCATCCAGTGGAGCTTGAGGCCATGCATCCGTTACCATGCCGCTCTCATTTGGGGATGCGCATGGAATTTCTGCTCTATCTGGCGCTCGGCGCCTGTGCAGGTGTGCTGGCCGGGCTGTTCGGGGTCGGCGGCGGGATCATTATCGTTCCGGTGCTGGTCTACAGTTTCAAGCTGCAAGGGTTCGATCCGTCGATCCTCACGCACCTGGCGGTCGGCACGTCCCTGGCGACAATCATATTTACCTCGGTCAATGCGATCCGCGAGCATCACCGCCGCGGTGCCGTACGTTGGCCGATTTTTGCCTGGATGACCCTCGGTATTCTCATCGGCGCCGGTTTCGGCGCGCTGACGGCTGAAGCGATCTCCGGGCCCAACCTGCAGAAAATCATTGGCGTCTTCGCCCTGGTCATCGCTGCGCAACTGGCACTGGATTTCAAACCCAAGGCCAGTCGAACGGTGCCGGGTAAAGTCGGTCTGACCGTGGCCGGCAGTGTGATTGGCTGGGCCTCGGCGATTTTCGGGATTGGTGGCGGCTCGCTGACGGTGCCGTTCCTGACCTGGCGCAGCGTACCGATGCAGCAAGCCGTGGCGACTTCATCTGCCTGCGGCCTGCCGATTGCGTTGTCCAGTGCATTATTTTTCATGATTCTGGGCTGGCACGATCCATTGTTGCCGGCCCATAGTCTCGGTTTTGTTTATTTGCCGGCGCTGCTGGGGATTGCCCTGACCAGCATGTTCTTCGCCCGCCTTGGCGCACGACTGGCTCACAGCCTGTCGCCGAGGTTGCTAAAAAGACTGTTCGCCGCTTTGCTGTTCTGCGTGGGCTTGAATTTCCTGCTCTGACGCAGCGCAATCCTGGCTTAATCCTGGCGTGACAGCGTCGCCCGGGAATTTTAAAGGTTTCAACTCTAACGAGGAGTCGCAATGCTGCCTTACCCGCAGATCGACCCGGTGGCATTGGCCATCGGTCCGCTGAAAATCCACTGGTACGGCTTGATGTACCTGATCGGCATCGGCGGCGCCTGGCTGCTGGCGTCGCGCCGGTTGAACCGCTTCGACCCGACCTGGAGTAAAGAGAAGCTCTCCGACATGGTGTTCTGGATGTCGATGGGCGTCATTGTCGGCGGCCGCTTGGGCTATGTGCTGTTCTACGATCTGAGTGCTTACATCGCCAACCCGTTGTTGATCTTTGAAGTGTGGAAGGGCGGCATGTCGTTCCACGGCGGGTTCATCGGTGTGATGCTGGCCGCGTTGTGGTTCGGTAAAAAGAACGGCAAGTCGTTCTTCCAGCTGATGGACTTCGTCGCACCGATGGTGCCGATCGGTCTGGGCGCCGGACGTATCGGCAACTTTATCAACGCCGAGTTGTGGGGCAAGGCCACCGATGTGCCGTGGGCGATGGTCTTCCCGACCGATCCGGCGCAACTGGCGCGCCACCCGTCGCAGCTCTATCAGTTCGCGCTCGAAGGCGTGGCGCTGTTCGCCATTCTCTGGTTGTTCTCGCGCAAGCCGCGGCCGACCATGGCGGTGTCCGGGATGTTCGCGCTGTTCTATGGCATCTTCCGTTTCATCGTCGAATTCGTCCGCGTACCGGACGCGCAACTGGGCTATCTGGCCTGGAACTGGCTGACCATGGGTCAGGTACTGTGCGTACCGATGATCGTCGGCGGTCTGTACCTGATCTGGCTGGCGTATCACCGTGCACCGGCGGCTCCAGCGGCGGCTGTATAAATTCGAACCCCGGGGCGACGGTCCCGGGTTCAAGGACACAGGTAACTCATGAAGCAATATCTCGAACTGGTCGCCCACGTCATCAAGAACGGCACCAAACAGGCCAACCGCACCGGCGTGAACACCATCAGCTTCCCTGGCGCGATGCTGCGTTATGACCTGAAGGAAGGTTTCCCGGCGATCACCACCCGAAAAATGGCCTTCAAATCAGCCATCGGCGAGATGTGCGGTTTTCTGCGCGGGGTGAACAACGCCGCCGAGTTCCGTGCGCTGGGCTGCAAGGTCTGGGACCAGAACGCCAACGAAAACGCCCAGTGGCTGGCCAACCCGTTCCGTCAGGGCGAGGACGACCTCGGCGAGATCTACGGCGTGCAATGGCGCAAATGGCCGGCATACAAGCAGATCCCGGTCAGCAACCAGGCCGCCATCGAGCAGACCCTGAATCAGGGCTACCGCCAGATCGCCGAAGGCGAAGAAGACGGCCAGGCTTACGTGGTGCTGTACAAGGCGATCGACCAGATCCGCCAGTGTGTCGACACCATCATCAAAGACCCGGGCAGCCGCCGCATCCTGTTCCACGGCTGGAACGTGGCCCAACTTGATGAAATGGCCTTGCCGCCGTGCCACTTGCTGTACCAGTTCCACCCGAATGTGGAGACCAAAGAGATCTCTTTGACTCTGTACATCCGCTCCAATGATTTGGGCCTGGGCACGCCGTTCAACCTCACCGAAGGCGCCGCGCTGCTGAGCTTGATCGGTCGCCTGACCGGCTACACGCCGCGCTGGTTCACCTATTTCATTGGTGATGCCCACGTCTATGAAAACCATTTGGACATGCTGAATGAACAGCTCAAGCGCGAGCCATTCCCGATGCCGAAACTGGTGATCAGCGACCGTGTGCCTGAGTTTGCCAAGACCGGTGTTTATCAGCCGGAGTGGCTGGAGTTGATCGAGCCGAGCGATTTTTCGCTGGAAGGCTACGAACACCACGCCCCAATGACCGCGCCGATGGCGGTTTGATTTAATACTGTTAAGTTTATGGTCTGATAATCTGAGCTTAATAGATTCAGATGGTTAATTTGTTTGTTGATGGGTTTGTGTTTTTTAAAGTTTGGTGTGTTTTGAGATAAGGGATTATGGTATGGCAGATTTGCTGATAAGGCACTTGAAGAAAAAGGGTGATGAGCACTCGGCTCTATCTATGCTTGTTAATCAGTGGGGATTTGATGAAAAACTAATTCCCAAAGCACTCCAGACAGTAAGTAATCTCTTTCCTCATTATAGTCGGCATGATGAGTCTCACAGTAAACAGATTCTTGTAAATATAGAGCGTTTGTTGGGCGAAAATATTAATCTGTTATCGGCAACTGATACCTGGTTATTGCTTGAAGCTGCGTATTGGCATGATATAGGAATGGTGGTTCCTCAAGTTGATATTCGAGAGGCTGCGAAGGATCCAGCTTTCAAAAATTATTTGGCTACAATTGCACATACTCCTCACCATGAGTTACAACGGTTTGCACAGTTTTTTGGCACTAATGATATTTCGACATGCTTCGGTGGGGCCGACTCACCAATGGAAGCCGTTGAGAAACTTCGTGAGCTTATGGCCGAATGGTTTCGCAGAAAGCATGCTGATCGCGCTGATGCCATTGTTCAAGCTCCATGGGTTACAGTTGGAATATCGTCTCCAAGAACAGAGCTTATACCAGCGCGCCTATTTAGATTGCTCGGTAAGATATGCCAAATGCACGGCGCTCCTTTTCGAGAATTAAGCGCCCCTGGAGGATTGGCTTTCAGAGAGACAGGGTTGGCTCAAGACGATTGTCATCCTAGGTTTGTTGCCTGTCTGTTAAGGATGGGAGACCTTTTAGATTTGGATGATAATCGTTTTTGTCCCGTGATGCAGCGCATTGCGGGAGAGGACCGACCTTCAATTACTAAAGCTCATGAAGATAAACATTCATCAATTAGGCACTTGCGCATTGATAGAGAACGAATTGAAATTAATGCCGAGTGTGAGACGATCGATGGGTATTTAGAAACTTTCAAGTGGTTTGATTGGCTAAAGCAAGAGATACAAGACCAGATGGCCAATTGGCAGGACATTGTTCCTAGTAGGGAACTAGGGTTGCTTCCTACGTTGGGCCCCATAAATGTAAAGCTTAGCGGTGAATTGCAAATTTTGCAGGAGGGTCAACGTCCGCAGTTTAGTGTGGATGGAGCGAAAGCTTTTGAATTGCTTAAAGGTACAAATTTATACAGCAATCAGTTTGCATATGTGCGCGAAATACTCCAAAACGCAATTGATGCTACCTTGATAAGATTATGGATTTCAGATCAAGAGGAAGGTGATCTGACGTGTTGGGATAACCCAGCTAGTGCAATTGAGATCCTTGGCAAAAAAACTATAAGTGTTGAACTAAGAGAGCAGGAGCAGTTGCTCTCGTCTAAATCTGGTACTACTACATGGATCTTGTCGGTTTCAGATAAGGGGACGGGTATTAGCATTGAGGATCTTGGGTATATGCTCAAGATAGGTGCGTCGCAGAAAAATGAAAAAAGACAGGAAATTATTCGCTCTATGCCTGAATGGATGAAGCCTTCTGGGGCTTTTGGCATAGGTCTACAAAGTGTATTCATGATCAGCAAAGCAATTAGTATCAAATCTAAAAGCATTTTTAGTAATGAGACTATTGAGGTAGTGATGCATAGTCCAACTGCCGACAAGGAAGGGTTGGTGACGGTTAAAAGTAAGCCGAATAAAGTATCTCAGGATTATGGCACGGTTGTAGAAGTCGAGTTTGAATTGGAAACTTACGCATCTCGCTGGAGTTTGCCTTGGGCTAGAGATAGGTCTATTGCAGCAGAGTTTGCTTTTGCTCTTGATCCGATTTTAGATAATTCGTTTCCCTATGAGGCTGGAAGAATATCTGATCAAATAATTGAATTTTCTAATGAGGCGCCTTTGAAGATTGATGCGCTGCTCACGACACTCGAAAAAGGAGTATTTCCTTTAACTGGAACAAATGAGGCGCTCCAACCACAAAGTAAACGCTGGAATTACGTAATAGTGCAAGACCAGATGCTAGGGGTTAACTATTATCCTCGGCTTGGAGGTAGAGTGGGTAGAGGTGCAAAATTTTTCTATCGTGGTCAGCCATTTGAACATAAGGGCTACAGCCTTCCCCATGTCGACATTGAAATTAATCTATTGTCCGGGAAGGCCGGAAGTTGGCTAAGTGCTAGTCGAGATAAAATAGCAGTTGGCGTCGAAGAAAATCTAGATAAGTTAATTCGAGCGGCGCTTGCAAAGCAGGTAGAAATTGACTTGAGAGAAGGTACTTTTGGTGATGAGGTATCACCAATATTTTCTCTGTTTATTGAGGCTATGGCTATTGATTATGGTAACCCATGGAGTGAACTGGCGGAGTTGACAGACAGTAAATGGCTTGATTTGAAGGTCGGGAAGAAAGATCTGAGAGCCTTGTTTTCTCGGGATAGCTGGACTGTAGGTGCAGTAGATAGTAGCAGTGTGGCTTCTGAACAACGTTGCGATCTAGTACTGGCCGATGATCCTGGTGATTTAACTTTATGGGTTGTATTAGGTCATTGGGCAAAAAAACGCAGGAATACAGTTAAAATAGTTTCTTCAAAAGAACTGCTCGATAAAAATCAAGAGTTTGGAGAGAAAAATACCTCTTCTCTTCTATCGTATGAGGATTACCTAGGAAGTAGGAAGAAATTTGATTTGTTTTATATCCTTGCTAAGAAAGCTCAAGTGCCATATACAGAAGCTGCATTATCTGCGAGGCTTGCAGCATTACTCGAGGAGATGCACTCCAATCGTCGTTTTACTTTGTTGATGCATCCAATGCTAAAGTCTTGGGAAAAGCTAGAGTTGAAAAATGATGTATCAATACGAGCTAGAAGTATTTTTCCTCATTTTGGTAAGAATGGCGGTGAGATTCTGCTGCCTTATTTCTTTACGTCTGTTTCTTTGGTGTCGCATGTGACTGCGAAAGTTAATGTAACCAAACTAGACGAAATTTGTGAGTATGTTTGTCCTAGGCTGAGGAATAAGCTGGATCTATCCGATGTAAAACAGTTGTACTTGTCGTTGATTGAGTTCATCGATGTAAAGGTTATGGCTAACTCTGAGTTTGCAGAAGAATGGCGGGAAGCGCGTAGCAGTTAATTTTTATAATACTCTAGCGTCTATATTTATATTGCAGAAGTGTACTGGTTCAATGGCCGTGGCTGCGACCCACGTGGGACGGCTCACCCTCTGGTGCTACCACGCCGCCACTCACCTCCAACCGCTGCAAAATCCCGCACTGATCGATATCCGGCCCTTCGCTGCAACGTTGGCGCAGGTCGAGCAGCTGTGTCTGCAATGCCATCAACCCATCAATCCGCGCCTTCACGTGATGAATGTGTTCGTCGATCAGCGCATTCACGCTTTCACACTGATCCTGCGGGCTGTCGCGCAGGGCCAGCAGGCTGCGGATTTCTTCCAGCGTCATGTCGAGGGTGCGGCAGTTGCGGATGAAAGTCAGGCGCTCGGCGTGGGCCTGGGTGTAGACGCGGTAGTTGCCGTCGCTGCGGGCCGGCTCCGGCAGCAGGTTTTCGCGCTCGTAGTAGCGGATGGTTTCCACGGCGCAGTCGGTGAGTTTGGCCAGTTCTCCGATCTTCATGACGACAATCTCCAAAAGGATGCTTGACCCTATAGTGGCTACAGGGTCTTTACTTGGCAACAGGCACCTTTCCGGACGCGACCCAATGAGCGATTCCCTTCACACGCACAAACCCGAGGCTGATCACGATCACGATCACGATCACAGCCACAAGCTGCAGCCTGTACAGAAGCATGAGCATGGCGGCCACGGGGATTCCTGCTGTTCCGCCAAAGTGGCGGCACCGTCGCTGATCAAGTTGAGTGAAACCACAACGGCTGGCGCGCGACTGAGCAATTTCCGCATCGACGCCATGGATTGCCCGACCGAGCAGACGCTGATCGAGAACAAACTCGGCAAACTCGTGGGCGTGCAGCAACTGGAATTCAACCTGATCAACCGCGTGTTGGGCGTCACCCATGACCTGCCGAGCACCGCGCCGATCATCGACGCGATCAAGTCCCTCGGCATGCAGGCCGAGCCGCTGGAGCAGGGCGCTGAACTGCCAGCACCGGCGCCCGAGAAAAAGCCCTGGTGGCCCTTGGCGCTGTCGGGTGTTGGCGCGTTGGTCGCCGAAGTTATCCACTTCACCAACGCTGCGCCGAACTGGGTGGTGGCGGTCATCGCGTTGATCTCGATCCTCAGCGGCGGCCTCGGCACCTATAAAAAAGGCTGGATCGCACTTAAAAACCTCAACCTGAACATCAACGCGCTGATGAGCATCGCGGTGACCGGCGCGATCCTGATCGGTCAGTGGCCGGAAGCGGCGATGGTGATGTTTCTGTTCACCGTGGCCGAGTTGATCGAGGCCAAGTCTTTGGACCGGGCACGCAACGCCATCGGTGGTCTGATGCAGATGACCCCGGAACAGGCCACGGTGCAGCAGGCCGACGGTAGTTGGGTCTTGCAGCCGGTCAAAGCCATCGAGTTGGGGGCACGAGTGCGGGTACGACCCGGCGAGCGAATCGGTCTGGACGGTGAAGTGGTGTCGGGCAGTTCAACCATCGATCAGGCGCCGATCACCGGTGAAAGCCTGCCGGTGGAGAAGACCATCGGCGATAAAGTCTTCGCCGGCACCATCAACCAGTCTGGCTCCCTGGAATACTCGGTAACCGCGGCGGCCAACAACTCGACCCTGGCGCGAATCATCCACGCCGTGGAACAGGCCCAGGGCGCGCGGGCGCCGACCCAGCGTTTCGTCGACAGCTTCTCGAAAATCTACACCCCGGCGGTGTTCATCCTGGCGCTCGCCGTTGCGGTAATCCCGCCGCTGTTCATGGGCGCCGTATGGTTCGACTGGATCTACCGAGCGCTGGTGTTGCTGGTGGTCGCCTGCCCATGTGCGCTGGTGATTTCTACCCCGGTGACCATCGTCAGCGGCCTCGCGGCGGCGGCGCGCAAAGGCATTCTGGTGAAGGGCGGCGTCTATCTGGAGGGCGGTTACAAGCTCGATTACCTGGCCTTGGACAAGACCGGCACCATCACGCACGGCAAACCGGTGCAGACCGATTACCTGTCGCTTGATCCGACCGCGGACGCATCAGCCCCGGCGATTGCGGCGGCGCTGGCCGGTCGCTCCGATCACCCGGTGTCCTTGGCCATTGCCACCGCGGCTGTGGATAAACAATTCGCTCCGCTGATTGTGGATAACTTTGAGGCCCTGGCCGGTCGCGGAGTGCGCGGCGAAATTAACGGTCAGGTTTACCACTTGGGTAATCACCGTTTAGTGGAAGAACTGAACCTGTGCTCGCCTGCGCTGGAGGAAAAGCTGTTCGCGCTGGAGAAACAGGGCAAGTCCGTGGTGCTGCTGCTCGACAAATCCGGCCCATTGGCGCTGTTCGCTGTGGCCGACACCGTGAAAGAGTCCAGCCGCGAGGCGATCCAGCAACTGTACGAGCTGGGCATCAAAACCCTGATGCTGACCGGCGACAACGTCCACACCGCTCAGGCGATTGCCGCGCAAGTCGGCATCGACGAGGCCAAGGGCGATCTGCTGCCGACCGACAAGCTGCAGGCCATCGACGCCCTTTATGCGCGGGGCCATAACGTCGGCATGGTCGGCGACGGTATCAACGACGCTCCGGCGCTGGCGCGAGCCGAGATCGGTTTTGCCATGGCGGCGGCGGGCACCGATACCGCCATCGAGACCGCCGATGTCGCCCTGATGGACGACGATCTGCGCAAGATTCCGACCTTCATCCGGCTGTCACGGCAAACCTCAAGCATCCTCAAACAGAACATTGCCTTGGCATTGGTCATCAAAGCGATCTTTCTTGGGGTAACCTTCGCCGGGATCGCCACCATGTGGATGGCGGTGTTCGCCGACATGGGCGTGAGCCTGTTGGTGGTGTTTAACGGTTTGCGCCTGTTGCGCAAATAAGCGATGGGGGAAGGGTGTGCTGAGTGCCGAGCTGAAGGCGTTTTACATGGTTGCTCGCCTGGGCAGCATTACCCTGGCGGCGAAAAAGCTCGGCCTGAGCCAACCCACGGTGACCACGCAGATTCGCAATCTGGAAAGTCAGTACTCGGTTGAACTGTTCTACCGTGGTGGCCGCCGCCTCAGCGTCAGCGATGAAGGTGCGCGGCTGTTGCCGATGGTCAAGGTGCTGTTGCAGCAGGAAGCCGACATCGAGTTTTTCCTGCGTAACAGCGGTCAGGTCCAAGGCACGTTGCGCATTGCCGCGACTGCGCCGTATTACATCCTCGATCTGGTGAAGACCTTCCGCGAGCGCTTGCCGCAGGTGGAAGTGTCAGTGGAGATCGGCAACTCCCAGCAGGTACTTGAAGCGCTGGAGGATTATCGGGTGGATGTCGCGGCGTCGTCGCAGTTGCTCGACGATGCACGGCTGATTCGCCGGGTGCTCGGCAGCGATCCGCTGGTGCTGGCGGTGCATCGCAATCATCCGCTGGCGGTCCACGACCATGTGCCGCTCAGTGCGTTGGCCGGGCATACGTTATTGATGCGCGAATCGGGGTCGACCACTCGACGTCTGACCGAGGAATTGCTGGCCAGCGCCGGGGTGAGTTTCGGGCCGCTGCTGGAGATTGGCAGCCGTGAGTCGATCCGTGAGGCGGTGTTGCGCAACATCGGCATCAGCATCATTGCCCGGCAGGAAGTGCCGCATGATCCGCAACTGCGCGTGCTGACCATCGAGAATGCGCCGCAGATTCCCGAGTATTTGTACTGCCTCAAAGAGCGAAAAGGCGCACGGCTGCCGGCGGCGTTTCTGGGGTTGGCGCAGGAAATGGCCCCCGCCTGAGTTCAGTGGTGTCTGTGCCGGCCTCTTCGCGAGCAAGCCCGCTCCCACAGGGGAACGCATTCCAAAATGTGGGAGCGGCGGTGCGACGATTCGACTTGCTCGCGAAGACGCCAGATCAAGCAACACAGAGCCTGGGCCTTGAACCCAAATCCCTGAATACCACTATCAGCCGTTTTTGCCTCACTGCCACATGACGGACGCATTACAAACCTAGGATGGCCTTCATCTGCTTGATGAGGCCTGTCCATGAACCACTCGATCGCAACTGCCCTGACCAACCCCGGCGCGCCGATGAAAGTTCGCGGCGTGCAGAAGCGCTTCGGCGCCTTCACCGCGCTGGATAACGTGTCCCTCGACGTGGCGGCCGGTGAACTGGTGTGCCTGCTCGGTCCGTCGGGTTGTGGCAAAACCACCTTGCTGCGTTGCATCGCCGGTCTTGAGAAACAGGACAGCGGCGAGTTGTACCTCGGCGATCGCGACGTTTCCCATTTGGCGCCTCAGGCTCGGGACTACGGCATTCTGTTTCAGTCCTACGCGCTGTTCCCCAATCTCACCGTCGAAGCGAACATCGCCTACGGCCTCGCCGGCAGTGGTCGCGATGAAGTGCGCAAACGTGTCGGTCAGATGCTGGAGCTGGTCGGCCTGATCGGCAGTGAGAAAAAGTACCCCGGCCAATTGTCCGGCGGCCAACAGCAGCGCGTCGCACTCGCTCGGGCATTGGCGCCGGCACCTTCGTTGCTGCTGCTGGATGAACCGATGTCGGCCCTCGACGCCCGGGTACGCGAGCACCTGTGCACCGAACTGCGCCAATTGCAGCGCAACCTCGGCATCACCACCCTGATGGTCACCCACAATCAGGACGAAGCCATGCTGATGGCCGAGCGCATCGCCGTGATGAACAACGGCAAGGTCGAGCAATACGCCACCCCGCAGGAAATCTACGACCGCCCCGCCACACCGTTTGTGGCGGAGTTCGTCGGCCAGGGCAACTGGCTGCCCTTCCAGCGCAGCAGCGACAGCCACGCCCAGGTCGGCGGGATGAACATGCGCCTGGCCGCCGATTCGGGCAACGCCGCATCGGGTCGTCTGTTCTGCCGCCCGGAAGCGATCAACGTCAACCCGCCCGTGCATGAAGAAAACCTGTTCCCGGCCAAGGTTCGCGAAATCACCTTCCTCGGCAACCGCTGCCGCATGAGCTTCGAACTCGATCAACTGCCGGGCCACGCATTGCTGGCGGAACTGGCGCCGGAAGCCATGCCGCGCCTTGGCGTGCAACAGATCATGGTCGCCTTGCCTCCGCGCAGCCTGCAGGTGTTTGCCTGATGAGCGCGAACCTCGCGCTGCCGATACCGCACAAGCAGGTTCGGCAGACCTCCCGTGCCGAGATCGGCGACCGGGTGTTCGTGGTCGGCGGCAAAGTCCTGTTACTGGTGTTGCTCGGCGTCGCGGTACTAATGCCGTTGCTGGCGATCTTCTGGCGCGGCTTCAGTTCGGAAGCCGGGCAGGGCGGCGGTCTGGTGGCCGCCCGTGAATTGCTGACCAGTGCCAATTTCCACTGGTTGCTCGGCAATAGCCTGAAAGTGTCCCTCAGCGTGGCGGCGATTGTCGTACCGCTGGCCTACCTGTTTGCCTACGCCCTGCAACGCACCTTGATTCCGGGTAAAGGTATCTGGCGCGGCATGTCGCTGTTGCCGCTGATGGCGCCGTCGATGTTGCCGGGTATTGCGCTGGTCTATCTGTTCGGCAATCAGGGCCTGTTGCGCGGTTTGCTCTCGGACAATATCTACGGCTTCTGGGGCATTGTTCTGGGTGAGGTCATCTACACCTTCCCACACGCGCTGATGATTCTGCTGTCGGCGCTGTCCCTGGCGGATGCGCGATTGTTCGATGCCGCCTCCAGCATGGGCGCGAGTCCGGCAAAAGCCTTCCGCAGCATTACCTGGCCGTCGACGCGTCAGGCCGTGTTCGCCGCGTTCTGTCTCGTCTTCACGTTGACCATCACCGACTTCGGCGTGCCCGTGGTGGTCGGTGGCGACTATCAAGTGCTGGCGCTGGAAGCCTACAAAGCCGTGGTTGGCCAGCAACAATTCGGTCGCGGCGCGTTGATCGGCATGGTCCTGCTGCTGCCGGCGCTGTTCAGCTTCGGTGTCGATGCCTGGTTGCGTCGGCGTCACGGCGATTCCATGAGCGGTCGGGCGCAGGTCTTTCAACCGGCGCCGTCGAAAATGCGGGACAGCTGCTACCTGGCCATTGTGCTGCTGATCTGCGCGGTGTTGCTGCTGGTGTTCGGCATGGCGGTGTATTCGTCACTGGTGAAATTCTGGCCGTACAACCTGTCGCTGTCGCTCAACCATTACCAGTTCAACGACACGGCGGGCGGTGGCTGGCTGGCCTATGGCAACAGCGTGAAGATGGCCTTGTGCACGGCGTTGATCGGCAGCGTACTGATCTTTACCGGCGCGTACCTGATGGAAAAAACCAAGGGCCAACGAGGGCTGAATCTGACACTGCGCATGCTCAGTTTCGTACCGATGGCGGTGTCGGGTCTGGTGCTGGGCCTGGGTTATGTCTTCTTCTTCAACCTCACGGGCAACCCGCTGCATGTGCTCTACGGGACCATGACCCTGCTGGTGGTCTGCACCATTGCTCACTATTTGACCACCGCGCAAATGACCGCCACCACGGCACTGCGCCAACTCGATGCCGAGTTTGAGGCCGCCGCGCTGTCGCTCAAGGCGCCGCTGTATCGGCATTACCTGCGCGTCACCGTGCCGATCTGCCTGCCGGCGCTGCTGGACATTGTGCGCTACCTGTTCGTCTCGGCCATGACCACCGTCTCGGCAGCGATCTTCCTCTACAGCCCCGACACCATCCTCGCGGCGGTGGCGGTGCTGAACATGGACGACGCTGGCAACGTCGGCGGCGCAGCGGCGATGTCGACCCTTATTCTGTTCACCTCGGCGGGCGTGTCCCTGCTGCTGGCCTGGGCCTCGCGCGGTTTGTTGCGCCGCTCCCAGGCCTGGCGGCAGACCGCGCCTGGCCACTGATTTCCAATCCCGCAAACCTGAACTCAACTGCCGGTAAACAAAAGGAAAAAGACATGTTCAAGCCTATGGTCCTCGCCGCTGCTGTCCTCACCGCTTTTAGCCTGAACGCCTTCGCGGCGACAACCGAGTTGACGGTGTACACCGCCCTCGAAGCCGAACAACTGAAGACCTATAAAGAAGCGTTCGAAAAAGCCAACCCGGACGTCGAAATCAAGTGGGTCCGCGACTCCACCGGCATCATCACCGCCAAGCTGCTGGCCGAAAAAGCTCGCCCGCAGGCTGACGCGGTCTGGGGCCTGGCGGCTTCAAGCCTGGCGATTCTTGATCAGCAAGGCATGCTGCAAAGCTACGCGCCGAAGGACCTGGGCAAGATCGGCGGCAACTACCGCGACGCCGCCAACCCGCCAGCCTGGGTCGGCATGGACGTCTGGGCTGCGACCATTTGCTTCAACACCGTCGAGGCCGAAAAGCAGGGTTTAACCAAACCGGTGAGCTGGCAGGACCTGACCAAGCCTGAGTACAAAGGCAAGATCGTGATGCCGAACCCGGCCTCGTCCGGCACCGGTTTCCTCGATGTCAGCGCCTGGCTGCAAACCTTCGGCGAAAAGCAGGGCTGGCAGTACATGGACGACCTGCACCAGAACATCGGCCAGTACGTTCACTCCGGTTCCAAGCCTTGCAAACTGGCGGCGGCGGGCGAATTCCCGATTGGTATTTCCTTTGAATACCCGGCCGTTCAGCTGAAACGCCAAGGCGCGCCACTGGACATCATCCTGCCGAAAGAAGGCCTGGGCTGGGAGATCGAAGCGACGGCTGTGATCAAGGGCACACCGCACGAAGAAGCGGCGAAGAAACTGGCTGACTTCTCCGCCAGCCCGGCAGCGATGGAGCTTTATAAAGAGAACTTCGCCGTGCTCGCGCAACCGGGTATTGCCAAGCCGCAGACCGAATTGCCGGCGGATTATGAGCAGCGTTTGATCAAGAACGACTTCGCCTGGGCGTCGAAGAATCGCGACGAAATCCTGACCGAATGGCGCAAGCGCTATGACGGCAAGTCCGAGAAAGTGGCTGCCAAGTAAGATCTTCATCGGCTGACAGGGCCCCTTCGCGAGCAAGCCCGCTCCCACATTGGATCTTCAGTGGATGGAGATTTGGGGTTGTCCCCCATCAACTGTGGGAGCGGGCTTGCTCGCGAAAGCAGCTTCGAATTCAGGACATCTCTCCATGACACACCACAACGACATGCTGATCGTCGGCGCCGGCATCCTCGGTCTGTCCCACGCCTACGCCGCCGCCAGACGCGGTCTGAAAGTCACCGTTTTCGAACGCAGCGAAACGCCTTTGGGCGCCTCGGTGCGCAACTTCGGCCAGGCCCTGGTCACCGGCCAACCACCGGGCCCGATGCTCGAACTGGCCAAAGCCAGTCGCGAGATCTGGGGCCAATGGGCGCAACTCGCCGGTCTGCAACTCAAGCGCAACGGCTCGTACCTGTTTGCCCGCACCGAAGCCGAAGAACACCTGCTGGAAGCCTTCTGCGCCGGTCGCGCCGTGGAACACGGTTACCGCGTCGACCTGTTGCGTGGCGCTGCATTGCGCGATGTGTACCGCGGCCAGTTCAGCCATCACCGCGCCGCGTTGCACGGGATGGACGATCAGCAACTGTATTCCCGTGAAGCGATACCAGCGCTGATCGACTACCTGCGTCGCGAACTCGGTGTCACGTTTCACTTCTCCACTCTCGTGCGCGACATCGAGCCCGGCCGCTTGCACAGCACCGCCGGACCCTTCAGTGCCGAGCAGATCATCGTCTGTTCCGGCCACGATTATCAGACGCTGCTGGCCGAGCCGATCGCCGAACTCAACCCGCAAATCTGCCGACTGCAAATGCTTCGGGCCCGACCGCAAATCAACCTAAACCTGCAACACGCGTTGCTCACCGGTTTGAGCTGCGTGCACTACGGCGCCTTCGCCGATCTGCCGGAAGCGGCGGCGGTGCAGGCGCAAATCCAGCGAGACGCGTCGCACCTGCATGAAAACGGTATTCACCTGCTGATCAGCCCGACACCTTATGGCGAATTAATCATCGGCGACTCCCACCATTACGGCAGCGACCCGTCGCCGTTCAACGCTGAGCAGGTGGATAACTGGATGCTTGAACTCGCGGAACACACCCTGGGTTGCAGGGTGCAAGTGGTCGAACGTTGGCAGGGCGTCTATGGTTCTCGTGGTCCGGGGCCGTTCTCGTTCCTGCGGCCGATGCCGGGCGTGAGCGTGGCGCTGATGCACACGGGTGTCGGCATGAGCGTCGGGCCGGCGATGGCTGAACACAACGTAGCAACGTTGTTGGGAGAGCATTGATGGATCGCAATGAGCAAGTGATCGCCGAGGTGTTCGCACTGTACGAGCGCTTTGGCGACAGCGATTACATCGGCGAACCGGTGTCGCAGATCGAGCACATGTCCCAGGCCGCCGAACTGGCCATGGCCGAGGGCTTCGATGGCGAAGTGGTGCTGGCCGCGTTCTTCCACGACATCGGGCATATCTGCGCAGAGAGTGCCGAGAACATGGGCGGCTTCGGCGTAGTCAGTCACGAGCGCCTGGGCGCCGATTATTTACGCCGCGCAGGTTTCAGCGAACGCATGGCGCGGCTGGTGGAGTACCACGTTCAGGCCAAGCGTTATCTGACACTTAAAGAACCGGGTTACTACGAGCGCTTGAGTGAAGCCAGTCGTCGGACGCTGGAGTATCAGGGCGGGGTGATGACGGTCGCCGAGGCTGAAGCCTTCGAGCAAGATCCGTTGTGCGAGGTCAGTCTGCGCATGCGCCAGTGGGATGAGCTGGCGAAGGAGATGGCGGTGCCGGTGATTGATCTGGAAGTGTTGAAACGCAAAGCGGTCGGTCTATTGTCCCGCGAGGCGCAATGAGTTGTCTCACAGGCAATTGAGAAACGGCGGATGGAGGGGCTTGCGATAACGGTTCAATCTGGGCTTTTCGCAAGGAAGCGCACGGATGCGTTATTTGAAAGTGATTGCACAGGATCGAAGCGGGAAGGGCTCGGCAGATACCGTTCATTTTGAATTCCATGAAGATGATCGGTTGCAGCGTGAGACGACGGATGTCGATCGACAGCGGCTCAAATCTTTTGGCAAAACTTATTTGAAATGCGCCTGGTTCAACGAGGGTGAAGGTGAGGAGCGGCACTTGCGCATCTTCTCGCAGAATCCATCCGCTGACGGCACACCTGAAACGGTGCGGCTGCATTTTCATGAGGGGCAGGTGATTGCCTATAAAGCCGCGGCTCACGATCTTGATAACGATGGTGGACTGGAGGTGATACTGAGTTCGGATGTGGACAATGACGGACGCGCGGATCGCACCGATCGGCGACGAGTCGCCTCGATGGCGGGGGAGTTTTTGAAGCTCGGCGTATAAACCCGGGACCGAATCGCTGCATTCGCGAGCAAGCCCGCTCCCACATTTAATCTGCAGTGATTAGAGGTTTTGTGTACGACGCAAATCCAATGTGGGAGCGGGCTTGCTCGCGAAGAGGCCCGCCTGAACTGCACATCACTCGGGCTTTACAACTGTTGCGCCAACACCTCAACCTGCTCTTGGCGCTCCCCCTGACTCAACTTCGAATTCGGATTCAGCGACGACCACTGCGGATGCGCCCGCGCCTTGTTCAGTGCCTCGGGCAGTTTGCCTTCGCGCCAGGATTTGTCCTGGGGTGTGGCGACCTGGATGCTGTCCATTGCCGCATGCCCACGCGCATTGAGCGCGTGCAGCAGTTGCCGCTGACGCAATGCCAATAGCCGCAGCACGCTGTCATCGACGGTCAGCTCCCGCTGGCCCTTGATCTTGCCCAGCAAGCGGCCGCCGTAACTGCGGGCCGTTTGCAGGGCGCCACCGGCAATCGCTCCAGCCAATGCGGCCGCACCGAGGGTCAGGCCGCCTACCAGCAAGTCGACTCCGGCCCCGGCTGCCGCGCCGGCCGCGATACCGCCACCGACTCGCACGCCGAGCTGTTTCAGGGTTTCCGGGTTGAACAGGTCGTCACCCCAGCGGCCATCGAGCAGCGGCAGATCACTGGCCGCCGCGTCCTGTGGACGGAAGGCGTAGAGCTTGAGCAGCGCTTCGACGCAGCGTTGTTCCCGTTGTCGAACTGCTTTGCGCAGTTCGTTGATGGCTTGCTGTTCTTGCTCGGCTTCGCTGACCACGCTGCGCCGGCACGCGGCGCAGTCGATCAATAATTCGGCAATCAGCCGCGCCGCACTCTGTTGCCGGGCCTGGCGTTGGGCTTGCTGATCGGCGATCAAGCGTTCCAGTTGCGGGCGGGCGTTCTCCAGCAGCAGGGCGAGGCTTTCATACAGTCGACGTTCGCCATCCTCCGGCGGTGCGACGCTGTCGAAGCGGACCAATGCGTGCAAGCCGAGGCGTGCCAACGCTTCGCGCCAATCCGGTTCGCGGTGGTTGGCGCTGCTGACAAAATTCAGCACCGGCAGCAGCGGTTTGCCGCAGCTGGCCAGCACTTCCAGTTCGTCGCGGTACTTGGCCAGTACCGGTTCCCGGGCGTCGATCACGTAGAGACCGGCGTCGCAGGTCAGCAGTTGCCGCAGCACCTTGGCTTCCTGTTCAAACCGTTGTCGTGCTTCGCTGCCTTCAAGAAATCGCGCCAACCGTGCCGGGCCGTCGAGGCGTTCGCCGGGACGTTCCAGGCGTTCGAGATAGTCGAGTAGGGCGATGGCATCTTCCAGGCCGGGAGTGTCGTAAAGGTCGAGCAACGGCTCGCCGTCCACTGACAACCGCGCGCCTTCGACGTGTCGTGTGGTGCTGGGGCGATGAGACACCTCACCGAAACCGACATCACGGGTCAGGGTGCGCAGCAATGAGGTTTTGCCGACGTTGGTGTGGCCGACCACGGCGAGTTTCAAGGGCGGTTTCCAGGGGTTAGTCATGACCGCTCTCCAGCCAGTTCAACGGCGCGCAATCGGCGAACGGCAGGTCCAGCTGTTGCAGCGCCACGTGCCAGTCGCCCAGCCTTTGGGCATCCAGCGCTTCGCCCGGCGGAGCTTGCAGCAGCCAGACGCGAGTGGCGCTGGCGCTGCGGGCCAGTTCGGCGATCAGTGCCAGACTGCCGCGGTCCGGCGAACGTCGTGGATCGCAAGCGATAGCCAGACGGGCCGGGGGAAAGCGGCTCAGCTGTTCAAGGAGTTTGTGCCGCGATTCGCGACTGTCGAGGACGCCGGCGTTGCTCACGGATTTCGGCAGTGGCGGCGGCCAGGGGCGTTGGTCGTCCAGCTCGATGGCCACCAACAGCGCGCCATCGCTTGGCAGGTCGCTGACACCACTTTCAATACGATGCAATTGCTCTGGCTCAGCGTCGCTGATGCCCAGGCGTTCGCTGGTCGGCATCAGCCGTTCGCGCAGTTGGGCGTAACCGGGCAGGTTCAAATCCAGATGCAATGCCGCTTGGCCGGTTTTCCAGCGCCACAGGCAAAACAGCGCCAGCAACAGTCGCGGCAAAACACCGTAGACCACCAGTACGCCGACCAGCCATGTTGCCCAGGCCTGACGGGCGCTTTCGATATTCAATGCGGCGTCGCCGCTGGCGCGGATCATTTCCACGGTCGGAACGTTGAAACCCAGCATGGCCGGCAGGGCACCGAGGGCCTGGGTCATGGCGACGAAAGTGTCGCCGCCCAGGAGCGTGGTTTCCCAGACGAAGCCATAACGGCGGGTCGCCATCAGCATCAACAGCATGACCAGTGCGCTGAGCATCGCCAGCAACCACAAGCTGTTGACCAGTATGCCGACCGCCCAGCGATTAAGTTTCTGTCGTTGCAGCAAGAGCAGCAGGGCCGGGGCCAGTTGCGCGGCTTTGGCATTGCGGGCGAGTTTTTCGCTGAGCCATAACCATAAGCGGCCGAGGGGGGCGCCGTGTTCGCCGGCGAAGGCCAGGCCCAATGCCCAGCTCAGCAATAGAATCAGGTTCAGTCCGAGCAAACTGCCCAAAGCCCAGAACACATTCACCGGAGTTTGTCCGTCGCCCAACGCGGCAAACGCCAGACCGGCGCCGCTGGCAATGGCCAGCACCGCCATCACGATCAGCGCCAGACGCGCGCCTTGAAGCCAATGTTTGAGGGCGCTGGTCAGCCCATCGCGCTCGGCCAGCCAAAGGGCACGGCGTTGAATACGTGTCGGCAGATCGCCGCCCGCGCTGCGGGCCAGTCGGTTGGCTTCCAGATCATCCAGGGGGCCGGCGTGTTCTTCACGCAGGCGCACCGTCTCGGTCAGCCAGAGGTTTTGCAGTGGAGTCAGTTCAGTCACGCGGCATTCCGTCGCTCAATTGAACGGTGAGCATAACCGCTGTGGCGCTTATCGGGGTACGGGAGGCTCTGGTATCCTCGCCGACATGACTAAATCACTCCCCCTCAGCCTGATCGCAGCCCTCGGTGAAAACCGTGTGATCGGCGTCGACAACAGCATGCCCTGGCACTTGCCGGGGGACTTCAAATACTTCAAGGCCACGACCCTCGGCAAGCCGATCATCATGGGTCGCAAGACCTGGGATTCCCTCGGTCGCCCGTTGCCGGGCCGTTTGAACATCGTGGTCAGCCGTCAGGCGGATCTGACGTTGGAAGGCGCGGAGGTTTATCCGTCGCTTGCGGCTGCAGTGGTTCGCGCTGAAGAGTGGGCGCGGGAACAGGGCGTCGATGAGCTGATGCTGATTGGTGGGGCGCAGTTGTATGCGCAGGGGTTGGCCCAGGCTGATCGGCTGTATTTGACGCGCGTGGCGCTGAGCCCGGAAGGGGATGCGTGGTTTCCGGAGTTTGATTTGGGGCAGTGGAAACTGGTGTCGAATGTTCCGAATCCAGCGGAAGGCGACAAGCCGGCGTACAACTTCGAGGTGTGGGAAAAAGCCTAAAAGCTTCGCGAGCAAGCCCGCTCCCACAGTTGATCTCGGGTGTTCATAAGTTCTATGTACACCGCAGGACCAATGTGGGAGCGGGCTTGCTCGCGAAGGCGGACTATCAGGCGCTACTTAAGCGTGAGCCAATTCCGAATGCTCATCCGCATCCAGCAGCTCTTTATCGGTCTGCTGCATGATCTGGCTGGTGATCGCACCGGCGGTAATCGAACCACTCACGTTCAACGCCGTGCGCCCCATATCAATCAGCGGCTCAACCGAAATCAGCAACGCCACCAGTGACACTGGCAAGCCCATCGCCGGCAACACGATCAACGCGGCAAACGTCGCGCCACCACCCACGCCGGCCACACCCGCCGAGCTCAGCGTCACAATCGCCACCAGCGTCGCGATCCACAGTGGGTCCAGCGGGTTGATGCCCACAGTCGGTGCAACCATCACGGCCAACATCGCCGGGTACAGACCGGCACAACCGTTCTGGCCAATGGTCGCGCCGAACGACGCGGCGAAACTGGCGATGGACTGTGGAATACCCAAACGGCTGGTCTGGGCTTCGATGCTCAGCGGAATGGTCGCAGCGCTGGAGCGGCTGGTGAAAGCAAACGTCAGCACCGGCCAGATCTTGCGGAAGAAGCGCAGCGGGTTGATCCCGGCCGCCGACACCAACAGGCCATGGACCACAAACATCAGGCCCAGCCCGATGTAGGAAACCACCACGAAACTGCCGAGTTTGATGATGTCCTGCAGGTTGGAGCCGGCGACCACTTTGGTCATCAGCGCCAAAACGCCGTACGGGGTCAGCTTCATCACCAGACGTACCAGGCGCATCACCCAGGCTTGCAAGGTGTCGATGGCGTTGATCACTTTCTGACCTTTCTCCACGTCATCTTTCAACAGTTGCAGCGCCGCGACCCCAAGGAACGCAGCAAAAATCACCACGCTGATGATCGAGGTCGGCTTCGCGCGAGCGAGGTCGGCGAACGGGTTTTGCGGAATGAACGACAGCAACAGCTGCGGCACATTCAGGTCGGCAACCTTGCCCGCGTAGTCGGTCTGGATGGTTTGCAGACGGGCCATTTCCTGAGTGCCGGCCACCAGGCCTTCAGCGGTCAGACCAAACAGGTTGGTCAGCCCGATACCGATCAGCGCCGCAATGGCCGTGGTGAACAGCAGCGTGCCGATGGTCAGGAAGCTGATCTTGCCCAGCGACGAGGCGTTGTGCAGGCGGGCCACGGCGCTAAGGATCGAGGCGAACACCAGCGGGATCACGATCATTTGCAGCAACTGCACGTAACCGTTGCCCACCAGATCGAACCAGCCGATCGACGCTTTCAGTACCGGGTTGCCGGCACCGTAAAGGGTGTGCAGCGCCACACCGAACGCCACGCCCAGCACCAGCGCGAGCAGAACTTTTTTCGCCAGGCTCCAGGTGGTGTGACGGGTTTGTGCAAGACCAAAAAGTAACGCGAGGAACACCAGCAGATTGAGGATCAGCGGCAGATTCATGAGAACTCCGATAAGACTTGTGCCAGCCACCTTCCGGGGTGACTGCGAACCGGCAAGCCTAACAGCTTGATTTCCAATGAATTAATACCAAAAACGTATGAAAACCGTCGTTTTTGGAATAAGCGCGCGTCGCTCACAGGGATGCAGCTGGCGCAATGGAGACGTGAGCGGTCGCTGACAGGCGAGGACTGTCACACTTATTTGTTAGCGTCGATGTCTTTCATTCAGGGAGAAATGCCGATGAAGCTTGCACCGAAATTTCTGGCTGCCGCGTTGGGATTGAGTTTGGGTCTTGGCCTCGCCGGCCAGGTATTCGCCACGGATTTGAAGCATTGGCCAGCCGATCAGGCCAAGGCGCTGGACGCAATGATTGCCGCCAACGCCAACAAAGGTAACTACGCGGTGTTCGACATGGACAACACCA
The DNA here is from genome assembly GCF_003254125.1 of Pseudomonas sp. 478. Lineage (NCBI taxonomy): Bacteria > Pseudomonadati > Pseudomonadota > Gammaproteobacteria > Pseudomonadales > Pseudomonadaceae > Pseudomonas > Pseudomonas sp. 478. The sequence goes on from NZ_QKZG01000001.1 coordinate 513,304, forward strand.
GTTACCGCTACGACCTCGAAGAGTCGTTGCTGCCGTTCATGGAAAACAAGGGCCTGATCACCCGCGAGAAACTCGATCCCTCCCTGAAACTGATGCCGTTCAAAGACACTGCCGACCACAAGGAAAGCTTGTTCAGCTACTACTATCGACTCTGCGAAGTCGACGACATGGTTTGCTACCCATGGGTCGCCCAAGTGTTCTCCGGCTTCACCCTCCAGGAACTCAAAGGCTATGTCGACGAGTTGATGGTGTCCGGTAAACCGGTGCCGGCGACGTATTACGAAGGCGACGTGGTCAAGAACCTCGACGTCAACCCGCCGAAAATCTTCACCGGCCAAAAAGAGCTCTACAACAAGCTGATGGAGAACGGCATCGAGGTCTACGTGATGACCGCCGCCTCCGAAGAACTGGTGCGCATGGTCGCCGCCGATCCGAAGTACGGCTACAACGTCAAACCGCAGAACGTGATCGGCGTGACCACGCTGCTCAAGGACCGCCAGACCGGCGAACTGACCACGGCGCGCAAGCAGATCACCGCGGGCAAGTACGACGAGAAGGCCAACCTCGGCCTCGAACTGACCCCGTACCTGTGGACCCCGGCGACCTGGATGGCCGGCAAGCATGCGGCAATCCTGACCTACATCGACGAGTGGAAAAAACCGGTACTGGTGGGCGGCGATACCCCGAGCAGCGACGGTTACATGCTGTTCCACGATGTCGACGTGGCCAAGGGTGGCATCCACTTGTGGGTTAACCGCAAAGACAAATACATGAGCCAGATTAACGGCATGATGGCCAAGCACGCGGCGGCTCAGGCCAAGGAAGGGTTGCAGGTCACGGCGGACAAGAACTGGGTGATCGTGAAGCCTGAAGAGATTCAGTAAGACCGAGGCGCTGCCATCGCGAGCGAGCTCGCTCCCACATGGGTTGGGGTGATACACAGATTTTGTGAGCACCATAGAACCAATGTGGGAGCGGGCTTGCTCGCGAAGAGGCCGTCACATCCGATGATGATGTCGACTGACCCACCGCTTTCGCGAGCAAGCCCGCTCCCACAGTTGACCGAGTTGGCCACAAAAAAATGCCCCGCACTTGGCGGGGCATTTTTATTTTTGCGACTGACGCTTACAGCCCGTCGAGCATCGCCTTGTTACGCACAGCACCCTTGTCGGCGCTGGTTGCCAGCAGGGCGTAGGCCTTCAGTGCGGTGGTCACTTTACGTGGACGTTTTTCCACAGGCTTCCAGCCTTTCTGATCCTGCTCGGCACGACGGCCGGCCATTTCTTCGTCGCTGATCAACAGGTTGATCGAGCGGTTTGGAATGTCGATCAGCACTTTGTCGCCATCCTGCACCAGACCAATCGCGCCGCCGGCCGCCGCTTCTGGCGAAGCGTGGCCGATGGACAGGCCCGAGGTGCCGCCGGAGAAACGGCCATCGGTGAGCAGGGCGCAAGCTTTGCCCAGGCCTTTGGATTTCAGGTACGACGTCGGGTACAGCATTTCCTGCATGCCCGGGCCGCCTTTCGGGCCCTCGTAACGAATGATCACGATGTCGCCGGCTTTCACTTCGTCCGCGAGGATGCCGCGTACGGCGCTGTCCTGGCTTTCGAAGATCTTCGCGTTGCCTTCGAACACGTGGATCGACTCGTCGACGCCGGCGGTTTTCACCACGCAGCCGTCCAGCGCGATGTTGCCGTAGAGAACGGCCAGGCCGCCTTCTTTCGAGTAGGCGTGTTCGACACTGCGGATGCAGCCGTTTTCACGGTCGTCGTCCAGGGTTTCCCAACGGGTCGACTGGCTGAACGCAGTTTGGGTCGGGATGCCCGCAGGACCGGCCTTGAAGAAGTGATGCACCGCTTCGTCGTTGGTCTGGGTGATGTCCCACTTGGCGATGCCTTCGGCCAGGGTTTTACTGTGCACGGTCGGCAGGTCGGTGTGCAGCAGACCGCCACGGGCCAGCGAGCCGAGGATGCTGAAGATCCCGCCAGCGCGGTGCACGTCTTCCATGTGGTACTTCTGGATATTCGGCGCGACTTTGCACAGTTGTGGAACGTGACGGGAGAGACGGTCGATGTCGCGCAGGTCGAAATCGATCTCGGCTTCCTGGGCCGCAGCCAGCAAGTGCAGGATGGTGTTGGTGGAGCCGCCCATGGCGATGTCCAGCGTCATGGCGTTTTCGAACGCCTTGAAGTTGGCGATGTTGCGCGGCAATACCGACTCATCGTTGTCGCCGTAGTAACGCTTGCACAGCTCGACGATAGTGCGGCCGGCCTGCAGGAACAGTTGCTCGCGGTCGCTGTGGGTGGCCAGGGTAGAACCGTTGCCCGGCAATGCCAGGCCCAGGGCTTCAACCAGGCAGTTCATCGAGTTGGCGGTGAACATGCCGGAGCACGAGCCGCACGTCGGGCAGGCGCTGCGCTCGTACTCAGCGACTTTCTCGTCAGAAGCGCTGGAGTCGGCGGCGATCACCATGGCGTCGACGAGGTCGAGACCGTGGCTGGCCAGTTTGGTCTTGCCGGCTTCCATCGGGCCGCCGGAAACGAAGATCACCGGGATGTTCAGGCGCAGGGCGGCCATCAGCATGCCAGGGGTGATCTTGTCGCAGTTGGAGATGCAGACGATCGCATCGGCGCAGTGGGCGTTGACCATGTACTCGACGGAGTCGGCGATGATCTCGCGGCTCGGCAGCGAATACAGCATGCCGTCGTGGCCCATGGCGATGCCGTCATCCACGGCGATGGTGTTGAATTCTTTGGCGACACCGCCGGCGCGTTCGATTTCGCGGGCGACCAGTTGGCCCAGGTCCTTGAGGTGGACGTGGCCCGGTACGAACTGGGTGAAGGAGTTGGCAATGGCGATGATCGGCTTTTTGAAGTCGTCATCTTTCATACCCGTTGCGCGCCACAGTGCGCGGGCGCCGGCCATGTTGCGGCCATGGGTGGATGTTTTCGAGCGGTAATCAGGCATGAAGCACTCCGGGCGGCTAATCAGGTATCAAAAGGGAAGTGAGCTTCTATTGACGTCTGGAACACTCAGAAATGGCCGTGTGTCCGGAAGTTGCCGATAACTTTGCGGGATCGCCGCGCGCTTCAGCTTGAGCTCATAAACCCGCCGGGGGATGACTGGCGATGAATGTCGCGATTCTACACGGCTGGCGTCAGGAGGGAATGCCGGAAAAGGGGGATCCAGCACTGACGGGGCGTGTGGGATGACGACTGGCAGGAATCATCCGGTATTCAGCGAGAGCTGCCGACGTGTGATCAGTGCATTGAAGGAAACGCCGACGGTGCTCAAGACGATGAAACTCAATGCGAGAGTCGTTTGCAGATGGGCGCCACTCAGATTGATCAGGGCGCTGATCACCCCGCCAAAGATGAAGATCAGCGTGTTCCCGGCCGACGCCGATGTACCGGCATTGTCCGGGAACACTTCCATGGCTTTGGAGGTGGCAACAGGGCGGACGATGGTTGTGCCGGCGGTGCAGATGATCATGGGGATCAGCACGGTCAGGGCTGAAAGCCCCAGCAGATTTGAGAGCAAGAGCATCACCAGTCCAGAAATGAAGATCAGGCCCAGGCCAACGACTATCTGTGTATTGGCCGCGATCCGCCCGGCGAGGACTCGAGCGACAATGCCGCCGATGATGTAGGCCACGCCATACAGCAACAATGTCAGGGAAAACTCGTAGGCCGAAAGCTGCAACTGCTCCATGAAGATCAGGGGCGAGATGACAATGAAGGAAAAGTGGCAGGTGAAGGCGATTGCGGCGATCAGCCAATAGCCGAGGAAACCCGCATCGCGACAGACGCGCCGGTAGGACTGAAGAATGCTTCGGCGCGGGGTTGTGGCGGTGTGCCGGTTCTCAAGAAAGAAACAGGCCTTGAGGAACACGGCGGCGGCGAGGGCAATAAAGATAATGAAGCTTGCGGGCCAGTCCAGTGCCTGTTGCAACAGGGTGCCAACCAGTGGCGAGACGGAAATGAAGATCCCGCTGACGGTGACCATCAGAATCCGCAGTTGATCCCGCTCCTTGCCGTCGAACAGGTCCTGGACCAATGCCTGCGAGAGTACGAAGCAACCGCAGCCAAGGGCCTGTACCACCCGGAACATCAGGAACCAGGCGTAGTCGGTGGACAGCACGCAACCCGTCGCACCGACAATCGAGACTGCCATTCCCGCCAGCAGCAGACTTTTGCGCCCGATGACATCCGAGAGCGGCCCGACCAGCAGTTGGGAAAGTGCGATCCCGATGGCAAACAGGCTGATGGAAAATGCGATGTCGCCTGGCGTGGTCCGGAAGTGTTCGGCCAGCGCCGGGAACGATGGCAGCAGAACATCCAGAGGGAAGACCCCGAGCATGACCATGGTCATTAACAGGGTGATCGCAGAGCGGCGGTGTTTGACACTGACCGCAGATTTTCTTTCATCCATCGACAAGTCCTGCCTGTACGAAGATTCGCTGGTTAAAAGGCAGGTCGAAAAAACCGGCCTTTTCCATTGCCTGTAGCGTCGCGCCTGCACCTGATCGGGCGCGCTGAAGGCAGGCTTGCGGGCCGGTCAGGGCACTGAGGATTTCTGCGACGCAATTTTCCCTGAGGCCCACGCTGTTCAGGCTTTCCTTCAGCCATCGTTCATCGACCTCAAAGAACATCAGGAGGATGTCCACCAGCAGCTTCGCGGCGAACGTGCGTTGGCTGCTGTTCAGGGTCAGCCACAGATAATGGAACACTTCGCAAAAATAACGACTGTGTCGGGCCTCGTCGGTGAGGTGGTCCCTGAGCATTTCCTGGACGCTGGACACCAGCTCGTTGCGGCAAACCTCAAGCAGTTCCCTGGCGATGATGGTCTCGGACACGAAGCCGACGAGAAACCAGGCCAGCGCTTTATGCCTGTCTGGGCAGTGGTCAATCAGGGCGTTCAGTCGGGTAATGCGGCGCGGCATCACCGGGCGTTGGGTCATGCCGTAGAGGTCGGCTATTTGCTCGGCGAGACTATTGGAGAACAGCGCGTGATAACCCTCATCGGTATAAAGCTGGAGGGCGGCCGTTTTCATCCGTCGGGGGATGGGCGCACCGAGCTCATCGTGGACGATGGTTTCCACGGAGCGGTTGACGATCCGATGTTCGAGCCGGGTGGTGTAGTCGAGGAAATACACCAGATGGTTGGCTGATAATCGATGGGTGATCGCGCTGCCGGCTGCTTCGATCACCGGGTGATTCAGGTAGGGCAAGAAGGCGGGCGGGAACCAGTGTCGTGTTTCCAGTTGCCGTTCCAGATCTGATGGCAATTGATAGGTGTGTTCGCTGGTTCGTACCGAGGCTCGGGTGTTCCAGTCACCGAGGGTGAAGCGCTGTGCCCAGGCGTCGGGCAGTGACAGGTTGTCTGTGCGGGGCTCGGTCATTGTTGTGAGCCTCGGCTGCGCAGCAGTGCTTTTAATTCCTTGCACATCACTTGCCCGTCACTCTGGCCGCAGCCCACAAAAAACAACGGTTGTTCGGCGCTGTCCTCGATCCCCAGCAACGTTTCGACCTGATCGTCCGCCAATGCACCGGTCAGCCAGGTGCTTAACCCAAGTGCGGTGGCCACCAGTTGAAAGGTCTGTGAAATATGACCGGCCTCCACGTAGGCCATTCGGTACGCCCGCGAGTGTTCATATTTCCACCACAGTTTGTCGAAGCGAGCGGTGATGAACAGGCCGACTGGCAGGTTGTTGATGAAATGCTGCCCACACAACAACTGGCCCAAGGGCGAGTCAGGCACCGGACTGACGAAGCTCAGAGCATGTTCGTCGGGGTGGTAGGCGTAGAGACCGGGATTCAGGCCGCTGACGTTCTGAACATGAAGAAAACCTTCGCAGGCATTCAGCCCGCCACCGGATGGACTGCTGCGCCGGGCGCCGAGACCGTCAGCGATGGTTTCGTCGATGTCGTTGTCGCGCTCACGCAAATAGCCAAGGGACAAATACAGAAGAGTGCTCACCTCATCGAGGGAAACCCTTTCACCCGTGAAGGTGCGACAGGTCTTTCGCTCGATCAATGTCTTTACAAGCGCTTTTGCCGGGAAGCAGGAGGGTTGAGGCAGGGCAATTCGTTCGGTTGTCGGGCGCTCTGTGCGCCTGGTCTGGGGGACAGGAGTGGCCAGTACTTCGGCGCAATGGTCCAGATAGTGTCTCGACCATTCATTAATATCTTGGGGGACATATTCACAAGGAATGTTCTTGGTGCCGATATGAAATATCTTCGACAGTTCATCCCAACCCCATTCAAGAGGGTTTTGTATTGCGGGTGTGAGTATTCCCGCGTTCAGGAGTTGCGTGTCTATTATGTTGTTGCCATCAAAATTTTCAGGGTTGTCGATAAGGTGTGCGAGACGGGTTGAATACTCAAAATTCAATTCGAATTGTTTGTGGTTCTTGTAATCCCAGACTATTTGGTCGGGCGTGCGAGGAAGTATGAATATATAAGGGTTTATCTGCATGATTGGCGATTCACTCTGGTCTTTTCCATAGAAAACGCTGGGTAGCCGGCACTCCCCAACGTTTCATTTACTTAGCGGGCTTTTGGCGCAACCAGAAAAGCCAGGTTAGCGATTTTGTTGGTTTCCAGAGTAATTGCTTTCATGTTTTGAACTCCTTGTAATTGATTGTGAGTGTCACTCCTTTGTGACGACTTAATCATAGTTTGTAATGAGTTCTTATCAAGGGGAAATTGGGTAGGAATGTTCCAGTAGTTTTGTCGGATTGATCTGAGGGTTGGATGAGCCTTGTAAGTTCTGTCCGCTTAAATAACAGGCAGGGCGAAACGTCCTGCAAGTCATTAAGATCGCTGGAGTAGGAAGTTAGAGCGTTCAATAACAGATAATAGAACGGGGAGCCGGCTGGCTCCCCGTCAAACCGGCGAAATCAGCTGTTTGGCAGCAGACGGCAGGTGATGCTCTTGATGTAGCGGGTTTCGGCGATGGCCGGGTGAACCGGGTGATCCGGGCCCTGACCGCCACGCTCCAGCATCTGGATGTTGCGGTCCAGGTGACGGGCGCTGGTCAGCAGGATGTTCTGCAGATCGTCTTCCGGCAGGTGCATCGAGCACGAAGCGCTGACCAGGATGCCGTCCTTGCTGAGCAGGCGCATGGCTTGCTCGTTCAGGCGACGGTAGGCACCTTCACCGTTCTTCATGTCTTTTTTGCGTTTGATGAACGCCGGAGGATCGGCAACGATCACGTCGAAACGCTCTTCGCTGGCTTTCAGCTCTTTCAGGGCTTCGAACACGTCACCTTCAATGCAGGTCATCTTGTCGGCGAAACCGTTCAGCGCGGCGTTGCGCTCGACGCCGTCGAGGGCGAAGGCCGATGCGTCGACGCAGAACACTTCACTGGCGCCGAATGCAGCCGCTTGCACGCCCCAGCCACCGATGTAGCTGTACAGGTCCAGCACGCGTTTGCCTTTGGCGTAAGGTGCCAGGCGCGCGCGGTTCATGCGGTGGTCGTAGAACCATCCGGTTTTCTGTCCCTGGATGACGGGTGCTTCGAACTTCACGCCGTTTTCTTCCAGGGCAACCCACTCCGGCACCAGGCCGAACACGGTTTCGACGTAGCGGTTTAGGCCTTCGGCATCACGGGCAGCGGAGTCGTTCTTGAACAGAATGCCGCTAGGCTTGACCACTTGGGTCAGCGCTGCGATCACGTCTTCTTTATGGGCTTCCATGGTTGCCGAAGCGATCTGTACCACCAGGATATCGCCGAAACGATCAACTACCAGACCTGGCAGCAGGTCGGAATCGCCGTAGACCAGGCGATAGAACGGCTTGTCGAACAGGCGATCGCGCAGGGACAGCGCGACGTTCAGGCGATGCACCAGCAGCGACTTGTCCAGCGGCAACTTGATGTCGCGCGACAAGAGGCGGGCACAGATCAGGTTGTTCGGGCTCATGGCAACGATGCCCAGCGGTTTGCCGCTGGCCGCTTCGAGGATCGCCTGGTCGCCGGCCTTGAAGCCGTGCAATGGGGTGGCGGCTACATCGATTTCGTTGCTGTAGACCCACAAGTGGCCGTTTCGCAGGCGACGGTCGGCGTTGGCTTTGAGGCGCAGGCTAGGCAGGGACATGACGTCGCTCCGGAAAAAAGAGCGGGAGTATAGCGTGTTGAGGTAGTGGCGGGTTTGGTGGTCGATGAAACGCCGATGAGGGTCGTCAGTAAGGTGCTGAACCTGTGGGAGCGGGCTTGCTCGCGAAGGCGGGGTGCCAGGCAGCATTAATGTCGACTGACACGCCGCCTTCGCGAGCAAGCCCGCTCCCACATGGATTGCGCTTGACTGACTGTCGGATCCATCTTCTTAAGGGTTAGAATCGCCGCCTGTCCCAGAGTGTGTACTTATGTCCCCAGAGCTGACCACCGAACAGATTCAACAGTCCCTGCAAGGCATCAGCGTGCCGGCCCAGCCGCAAATCATGGTGGATTTGCAGATGGAACAGTACATGCCCGATCCGGATCTGGAGGTGATCGCGAAGCTGATCTCCCAGGACCCGGGCCTCTCTGGCGCCTTGTTGAAAATCGTCAACTCGCCGTATTACGGCTTGAGCAACAAGATCGCCTCGATTCAGCGTGCAGTGAACCTGCTGGGCAGCCGCTCGATCATCAACCTGATCAACGCGCAGTCGATCAAGGGCGAGATGAACGACGACACCATCGTTACCTTGAATCGTTTCTGGGATACCGCTCAGGACGTGGCGATGACCTGCCTGACCCTGGCCAAGCGCATCGGCGTCCAGGCCGGCGATGAAGCGTACGCCCTGGGTCTGTTCCATGACTGCGGCGTGCCGCTGATGCTCAAGCGCTTCCCCAACTACATGACCGTTCTGGAAGAGGCTTACGCCAGCGCCAGCGCTGAATGCCGGGTGGTGGACACTGAGAATCGGGTGTTCAATACCAACCACGCAGTGGTCGGTTATTACACCGCCAAATCCTGGCGCCTGCCGGAGCATGTGACCGCCGCCATCGCCAATCACCACAACGCGTTGGCGATCTTCAGCGATGAGTCGTCGCGCAACAGTCAGCTGAAAAACCTGCTGGCGATCCTGAAAATGGCCGAGCACATTTGTGCGTCCTTCCGGGTGCTGGGCAACCAGCGTGATGACCATGAGTGGAACAGCATCGCACCGCTGGTTCTCGATTATGTCGGCCTCTCGGACTACGACTTCGAGACCCTCAAACAAACGATTCGTGACCTTGGCGCTCACCGCTGAGCGTTGCACAGCCTGATTCGAGAGCACCATGCCGGAACTGCCTGAAGTCGAAACCACTCGCCGCGGAATTGCGCCACACCTGGAAGGCCAGCGCGTCAGCCGGGTGATCGTGCGTGAGCGGCGCTTACGCTGGCCGATTCCCGAAGACCTGGATGTGCGGCTGTCTGGCCAGCGCATCGTGCTGGTGGAGCGACGCGCGAAGTACCTGCTGATTAATGCCGAAGTCGGCACGCTGATCAGCCATTTGGGGATGTCGGGAAATCTGCGTCTGGTGGAAATCGGCACGCCGGTGGCCAAGCATGAGCACGTGGACATCGAGCTGGAATCCGGCCTGGCCCTGCGTTACACCGATCCGCGCCGGTTTGGTGCGATGCTCTGGAGCCTCGACCCGCTCAATCACGAATTGTTGATTCGCCTGGGGCCGGAGCCGTTGACCGACCTGTTCGACGGGGAACGCTTGTTCCAGCAGTCCCGCGGGCGATCCATGGCGGTCAAGCCGTTCATCATGGACAACGCGGTGGTGGTCGGCGTGGGCAATATCTATGCAACCGAAGCGTTGTTCGCCGCCGGTATCGACCCGCGTCGTGAGGCCAAAAGCATCTCTCGGGGGCGTTATCTGAAACTGTCGATCGAGATCAAGCGCATCCTGGCGGCCGCTATCGAGCGCGGTGGCACCACACTGCGCGACTTTATCGGCGGTGACGGACAGCCGGGTTACTTTCAGCAGGAACTGTTCGTGTACGGCCGTGGCGGTGCGCCCTGCAAAGTCTGTGGCACGGAATTGCGGGAAGTGAAGCTCGGGCAGCGTGCGAGCGTCTTTTGCCCGCGTTGTCAGAGCTGAAACGCTCAGGGTCTATAGTCAGTGTTCTGACTGCCTAGCCCAAGGACTGTGCCATGAACCTGTTTCGAACCCTTGTCGTCGTTTTGCTGCTGAGCATCGGTGCGCCAGTGCTGGCAGCAAATGCGGGCAGCGGCGACCCGCGCTACACCATCCAGAATCCCCCGGCGTACGCCATGATCGGCGATTTGCTGATTGCCCGACCCTTGCTGGTCGTGGCGACGGTGATTGGTGCCGGAGCGTTTGTGGTGTCGTTGCCGTTTACCGCGTTGGGTGGCGGTGTCGGCGATGCGGGGCAGGCGTTGGTGGTCGACCCGGCGAAAGCGGCGTTCGTGCGGTGTCTGGGGTGTATCGGGGAAGGGTTTGAGCAGACGGAGTGAAGTCAGTTACATCTTCGGTGTGGCTGATGACGTCTTCGCGAGCAAGCCCGCTCCCACAGTTAATCGCGGTCTACTGTGGGAGCGGGCTTGCTCGCGATAGGGCCGGCACAGCCGCTACAAAACTATCTGATTCAAGCCTTGCCGGTAAGCTTCCGGTACTTCTCCATCAACTGCTCTTCAGTCTCCGGGTGCGCCTCGTCCAGCGGAATGCAATCCACCGGGCACACTTGCTGGCACTGAGGTTCGTCGTAGTGGCCGACGCACTGGGTGCACAGGTTCGGGTCGATCACGTAGATCTCTTCGCCCTGGGAGATGGCGGCGTTCGGACACTCGGGTTCGCAGACGTCGCAGTTGATGCAATCGTCGGTGATGATCAGGGACATGCTAACTCCAGCCAGGGCGGAAGGCCCGGGCGCAATAAACCAATGCGCACAATTGTGCCGCATTGGCGCCCGCAGTGCACGCGGACGCCGCTTGAGCGGTTGTTACTTCTTGAAGCGTTCGTTCAGGGCATCCGCCACCGCAGGGTGTACAAACTTGGTTATATCGCCGCCCAGGGCTGCGATTTCACGGACCAACGTCGAGGAAATGTACGAATAACGCTCGGACGGGGTAAGAAACAGACTTTCCACATCCGGCGCCAGCTGACGGTTCATGTTGGCCAGCTGGAATTCGTATTCGAAGTCCGACACCGCTCGCAAACCACGCAGGAACACGTTGGCGTTCTTCTCTTTGGCGAAATGCGCCAGCAACGTCGAGAAGCCGACGACTTCAACGTTGGGCAAATGTTTAGTGACCTCGCGGGCCAGCGCCACACGCTGTTCCAGGGGAAACAACGGGTTTTTCTTCGGGCTGGCGGCGACGGCGATGATCACATGATCGAACAGGCGCGCGGCGCGTTCGACCAGATCGCCATGGCCCTTGGTAATAGGGTCGAAGGTACCTGGGTACAACACTCGGTTCATCGCGTCGTCCTGGCGGGAGTCCGTTGGGGAGTCGGATGGTATCGCAGCCTTCCCGGTCGGCCAAGTCGCCTTTTGAGTAAGAAAGCACTATAGACGATGGGAATATTCTCCCTTTTCATGGGTTTTTCAAACGTTCGGCCAAAGAAGTTGCCAGCTGCGCCGTCAGCCCGTAGACCGACAATTGCGGGTTTGCGCCAATGCTGGTGGGGAACAGCGAGCCGTCATGAATCGACAGATTGCCCAGTTGATGATGCCGGCCGAGGCTGTCGGTCACGGCGTTTTTCGGGTCTTCACCCATGGCACAACCGCCCATCACATGGGCGCTACCCAGGCGTGTGCGATACAGCTCCAGGCTCAGGCCGTCGATCAGCGTGCGCGCTTCGGCGAGGGTTTTCACGTAGCGAGCGTCGGCGTGCATGGGCATTACCGCCTTGGCACCGCCCGCGAACTGGATCTCTGCCATGCTGTGGAACGAGCGACGCAATCCGTCCCAGGCATAGGGTGAAACCTGATAGTCGAGCACCGGCGTGCCGTCACCGCGCAACTCGACGCTGCCGCCGGGGCTGTCCGGGTGAAAACCGTCCCGCAGCAGGGCCAACATGGCGTGGGTGTGGGGCAGGTTTTCCATGTGTTGGGCGTTTTCCTTGCCGAAACCGCCGAGCAGGGTCGTGGTCAGTGCCGGGTGCAGCGGCGGTACTTCGAGTTTGTAAGACATTTTGCCGGTGGTGCCGTCCTGCCATTGGAAATGGTCGGAATAGATGGACTGTGGCGCGCCATAAAACGGGTTGATCACCTCGTCGAACAACCCGGCCGACATGTTCACCAGGTGTAGAAACGTCCGTTTGCCCAGCCGCTTGTGCGGATCGGGCGCCTCGGAGCGCATGAGCAGCGCCGGGCTGTTGATCCCGCCACCGGCCAGCACGTAATGCCGGGCCTTGACCGTGATCGTGTGTCCGGTAGGTGCGACGCAGCGGTCGTCCATCGCTACGCAGTGCAAGCCTGTGACCTTGTCGCTGCTGATCAAGAGCTTTTCGGCACGAGCCAGATAGAGCAACTCGCCGCCTTTTTCCAGAGTCGCCGGAATGGTCGTGACCAGCATCGATTGCTTGGCGTTGGTCGGGCAACCCATGCCGCAGTAGCCCAGGTTCCAGCAGCCACGCACGTTGCGCGGGATTACATGCCAGGCGTAGCCGAGTTTTTCGCAGCCTTTGCGGATCACGTCGTTGTTGGCATTGGGCGGGATCATCCAGGGGGCGACGCCCAGGCGTTGCTCCATTTTCTCGAACCACGGCGCCATCTCGGCTGGTGTGTGGCCTTTGACCTCGTGTTCCTTGGCCCAGTGGTCGAGGGTCGGGTCCGGCGTGCGAAAACTTGAGGTCCAGTTGATTAACGTGGTACCGCCCACCGCTCGGCCCTGAAGGATGGTGATCGCGCCGTCCTTGCTCATGCGGCCGATACCTTCCTGGTAGAGGCTGGTGTAGGCCTGGTCTTCGAGCATCTTGAAGTCGCTGCTGGTCTTGAGCGGGCCTTCCTCGATCAGCAATACCTTGTAGCCCGCGGCGCTGAGGATTTCGGCGGTGGTGCCGCCGCCCGCGCCGCTGCCGATAATCGCCACGTCCGCTTCGAGGGTCAGGTCCTGGGTCAGTTGTGAGCCGTTATAGGTTTTCCAGCCACGGGCCAGGCCTTCGCGGAACGGATCGGGTACGGGCATCTTCAGGTTCTCTTGTTGTTATGGTTTGGATGCAGTGGTGTTCATGAGGACGCCTTCGCGGGCAAGCCACGCTCCCACAGGAATTGTGATGGGCCACCCTTTTGTGAGCGACTCAAACCCTGTGGGAGCGGGCTTGCTCGCGAAGGAGGCGCCACGGTTTCAGACCGTAGGCGGCCCGGGATACCCGCAATGCGCCCACGACTCCGCCCGGCTGTACCACGCCATCATCACCAGTTGCAGCAGCGAGCTGTGGCCCATGCGCAGCAGACTTAACGAACTGTTTTCCCAGCGATCGAGAAAATGCCGGATTTCGTCGGCACTGGCGTTCTCCCAACTGCCCCAGATCCCGGTGAGCGGTCCGCGGGTGATGCTCATTCCCAGCACATCGAATAACTGCCGGGTCAGCCTGAGCATTTCCGGCGACAGATGATTCAGGCCGTTATCCAGGCAGTGCAGGGTGTCACCGACGGCCGTCGGCATTTTTTCGACGGCCACAGCACCGTCAAGCATCACCGGAATCAATGACCGCAGAAACAGCAAGTCACCGCTGCGCAGAATCGCGAAACCGCTAGCCGGAGTGCTCGATGAGCAGCCGCTGAGGCTCGCGCCCAAACCGGCGGTGGCGAGAAAAGCGCTGGCACCCAGGCTGAATTTAAGCAAGCCGCGCCGTGACAGCGCGGGTGTGTCGGACAGACTTGGGCTCATTATTGTTATTACCCGAAGGGGATGATGATCGTTAGCGAATAAACAGCTTCTGGATCAGCTTCTGAATGGATTTGCCGTACGGCGGGTAGATCAATTTCGCCGCATTGAACCGCTGTTTGATCAGCACACCTTTGGCTTTGCTGAAGGTCAAGAAACCTTCGTGGCCGTGGTAATGGCCCATGCCCGAGGCGCCGATGCCGCCGAATGGCATGTCATCCTGAGCGACGTGCAGCAGGGTGTCGTTCAGGCACACGCCGCCGGAATGGGTTTCGTGAAGTACGCGGTGTTGCTCACGCTTGTCGTAGCCGAAGTAATACAGGGCCAGCGGACGGGGTCGTTGATTGATGTAGGCAAAAGCCTGATCCAGATCCTTGTACGGAACGATCGGCAACAGCGGGCCGAAGATTTCGTCCTGCATCACCATCATGTCGTTGCTGACGTTGAGCAGCAGGCTATGGCCCATGCGGCGCCCCTGGCCCTTGTCGAACAACGGAATCAGCAGCGCGCCCTTGCTGGTGGCGTCGCTGATGTAGCCGTTGAGGCGCGCCAATTGTCGGTCATTGATGATCGCGGTGTAGTCCGGGTTGTCGGTCAAGGTCGGATAAAACCCACGAACCGCCTGACGATAGGCTTCGACGAAAGCTCCGACGCGATCTTCCGGCACCAGCACATAGTCCGGGGCCACACAGGTCTGTCCGGCGTTGAGCGTCTTGCCGAAGGCGATGCGTTCGGCAGCATCCTTGAGCGGTACGTCGCGCGAGACGATGGCCGGGGATTTGCCGCCGAGTTCGAGGGTCACCGGGGTCAGGTTCTCGGCCGCTGCACGCATCACGTGTTTGCCGATGCTGGTGGCGCCGGTGAACAGCAGGTGATCGAAACGCAATCTGGAGAACGCTACACCGATATCGGCTTCGCCCAGCACCACGCAGACTAGGTCTTGTGGGAAGATTCGGCCCAGCAGTTCCTTGAGCAACACGCCGGTGGCGGGGGTCGATTCGCTGAGCTTGAGCATCACCCGATTGCCTGCCGACAACGCGCCCACCAACGGCCCGATGGCCAGATACAGCGGGTAGTTCCAGGGCACGATCACCCCGACCACACCCAACGGCTGATAAATGACTTTGGCCGCCGCGGGTTGAAAGGCAACCCCGACCTTGCGCTTCGACGCTTTCATCCAGCCTTTGAGGTGCTGACTGGCGTAGTGAATGCCGTGCAGACTGGGCATCAGTTCAGCGAGCAGGGTTTCATCGGCGCTACGATGGCTGAAATCCTGGCTGATGGCGTCGATCAATGCCTGACGCTCATTGCTCAACAGATCGCGCAGGGCTTTTAGCCATTGCTGGCGCTGGGCGGCGGGAGGCATCGGGTTGGCGGCATACGCCGCGCGTTGGGCGTCGAACAGGGTCTGGAGCTCTTCCAGGGGCTGCTGCAGGTTCTGCAAGTAAGCGATGTCAGCAGTCATGGTCGGCTCCGGATTTATTGTAATGAGGGACTTTTTAGAGTCTATGCTCTATAAAGTCAAATGACATCCTGGCGCAGCTTTGTTTTATCCACTCGCGGATAGGTCGTAAGATGCCCGTCAACGCCTTTTGAATTAAAGCCCAAGCCATGGCCCCTCGGATCAAAACCAGCGAGCGCATCGTGCAGAACAGCCTGGAGCTGTTCAATCAGCAGGGTGAGCGCAGCGTCAGCACCAACCACATTGCTGCCCACATGGAAATTTCCCCGGGCAACCTGTACTACCACTTCCCCAACAAGCAGGCGATCATCGCCGTGCTGTTCAGTGAGTACGAAAGCCTGGTGGACAGCTTCCTGCGCCCGCCCCAGGGGCGTGCCGCCACGGTCGAAGACAAGCGCTTCTACCTCCAGGAGCTGCTGGCCGCCATGTGGCGCTACCGGTTTTTGCACCGTGATCTGGAGCACTTGCTCGACAGTGATCCGGAGCTGGCCGCCCGTTATCGGCGCTTTTCCCAACGCTGTCTGATCTATGGCACGCATATCTACGCGGGCTTCGTCGAGGCGGGCATCCTGCAAATGGACAAGGTTCAGATCGAGTCCCTGACGCTCAATGCCTGGATCATCCTGACGTCCTGGGTACGTTTTCTGTGCACCACGCGCGAAAATTCCAATCACCTGAGCGAGCAGGCCATAAAACGTGGTGTGTATCAGGTGCTGGTGCTTGAGGCAGGTTTTGTCACGGATCAGTCTCGCGCCGCGGTGAATGCGCTGTTCGAGGAGTTTTACGTGCCGTTGGCCCAAGCGTTGGAAGAAGTGGGATAGAAAGTGCAGTAGGATCAAACATCGCCTATCACAGGAGCCCGTTATGCCCATAGCGCAACTGATCAGCCCGCAAGCGTTGGACCTGAAAAAGGAGCAGCCGGGGCTGGTGATTCTGGATTGTCGTTTTGCCCTTGAAGACCCGGATTACGGTCAGCGCAGCTATGCCGAAGGGCATATTGCCCAGTCGAGCTTTGCCGATCTTGAGCGTGATTTGAGCGGGACAGTGGTCAAGGGTGTGACCGGGCGCCATCCATTGCCTGAACCTGAAGACTTGATCGAGCGACTGCAAGCCTGGGGCGTCAACGCCGACAGCGAGGTGATTTTGTACGACGACGGCCCGGGTGCCTACGCGGCGCGGGCCTGGTGGTTGCTGGCCTGGCTGGGCAAACGTGACGGCGTGTTCATCCTCGATGGCGGGCTCAAGGCCTGGCACGCTGCCGGTTTGCCCCTGAGTCTTGATGCGCCGCAGATTGAGCGTGGCACCTTCACGGGGACGCCGGACAACACGCTGGTCCTGAGCGCCGAACAACTCCAGAAACGTCTCGGCCAGCCCGCGCTGACCCTCCTTGATGCCCGCGGCTTGCCGCGTTTCAAGGGCGAAGTAGAACCGATCGACCCGATTGCCGGGCATATTCCCGGCGCGCAATGCGCGGCGTTCACCGACAACCTGGGCAGCGACGGGCGTTTTCTGCCGGCCGATCAGCTCAAGCAGCGGTTTGCCGCGAAGCTCGGTAATCGCTCGCCGACCGATCTGGTGGCGTACTGCGGTTCTGGCGTGACGGCCTGTCACAACCTGTTCGCGTTGTGCCTGGCCGGCTATCCGTTGGGCTCGTTGTATGCCGGCTCATGGAGCGAGTGGATCAACGATCCAGCGCACGGCATCGCCATAGGCGAATAAACGCTTAACCCCTGTGGGAGCGAGCCTGCTCGCGATTGCGGTGTACCAGTCAACATCAATGTTGAATGTTAAACCGCAATCGCGAGCAGGCTCGCTCCCACAGGGGGCAATTGATGCGTTGAGATATCACCGTAAGCGGGCGCTGCGATACGCCCCCGGCCCAACACCGTAAACCTGCTTGAACTGCCGGCTCAGATGACTCTGGTCAGCAAACCCCAGCTGCGTCGCCACTTCCAGCGGCAAACAACCATTCTGTAACAACGCCCGCGCCCGAGCGATGCGCTGCTGCATCAGCCAGGTGTGCGGTGGCATGCCCGTGGCGCGGCGGAACACCCGGGCGAAGTGGAAGGGCGAAAGGTTGACCGCCGCGGCCAGTTCTTCCAGCGAAGGCGGCGTCGCCAATTGTGCTTGCAGCAGATCCTTGGCCAGCGTCACCGCCCGATGTTCCTTGCCCGGCTTGCCGGCAATCGGCACGGTCGCGTGCCGTTGCAGCAGCAACAGCATCATTTCCCGCCAGACCGTTTGTTGTTGCAGGGCCGTGGACGGACTTTCCAGTAGACGATGCAGTTGGCAGAAACCCTTCACCAGATCCGGATCGCGATACAGCGTCGCGCCGAACGCCGGCAAGTTGTTGGTCGGCAGTTCCAACTCATCGAGTAGCGACAGAATCTGACCGCTGTCCGGATAGAACGCCCGATACAACCAACCATCCTCGGTGCCTTTATGACCGGTGTGCAGTTCGTCCGGATTGATCAGCACCAGCGTGCCGCTACCGGCCAGGTGTTCGGCGCCGCGATAGCGATAACGCTGGGCGCCGGCCATGATCATGCCGATCACATAACCGTCATGCACATGGGGCGCGAAACGGTGTTCAATGTAGCGCGCGGACAATAGCTCGACGCCGGCCAGCGGCGCTGTTTGCCAGAATCGGATCGACTCGCCCTGATCGACGCCCATGGCCTTACTGACGACCCACGGCGGTCAGCCACTGCGGGATGCGGCGTTCCAGGTAGTAACCCGGTTGTCTGAACGAGCCATCGACGAAGCCGACATGCCCACCCTTGGTCTGTAGCTCGAATTGAGTGCAGGCGGACAATTCGTCGGCTTGCGGCAGGCTATGAGGGAAGACAAACGGGTCATCGGCCGCTTGAATGATCAGGGTCGGAGTACGAATCTCACCAAGGAAATAGCGACTCGAAGCGCGGCGATAGTAATCCTCGGCATCGGCAAAACCGTTCAGCGGCGCGGTGACCCGGCCATCGAAATCCCAGAACGTGCGCATGTTCTCCAGTGAACCCAGCGCGGCCAATGCCGCCAGACCATCCTCGCGCCCGTCATGCTGGAACTGGCGTTGCTTGTTCTTGATGTAGGCGACCATCTCCCGCATGAAATGCGCCTGATAGAACTTCGAAAAACCCTGGCCGATACGGTCGGCGCATTGATCAAGACGAAACGGCACCGACACCGCCACCGCCCCAACCACGCCACTGTTGCTGCCGGATTCGCCCAAGTGCTTGAGCAACACATTGCCGCCCAGGGAATAGCCGACCGCATACAGCGGCGCGAGCGGTCGTTGGGCTTTCAGGTGTTTGATGGTTTCGGCGAGGTCTTCACTGACGCCGGAGTGGTAACTGCGCGGCAACAGATTGGGTTCGCCCGAACAGCCGCGCCAGTTCAGTGCGACGCTGGCCCAGCCTTGGGCACCTAACGCTTTTTGCATGCCGGCCACGTAAGGCGAATTTGAAGAGCCGGTCAGCCCGTGCAATACCAGCACCAGTGGCGCCTCGACGCTGTGCGGGCCGTGCCAGTCGAGGTCGAGAAAGTCGCCATCCTCAAGCCACAAGCGTTCGCGCTGGCGTTCGATGTGTGTGGTTTTGCGCCACAGCGGTCCCCACAAGGTTTGCAAGTGCGGATTGCCGAGGCCGAAGGCGGGGGTGAAACGTTCTGGCAAATGGGGCACGATGGTTCTCGATGCAGCGGTGCGAGCCTCGTGTGAGGCGCGCCCCTTTTTCAGGCCGGTTGATTAACCGGCAATCTCTGCCATACGTTGCCACAGCGCGTAATACACCCGCCCGGATTTCTGCTCCCGGTGCAGGCGCCAGTTGCCTGGTAAGCCAAGGCTCGATGGCGCATTCTCGCTTTCAGTGTAGATCCAGGCTTCGTCGGCCAGCCACTGACGTTCTTCAAGTAATGCACAAACGCCTGGCAACAGGTTCTGGTTGAACGGCGGATCGAGGAACACCAGGTCGTATGCAGTCGCTGTCTGGGTTTCCAGGTAGCGCAGGGCATCGGCGGTCTGAATCTGGCCGGTGGTGCAGCGTAGCGTGCCCAGATGCTCCTTGATGCTGGCGACCGCGATGTTGCTGGCGTCCAGCGCCTGACCCATGGCCGCGCCACGGGACAAGGCTTCGAGGAACAATGCGCCGCTGCCGGCGAACGGGTCCAGAACCTTGGCGCCAGCGACATAAGGCGCGAGCCAGTTGAACAGGGTTTCACGCACCCGGTCCGGGGTAGGGCGCAGGCCCGGTGCATCCGGGAAGCTCAGCTTCCGGCTGCCCCATTCACCGCCGATGATGCGCAGTTGGTTCACGCCGTTATGCACGTTGTGTACGGGTTTTTTAGGACGAGTGGCCATTAATGCTCCGGAACCCCGAGCGGTTGCTCGGCAGGTTTATCAGTTGGGGCCGGTAACGGCTTTTGCGGCACGGTCGGGCCAGCGCTGACGATGACCATTTTGTCCGTGCTCAAGTGTTTGTTCAGTGCGGTTTTGACCTGCTCGACCGTCAGGCTCTGGGACTCGCGCATAAAATCATCCAGATAACTCAGCGGCAGGTTGTAGAAACCCATGGCGCCGAGTTGGCCGACGATATCGGCGTTGCTGGCGGTGGACAGCGGGAAGCTGCCGGCCAGTTCACGCTTGGCGTCGTCGAGTTCTTTCTGGGTGGGGCCGGTTTTGAGGTAGTCGGCGAGCACATCCTGCACCAGTTTCAACGTACCTTCGCTCATCTCGGCGCGGGTTTGCAGGTTGATCATGAACGGGCCGCGGGCCTGCATCGGGGTGAAACCCGAATAGACGCCGTAAGTCAGGCCGCGCTTCTCGCGCACTTCGCTCATCAGTCGTGTACCGAAACCGCCGCCACCGAGGATCTGGTTGCCCATGGACAGTGCCGCGTAATCCGGGTCGTCACGGTCGATGCCCAATTGCGCGAGCATCAGGTTGGTCTGCTTGGACGGAAACTCGATGTGACCGATGCTGGCCTTCGGTTCCTCCGGTTGCGGGATTCTCGCCAGCTCCGGGCCTTTCGGCAGCGCGCTGGAGACTTGTGCGGCAATCGCTTCGGCCTCGGTGCGAGACAGGTCGCCCACCAGCGCAATCACCACGTTGCCAGCCGCATAGGCTTTCTCATGGAACGCGCGCAGTTGCGCCACGGTAATCGCCGGAACGGTTTTCGCCGTGCCGTCGCTGGAGTGCGCGTACGGGTGATCGCCGTACAGACGGTTCATCAGCTCCAGGCTCGCGAGTTTGCCCGGGTTCTGCTTCTGGTACTCGAAACCGGCGAGCATCTGGTTCTTGATGCGCGCAAAGGAATCGGCCGGGAAGGTCGGTTTGCCGATGACTTCAGAGAACAACTTCAGCGCCGGTTCGCGTTTGTCCGCGGCACTGAGACTGCGCAGGGAAGCCAGGGCCATGTCTTTAAATGCGCCGTTGCTAAAGTCTGCGCCCAGGCCTTCGAAGCCCTGAGCGATGGCGCCGACATCTTTGCCGGCTACACCTTCGTTGAGCATGGCGTTGGTCAGCATGGAGAGGCCAGGTGCGTCGCCGTCCTGGCTGCTGCCGGCGGCGAAGATCAGGCGCATGTCGAACATCGGCAGCTCCCGGGCTTCAACGAACAGCACCTTGGCGCCCTCGGCGGTTTTCCAGGTCTGCACGTCCAGGGTGCGGTGGCTTGGCGCTTTGCCGTCGAGCTCGGCCAGTGATTGCAGTCTCTGGCTGGCCTTGGCCTTGTCGAGGGCTTCGCTGGCCTTGGAATCGTCGGTCTTCGAGAAGTAGAACACGGCAGACCCGATCAAGGCGACAGCGATCAGGCCAATCAGCGCCAGGCGCGGTTTTTTACGCTCACTCATGAGTCGTCTCCTCTGGCAATACATGGGCGACGCTGAGACGTTCGCGGGTGAAATACAGCTTGGCGGCTTTCTGGATATCTTCCGGAGTCACACTTTCCAGCTCGGCGAGTTCGGTGTCCATCAGCTTCCACGACAGGCCGACGGTTTCCAGTTGGCCAATTGCGGTGGCCTGGCTGGTGATCGAGTCACGCTCGTAAACCAGGCCAGCGATGACCTGCGCGCGGACGCGTTCCAGTTCTTCAGCGGACGGCGCGGTGGTTTTCAGCTGTTCGAGCAGCTTCCACAGGCCAGCTTCAGCCTGAGCCATGGTTTTGTTTTTCTGGGTATTGGGCGTTGCCGACAAGGTGAACAGGCTGTCGCCACGGGTATAGGCGTCGTAACTCGACGAACCGCCAGAGACCAGTTCTTCGCCGCGCTCCAGTTGTGTCGGGATACGTCCGCTGTAGCCGCCGTCGAGCAGGGCGGAGATCAGGCGCAAGGCGTTGACCGAGCGTTTGTCTTGCGCGGTGGCGATGCTTGGCACGTTGAAGCCCAGCATCAGGCTTGGCAGTTGGGTCTGCACATGCAGCGTAATCTGGCGCTCACCGGGCTCGGCCAGCTCCATCGGGATTTTCGCTGGCGGCACATCACGTTTGGCGATCGGGCCGAAGTAGCGCTGGGCCAGGGTTTTGACCTCGTCCGGGGTCACGTCGCCCACCACCACCAGCGTGGCGTTGTTCGGCACGTACCAGGATTGGTACCAGTGGCGCAGCTCTTCGACTTTCATGCGGTCCAGGTCAGCCATCCAGCCGATGGTCGGCGTGTGGTAACCGCTGGCCGGGTAGGCCATGGCCTTGAAACGTTCGTAGGCCTTGGACATCGGCTTGTCGTCGGTGCGCAGGCGACGTTCTTCTTTGATGACTTCGATCTCGCGGGCGAACTCGTCGGCCGGCAGGCGCAGGCTGGCCATGCGGTCGGCTTCCAGCTCGAAGGCCACGCCCAGACGGTCGCGGGCCAGCACCTGGTAATACGCCGTGAAGTCATCGCTGGTGAACGCGTTCTCTTCGGCGCCGAGGTCGCGCAGGATCAGCGAGGCTTCGCCGGGGCCGACTTTTTCGCTGCCCTTGAACATCATGTGTTCCAGGGCGTGGGACAAACCGGTCTGACCGGGGGTCTCGTAGCTGGAGCCGACCTTGTACCAGACTTGGGAAACCACCACCGGCGCACGATGGTCTTCGCGCACGACGACCTTCAGGCCGTTATCGAGGGTGAATTCGTGGGTGGGTTGTGGATCGGCAGCCAGGGCCGAGAGGGGCAGACAAACTGTGCTGAGCAGCAGGCCTGCAGCGCGGCGGGCTAGAGCATTCATTCGTTTTTTAAACCTGTTGAGCTGCCCGCTTGGTCTTAGCGTCGGCGGGCGAGAGGGTGCTAGGATACTGATCCGTTTTACTGGCGGCCACGCCTATCAGGCCTTTGCGTTTGATCAGGTTGAATGGGTTTTCGGCAGAAGGCTGTGGTTTATCAACTAAACTCTGCTTTTTCGCCGATTTTGCCGCTTCAGTCCTTCGTGAAATCGTTTTTGTAAGGTGCCGTTTGCACCTCGACAAAATGTTGCGCGTGAACAAGCTGGGTCAATCGCAGTCTGTTCTGCATCGAATATTTATTTGCCGAGGCGCCCTTTGGCGCGTCGCTACCGTGAGATAGCCGTCCTCCATGTTTGGTTCCAACGACGACAAGAAAGCCCCAGCTGCGGCTGGTGAGAAGAAAAGCCTGTTCGGATGGCTGCGCAAAAAGCCGCAGGAACCCGTCGTCGAACAGCCACAGCCACTTCCTGAGCCCACGCCTGCGCCGGTAATAGAAGAAGAGCTTACGCCGATTGTCTTGCCGATCGCCGAGCCGGTGTTGCAACCGGTCATCGAGCCTGAGCCTGAGCCTGAGCCCGACGCCGTCGCCGAAGTCGTGGCCCAGGTGCCGCTCACGGCCATTGCCGAGCCATGGCTGACGTTGCCAGTGGCGGAAGAGCCGGTGGCATTGGTCGAAGATGAGCTGGCGCCGCACGTTACGCCACCGATTCCAGCGCCGACTGCGTTTGTTCCTGAGCCCGTTCAAGCGCCAGTGGTTGAGCCGGTTGTCGCGCCAGTGGTGGTGGCCGAGCCTGAACCGGTTGTTCCGGAGCCTGTGGTGCCCGCATTCGTTGCTCCGGTTGCTCCGGTTGCTCCGGTTGCCCCGATTACTCAAGCGCCTGCGCCGGTCGTCGCTCCCGTAGCTCCTGTTGCCGCCGCACCTGTCGTTCCCGTCGAAGCGCCTGCCGAGCCCGCGCGTACCGCAGAAACCAAAGCCGGTTTCTTCGCCCGCCTGAAACAAGGCTTGTCCAAGACCAGCGCCAGCATCGGCGAAGGCATGGCCAGCCTGTTCCTGGGCAAGAAGATCATCGATGACGAGCTGCTCGAAGACATCGAAACCCGCCTGCTGACCGCCGATGTCGGCGTCGAGGCGACTTCGGTGATCATTCAGCGCCTGACCCAGAAGGTCGCTCGCAAAGAACTGGCCGATGCCGATGCGCTGTACAAATCCCTGCAAGCGGAACTGGCGGCGATGCTCAAGCCTGTCGAGCAACCGCTGAAAATCACCTCGCAGACCAAGCCGTTCGTCATCCTGGTCGTCGGCGTCAACGGTGCCGGCAAGACCACCACCATCGGCAAACTGGCGAAGAAGCTGCAGCTCGAAGGCAAGAAAGTCATGCTCGCGGCCGGCGATACCTTCCGCGCCGCCGCCGTCGAACAATTGCAGGTCTGGGGCGAGCGCAACAAGATCCCGGTCATCGCCCAGCACACCGGCGCGGACTCGGCTTCGGTTATCTTCGATGCCGTGCAAGCGGCCAAGGCCCGTGGCATCGACGTGTTGATCGCTGACACCGCCGGTCGCCTGCACACCAAAGACAATTTGATGGAAGAGCTGAAGAAGGTTCGCCGGGTCATCAGTAAACTCGACGCCGACGCGCCTCACGAGGTGCTGTTGGTGCTTGATGCCGGTACGGGGCAGAACGCGATCAGCCAGGCCAAACAATTCAACCAGACCGTCGAACTGACCGGCCTGGCGCTGACCAAGCTCGATGGCACCGCCAAAGGCGGGGTGATTTTCGCCCTCGCCAAGCAGTTTGGCTTGCCGATTCGCTACATCGGCGTCGGTGAAGGCATCGATGATTTGCGTACTTTTGAAGCAGAACCCTTTGTCCAGGCACTGTTTGCCGAGCGGGAGCGTTCATGATTCGTTTCGAACAGGTCGGTAAACGCTACCCGAACGGCCACGTCGGCTTGCATGAGCTGAGCTTTCGAGTCCGTCGGGGCGAGTTTTTGTTTGTGACCGGCCACTCTGGCGCCGGTAAAAGCACCTTGTTGCGCCTGCTGCTGGCGATGGAGCGTCCGACCACCGGCAAATTGCTGCTGGCCGGGCAAGACCTGAGCACTATCAGCAACGCACAGATTCCTTACCTGCGCCGGCAGATCGGCGTGGTGTTCCAGAATCACCAGCTGTTGTTCGATCGCACGGTGTTCAACAACATCGCGCTGCCCTTGCAGATCCTTGGGTTGTCCAAGGCCGAGATCACCAAGCGCGTGGATTCGGCGCTCGAGCGCGTGGCGCTTTCGGACAAAACCGATTTGTACCCTGGCGACCTGTCTACCGGTCAGCAACAGCGCGTCGGCATCGCCCGCGCCATTGTTCACCGCCCGGCCTTGCTGCTGGCGGACGAACCGACCGGTAACCTCGATCCACGTCTGGCGGCAGAAATCATGGGCGTGTTCGAAGACATCAACCGTTTGGGCACCAGCGTGCTGATTGCCAGTCACGACCTGGCACTGATCGCCCGCATGCGCCACCGCATGCTGACCCTGCAGCGCGGCCGATTGATCGGTGACGGGGAGGCGGGCGTATGAGTGCGACACGCAGCCCCAAGGTTTCCGAGCGCGTGGCCCCGAAGGCCGCCGACCAGCAGCCGCAGAAGAAAAAACGCGACGATGATGACGGTCCGGATTTCGCCACGCTGTTTCGTGCCTGGGTCGAGAGTCATCGCGCCAGCCTGCTCGATAGCTTGCGTCGTTTGGGCAAGCAGCCCATCGGTAGCTTCTTCACCTGCATGGTGATGGCGGTGGCCCTGAGTTTGCCGATGGGCCTGTCACTTTTGCTAAGTAACGTCGAGCGTCTCGGCGGTTCCTGGCAGCGTGCGGCGCAGATTTCCCTGTACCTGCAAATCGAGGCCAGCCCCGCTGAAGGCGAGTCGTTACGCGAGCAGATCAAGGGGATGCCTGGCGTAGCTGATGCTGAATATGTCGGCCGCGATCAAGCGCTGGAAGAGTTTCAGCAGCAGTCCGGTCTGGGCGAGGCGCTCAAGGAACTGCCGGAAAACCCGCTGCCGGGCGTGCTTTTGGTGACGCCGAATGAGGTTGATAAGCCAGCCCTTGAAGCATTACGACAAAAACTTTCCGAGTTGCCCAAGGTACA
Organism: Pseudomonas sp. 478; assembly: GCF_003254125.1. NCBI lineage: Bacteria > Pseudomonadati > Pseudomonadota > Gammaproteobacteria > Pseudomonadales > Pseudomonadaceae > Pseudomonas > Pseudomonas sp. 478. The sequence goes on from NZ_QKZG01000001.1 coordinate 538,921, forward strand.
ACAGGCGCAACTTGATCTAGTCTGGGTCGAGCGTCTGGCAGCCATCCTCAAGCTGGGTGACCGTTTTGTCTTCGGTCTGACCGTGCTTCTGGTTTCTGCATTACTTTTGGTGATAGGCAATACCATTCGTCTTCATATTGAAAACCGCCGCACAGAGATAGAAGTGATTAAACTCGTCGGCGGCACTGACAGCTATGTGCGCAGGCCCTTTCTGTACATGGGTGCGCTTTATGGCTTCGGTGCGGGGATTCTTTCTTGGGGCGTATTGGCGTTCGGCCTTGATTGGCTGAACGACGCGGTGGTTGGGCTGGCCGGTTTGTACGGCAGTGATTTTGCGCTGGCCGGAGTGCCAGTTGCCGACGGTCTGTCTCTCTTGCTTGGCGCGGTGCTGTTGGGGTATATCGGTGCATGGATTGCAGTCGCACGCCACCTGAGGGAGCTTGCGCCTAAGTAGTATCATTTTGCTCGTATTGACCTTTCAGCGTTTATGGGAACTTGTCTTTTGGTTTCCGGTCAATTTTCGCAGTGCTGAACTGCACGAGTTATGTAAGTCGGAGGTTTTTTCGTATGACCAATTCTTTGCAACCTGCATATGCTCTGGTCCCGGGTGCGAACCTGGAGGCCTATGTGCACACGGTGAACAGCATTCCATTGCTGACGCCGGAGCAGGAGCGTGAACTGGCCGAGAGTCTCTATTATGAGCAGGATTTGGGGGCGGCTCGGCAGATGGTGCTCGCCCACCTGCGTTTTGTTGTACATATCGCCCGTAGCTATTCCGGCTACGGTCTGGCTCAGGCTGACCTGATCCAGGAAGGCAACGTCGGCCTGATGAAGGCGGTGAAGCGCTTCAACCCGGAAATGGGTGTACGCCTGGTGTCCTTTGCAGTGCACTGGATCAAGGCGGAAATCCACGAGTTCATCCTGCGCAACTGGCGGATCGTGAAAGTCGCGACCACCAAGGCCCAGCGCAAACTGTTCTTCAACCTGCGCAGCCAGAAGAAGCGTCTGGCGTGGCTGAACAACGAGGAAGTTCACCGTGTGGCGGAAAGCCTCGGTGTAGAGCCTCGGGAAGTGCGGGAGATGGAAAGTCGCCTGACCGGCCATGACATGGCCTTCGACCCGGCTGCGGAAGCGGACGACGACAGCGCTTTCCAATCGCCGGCCAACTATCTGGAAGACCACCGGTACGACCCGGCCCGTCAACTGGAAGATGCCGATTGGAGCGACAACTCCAACCACAACCTGCACGAAGCGCTTGAAGTGCTGGACGACCGCAGCCGTGACATCCTCTACCAGCGCTGGCTGGCGGAAGAAAAAGCCACGCTGCATGACCTGGCGCAGAAGTACAACGTGTCGGCCGAGCGTATTCGTCAACTCGAGAAGAGCGCGATGAACAAACTCAAGTTGTCGATCGCCGCCTAACCGCAGCTAAGGCATAAAAAACGCCCCGATCATTGATCGGGGCGTTTTTGTTCGTGCCCGATATTCCTGCCCCACCGCAAAATCAATGTGGGAGCGGCGGTGCGACGGTTCGACTTGCTCGCGAAAGCGGTGGGTCAGTCGACATTAGTATTGACTGTTACACCGCATTCGCGAGCAAGCCCGCTCCCACAGGATATTTTCGGTGTTCAGGAGATAATGATCGGCTATTGAGCCCAAGGCGCCCGGCGTGAATCATTGATCCCTACCAGATAGCTATCGCCCCCGAGCTGACTCATCTGCTGTCGAATCCATCCCGCTCGCCGTGCGACGTAGTTAGTCGGATGACTGGCACTCCACACTCGCGGGTTAGGCAGCACCGCAGCCAGCAAGCTGGCCTGCTGGCGAGACAGCGAACGAGCGCCGACGCCAAAGTGATGCCTGGCTGCTGCTTCAGCGCCAAACACACCGTCATCCCACTCGACACTGTTGAGGTACACCTCAAGAATTCGCTGCTTGGGCCAGAACACTTCGATGAGCCCGGTAAACCAGGCTTCCAGGCCTTTGCGCAGCCAGCTGCGGCCGGACCACAGAAACAGATTCTTCGAGACCTGCTGGCTCAGGGTGCTGGCGCCGCGAATCGTTCCGCCGAGTTCGTTGTGGGCCAGTGCGGCCTGGATCGCGCCAAAGTCAAAGCCCCAATGTTCCGGGAATTTCTGATCTTCGCCGGCAATCACCGCGACTTTCAGGTCATCGGAGATTTCATCCCAGGGTTTCCAGGTGCGTTGCAGGTCGATGGGCTCGCCGTCGAACCAGGATTCGACCTTGCGCTCGACCATCAACGTGGTTCCCGGTGGCGGTACCACGCGAAAGATCAGCACCAGCAATACGCTGCCACCCGCGAACCAGAGCAGTGCCTTCGTGAATCGTCGCAAAAATAAACGCAGCATAGAGATGGCTTGGCCGAACCCGTTGAGCGGGCCATTATACAGACCCTGTGGATCGAGTCTGACTGGAGTTCTTCATGCTGCGTGGCTTTCTGATGCTGGCCGCTTTTTTCGGCTTCACCGGCGTTGCCCTTGGCGCGTTCGCCGCCCACGGCTTGAAAAGCCGCCTGACGCCCGAGTACCTGGCGATTTTCCACACCGGCGTGACCTATCAGTTGGTGCACACCTTGGCGTTGCTGGGCGTTGCACTGCTGGCCACGCAGATTCCCGGTCGCCTGATCACATGGGCGGGTGCATCGTTCGTCGTCGGCATCCTGCTGTTTTCCGGCAGTCTGTACCTGTTAACCATGACCGGCGTCAGCAAGCTCGGGATCATCACCCCCTTCGGCGGGCTGGCATTTCTGGTCGGTTGGTTCTGCCTGGGGATTGCCGCCTGGCGGTTGAGCTGACCGGGTGGTCCATTTCATGACGAATGGCTTGGGTCGCCAAGACTGATCGGGCTAGAATGCCAGCCCCTAAAAATGATGGCGGCATTCGGCATGCGCATTCAGTTGAACGGCGAATCCCTTGAACTGCCCGACGGTGAAACCGTTGCGGCCCTGCTGACCCGTCTGGAACTGACCGGACGCCGGGTGGCGGTCGAACTCAATCTGGATATCGTCCCGCGCAGCCAGCATGCAGAAACCACGCTGAATGATGGTGACTCCGTAGAAGTCGTGCACGCCATCGGCGGCGGCTAGTCGTCTGGCCCAAGAGGCCACAGAATTATTCTGCAAGAACCTCACCCCTACAGAGGATTTCCCATGAGCATCGTTCGTAGCGACAAGCCCTTCGTCCTGGCCGGTCGTACTTACCAGTCGCGTTTGCTGGTAGGCACCGGCAAGTACCGCGACATGGAAGAAACCCGCCTGGCCATCGAAGCCTCGGGTGCCGAGATCGTCACCTTCGCCGTGCGCCGCACCAACCTCGGCCAGAACCCGGGCGAACCGAACCTGCTCGAAGTCCTGTCGCCGGATCGCTACACCTTCCTGCCTAACACTGCCGGTTGCTTCGACGCTACCGAGGCTGTGCGCACCTGCCGCCTGGCCCGTGAGCTGCTCGGTGGTCACAACCTGGTGAAGCTGGAAGTGCTGGCGGACCAGAAAACCCTGTTTCCCAACGTGATCGAAACCCTCAAGGCCGCCGAAGTGCTGGTCAAGGAAGGCTTCGACGTGATGGTTTACACCAGCGATGACCCGATCATCGCCCGTCAACTGGCGGAAATCGGCGTTATCGCGGTGATGCCACTGGCCGGTCTGATCGGTACAGGCCTGGGGATCTGCAACCCGTACAACCTGCAGATCATCCTCGAAGAAGCCAAGATTCCTGTGCTGGTCGACGCCGGTGTCGGCACTGCTTCCGACGCCACCATTGCCATGGAACTGGGTTGCGAAGCGGTGCTGATGAACTCGGCCATCGCCCATGCCCAGCAGCCGATCATGATGGCTGAAGCCATGAAACACGCCATCGTTGCAGGTCGCTTGGCCTACCTCGCCGGCCGCATGCCGAAAAAACTCTATGCCAGCGCCTCTTCGCCGCTGGATGGTCTGATCAAGTAAGAGCCATTGATGACTGAATCAAACGACACGCCTATCCAGACGGAAGAAGGCGACGAGCGCCAACACCGCCGCATCAAGAGTTTCGTGATGCGCGCCGGTCGCATGACCGAAGGCCAGCAACGCGGTCTGGAACAGGGCACGCCGCTGTTCGTGCTGCCTCTGGCCGACGCGCCGGTGGACTTCGACCAAGTGTTTGGTCGCTCGGCGCCGCGCTCGCTGGAAATCGGTTTCGGCATGGGCCATTCGCTGCTGGAAATGGCCGCGGCCTCGCCGGAGCAGGATTTCATCGGCGTGGAAGTACACCGTCCGGGTGTCGGCGCGCTGCTCAATGGCGTGCTCACTCAGGGCCTGACCAACCTGCGGGTCTACGATTGCGATGCGATCGAAGTACTCAACCGTTGCGTGGCCGACAACAGCCTCGATCGCCTGATGCTGTTTTTCCCGGACCCATGGCACAAGAGCCGTCACCACAAGCGCCGTATCGTTCAGGCGTCGTTCGCTGAACTGGTGCGCAGCAAGTTGAAGGTCGGCGGTGTGCTGCACATGGCCACCGACTGGGAACCGTACGCCGAGTACATGCTGGAAGTGATGAACGTTGCGCCGGGTTATCGCAACCTGGCCGAAGATGGCAAATGCGTCCCGCGCCCGACCGAGCGCCCGATCACCAAGTTCGAACGCCGCGGCGAACGTCTTGGGCATGGCGTGTGGGACTTGAAGTTCGAGAAACAGTCCTAAGCTGCACACAATCCAACTGTGGGAGCGAGCCTGCTCGCGATAGCGGTCGATCATTCAACATTGATGTTGGCTGACACGACGCCATCGCGAGCAGGCTCGCTCCCACAATTTGTTTTGTGGTGTATTCGACAGTCAGCGGCGGTCGGCGACGACGCCGATGAGCACCAGCACCACCAACAACACCGGTGCCAGGCTGTAGTTGTTGAACTGGCTCAGGCCTTTGATGATCCATGGCGTGGCGTAGATCAATGCGACGCCGCTGCCGATCATGCACAGCAGGGCCATCAGCGGGACGCGCAAGGCGCCGGCAATGCTGCCCAGACGTGCGTCGACCCAGCCTTTGATATCGGCGCCAAACAACACCAACAGGCAGCCCACCAGTGCCAGAGCGATTTCAGACAGGTTGCTACGGCTCCAGCGGGACGCGGTGGCGAGCAGGTCGAGTATCAAATCCATTCGTTTTCCCTTAAGGCTGAAATCAGCTCAGAAATGTCTGCAGCAAGTCATTGAGGAAGAGTTGTCCGCGCTCGGTGGCCGCCAGACGTGACGGTTCGACCTGCAACAAGCCACTTTGTTCGGCGACCTGGCGGCCTTCGGCGAGGCTTTCCAGGCTCATCCCGGTGCGTTCCGGATACAGTCGCGATTCAACGCCCTCGGTCAGGCGCAAGGCGTTCATCAGGAATTCGAACGGCATTTCTTCATTGGTCAGGGCTTTCTCCCCAGCCTTGAAGTTTTTGGCCGGGTTGAGGTAGTCCTTCGGCAAGCGGGTCTTCCAGGTACGGACAATGCGCCCGTCCGGGTGGCTGAGCTTGCCGTGAGCCCCGGCACCGATGCCGATGAAGTCGCCGAAACTCCAGTAATTGAGGTTATGCCGCGCCGGACGGCCGGGCTGGGCATACGCCGAGACTTCGTATTGCGCGTAACCGTGCTCGGCCAGTAATGCCTGGCCGGCTTCCTGAATGTCCCACAGCGTGTCGTCTTCCGGCAGCGTTGGCGGCTGGTTCCAGAACACCGTGTTCGGCTCCAGGGTCAGTTGATACCAGGACAAATGCGTCGGCTTCAGGGCGATGGCCTGGCGCAGGTCGTTCAGGGCGTCGTCCAGGGACTGATCGGGCAAACCGTGCATCAGGTCCATATTGAAGTTGTCGAACCCGGCCTGACGGGCCATGCCGGCGGCACGCACCGCTTCGTCACCGTTGTGAATCCGCCCCAGGGCCTTGAGTTTCTCTTCCTGAAAACTCTGGATGCCGATCGACAGGCGATTGATGCCCAGCGCCCGGTAGGCGACGAACTTCTCTTGCTCGAACGTCCCGGGGTTGGCTTCCAGGGTGATTTCGATGTCGCTGGCGAAGGGGATGCGTTGCTCCACGCCTTTGAGCAAACGGCCCAGGGCTTCAGCGCTGAACAGGCTCGGCGTGCCGCCCCCAAAGAAGATCGAACTCAGCTCACGACCATAGACCGCATGCAGGTCTTGATCGAGATCGGCGAGCAACGCGTCCACATACTCTTCTTCCGGCAGCACCGGGCTGGCAGTGTGGGAGTTGAAGTCGCAATAAGGGCATTTGCGCACACACCACGGGATGTGGATGTACAACGCCAGGGGCGGCAGCACGGGGAGGGCGGCCCGAGGCGATTGGGCGGCACCGCCGAAGATCAGCGGCGATGCGGATGAGTCATGGATCATTTCAGGCCCAGACGCTGGCGCAGCAGATCCATTGCACGGGCGCGGTGGCTGATGAGGTTCTTGTCGCTCGGGCTCAGTTCGGCGCTGGAGCAATCACGTTCCGGCACCCAGAACAGCGGATCGTAACCAAAACCGTGTTCGCCGCTGGCCGCTGGCAGGATGCGTCCGTGCCACAAGCCTTCGCAGATAATCGGCAACGGATCGTCGGCGTGACGTACCAGCGCCAGCACGCAGACGAACTGTGCACCGCGTTCGGCTTGCGGCACGTCTTTCAATACATCGAGCAGTTTGGCGTTGTTCGCCGCATCGCCCTGGCCATCAGCGTAACGAGCCGAGTAGATCCCCGGCGCACCGCCGAGGAAATCCACCGCCAACCCCGAATCGTCCGCCAGTGCAGGCAGGCCGGAGATGCGCGCGGCATTGCGGGCCTTGAGGATGGCGTTCTCGACGAACGACAGGCCGGTTTCTTCAGGCTCGACACTGCTGAACTCGCTGATCGAGCGCAGTTGCACCGATTCGCCGAGCATGGCCTGAAGTTCCTTGAGTTTGCCGGCGTTGTGGCTGGCCAGTACGAGTTGCGTGAAGTTGATCATTCGCCGGGAAAGAGCTCTTGGTTGAAATTGATGGTGTTGATTTTATCGCCGTTCTGCACCTTGATGTCGAAGGTCCGGACTTCCTGCTGATCGACCGGGAACTGGGCGATGTAGTAGATCGCGCCTTGTTCGGTGATCTGTTTGAACTTCAACGGTATGGTCTGGCTGGTCAGGTCTTTCACCGATCCGCTGACTTCAGCGGTCAGTGGTTTGCCATCCTTGAGCACGGAGACGTTGATCACACCCTGGTTCTTGCTGCGTGTCAGCCCGGCTGCTTTGGCGATGTCCGGTGTCAGGAAGGTGGAGTTGAAGGTGTTGTAGTGCACCGTTACATCGCCAAAGGTTTCCTTGCGCTCGCCTTTGATGACGTCGGCGGCCATGGCGGTGACGCTCAGGCAGGCAGTAAGTACAAACAGCGCTAGACGACCCATGTTCGTTCTCCTCGAAGTGTCGCGATTCAGACCGCGACCTTGTGGTCTTGCAGCCCGGGGCTGCTGACGCGGTAAATACCGATTTCACCTAATAGATTAGGCCATAGCTTACTGGCCCACCCGTGACGGTGTTGTTGATCCACGGCAAGCCGATCAATGACCCTGGCTTCACGTTCGCGACACAACGCTTCAAAGTCTTCGAAGGTGCAAAAGTGGATGTTTGGCGTGTTGTACCAGGTGTACGGCAGAAAATCGGACACCGGCATCCGGCCCTTGCTCGCCAGGTACCAGCGGCAGCGCCAGTGACCGAAGTTGGGGAAGGTGATGATGCACTGGCGACCGACGCGCAGCATTTCGTCGAGGATCTTGTCCGGGTAGTGCACGGCTTGCAGCGCCTGGGTCATGACCACGACGTCGAAGCTGTTGCTGGCAAAGTTGCCCAGGCCCTTGTCCAGGTCCTGCTCAATCACGTTGATGCCCTTGGCCACGCACTCGGCGATGTTGTCCGGGTCGTTTTCCAGGCCATAGCCGGTGACTTGCTTGTTGTCGCGCAGCCAGGTCAGCAATTCGCCATCGCCGCAACCGAGGTCGAGCACGCGGCTGCCGGCGGGGATCCATTCCTGGATAATTTCCAGATCAGCTCTCATGGCTTTCTCACAACGTAATGCGGTTCATGTAATTGCTGAATGCCTGCAAGTAGCGCGGGATCGGAATCAGGAAGGCGTCGTGGCCTTGCGGAGCGTCGATCTCGAGGTAGCAGACGTCTTTCTTGGCCGCCATCAGCGCGTCCACCAGCTCCCGCGAGCGGGCAGGGGAGAAGCGCCAGTCGGTGGTGAAAGACATCACGCAGAACTTGGCCTGGGCGTTGGCGAAGGTTTTCGCCAGGTCATCGTCGAAGTTCGCCGCCGGATCGAAGTAATCCAGCGCCTTGGTCATCAGCAGGTACGTGTTGGCGTCGAAACGCCCGGAGAACTCTTCGCCCTGATAACGCAGGTAGCTTTCGACCTGGAATTCGACGCTGTGGAAGTCGTAGTTGAGCTTCTCGCTCTTCAGGCCCCGACCGAATTTCTCACCCATCGAGTCATCAGACAGGTACGTGATGTGCCCGACCATCCGCGCCAGCATCAAGCCACGCTTGGGAATCACGCCCGCTTCCTGGAACGAACCGCCGTGGAACTCGGGGTCGGTGAGGATCGCCTGGCGCGCGACTTCGTTGAAGGCGATGTTCTGCGCCGACAGCTTGGGGGCCGAGGCGATGGCCAGGCAGTGGCGAATGCGATCCGGGTAGGTGATGCTCCATTGCATCGCCTGCATGCCACCGAGACTGCCGCCAATCACGGCGGCCCATTGGCCGATGCCGAGCAGGTCTGCCAGGCGCGCCTGGCTGTGAACCCAGTCTTCCACGGTCAGTACCGGGAAGTCGGCGCCAAACGGCCTGCCGGTTTCCGGATTGACGCTGCTCGGGCCGGTAGAGCCGTTGCAACCGCCGAGGTTGTTCAGGCTGACCACGAAGAACTTGTTGGTATCAATCGGCTTGCCGGGGCCGATGCAGCTGTCCCACCAACCGGGTTTGCGGTCGTCGGGGCTGTGGAAGCCGGCAGCGTGATGATGACCGGACAAGGCGTGGCAGATCAGCACGGCGTTGCTCGCCGCGGCATTCAGCGTGCCGTAAGTTTCGTAGATCAGGTCATAAGCTGGGAGCGAACGGCCGCAGGCCAAGGCCAGGGGTTCGCTGAAGTGCGCCACTTGCGGCGTCACCAGACCAACAGAATCGGGGGGGAAGGCAGCTGGCATCGACCCTGCTCTCGTTGAAATGAGGCGTAAGTCTAAAGACCGGTGGGGTTAGCGGCAAGCAAAGGCCGGAGCTGATTTCATTCAGTCAGACCGAGGTGCGCCATTCGCGAGCAAGCCCGCTCCCACATTGGAATGCGTTCCCCTGTGGGAGCGGGCTTGCTCGCGAATGGCGCACCTCGGTTTATCGGTTCTATCGCATCAAACCAGGCAAATCCGGTAGCTTCTTCGGCGAGCAAATCCGCACTCGCTTCTGCCGGTTCAACTCGCCGCTTATCAAGCTCACCTGACTCTTGGACACCCCAAACGCCTTGGCCAGAAACGCTATCAAATACGCATTGGCCTTGCCTTCAACCGGCGGCGCCGTCAGGCGGATCTTCAATCGATCACCATGCAGCCCGCAGAAATCATCGCTGCGGGCCGCCGGTTGCAGGTGACACTCCAGAATCAGGTCGTCACCGTCCCAGCGAAAGTAGCTCACCGGGTCAGATCAGCAGACGCAGGATTTCCGGCATCATCGTCATGGCGGCGAGGTTGTTGATCACCAGCATGTCGATCAGCTTGAGCACCATGAACGCCAGGATCGGCGAGATATCCAGGCCGCCGAGGTTCGGCAGGATCTTGCGGAACGGCGCCAGGGCCGGCTCGCAAATCTGGTTCACCAGTTCGGCGCCAGGGTTATGGCTGCCCGGTGCGACCCAAGACAGGATCACGCTGATGATCAGGGCAAAGAAGAAAATCTTCAGGAACAGCGCGGTCACGCCAATCAGCGACCAGATCAGCAATTGCAGCGGGTTACCGATGGTGCCGTACGTCAGCAGCAGGGTCAGGGCCATCAGCGCCAGTTGCACGAGGATCGCCAGCACCAGCGAGGACATGTCCAGGCCGAACATGCTCGGGATGATCCGACGCAATGGCTTGAGCAGCGGCTGAGTGGCTTTCACGGCGAACTGGCAGAGCGGGTTGTAGAAGTTTGCGCGTACCAGTTGCAGTACGAAGCGCAGCAGCACGATCAGCAGGTACAGGCTGCCGAGGGTTTGCAGCACGTAGACCGCTGCAGTGTTCAATCCAATCATGTAAGGCTCCTTATTGACCCAATTGTTCGGCCATCTCGGCCGAGCGGTGCGCAGCGGCGCCAAGTGCTTTTTCTACCAGGGCTTCGAAGCCACCGGCCTGGAACGACTTGATCGCCGCTTCCGTCGTGCCCGCAGGCGACGTCACGCGGCGACGCAGTTCCGCAGCGTCGACGTCACTGGCCACGGCCATATGAGCAGCGCCCAAAGCGGTTTGCAGGGTCAGTTGTGCAGCGATGTCTGCTGGCAGGCCGAGCTTCACGCCGGCGGCGGTCATGGCTTCGATCAGCAGGAAGAAGTACGCAGGGCCCGAGCCGGAAACGGCGGTGACCGCGTCCAGTTGCTGCTCTTCATCCAGCCACAGTGCGATGCCGACGGCGGACAGCAGTTCTTGCGCCTGTTTGCGTTGCTCGGTACTCACTTGCGCCGTGGCGAACAAACCGCTCACACCCTGACGCAGCAGCGCCGGAGTGTTGGGCATGCAACGCACGATCGGTTGGGCGCCGAGCCAGTTGTTCATGCTGGCGCAGGTGATGCCGGCCGCAATCGAGACCACCAGTTGATTGGGCTTGAGGCTTGGGCGAAGCGCTTCGCAGACGGCTTTCATCGCTTGGGGCTTGACCGCCAGTACGATGACTTCGGCGCCCTGGATGGCGTCGGCGTTGTCGGCGAACACCTCGATACCGTGTTCAGCGTTCACGCGAGCGCGGGTGTCAGCGCCCGGATCGCTGGCGCGGATCTGCGCGGCGTCCAGACCTTTGGCGCGCAGGCCACCGATCAGGCTGGCCGCCATGTTGCCGGCACCGATAAAGGCAATACGAGTCTTGCTCATGTCAGGTCCTTATAGAGAGGTATGTCAGCCACGTTATGGCTGGCCGTAGTCGCGGGCGCCAAACAGGGCCGTACCAATACGTACCCACGTGGCACCTTGGGCGATGGCCGACTCAAGGTCGTGGCTCATGCCCATGGAAAGTGTGTCGAGCGGCAGGTTCAGGCTGGCTTGCAGGCGCTGCACGGCAGCAAAAGCGGCATCCTGAGCGGCGCGATCTTCAGTCGGCTCGGGGATTGCCATCAACCCGCGCAGCTTGATGCGCGGCAGTTCGCTGATGGCATTGGCCAGCGCCGGAAGATCAGCCGGGGTGCAGCCGGACTTGCTGGCTTCACCGCTGACGTTGACCTGGATGCAGATGTTCAGTGGGGGCAACTCGGCAGGACGTTGTTCGGACAGACGTTGTGCGATTTTCAAACGATCCACGGAATGCACCCAGGCGAAGTGCTCGGCGATAGCGCGAGTCTTGTTCGATTGAATGGGGCCGATGAAGTGCCAGATCAAGGGCAGGTCGGCCAATTCGAGCTGTTTGCTCAAGGCTTCCTGCAGGTAGTTCTCGCCAAAGTCGCGCAGGCCGGCGGCATACGCTTCGCGCAGGGCCTCGGCGGGCTTGGTCTTGCTCACGGCCAATAGCTGGACGCTGTCTGCGTCGCGCTTTGCGGCAACGGCGGCAGCGTGGATGCGTGAACTAACCTGAGCAATGTTGTCTGCTATCGTGGACATCAAATCCTGCCTGAAAAGTGCCTACACTCGATCATGCGGCGTTAAAAGTCGACTCAGAATGCTCATTGACTGACGTCAACTCCGCTTCTTCGCCGACTTTTGCCTTGCCTGATCATCGCTCGGCGACTTTATCAGGCGAGGATTAGGCGCCGGCGGCTGAAGGTTCGCGGCATTCTACTGGAATTGAGGAACGCTATGGATATCACTGAGCTGCTGGCTTTCAGCGCGAAACAGGGCGCATCCGACTTGCATCTGTCTGCCGGCCTGCCCCCGATGATTCGGGTCGACGGCGATGTGAGGCGCATCAACCTGCCAGCCCTGGACCACAAACAGGTGCAGGCGCTGATCTACGACATCATGAACGACACGCAGCGGGTGGACTTCGAGAAGCACCTGGAGACCGACTTCTCCTTTGAGGTGCCCGGCGTGGCACGTTTTCGGGTTAACGCGTTCAACCACAATCGCGGTGCTGGTGCAGTGTTCCGGACCATTCCGTCCAAGGTTTTGAGCATGGACGACCTCGGTATGGGGGAGGTGTTTCGCAAGATTACCGAAGCGCCGCGGGGGCTGGTGCTGGTGACCGGCCCGACCGGTTCCGGCAAATCCACCACCCTGGCGGCGATGATCGATCACCTGAACAGCCATCGTCATCAACACATCCTCACCATCGAAGACCCGATCGAGTTCGTCCACGAGTCGCGCAAATGTTTGATCAATCAGCGTGAAGTCCATCGCGATACACGCAGTTTTGCCACGGCCCTGCGCTCGGCCCTGCGGGAGGACCCGGACGTGATTCTGGTGGGGGAGATGCGGGATCTGGAGACCATTCGCCTGGCGTTAACCGCCGCCGAAACCGGTCATCTGGTGTTTGGCACGCTGCACACGACATCGGCGGCGAAAACCATCGACCGGGTGGTGGACGTGTTTCCGGGGGACGAGAAATCGATGGTTCGTTCGATGCTGTCCGAGTCGTTACTGGCGGTGGTGTCGCAGTCGTTGGTCAAGAAAATCGGCGGCGGGCGGATCGCGGCCCACGAAATCATGCTCGGCACGTCAGCGATCCGTAACCTGATCCGTGAAGACAAGGTGGCGCAGATGTACTCGTCGATTCAGACCGGGGGCAACCTGGGGATGCAGACGCTGGATATGTGCTTGAAGGAGCTGGTGAGCAAGGGCTTGATCAGCCGCGAGCATGCGCGGGAGAAGGCGCGCACGCCGGATGGTTTTTGAGGGATTGAGAGCGGACCTGTGGCGAGGGGACTTGTCCCCGTTGGGTTGCGAAGCGACCCCAAAATCGGGACTGCTGCGCAGTCCAACGGGGACAAGTCCCCTCGCCACAAATCAGCGCTGAACAACCTGCAGGGTGTTCTTCTCTTTTGGCATAACACGCTTGGCAACCACGTAGTGGCTTTCCCAATAGGGTTTCTTCAGCGTGTCGATGGTTACCGACTTGCCACGACGTGGTGCGTGGATGAAGCGGTCGTTGCCCAGGTAGATGGCGACGTGATTGACCTGACGGCTCTTGATGTTGAAGAAAATCAGGTCGCCAGGCTTCAGATCCTTGCGATCGACTTTCTCCCCATGACCGCTGGCCATGGCGTTGGAAGTGCGCGGCAGGTCGAACGTGGCGTCATTGAACGCGTATTTCACCAGGCCACTGCAGTCGAACCCTTTACTTGGGCTGCTGCCGCCCCAACGGTAAGGAGTACCGAGGACGTTTACGGCGCGGCTCAGCACGTTGCTGCTTTCCTTGGTCGCCATCGGCGGAACAAGGCCACTGTTGCTGCTCAGTTGAGGAGCGCGTTTTACGGTCTGTTTGTTTTTGCTCGAAGGAGCAGAAATATGGGATTTTGGGGTGTAACCATTAACGTTAGGAAGACGTTGCTCACGATTGGTGGCGTGGGCGGCCAGTGGCATCAAAAGGCAAATGGTTAGCCATGTCTTGAAAAATGGACGCATTAGGCAAGGCTCATATAAGTTAGCGCGCAACTTTATAACAGCTTTTTTGGCCCTTCCGCGGCCGTTGGTCGATTCAACCTTGGGGTCAACGGAACCAAATAAGCGGAAAATAGACGCGATTGTCGGACACAACGCTTGTGTTACAAGGGTTTGACGGGACACAAGGTAGCATTTGCCATACGTCGGCCACCTGTAAAAAAGTCACAAAGATTTAAAGAATATTTATCTATCGTGTGAATCGAGGTCCTTCATGAACACCTATCAACAACCCGTTTCGCATCAAGACACGCACAGCAAGGTCATCGGTTACCTGCTGTGGATTTTCGGTTTTACCGGCGCTCACCGCTTCTATTACGGCAAGCCGGTAACGGGGACGATTTGGTTCCTAACCCTCGGTTTGTTGGGTATCGGTTGGCTGATTGACGTGTTTCTGATCCCGGCCATGGATCGTGAAGCGGACCTGCGTTTTACCGCCGGGCCCATTGAGTACAACGTTGCGTGGATTCTGCTGACGTTTCTTGGGGTATTCGGCGTACACCGCATGTATCAGGGGAAGTGGATCAGCGGATTGCTGTACCTGGTGACGGGCGGGTTGTTCTTTTTGGGGGTGCTGTATGACTTCTGGACGCTGAATGACCAGGTGTCGATTCGCAATGCGCAGAATAGAGGCGCTTTTCAGTAAGCCTTCGCGAGCAAGTCGAATCGTCGCACCGCCGCCCCCACATTTGACCGCATTCCTCTGGGGGAACTCGGTCAAATGTGGGGGCGGCGGTGCGACGATTCGACTTGCTCGCGAATGCAGGCGACGCGGTCTTACGCCTGGTGGCTGATGCGTCCATCCACCAAGGTGTAACGCACCACGCCCGGCAGGCTGTGGCCAATGAACGGGCAGTTTTCGCCTTTGGACAGCCAGGTTTCGCCGGCTACGGTCGAAGCCGCCGGGTCGAACAGCACGATGTCCGCTGGTCCACCTACCGCCAGTTTGCCCGCCGGCAGGCGCAATGCCTCGGCAGGTCCGGTGCTCAAGCGCGCCAGCAGCGTTGGCAGGTCCAGCAAACCATCCTCCACCAGCGTCATCGCCAACGGCAGCAGCAGTTCAACGCTGCTGATGCCCGGCTCGGTGGCCCCGAACGGCGCCAGTTTGGCGTCCCGCTCGTGGGGTTGGTGATGACTGGAGATCGCCGAGACGACACCGGATTTCACCGCTTCACGCAGGCCATCGCGGTCGGCGCGGGTGCGCAGCGGCGGCTGGACGTGATAGAGGCTGCTGAAGTCGATCAACGCTTCGTCGGTCAGGATCAGCTGATACAAGGCGACATCGGCCGTCACCGGCAAGCCGCGAGCCTGGGCCTGAGCGATCAGGGCCACGCCACGGGCGCTGGTGAGCTGGCTGAAGTGCGCGCGCACGCCACTTTGCTCGACCAGCAGCAGGTCCCGGGCCAGCGCCACGGTTTCAGCGGTTTCGGGAATGCCCGGCAAACCGAGGAAACTGGCGGTCGGGCCTTCGTGGGCCAAGCCACCTTCGGCCAGGTCATGGTCCTGAGAGTTGAAAATCACCGTCAGGTCGAATGTTGCGGCGTATTCCAGCGCCCGGCACAGCGTGCGGGTGTTGCGGAAGCTGTCCAGGCCGTTGCCGAAGGCCACGCAACCGGCATCGCGCAAGGCGACCAGTTCGGCCAGCTGTTCGCCGTCCAGGCCTTTGCTCAGGGCGCCGATCGGGAACACCTTGGTGTTGCCGGCCTCCCGGGCGCGGTCGAGGATCAGTTCGGCCACGGCCGAGGTGTCCAGCACCGGTTTGGTTTTCGGCGGGCAGCACAGGCTGGTGACGCCACCGGCCGCGGCGGCGCGGGTTTCGCTGACGATTGAGCCTTTACGGCTGTAGCCAGGCTCGCGCAGGGCGACGTTCAGGTCAACCAGCCCAGGGGCGGCGACCAGGCCTTTGGCGTCGAGGGTATCGACGGCGACAAAACCGGCGGGCGCAGCGCCAAGGGCAATGATCTTGCAGGCTTCAATATGGATATCGGTAACTTGATCCAGGCCGCTGGCCGGATCGATGACGCGTGCGCCGAGAATGCTGAGCTTCACTGGGCGTTCTCCTGCTCGAATTGGCGCTGGGCTGTTTGCCCGCTCATGGCCATGGACAGCACGGCCATACGAATTGCGATGCCGTAGGTGACCTGGTTGAGGATCACCGAGTGCGGGCCGTCGGCCACCGCCGACTCAATTTCAACCCCACGGTTGATCGGCCCCGGGTGCATGACGATGCAATCCGGTTTGGCTCCGGCCAGGCGCGCGGTGGTCAGGCCGAACAGGCGGTAGAACTCACCTTCGCTCGGCAGCAGGCCGCCAGTCATGCGTTCACGCTGCAGGCGCAGCATGATCAC
Source organism: Pseudomonas sp. 478 (assembly GCF_003254125.1). Lineage (NCBI taxonomy): Bacteria > Pseudomonadati > Pseudomonadota > Gammaproteobacteria > Pseudomonadales > Pseudomonadaceae > Pseudomonas > Pseudomonas sp. 478. The sequence goes on from NZ_QKZG01000001.1 coordinate 555,087, forward strand.
CACGTCGACGTCTTTCAGGCCTTCGGTCATGTCGGTGTAGACCTTCACGCCGTATTGCTCGATGCCGATCGGCAGCAGGGTTTTCGGCGCGATCACGCGGATGTCCGGGCAACCGAGGGTTTTCAGCGCCAGCATGTTCGAGCGCGCCACCCGCGAGTGCAGGATGTCGCCGACGATAGCCACCGAGAGATTTTCGAAGCCGCCCTTGTGCCGACGGATGGTGAGCATGTCGAGCATGCCTTGGGTCGGGTGGGCGTGACGGCCGTCGCCGCCGTTGATGATCGCCACTTGTGGGCACACGTGTTCGGCGATGAAGTGCGCCGCGCCGGAATCACCGTGGCGCACGACGAACATGTCGGCGGCCATGGCTTCCAGGTTGCGCAGGGTGTCGAGCAGGGTTTCGCCCTTGCTCGCCGACGACGTGGACACGTTCAGGGTGATCACATCCGCCGACAGCCGCTGAGCCGCCAGTTCGAAGGTGGTGCGGGTGCGGGTGGAGTTCTCGAAGAACACGTTGCACACGGTCTTGCCGCGCAGCAACGGGACTTTCTTCACCGCCCGGGCGCCGACTTCGAGAAACGAGTCGGCAGTGTCGAGGATTTCCGTCAGCAGCTCGCGGCGCAAACCGTCGAGCGAGAGGAAGTGGCGCAGCTGGCCCTGATCATTGAGCTGCAGCGGGCGCTTGGTTTCTAGAGGCGTCATCGCGAGGGGGACTCTCAATAGGGCGAATTAAAGGGCGAGGTCTTGCAGTTCGAGCTTGAGTTCCGGGCCGGACAGTTTCACCCGTTCGTGGGCGGCCAGCGACAGGGTCGCGCCGACCACGTTCGGGCGGATCGGCAGCTCGCCGGCGTCCAGGTCCAGCAGGCACACCAATGTCACGCTGGCCGGGCGGCCGTAGTCGAACAGCTCATTGAGGGCGGCGCGGATGGTCCGGCCGCTCATCAGCACGTCATCGATCAGCACCAGATGTTGGCCTTCGATCTCGAACGGCAGGGCGGACGGGCGCACTTGTGGGTGCAGACCGTTCTGGCTGAAGTCGTCGCGGTAGAAGGAGACGTCCAGGGTGCCGAGGGGCGAGTCGCTGCCCAGTTCATCGAGCAACGCCTGGGCGACCCAGACACCACCGGTACGAATACCGATGTAGCGCGGCTCGCTGATGCCACGGTGTTCCAGGTGCGCCTTGAGACGGGTCGCCATCTGGCTGATCAGTTCGGCGGGATTGGGCAGGCTCATGGTTGCTCCTTCTTGGGCCCGAGCCGGGTTCTGCTGGAGAGGTGGCTCGGGTTGTCGCTAAGTAGAGACGCGTGTTGCGGCTCTTCAGGATTCGAACAATGCGGTGTTTTCGTCGAGCCAGCCTTGCAGCAGCAGGGCAGCAGCGATGGCGTCCACCGGGTTGTCGCGGTAGCTGCCCTTTTGTCCGCCACGATCACGCCGTTCACCCTTGGCTTCGAAGGTGGTCAGGCGTTCATCGTGGGTATAGAAGGGCAGGTTGTAGCGGCCGTTGAGACGGCGGGCGAATTTCTCGGCGCGCAGGCACATGTCGCTTGGCGTGCCGTCCATGTTCAAGGGCAGGCCAACCACCACGGCATCGGGTTTCCACTCTTTAATCAGGGCTTCGACCTGATTCCAGTCGGGAATACCGTTTTGTGCCTTCAAGGTGCACAGCTCGCGGGCCTGGCCGGTAATCACCTGGCCGACCGCAACGCCGATCTGTTTGGTGCCGTAGTCGAAACCCAAAATCAGGCGCAGGGCCATCAGGCGTGTCCCGCCTGGCTGGTCAGCAGGCTGAGATTGACGCCCAGGTGCTTGGCCGCTGCTTCCAGGCGCAGTTCGCTGCTGGTGTTAAACAAAATCTCGGCATCGAACGGGCAGGTCAGCCAGGCGTTCTGGGCCAGTTCGGCTTCCAGCTGCCCGGCTTCCCAACCAGCGTAGCCGAGGGCGATCAGGCTTTTCGCCGGACCGACGCCGTCGGCGATGGCGAACAGCACGTCCTGGGAGGTCGACAGGGCCAGTTTCTCATCGAGCTCGACGGTGGCCTGATAACTCTGCCCCGAGGGGTGCAGGACAAATCCGCGATCGGTCTGCACCGGGCCGCCGATGAAGATCGGCACATGCTGGCAGAGCACCGGCGGTTCGATGTCGGGGCGCAGTTGCTCGAGGATATCGGCCAGGTTGAGGTCTTGCGGACGATTGACCACCAGGCCCATGGCACCATTGGCCGTGTGCTCGACGATGTAGGTCAAGGTGTGCGCAAAGTTCGGGTCGGCCATGTGAGGCATGGCGATCAGGAACTGATGCTTGAGGTAGCTGGGGCTGACGTTCTTCATGAGCGCTAGTGTGGCGTTGGTGGCGCAAACTGACAAGCCGAGGATGGCGCAATTTGGCAGTCGGCACAGACCAAATGTGGGAGCGGGCTTGCTCGCGAAGGCGTCGTCTCAGTCGACATTAATGCTGAATGGCACGACGCCTTCGCGAGCAAGCCCGCTCCCACAGGGGATTTGTGGGGTGTCAGTTGCTGGAGAGTCTGTCCCCGCGGGCAAACTTCCAGGTCCGGATGATTTCCAGGCGATCGATGTCCGACAAATCCCCGGTAAACGGTGAAAACGGCGCCGCCAGCCGCACGATGCGCTGTGCCGCCTGATCCAGCAGCGGTTGCCCGGACGACTCCAGCACCAGCACTTCAAAGAGCGAGCCGTCGCGGTTGATCGACACCATCAGGCGCAAATTGCCGTAGATCTGCTTGCGTCGTGCTTCGTCGGGGTAATTCAGGTTGCCGATGCGCTCGACCTTCTTGCGCCACTCGTCCTTATACCAGGCGCCTTTGTCGCGCATGGTCGACGCGGCGCTCAGGCGGTGGATACGCGGCCGCTTGGCATACAACTGTTGTTCGTTGGCCAGTTCCGCTTCCAGGCTGGCGATGTCGGTGGACAGCTGTTCACTGTCAAACGTCGGCGCGGCGACGGCGGGTTTGGTGACGGGTTTGGGTTCTTCGGTTTTGGCCGGGGCCTTTTTCGGCTTGGGCGCGACGGTCGTCACGGCTGCCTTCGGTGCGGCTTCCTTCACTTCAGGCTTGGCCGCCGGCGGTGGCGTGACTTTCTGCACCTTGTTGTCCTGGAAAGGCGCGACCTCGGTGGTCTTGGGAATTGCCTTTTTATCCAGGGTACCGCTGCCTTCCTGATTCTCTTGAGCGAGGAAGTCGGCTTTCTCAGGCTTCTTTTCGCTTTTGAAGGTGGCGAGGGTGATTTCCAGGGTTTTGCTGATTTGCTGGGGTTCGACCATCGTAAAACCGACGCCCAACAGCAAGGCCAGGTGAATCAGCGCCGCGAGAAACAGGGTAAAACCAAGGCGATCAGCCGGGCGCACGCCACGATGGGCGAGTTCAGCGGGCAGATCGGACGGAAGCGTCATGACAAAAAAACCAACATCGCGTTTTTCACAGGCCGCGGATGATAACGCAATGTTGGTCGTTTCTTGGCTGTTCTATATCAACGGGCCTTGAGCTTCTGATCGATGGCATCCATCAACAGGCCGCCGATGTCGGTGCCGAACGCGTTATCAATCTCGCGAATGCAGGTCGGGCTGGTGACGTTGATCTCCGTCAGATGCTCGCCGATTACGTCGAGACCGACGAACAGCAGGCCCTTCTCACGCAGGGTCGGGCCGACTTGGGCGGCGATCCAGCGATCTTTCTCGGTCAGCGGTCGGGCCTCGCCACGGCCGCCAGCGGCGAGGTTGCCACGGGTTTCGCCAGCGGCCGGGATTCGTGCCAGGCAGTAATCCACCGGCTCGCCGTCGATCATCAGGATGCGCTTGTCGCCATCGACGATCGCCGGCAGGTAACCCTGGATCATGATCTGCTGTTTGCCATGCAGGGTCAGTGTCTCGAGGATTACCGACAGGTTCGGGTGGCCGGCGGTGTGACGGAAGATCGAAGAACCGCCCATGCCGTCCAGCGGCTTGAGGATCACATCGCCGTGGTGGTCGGCGAATTCACGCAGTACGTCCGGGCGACGGCTGACGATGGTCGGCGGCGTGCACTGCGGGAACAGCGTGGCGAACAGTTTCTCGTTGCAGTCGCGCAGGCTTTGCGGCTTGTTCACCACCAGCACGCCAGCGCGTTCGGCTTGCTCCAGCAGGTAAGTGGAGTAGACGAACTCCATGTCGAACGGCGGATCCTTGCGCATCAGGATCACGTCCAGATCGCTCAGCAGTGCGTCAGTCTCGGCTTCGAGCTCGAACCATTTTGCCGGGTTGGCGAAGACTTTCAACGGACGCATCCGCGCCCGCGCTTCGCCTTCGGCCTGGTACAAATCCCCCTGTTCCATATAGAACAGTTCCCAGCCGCGCTTCTGTGCGGCCAACAGCATGGCCAGCGAGCTATCCTTTTTATAGGAAATGCTGGCAATAGGATCCATGACAATCCCGACGCGAACGCTCATGGGTTTTTCCTCGAATTTGGGTGGTCCGATTGGACACGAAAAAGTGGCGTCAGATTGGCGCTCAGTGTGTTCCCGGTCAAGGAAAAACCACCGCGCCGGTCCCCCGATAGATTGCATTTGGAGACTGTGCTAAAAAGGCTGCCATATCGTTCCGGCCCTTAAACATCAAGGGTTTCGAGCCTCCGGTTATCGGAAATGGACAATTTGATTCGCAAAGGCGACGGCAGAGCATTTATGGAACAGCATTCCAGCGCCTTGAAGGTCATGGTGATCGACGATTCGAAGACGATTCGCCGCACCGCCGAAACGCTGTTGAAGAACGTGGGGTGTGAAGTGATCACCGCCGTCGATGGTTTCGATGCCCTGGCCAAGATTGCCGACAATCACCCCGGCATCATCTTTGTCGACATCATGATGCCGCGTCTGGATGGTTATCAGACCTGCGCTTTAATCAAGAACAACAGTGCGTTCAAGTCCACGCCAGTGATTATGCTGTCGTCCAAGGACGGGCTGTTCGACAAGGCCAAGGGGCGCATCGTCGGCTCCGACCAGTTTTTGACCAAGCCTTTCAGCAAGGAAGAACTGCTGAACGCGATCCAGGCCCATGTTCCGGGCTTCGCCGCCGTTTTGCCGCAGTAGGACACGCACAGTGACGCTCGGCCAGCGGGCCCGGGGTCGACAAGAATGGGGAAAACCATGGCACGTATTCTGATCGTCGATGATTCGCCGACCGAAATGTACAAACTGACCGGCATGCTGGAAAAGCACGGTCATGAAGTGTTGAAAGCCGAAAACGGCGCCGACGGCGTGGCCCTGGCCCGTCAGGAAAAACCCGACGCCGTTCTGATGGACATCGTCATGCCTGGCCTTAACGGTTTCCAGGCGACCCGTCAGCTGACCAAAGACCCGGAAACCGGGCACATTCCAGTGATCATCATCACCACCAAGGATCAGGAAACCGACAAGGTCTGGGGCACGCGCCAGGGCGCCAAGGACTACCTGACCAAACCGGTCGACGAAGAGACCCTGATCAAGACCCTGAACAACGTGCTGGCCGGTTGATCGTCCGGCCATGACCGAGTCGTTGACGGCTTTCGAACTGCTGCTGCAGATCGACCAGCGTTGTCGTCTGCTGGCGGCGGACTTGCCGTCCCAGCCGACCCGACAAGACAGTTGGAGCGGCATCGGCTTCCGTCTGGGCGAACACTGGTACGTCGCGCCGATGGGCGAGGTCAGCGAAGTGTTGCACGAGCCTCGGTTCACCCAACTGCCAGGGGTCAGACCCTGGGTCAAGGGCGTGGCCAACCTGCGCGGGCGTCTGTTGCCGATCATCGATTTGTGTGGCTTCTTCGGGTATGAGCTGTCAGCCGTGCGCAAGCAGCGCCGGGTATTGGTGGTGGAGCATAACGACGTGTTTGCCGGGTTGATGGTCGATGAGGTCGTCGGCCTCCAGCACTTTGCCCAGGACAGCCTTGAGCCGGTAGATACCTTGAGCGGCCCGATTGCACCGTTCATCAAAGGCCGGTTTCAGCGTGAGCAGACCTGGCAGGTGTTCAGCCCGTTTGCGTTGGTGCAGTCCCAAAGCTTTATGCACGTAGCGCTGTAACTGGCGCAACGCCGATCCTATGTGGGAGCGGGCTCGCTCGCGAAGGCGGTGGGTCAGTCAGCATCAATGTTGAATGAATGACCGCATTCGCGAGCAAGCCCGCTCCCACAGGGGATCTATGGCGGGTTCTAAAGGTGCGTTAACAGGCGAGGACCGATGATAAAAGCAAAAACAGGCAAGCCAGAAGGGTCGCGCAGCCGGTCACAGATCATCGCGCTGTTCATCGCGCTGATCGTCTTCATCATGCTGCTGTTCGCCAACTTCGCGTACCTCAACACCCAGGCCACGTACGACAAACAGTACATCGGCCACGCCGGTGAGCTGCGCGTGCTGTCCCAGCGCATTGCCAAGAACGCCACCGAAGCGGCGGCCGGCAAGGCGGCGGCGTTCAAGCTGCTGAGCGATGCGCGCAATGACTTTGCCCAACGCTGGGGCTATCTGAAGAAAGGCGACCCCGCCACCGGCCTGCCGCCGGCGCCGTCCACCGTGCGCCCGGAAATGCGCGCCGTGCAACTGGACTGGGAACGCTTGCTGAAAAACACCGACGCGATTCTCTCCAGCGAGCAGACCGTGCTGTCGCTGCATCAAGTCGCTGCAACCCTGGCCGAAACCGTGCCGCAGTTGCAGGTCGAGTACGAAAAAGTCGTCGAAACGCTTCTCCAGCGCGGCGCCCCGGCTGCGCAGGTGGCCATGGCCCAACGCCAGTCGCTGTTGGCTGAGCGGATTCTCGGTGCAGTGAACACCGTGCTGTCCGGTGATGAAAATTCGCAGCAGGCCGCCGACGCCTTCGGTCGCGATGCGGCGCGATTCGGCCAGGTGCTCAACGGCATGCTCCAGGGCAATCCGTCACTGAAAGTCAGCCAGGTTGAAGACCGCGATGCGCGCGCGCGGTTGATCGAGATTTCCGAGCTGTTCGAATTCGTCTCGGGTTCGGTGGATGAAATCCTCGAAACCTCGCCGGAGCTGTTCAAGGTCCGTGAATCGGCGACCAATATTTTCACGCTGTCGCAGACCCTGCTCGAGGAAGCCTCGCACCTGGCCGGCGGTTTCGAAAACCTGGCCGGCGGGCGCAACACCGACACCATTGGCGGCTACGTGCTGGGCCTGTTGGCGCTGATGTCGATCATCCTCATTGGTCTGGTGATGGTCCGTGAAACCAACCGTCAGCTGCGCGAAACGGCCGAGAAGAACGAGCGTAACCAGAACGCGATCATGCGTCTGCTCGACGAGATCGAAGACCTGGCGGACGGCGACCTGACCGTGACCGCCTCGGTGACCGAAGACTTCACCGGGACCATCGCCGACTCGATCAACTACTCCGTGGACCAATTGCGCGATCTGGTGGCGACCATCAACCTTACCGCTGGCCAGGTCGCTGCCGCCGTGCAGGAAACCCAGGCCACCGCCATGCACCTGGCCCAGGCTTCGGAGCATCAGGCGCAGCAGATTGCCGAAGCCTCCACCGCGATCAACGACATGGCTGAGTCCATCGATCAGGTCTCGGCCAACGCCGCTGAGTCCTCGGCGGTGGCCGAACGCTCGGTGGAAATTGCCAACAAGGGCAACGAGGTGGTGCACAACACCATCCACGGCATGGACAATATTCGCGAGCAGATTCAAGACACCGCCAAGCGCATCAAACGCCTCGGCGAGTCTTCTCAGGAAATCGGCGACATTGTCAGCCTGATCGATGACATTGCCGACCAGACCAACATCCTTGCGCTCAACGCGGCGATCCAGGCCTCCATGGCCGGTGATGCCGGGCGCGGTTTTGCGGTGGTCGCCGATGAAGTCCAGCGGCTGGCCGAGCGCTCGTCCGCCGCGACCCGGCAGATCGAAACCCTGGTGCGGGCGATTCAGACCGACACCAACGAAGCGGTGATTTCCATGGAGCAGACCACCACCGAAGTGGTGCGTGGCGCGCGTCTGGCGCAGGATGCCGGAGTGGCCCTGGAAGAAATCGAAGGCGTGTCGAAGACCCTCGCCGCGTTGATCCAGAGTATTTCCAACGCCGCGCAGCAACAGACGTCCTCGGCCGGTCAGATTTCCTTGACGATGAACGTGATCCAGCAGATCACCACGCAGACCTCGTCCGGCTCCACCGCCACCGCCGAGAGCATTGGCAACCTGGCGAAAATGGCCAGCCAGCTGCGGCGTTCGGTGTCCGGTTTCACTTTGCCGGCCGCCAAGGCTGAGGCTGCAGATAAAGTGTGAAACGCCTGCGAGCGAATGCATTTTTTGAGTAGAGCAGTGATTTGGAGTGGTTATGGGTGATCGGCACGACTATGTGGCCCTCGAGTGGGTCAAAGGCGAGATTGCCGAAACGCTGAAAGTGGCTCACCAGGCGATTGAAACGTTGCTTGATGACCCGCAGGCGACGCACGCCCTCAGCGAATGCCTGGCGTGCCTCCATCAGGTTCACGGCAGTTTGCAGATGGTCGAATTCTACGGCGCGGCGCTGCTCGCCGAAGAGATGGAACATCTGACCAGCGCCTTGCAACAGAACCGCGTCAGTCATCGCGATGAGACGCTCCACCTGTTGCTGCAAGCCCTTGGACAGCTGCCGATTTACCTCGACCGGGTGCAAGGTGCGCGCCGCGACCTGCCGCTGGTGGTGTTGCCACTGATCAACGATCTGCGCAGCGCCCGTGGCGAAAGTCTGTTGTCGGAAACCAGCTTGTTCAGCCCGCAACTGCCGGACCTGCCGCCCCTGGACGAAGCGTCGCTGGCGTTGCTGGAGCCGGCAGATTTACCGAACGTGCTGCGCAAATTGCGGCAAATGTTGCAGATGGCCCTGGTCGGGTTACTGCGTGAACAGGACGGCGAAACCAATCTCGGTTACCTGACCAAGGTTTTTGCGCGCCTCGAAGGGCTGTGCGGCAACGCGCCCTTGAGCCCGTTGTGGCAAGTCGCCTCGGCGCTGGTCGAAGGCATGCGCGACGGCTCGATTGCCAACAGTCCGGCGTTGCGCAGCCTGTTCAAGGAGGCCGACAAAGAACTCAAGCGCCTGCTCGAACAGGGCATGCCGGGCATCAATCAGCCGGCGCCGCTAGAGTTACTCAAGAGTTTGCTGTTCTACATTGCCAAGGCCGAACATCCCACCGGGCAGATGCTGACCATGAAAGATTGCTACGGACTGGACGACGCGCTGCCTGACAGCGCAATGGTCGACGAAGAACGCGCACGGCTGGCCGGTCCCGACCGCGATGCCATGCGCTCGGTGTTGGCCGCTTTGTGTGAAGAGCTGGTGCGGGTCAAGGAACGCCTTGACCTGTTCGTGCGCAGCGACCGCCAACACACCTCGGACCTCGAAAGCCTGCTGGCGCCCCTGCGGCAAATCGCCGATACCCTGGCGGTGCTCGGTTTTGGCCAGCCACGCAAGGTCATCATCGATCAACTGGCGGTGGTGCTGAGCCTGGCCCAGGGCCAGCGTGAGCCCAACGACGCGATCCTGATGGACGTCGCCGGTGCCTTGCTCTACGTCGAAGCGACGCTGGCCGGCATGGTCGGCACCGTCGAGCCGGAAAGCCAGGAAGACAGCCGCCTGCCGACCACCGACCTGACCCAGATCCATCAGATCGTGATCAAGGAAGCGCGCATCTGCCTGCAACAGGCCAAGGACATGATCGTCGACTACATCGACGCCGACTGGGACCGCCAGCACTTGCAGCCACTGCCGGCCTTGCTGACCCAGGTGCGCGGTGCGCTGGCGATGATTCCGTTGAGCCGTGCGGCGAGCCTGATCGAAACCTGCAACCACTTCATCCGCGAGCACCTGCTGCTGGATCCGGATCACCCCGGCTGGCAGGAACTGGACAGCCTGGCCGACGTCATCACCAGCATCGAGTATTACCTGGAGCGCCTCAGCGACGACCCCGAAGCGCCGAGCGAAAAGTTGCTCGACGTTGCGGAAAAAAGCCTGGCTTCACTCGGCTTTTTCCCCAGCGAGCAGCAGGTGCCGGTGCTTGACGATGTGCTCAGCCCGAGTGAAGCGCAGGTCATGCAGGATCTGCAGGAACTGGACGACCCTGAGACCGTCAAGTCACTGGCCGATGTATTGGCCAGCCCTGTGTCCTCCGTCAATCCGCCCGCCCTGACGATTCCGGGAAGCCTGTTGCCGCCGCCCACCGGTGAAGAACCGGTGGACGATGAGCTGCGGGAAGTGTTCCTCGAAGAAACCGATGAAGTGCTGGAAATCCTCCGGGAGTACCTGCCGCGCTGGTCGGCTAACCCCGACGATAAACCTGCCTTGAGTGAATTGCGCCGGGCATTCCACACCTTGAAAGGCAGTGGCCGAATGGTCCGCGCGTTGGTGTTGGGTGAACTGGCCTGGGCGGTGGAAAACTTGCTCAACCGCGTGCTGGAGCACAGCGTTGCGCCAGGGGCCGCGGTGCAACAATTGCTCCGCGATGCCCTGGACCTGCTGCCGAAGCTGGTGGCCGAATTTGCCGCCAATGCCCAGCGCCAATGCAACCAGGTCGACCAATTGGCCGCTCGCGCCCATGCCCTCGCCAAGGGCGATACGCCTGCCAGCGAAGAAGATACCCAGGATGTGGCGGCCCTCGATCCGCTGTTGCTGGAGATCTTCCGCAAGGAAGCCGAGACCCATCTCGCCAGCCTCAACCGTTTCCTCGATAAAGCCGCCGAGCACGTGCCATTGCAGGCCAGTGACGAGTTGCAGCGGGCGCTGCACACCCTCAAGGGCAGTGCCTACATGGCGGGCGTATTGCCGATCGCCGAGCTGGCAAAACCGCTGGATCATCTGACCCGGGAGTACAAGGCGCACCTGCTCGCCCTCGACCTGGACGAAGTCGAACTGCTGCTCGAAGCCGAAGGACTGTTCCGTCTCGGCTTGCGACAGCTCAAGACTGATCCGCTGGCGGAGATTCCCGGCGCCCGCTCATTGATCGAACGAACCCAGGCGTTGCTGGCCGAGCGCTTGGAAATGCTCCTGAGTGCACCGAATTCCGGGTTGCGCATCAAGCGTGATCCGCAACTGATCAACAACTTCCTCGCCCAAGGCATGGACATCCTGCTGGATGCCGAGAGCCTGTTGCAACGCTGGCAGCAACATCCCGGCGAGCGTCAGGAACTCAGCGCATTGCTGGACGAATTGACCACCCTCGGCGAAGGCGCGCACCTGGCGGATCTGCATCCGGTGGATGAACTCTGCGAAGCCTTGCTCGACCTCTACGGTGCGGTTGAAGAAAGCAGCCTGGCGGTCAGCGAGGCGTTTTTCCATGAGGCACAAAGTGCCCATGAAGCGCTGATCAACATGCTCGACGAACTGGCCGCCGGCCAGGAAGTCAGCCCGCAACCGCAACGCATTCGGGCCTTGCGCGGGTTGCTTGATGAGAGCCTGGATCCGTCGGCGATGGGGCTGATTCGCAGCGATGGCAGCCGCACGCTGAGCATCCGGGAATTGGGCAGTGCCACGGCCGAACTGAAACAGACCGCGACCCAGGTTGAGCTGGACGATGAGATCGTTTCGATCTTCCTCGAAGAGGCGGTGGATATCCTCGAAAGCGCCGGCCAGGCCTTGCAGCGCTGGCTCAGCGACCCGGATAACGCTGCGCCGTTGTTGTCGTTGCAGCGAGATTTGCACACCCTCAAGGGTGGTGCGCGGATGGCCGAAGTCGAGCCGGTTGGTGAACTGGCCCATGAACTGGAAAACCTTTACGAAGGTCTGGTGGACCGCCGTTACGCCTACAGCGAAGCCTTGGCGCACCTGCTGCAACACAGTCATGACCGGCTCGCGCAGCTGCTTGATCAGTTGCAGAACCAGCGGCCCTTGGGTGATCCGGGTGAGGTGATCGAGGCCATTCGCGAGTTTCGCCAGGGCAACGCCAGCGCTGTTGAAACGGTCGAACCGGCACGGGCCGAGGATTCACCGGGCCATGATCCAGAGCTGCTGGAGATCTTCCTCGAGGAAGGTTTCGACATCATCGAAAACTCCGGCGCGGCGCTGGTGCGCTGGCAGGCCGAGCCGTCGAATCGTCAGGAAGTGGAAACCCTGCTGCGTGATTTGCACACCCTCAAGGGTGGCGCGCGGATGGTGGAAATCGCGCCGATCGGCGACCTTGCCCATGAGCTGGAATTCCTCTACGAAGGCCTGTCCGCTGGCGTGTTGCAACCCACTGCCGCGTTGTTCGGCTTGTTGCAAAGCAGCCACGACCGACTGGCGCAGATGCTCGACGCGACCCGTGCCGGTCACCCTTTGCCGCCCGCCGATCAACTGATCGATGAGATCAAGAATTTCAGTCATCCGGCGGTGCCCGAAACACCGGCACCGGTCCTGGTGCCTGCAACGCCGAAAATCGAGACGCCCGCACTGCAACCCGATGCCGGCGCGGACATGGTCAAGGTCTCGGCAGAACTGCTCGACGATCTGGTCAACCTGGCCGGCGAAACCTCGATTTTTCGTGGGCGGATCGAACAACAAGTCAACGATGCGCGCGTGACCCTGAGCGAGATGGAAACCACCATTGAGCGTATGCGCGACCAGCTGCGTCGTCTCGATACCGAAACCCAGGGGCGGATTCTCAGCCGTCAGCAAGTCGACGCCGAACGCCTGGGCTACGAAGAATTCGATCCGCTGGAAATGGACCGCCACTCGCAGTTGCAGCAACTGTCGCGCGCGCTGTTCGAATCCGCCTCCGACCTGCTCGACCTCAAGGAAACCCTCGACCGACGCAATCAGGACGCTGAGAACCTGCTGCAACAACAGGGCCGCATCAACACCGAATTGCAGGAAGGCCTGATGCGCACGCGCATGGTGCCGTTCGAGCGGATGCTGCCGCGCTTGAAGCGGATCGTCCGCCAGGTCTCCAGCGAACTGGGCAAGGATGTGGACTTCATCGTCGGCAATGCCGAAGGCGAGATGGACCGCAACGTCCTCGAACGCATGGCCGCGCCGTTGGAACACATGCTGCGCAACGCCGTGGATCATGGCCTGGAATCCGCCGAGGTGCGTATCGCCGCGGGTAAACCGGCTCAGGGGCGAATCACCCTCGACCTGTCGCGAGAGGGTGGCGACATCATTTTCGACATCCGCGACGACGGTGCCGGCGTGCCGCTGGACGCGGTGCGGAGCAAGGCGATCAAACGCGGGTTGCTGGCCCCGGACAGCGACATCAGCGACCGCGATGTGCTGCAATTCATCCTGCAACCGGGGTTCTCCACCGCCGAGAAAATCACCCAGATTTCCGGACGCGGCGTCGGCATGGACGTGGTGCATGAAGAGGTCCGGCAGCTCGGCGGCAGCATGAGCATCGACTCTGTGCCGGGGCAGGGCGTGCACTTTCGCATTCGCCTGCCGTTTACTGTGTCGGTCAACCGGGCGCTGATGGTGCAGTGTTTTGATGATCAGTACGCGATACCGCTGAACACCATCGACGGCATCGTTCGCGTGCTGCCCAACGAACTTGAAGGGCATTACCGGCTCGATCCGCCGACCTACCAATACGCCGGGCAAGACTATGAACTGTGCTACCTCGGCGAACTGCTGAAAACCAGCCATCGCCCGAAACTGCTGGGCCAGAGCCTGCCGCTGCCGGTGTTGCTGGTGCAGTGCAACGAACGACATATCGCGGTGCAAGTCGACTCCATGGCCGGCACTCGCGAGATCGTGGTCAAAAGCCTCGGCCCGCAGTTTGCAGCGGTGCAGGGTTTGTCCGGGGCGACGATTCTCGGCGATGGGCGGGTGGTGCTGATTCTTGATTTGCTGGCGCCGATCCGCGCGATGCAGGCCCGTTTGCCGCAACAGCCAGTGACTCAGGACGCGGAGGTTGAGCCGCATAAACCGCTGCTGGTGTTGGTGGTCGATGACTCGGTCACCGTGCGCAAGGTCACCAGCCGTCTGCTGGAACGCCACGGCATGAACGTGCTGACCGCCAAGGACGGTGTCGACGCCATGCTGCTGCTTGAAGACCACATGCCTGACCTGATGCTGCTGGACATCGAAATGCCGCGCATGGACGGTTTTGAAGTCGCGACCCAGGTCCGCGCCGACGAACGTCTGCAGCACCTGCCGATCATCATGATCACCTCCCGCACCGGCCAGAAACACCGCGACCGCGCCATGGCCATCGGCGTCAACGACTACCTCGGCAAGCCGTACCAGGAATCGGTGCTGCTCGACAGCATCCACCTGTGGAGCAAAACCCATGCTTGAGCACCGCACCAGCAACCTCACCGGCCTGCTGCTGCCCTTGGCTGACCGCAACCTGATTTTGCCCAACGTCGCTGTGGCGGAGCTTATTGATTACCAACCCAGCGCCTTCGACCTCGACACGCCGCCGTGGTACCTGGGGTTGGTGAAGTGGCGGGATCGACAGATTCCGTTGATCAGTTTCGAGTCGGCCTGTGGGCAGAAAATCGTCATCGGCGAGCGGGCGCGGATCGTCATCCTCAATGCGCTCGGTGGGCGGCCCGATCTGAAATTCATCGCCTTGCTGGTGCAGGGGATTCCGCGGTCTTACAAGCTTGATAGTCAGTTGAGCTATGTGGATGTGCCGTTGTGCTCGCTGGAACAGGCGGCGGTGCAGGTGGGGGAACAAGTGGCCAAGGTGCCGAATCTGCTGGCGTTGGAGGCGTTGCTGGTGAATGCCGGGTTGACCTGACTGGCCCCTTCGCGGGCAAGCCCGCTCCCACATTGGATCTGCGTCGTACACAAACCCCCTGTGGGAGCGGGCTTGCCCGCGAAGGCGGCCTTCAATTCACCACAGCCCTGACTGCTAAGCGCTGGCCTGAGCCTTCAGTTGAGATTCCTCATGATGATCCAGCGCCCGCTCCACCAACAATTGCACCCCATCCGCCATGCGGCTGAGCGCCAAGGCTACAGAGCGGCGTGAGCCGTCCACATCGTCCGCCAGATCGGCAGCAATGGCGCTGATGGACAGCAGGTCTTCGGAGGCATTGGTCAGAAGGGCTTCGGTGTCGATGTCGGGGGAGACGCTGAAGAGGTGATGTTTACGGCGCTTGCCCGGTTTTTCAGGGGGTGGGAAGTAGTAGGAAAAGACGCGGTCGGCGGCTTCCTTGAGTTTTTCGGCTTCGAGGGAGGCTTCGGAACTGGTGTCGGTTTCCGGGGGATTGGGAGTTGGTTTGAACATGGCAAAGATCCTTATAGTGATGGAGCTGCCATTTTTCGTTTTCCAGACGAAAAGGGTGGCAGCTGTACGCGGACTGGAAAAACCGAGTAAGGATCAAACCCGGCAGACCCGAAGGTCTCCCACGCACAGCCGCCATAACTTAGAACTACGGAGCAAAAAAAGCGCCGCATTATGTCATGTGCATTGATCCTGTCCTTCGGGTTTTCCAGGCCCGGTCGCTGAATTGGCAGCGACCCGGAAACGATAAAGATCAACGCAAAACCCCGCCAGTCGGCGGGTTCCGGCATTGTTGTAGGCAGCGACGCCAGACTGTGTAGCCTCACACCGTTCCGGCGGACAAACTTTTAAACACAAAACCCAAGCTGTCGGACCTTCCTACAAGCCTCCTATCCACAAAGGTTTCTGCATTCAGGTTGAAGATTCCCAAAAAGGGACCTATCGTTCCCTTTTTGGGACTTATCGGTCGTTGCCGTGAAAAACCTGTCATTGAGCGAAGCCTTGTTCACCACCACCCAGCAAAAAGTGCTGGGCCTATTGTTCGGTAAACCCGACCGAAGTTTTTACGCCAACGAGATCGCCCGCTGGGCTCAAGTGGGTAAAGGCAGCCTCATGCGCGAGCTGGATCGGTTGCAGCGGGCAGGCGTGCTGACCATGACCCGTCAGGGCAACCAGACCCACTATCAAGCCAATCCCGACTGCCCGATTTATGCCGAACTGCTGGGCATTGCCCGTAAAACCTTTGGTATTGCCGAGCCTTTGCGTCAGGCGCTCCAACCCTTTGCCGAACAGATCACCTGGGCATTTGTGTACGGCTCGATCGCCAAGGATCAGGCAAACGCATCCAGTGACATTGATCTCATGCTGATCGGCGAGGGCCTGCACTACGGTGAAGTGATGGAGCGGCTCATGCCGATGGAAGAGCAACTGGGCCGCCCCCTCAACCCGACGCTCTACACCCCCGACGACTGGGCCGCGAAACTGGCGGCTGAAAATAGTTTTGTCGTGCGGGTAGCGCAGCAGGACAAGATCAATCTGATGGGGGGAAACCCTTTGGAGTCCAAGGATGGGCAGCAACGAGAACCTGGAGAATCTGTTACGTAGCGGTGGACTGAAAGCTGAGCCGCCGGATCGCAAGGAATGCGAAGGATTGATGCGTTCAGCTGTGGATCGATTGAAAGACGCGCAAACGTCTTCGCTTTCCTTCGCGAGTCATTTCGACCTGGCTTACAACGCTGCCCATGCCCTTGCACTGACGGCTCTTCGCTTGCGCGGCTACCGTTCAGACAAGCGATATCTGGTGTTTCAGTGCCTGGTTCATACCGCTGATATTGGCAAAGTACAGGTCCGGCTATTCGCCCTGTGTCATGAGCGACGAAACCTGGCGGAGTACGAAGGCTATATGGATGAAGATCCGCCGTTGTTGGCGCAGTTGTTGGAAAGTGCCGAGCAGTTGCAGATTCGTGTGCAGCAGCAGATGACCGGACCGTAATGCTCCGTCATTGAAAACTGCGGAGATTGTTCTGGCCTCTTCGCGAGCAAGCCCGCTCCCACAGTGTCCGTGTCGTTCTCAAATCCTAAGTCATCCACGATACCGGTGGGAGCGGGCTTGCTCGCGAAGGCGTCAGCGCGGGCAACGAATCCCGCCCGTCAACCATTAACCTGACCGTAACGATCCATCTCTCTACTTGATTGATGCCCCCCACCCAACGCTCCTAAGGTGACTCCCACGACAGCGAACCCGTGGAGTGGTCATGACAACAACAATATCCCCCGACTCGCGATGGACGCGGCGGCGCAGCGAAAAGCAGCGGCGTCTCGAGCTGGTACGGGGTCTCGCCGACGGTGTGGTCCTGCCCACCGACAAAATCGTTGCGGCGCTGGAGGCTTTGATCCTGCCCGGCGACCGTGTGGTGCTGGAGGGCAATAACCAGAAGCAGGCTGATTTCCTGTCCCGCTCCCTGGCCAAGGCTGATCCCGCGAAGCTGCATGACCTGCACATGATCATGCCCAGCGTCGGGCGTTCCGAGCACCTGGACCTGTTCGAACGCGGCATCGCCCGCAAGCTCGACTTCTCTTTCGCCGGCACCCAGAGCCTGCGCATCAGCCAGTTGCTGGAAGATGGCCTGCTGGAAATCGGTGCGATCCACACCTACATCGAGCTCTATGCGCGACTGGTGGTCGACCTGATTCCCAACGTCGTGCTCTCGGCCGGTTTCATGGCCGACCGCGCCGGCAACATTTACACCGGCCCAAGCACCGAAGACACCCCCGCATTGATCGAGCCGGCCGCTTTCAGCGACGGCATCGTCATCGTCCAGGTCAATCAACTGGTCGACGATGTCAGCGACTTGCCTCGCGTCGACATCCCCGCGTCCTGGGTCGACTTCGTGGTGGTGGCCGACAAGCCGTTCTACATCGAACCGCTGTTCACCCGCGACCCGCGCCACATCAAGCCTGTGCACGTGTTGATGGCGATGATGGCGATCCGCGGGATCTACGAAAAACACAACGTCCAGTCCTTGAACCACGGCATCGGTTTCAACACTGCTGCCATCGAACTGATCCTGCCGACCTACGGCGAATCCCTCGGCCTGAAGGGCAAGATTTGCCGCAACTGGACCCTTAATCCGCACCCAACCTTGATCCCGGCCATCGAAAGCGGCTGGGTCGAAAGCGTGCATTGCTTCGGCACCGAACTGGGGATGGAAAACTACATCGCCGCCCGGCCCGATGTGTTCTTCACCGGGCGCGACGGCTCCCTGCGTTCCAACCGGATGTTCTGCCAACTGGCCGGGCAATACGCGGTGGACCTGTTCATCGGCGCCACCCTGCAAGTCGACGGCGACGGCCATTCCTCCACCGTGACCCGCGGTCGCCTGGCCGGTTTCGGTGGTGCACCGAACATGGGCCATGACCCACGCGGTCGCCGCCACGGCACCCCAGCCTGGCTCGACATGCGCCATGACGATGCGCCCGAAGCGCTGCTGGAGCGGGGCAAGAAACTCGTGGTGCAAATGGTCGAGACCTTCCAGGAGGGCGGCAAACCGACCTTCGTCGAAACCCTCGACGCGGTGGAAGTGGCGAGAAAAAGCGGCATGCCGCTGGCGCCGATCATGATCTACGGCGACGACGTCACCCACCTGCTGACCGAAGAAGGCATCGCCTATTTGTACAAAGCGCGTTCGCTGGAAGAACGTCAGGCGATGATCGCGGCCGTGGCCGGGGTCACCGTCATCGGCCTGCGCCACAACCCGAAAGACACCGCGCGCATGCGCCGCGAAGGCCTGATTGCCTTGCCCGAGGACCTCGGCATCCGCCGCACCGACGCCACCCGCGAATTGCTCGCCGCCAAAAGCGTGGCCGATCTGGTCGAGTGGTCCGGTGGCCTCTACAACCCGCCCGCCAAGTTCAGGAGCTGGTAATGCACGCATTCAACCTGCAACCGAAAACCCTGTCCCTGGCTGAGCGGCTGGCGGATCTGGCCGTGGACGCACTGATTGACGAAGCGGACCTGTCGCCGAAACCGGCCCTGGTCGACCGTCGCGGCAATGGTGCGCACACCGATTTGTACCTCGGGCTGATGCACGCTTCGGCGCTGTCCCTGTGGCCTGCGTTCAAGGAAATGGCGGAAGCGGCCATCGAGTTTGGTGAAGTCGGTCTGCCGCTGCGCGAAGCGATTGGCCTGATCGGTCGTGAAGGCGAGGCGGTGATGCTCGCCACCACGGGCGGCGTGAACACCCATCGCGGGGCGATTTGGGCGTTGGGTCTGTTGGTCGCTGCTACCGCGTTGGAATCCACTGATACCAAGGCAAGCGCTGTGACTGTGCGCGCCGCACGTCTGGCCTTGCTCGACGACCGTTACGCGCCGCGTCCTCTGAGCCACGGTGCGCAAGTCGCCCAGCGTTATGGCGCACGCGGTGCCCGTGAAGAAGCGCAGCTCGGTTTTCCGGCGGTGATTCAACGGGCGCTGCCGCAACTCAAACGCAGCCGCGCCGCCGGTCATGGCGAGCAGAGCGCCCGGCTCGATGCCTTGCTGGCGATCATGACGAATCTGGCCGACACCTGCGTGCTCTACCGTGCCGGCGAACAAGGCCTGCAGACCATGCAACTCGGCGCCCAGGCCGTGCTCGATGCGGGCGGCAGTGCCAGCCTCGCCGGCCGCCGTCGTTTGCATGACTTGGATGAACAACTGATCGCGTTGAACGCCTCGCCCGGCGGCGCTGCTGACTTGCTCGCCGCTTGCTTGTTCATCGACCGCATCGAATCCGGAGCTTTCTGATGGAAACCCTATCTTTTGAATTCCCCGCCGGGCAGCCGCCACGCGGCCGGACGCTGGTGGGCTGTGTCGGCTCGGGCGATCTGGAAGTGCTGATCGAACCCGGCCAGGCCGGCAAACTGACGATCAAGGTGCAGACCTCGGTCAACGGCGCCGAACAACGCTGGCAGCATCTGTTTGCGCGGATGTTCGATGGTCAGACACCGCCGGCAATGGCCATCGATATCCACGATTTCGGCGCGACGCCGGGTGTGGTGCGCTTGCGTCTGGAACAAGGCTTCGAGGAGATCGGCCATGAGTGACAGTGCAGAACTCCTCCACAAGCACAGCTTCGTCGAACTCGGCGCCCGGCAACGGGCGAAAGCCTTGCTCGACGCCGGTACCTTCCGCGAATTGCTCGACCCGTTTCAGCGTGTCATGTCGCCATGGCTGTTGCGCCAGGGCGTGGTACCGCAAGCGGATGACGGCGTGGTGATCGCCAAGGGCAGCATCGGCGGTTTGCCGGTGGTGATCGCTGCCATCGAAGGCGCATTCCAGGGCGGCAGCCTCGGTGAAGTCGGTGGGGCGAAGATTGCCGGTGCGCTGGAACTGGCGGCCGAAGACAACCGCAACGACATTCCGACCCGCGCCGTGTTGCTGCTGGAAACCGGTGGCGTGCGTTTGCAGGAGGCCAACCTTGGGCTGGCGGCGATTGCCGATATTCATGCGGCGATTGTCGATCTACGCCAATACCAGCCCGTTGTGGGTGTGGTGGCCGGCAGCGTCGGTTGCTTTGGCGGGATGTCGATTGCCGCCGGGTTGTGCAGTTATCTGCTGGTGACCCAGGAAGCGCGGCTTGGCCTCAACGGTCCGCAAGTGATCGAACAGGAAGCGGGGCTTGAGGAATACGACTCCCGTGATCGTCCTTTCATCTGGAGCCTGACCGGTGGCGAGCAACGTTTTGCCAGTGGTTTGGTGGATCGCTTCGTCGCAGACGACGTGGCGCAGGTTCAGCAGCAGGTCAGTGAATTGCTCAAGCAAGGTTTGCCGGAACAGCAACGCAGCCGTCAGGCCGAATGGTTCCTGCAACGATTGGCCCGTCTGGACGCCGAGCCGCAAATCGAGCCGTCGACGGTTCGCGATCTGTATCAAGGAGAGCGCTCATGAGTTCGTATTCCCTGAGAGGTTTGAGCTGGTTCAACGCCTTGAGTGCGGGCGCCAAACCGGTTGATGGTTTGCCCGCTTCGTTGAAGGTTGCCGACGGTGTATTGGGTGACCAACCCGTTCGCTTTATCGCGGTGGTGGCTGATCCCGACAACCGTTTCGTCCGCGCCCGCAATGGCGAGGTCGGGCTGCTGGAAGGTTGGGGGTTGGCCAAAGCCGTGGATGACGTCATCGCAGCGGATCTGGATAAATCGCAGAAACGCGCCTTGATCGCCATCGTCGACGTGCCGAGTCAGGCCTACGGTCGGCGCGAAGAAGCACTCGGTATTCATCAGGCCTTGGCCGGTGCCGCAGACAGCTATGCCCGCGCCCGGCTGGCCGGCCATGCCGTGATCGGTTTGTTGGTGGGCAAGGCGATGTCCGGGGCGTTTCTGGCGCATGGGTATCAGGCCAATCGGCTGATTGCCCTGCGCGATCCGGGCGTGATGGTGCATGCGATGGGCAAGGCTTCGGCGGCGCGGGTGACGTTGCGCAGCGTCGAAGAACTCGAAGCACTGGCCGCCAGCGTGCCGCCGATGGCGTACGATATCGACAGTTACGCGAGCCTTGGACTGCTTTGGGAAACCTTGTCGGTGGAACAGATCGAGCAGCCGACGGCGGCGGATCTGACCCGGGTGACTGAATGCCTGAATCAGGCGATTGGCGATGTCGCCACCAGTGGCCGAGACCTGAGCAGCCGCTTGGGCGCGAGCAACCGTGCGGCGTCGAGCCAGGTTCGCCAATTGCTGAGAGCGCAGTGGTGAACACGCTTCTGGCCCACGACCTGCTCTGGGGGCTGACCCCGGAGCAGTTGCCTGCGGATGCACCTTCGTGGGTGATTGAGTCGATCAGTGCGGGTCAACCGGTGGTGGTTCGGCGTGCGTTGAGCGCGGCGGATCACATCGCGGTCGGCGTGCGTGGACGTTTGCGTGAGCAGCGTTATGCAACGGTGATGTCGGTCGATGCAATCCAGCGTCAAGTCCGGCCGGAAGCGCTTTGTCATGTCGCGATTGATCGGGATTTGCCGGCAGTGCGCGCCCTCAATCAACTGCGGCCGATGCTCGATTCCTGTGAGTGGGTGTGGGGTGTCAGCGGCAGCGCCGGGTTTGAATTGGCCAGCGGTTTTCAGGCGTTGCACGAGGGCAGCGATCTCGACTTGATCCTGCGTACACCGCAGCCGTTGGATCGTGTGCAGGCGCAGGCACTGGTGAAGGTTCTCGATGCTGCTGTCTGCCAGGTGGACATGCAGTTGCAGACTCCATTAGGTGCAGTCGCCTTGCGCGAATGGGCCGGCTCTGCACGTCGGGTTTTGCTGAAAAATGCGAGCCAGGCTGTTCTGGTGATTAACCCCTGGAACCCGCAGGAGCAAGCAGCGTGAGCAGCTTGCTGGTGTTCCCAGGCCAGGGCGCGCAGCAGCCGGGCATGCTCCATCGTTTGCCTCGGGAAACAGTGATCGAGGCAAGTGAAGTCCTCGGGGAAGATGCTTTTCTTCTGGATTCTGCCGAAGCGCTGAAGTCGACAAGAGCGGTTCAGCTCTGCCTGTTGATCGCTGGCGTCGCGGCTTCCCGCCAGTTGTTGATGACGGCGGATTACGTGGCGGGATTGTCCATCGGCGCCTACCCGGCAGCGGTGGTCGCCGGTGCCCTGAGCTTCAGCGATGCGCTGCATCTGGTGAGCCTGCGCGGTGAACTGATGCAACAGGCTTATCCGCAGGGCTATGGCATGACCGCGATCATCGGTCTGGACCTGGCCACGGTGGAAGAGTTGCTGGCGCAGGTTCACAGCGTCGACACGCCGGTTTACCTGGCCAACATCAACGCCGATAACCAAGTGGTGATTGCCGGCAGCGATGGCGCGATGAAGGCCGTCGCCGAGTTGGCGAAAGGTCGCGGTGCAGGTCTGGCCAAACGCCTGGCCGTCAGCGTGCCGTCCCACTGCCCGCTGCTGGACACACCTGCGAAAACCCTGGCCGAAGCCTTCGCCAAGGTGCGGCTGAAAACACCGACGCTGGGCTACCTGAGCGGCAGTCGCGCCCGGCCGATCATCAACGCCGACGCCTTGCGCGACGACCTGGCGTTCAACATGTGCCGCGTGGTGGATTGGCGCGGCACAGTACAAAGCGCCTACGAGCGCGGCGTACGTCTACAGATCGAACTGCCGCCCGGTGCGGTGCTGACCGGGCTGGCGCGTCGGGTGTTCGAGCAGGGCACCGTGATTGCCTTCGACGGTGCGCGGCTCGATACCTTGCAGGCGCTGTTGCGTGAGGAGGGAAGCCGCCAACCCTAGAACACCGACTCAGGCCTTCGAACAACAAAAACAACATTCGACGATGCACTTTGAGGACAACAACAATGATTATTTACGGTGTGGCGCTGTTGGCGATTTGTACGCTGGCAGGGGTGATCGTAGGCGACATGCTCGGCGTGTTGCTGGGCGTGAAATCCAACGTTGGCGGCGTCGGGATCGCGATGATCCTGTTGATCTGCGCGCGGTTATGGATGCAAAAACGCGGCGGCATGACCAAGGATTGCGAGATGGGCGTCGGCTTCTGGGGCGCCATGTACATTCCGGTGGTGGTCGCGATGGCTGCGCAACAAAACGTCGTCACTGCCCTTCACGGTGGCCCCGTGGCGGTGCTGGCGGCGGTCGGTTCGGTGGTGATCTGTGGTTGCACCATTGCCCTGATCAGCCGGACTCACAAAGGCGAACCGTTGCCCGATGAGCCGGCGCAAGTAACGCCGGTCGGCACGCCAGTAGGAGGTCGCTGATATGTGGGAACTCATTGAGAAGGGTCTGACCAATAACAGTCTGGTGACGGCGTTCGCGTTCGTTGGCGTGATCATGTGGGTGTCGGTGGTGCTGTCCAAGCGCCTGACGTTCGGACGGATTCACGGTTCGGCGATTGCCATCGTCATCGGGCTTGTTCTGGCCTGGGTCGGCGGCACGATGACGGGCGGGCAAAAAGGCCTGGCGGACCTGACGCTGTTTTCCGGCATCGGTCTGATGGGCGGCGCCATGCTGCGGGACTTTGCGATCGTCGCCACGGCATTCGAAGTGCAAGCCACCGAAGCGAAAAAGGCCGGTTTGATCGGCGTGATTGCGCTGCTGCTGGGCACGATCCTGCCATTCATTGTCGGTGCGAGCATGGCCTGGGCGTTCGGTTATCGCGATGCGATCAGCATGACCACCATCGGCGCGGGTGCGGTGACCTACATCGTCGGGCCGGTGACCGGGGCGGCGATTGGCGCCAGTTCGGATGTGGTGGCGTTATCGATTGCCACCGGGTTGATCAAGGCGATTTTTGTGATGGTCGGCACGCCGATGGCGGCGAAATGGATGGGGCTGGATAACCCGCGCTCGGCGATGGTGTTTGGTGGGCTGGCTGGCACCGTCAGCGGTGTGACGGCCGGGTTGGCGGCGACGGATCGGCGGTTGGTGCCTTATGGCGCGTTGACCGCGACGTTTCACACCGGGCTTGGGTGCTTGCTGGGGCCTTCGTTGTTGTACTTCATTGTTCGTGGGATTGTCGGCTGACCCGGTAGATCATCGCTGACGGTTCCGACGTCTTCGCGAGCAAGCCCGCTCCCACAGGGGAACGCATTCCAATGTGGGAGCGGCGGTGCGACGATTCGACTTGCTCGCGAAGGGCGCGACGCGGTCTCAAGCCTGGCGGTTCGCATACATCCGACACTCCGCCAGCAACGCCAACAGATTCGGATCGCGCTCCTTGGCCTTCAAGAACACCACGCCAATGTGCTGCTGCAACCGATACTTTTCCTGCAACGGAATCAGCTTCACCCGGTTCTCATACACCGCCGCAATCCGTCCCGGCAGCAACGCATACCCCACGCCCGAGCTGACCATGCTCAGCAGGGTGAAGATGTCGTTGACCTGCATCGCCACCTTCGGTTCGAACCCCGCCTGCTTGAACACCCGATTACCGTCCTGGTGCGTGGCAAAGCCCTGGGTCAGGGTAATGAATGTCTCGTCGCGCACTTCGGCAAGGTCGACTTCGGTCCGTTGGGCAAACTTTGAATCCGCCGGTGTGGCGAGAAAGATGTCGTCGGAAAACAGCGGGATCTGCTCGCAGTCAGGGTCGTTGACGCTCTCGTCCAGCGACACCAGGATCGCGTCGACTTCCATGTTCTTGAGCTTGTACAGCAGGTCGAAGTTCGAGCCGAGGATCAGGTCGATGTTGAGTTCGCTGCGGCGGATCTTCAGGCCCATGATCAGCTGCGGCACGGTTTTCACCGTCAGTGAATACAGCGAACCAAGCTTGAAGCGCTCAGCGGAGAACCCGGCGGCTTCGCGGGTCAGGCGCACCGTTTCGACCACGTCCTGAATCAGCTTCTGCGCCCTTTCTTCCAGCACATAAGCGCTTTCGAGTGGGGTCAGGTTGCGACCTTCGTGTTTGAATAGCGGGCAACGCAGGGCGCTTTCCAGGGAGTGAATGGCGCGGTGTACGCTGACGTTGCTGGTTTGCAACTCGGCAGCGGCGCGGGCCAGGTTGCCGGTGCGCATGAAGGCCAGGAACACTTCGAGTTTTTTCAGGGTCAACTCTTCATCGATCAGCATGGTGCAGACTCTTATTCGAATAACCCGATTGTGCACGTATGTGAGTTCTTGGGGGATTTGTGTTTTGAAACATTGCGCTTTTACCCTCAAGGCCTGAGCCTTGCGCGATGTTGCAACGAATCTTGAGGTGAGCAACGCATGTATCACGGGGAAAGATTGAACGCCTGGACGCATCTGGTCGGGGCGGTGGCAGCGGTTGTCGGGGTGGTGTGGATGCTGGTGATCGCCAGTATGGACGGCAGCCCTTGGAAGATCGTCAGCGTGGCGATTTACGGGTTCACCTTGTTGGTGCTTTACAGCGCGTCGACCGTTTACCACAGCGTGCGTGGGCGCAAGAAAGCGATCATGCAGAAGGTCGATCACTTTTCGATCTACCTGTTGATTGCCGGCAGCTACACGCCATTCTGCCTCGTGACGCTACGCGGGCCGTGGGGCTGGACCCTGTTCGGGATTGTCTGGGGATTGGCGCTGATCGGCATCCTGCAAGAGATCAAACCGCGTTCGGAAGCGCGGATTCTATCGATCGTGATCTACGCGGTGATGGGCTGGATCGTGCTGGTGGCAGTCAAGCCGTTACTGGCAGCGTTGGGCCCTGTCGGTTTTACCTGGTTGGCGTCGGGCGGGGTGTTGTACACCGTGGGCATTATCTTTTTTGCCCTCGATCATCGTCTGCGCCATGCCCACGGGATCTGGCATCTGTTCGTGATCGCCGGGAGTTTGCTGCACTTCGTGGCGATCATGTTTTACGTCGTGTAGACCGCACTGCTGCTATTGCAAAACCTGTGGGAGCGGGCTTGCTCGCGAAAGCGTCAGGTCAGTCGACATCATCGCTGACTGATCCACCGCATTCGCGAGCAAGCCCGCTCCCACAGGGATACAGGTGATCCAGCTGCGCTTGCGCCCGTCGGCTGAACACCTGCAACAAGTCGCTCAGGGTGTGGGGCGGCGGTTCGTCGGCGCGGGTGACCGCATACAACGTGATCGGTAACGCGGGTGCCAGAGGTCGAATCGCGGTGGCGGCGGGGGACGCGCCGAGCGCGGTAAACGGGTCGATCACTGCCAGTCCGGCACCGGATTCAACCATCGCCCGCGCCAGCGAATAGGTCTGCACGGCGATGCGAACCCGTGGCGGCGGATCGACCGCCTCAAGGTAGCTGTCGAGCCTGGCCGCCAGCGGATCGGCGCTGGACAGGCCGATCAGCGGCGCGCCGGCCAGTTCGATCAACGGCAACGGTTGGCCCAAGGCATCGTCGGCCCAGTAACCCAACGGCGCCAATGCCACCAAAACCCCGCAAGCCAACACCTGCGCCTTCAGGCCCGGGTGATCCGGCGGTTGCAAGGTCAGCGCGACATCCACTTCGCGCATCAACAAATTCTGCATCAGCTCACGGCTGTGGGCGCTGGACAGTTCGCAGACGATGTCCGGGTAGCGTTGCGTCCATTCGTTGATGGCTGGCGGCAGCAGCGACAGGGCCAGCGCCGGAATCGCGCCGATCCGTACGCTGTGACCCGGCTCGCGCCGCAGGCTCTGGGCCAGGCGTCGCACGCCTTGCAGGCTTTCGGTGACCTTGTCGACTTCGCGCTCAAGCTCTAGCGCTTCGGGGGTGGCCTGCAATTTACCGCGCACCCGCAGGAATAACGGGAAGCCCAGTTGCTGCTCGGCGTGTTGCAGCACTTTGCTCACCGCCGGCTGCGACACGTGCAGCAACTGCGCGGCGCCACTGACCGAACCGGTCTGGCGAATGGCCTGGAAAATCTCGATGTGTCGCAGTCGCATGGCAAGTCCATAACCTTTGTTTATGGGTCAGGCATCTTTATGCATTGTTCAACGCCTGTCACCTGGTCCTAATCTGAAGCCTGTTTCAACAACGGTTAAGGACAGACATGGCTCAGCGAGTTTGCATCATCGGTGGTGGCGTCATCGGGCTGACGACGGCTTACGCACTGGTGCGCGACGGCATCGACGTGACGCTGATCGAGGCCCGGGACTCGCTGGGCAGCGAGACCAGTTTCGCCAACGGCGGCCAGTTGTCCTACCGTTACGTCGCGCCGCTGGCCGATGCCGGCGTACCGCTTCAGGCGCTTGGCTGGATGCTGCGCGGTGACTCGCCGTTGAAGCTGCGTCCGCGCCTGGACCCGGCGCAATGGCGCTGGATGGCGTCCTTCCTGGCGGCCTGCCGTCGTTCGGTGAATCAGCGTAACGGCGCGCACCTGCTGCGTCTGGCGCTGCTGAGCCAGTCCACGCTGCAAGCCTGGCGCGAAGAAGACCGCCTCGACGGTTTCGACTGGCGGCGCAACGGCAAACTGGTGACGTTCCGTGAAGCTGCGAGTTTTGAGCATGCGCGCCATGGCCTGGTCGATCCGCAACAGCAGCACGTGCTGTCGCGGGCCGAATGCGCACAGTTGGAGCCCGCACTCGCCGAGGCGCCGTTTGTGGGCGCGATTTATACCCCCGACGAAGAGGTAGCCGATTGTCATGCGTTCTGCCAGCGATTGATGGCTCGGCTCCAGGCCTCGGGGCGCTGCGAGTTTTTGCTCGGGCGCAAGGTCACCGGCATTCGCCACGTGGACGGCGCGGTGCAGGCCGTCGAAATGGGTTCGCAGGTGCTGCCGGTCGAGCAACTGGTGATTGCCGCCGGCCATCGCAGTCCGGCGCTGGCGCTGCCCGGCATGAACCTGCCGCTGTATCCGCTCAAGGGCTACAGCCTGACCTTGCCCATCCGCGCCGAACATCGTGCGCCGGAGCTGAGCATCACCGATTACAACCGCAAGATCGTTTACGCCCGCATCGGTGACCAACTGCGCGTGGCGGCGATGGTCGACATCGTCGGCTTCGACCCGGCGCTCGACCCTAAACGCCTGGCGCTGATCAAGCGCCAAGCGCAGGAAACCTTGCCCAATGCCGGCGATTATGCCGCCGCCATCGAGTGGGCCGGCATGCGCCCGGCCACCCCCAGCGGCGTGCCGTTGATCGGGGCCACGGCGTACCGCAACCTGTGGCTCAACCTCGGCCATGGCGCCCTGGGTTTTACCCTGGCCTGTGGCAGCGCCCTGTTGCTCAGCGAGTTGATCGCCCGGCGCACACCTTCAATCGAAATGCAGGGCCTCGCCCCCCGCGTCGCCTGACTTGAAAAGGAAAAACCGATGAGCATCAACCGTATCCACAGCAACAGCCGACTCTCTGGCGCGGTGACCTTTGGCGATCTGGTGTTTCTCTCGGGACAGGTTCCGGGCGACAGCACCGACGTCACCGGCCAAACCGCCGAGGTGCTGGCGAAAATCGATGCCTTGCTGGCCGAGGCTGGCAGTGACAAGGATCATCTGCTCAACGCGACCATTTACCTGAACGACATTGGCCGCGATTTCGCCGCCATGAACGAGGTCTGGTCGCAGTGGCTGTCACCGGGCAAGGCGCCGACCCGCACTACCTTGCAGGCGCAACTGGCCCGTCCAGAGGTGCTGGTGGAAATCACCGTGATCGCCGCCCGCCGCTAATCGTTTAAACCCACAACGGAGAATAACAATGCAAAAAATCACGTTGATCGGCTGCACCCTCGGCCTGCTGCTCGCCAGTCAGGTCCAGGCCAACGAAGCGCCACTGACCGGCACGCTGAACAAGGTTGCCAATGCCAAGAGCATCACGCTGGGCTATCGCGACGCGTCGGTGCCGTTCTCCTACGTGGGTGATCACACAGGGCAGCCGATGGGCTATTCGGTGGACCTGGCGAGCAAGATTGTCGAGCGCATCAAGCAAAAGCTTGAACTGCCGGATCTGCAGGTGAAGTACAACCTGGTGACCTCGCAAACGCGCATTCCGCTGGTGCAGAACGGCACGGTCGACCTTGAGTGCGGCTCCACCGGCGTGACCGCCGAGCGCATGCAGCAAGTGGCATTTTCCTACGGGTTTATCTACGTGAAGGGGCAGTTGCTCACGGCGAAGGACAGCGGCATCAAAAGCTTCGCCGACCTGCGCGGCAAGAACGTCGTGACCACCGCCGGCACCACCAACGAGCGGTTTCTGAAGAGCTACAACGTCGATCACAAGATCGATATGTTCGTGATCAGCGCCAAGGACCACGGCGAAGCCTTCCAGATGTTGCAGTCCGGTCGGGCGGCGGCGTTCTATATGGATGACGCGTTGCTTTACGGCGAACGCGCCAAGGCCCGCGATCCGCATAATTGGGTTGTGGTGGGCGAGGAGCAGTCGCGGGAAATCTACAGCTGCATGGTGCGCAAGGGCGACCCGCAGTTTCTCGAATTGGTGAACTCGACCCTCGCCGATCTGTACAGCTCGGGCGAGATCAACGGCATCTATCAGCGCTGGTTCCAGCAACCGATTCCACCCAAAGGCCTGAACCTGGAATTTCCGATGACCAGCGAACTGAAGGCGATCATCGCCAAACCGGTGAGTGATCCGGTGCAATAGTCTCTGAAAGATCAGATTCTGTTTTATGTCTTGTAGACCGCGTCGCGGGCCTTCGCGAGCAAGCCCGCTCCCACATTTGATCTCTGAACGACACAGATCAAGTGTGGGAGCGGCGGTGCGACGATTCGACTTGCTCGCGAAGAGGCCCTAAAAGTCGCCCCAAAGCTGTTGGGCAACCGCCAATGCCACCACCGGCGCGGTTTCGGTGCGCAACACGCGGGGGCCGAGGCGGGCGGCGTGAAAACCGCCAGCCTTGGCCTGCTCGACTTCCGCATCGGACAACCCGCCTTCCGGGCCGATCAAAAACGCCAGCGTCGCCGGTTTTGCATGGCTCACCAACGGCTCAGCCACCGGATGCAGGACCAGTTTCAATTCGGCCTGCGTCTGCTTCAGCCAATCGGCCAACAGCAGCGGCGGATGAATCACCGGCACCCGTGAACGCCCGCACTGCTCGCACGCGCTGATCGCAACCTGGCGCCAGTGCATCAGGCGTTTGTCGGCGCGCTCATCCTTCAGCCGGACTTCACAGCGGTCGCTGAAGATCGGGGTGATTTCCGTGACGCCCAGCTCGGTGGCTTTCTGAATCGCCCAATCCATCCGCTCGCCACGGGACAAGCCCTGGCCGAGATGGATCGACAAGGGCGACTCGACCTGCCCGGCGAAGCTTTCATCGATCTGCACGACGACGCGCTTCTTGCCGACCTCTACCAGCGTGGCGCGGAACTCATGGCCCGAACCGTCGAACAGTTGCAGCGCATCACCCTCGGCCATGCGCAGCACGCGGCTGATGTAATGGGCCTGGGCCTCGGGCAACTCGTGTTCGCCGGTGCTCAAGGGGGCGTCGATAAAGAAGCGGGACAGTCTCATGCTGGGTCTCTGGAAAGTATTAATCATCTGAATCGGTGTCGACTTCATTCGCGAGCAAGCCCGCTCCCACATTGGAATACGGTCAACTGTGGGAGCGGGCTTGCTCGCGAAGGCGGCGGCCCGGACACCACAGAATCCCAAATAACCTAGCCCGGATCGCGGAAGCCCGGGTGGAAGTCCTTTGGCACAGAAACACTGACGCTATCGCGGGTCGCAATGTCGATGCCTTCACTCGCCACTTCGGCCAGGAAGTCGATCTGTTCAGGCGTGATCACATACGGAGGCAGGAAGTACACCACGCTGCCCAACGGTCGAAGTAAAGCACCACGCTCCAACGCATGCTGGAACACTTTCAAGCCGCGACGTTCCTGCCATGGATAAGCTTCCTTGGTGGCCTTGTCCTTGACCATCTCGATGGCCAGCACCATGCCGGTCTGGCGCACTTCCGAAACGTTCGGGTGATCGGCCAGGTGCGCGGTGGCGCTCGCCATGCGCTGGGCCAGCGCCTTGTTGTTCTCGATGACGTTGTCTTCTTCGAAGATATCCAGCGTCGCCAATGCCGCCGCGCACGCCAGCGGATTGCCGGTGTAGCTGTGGGAATGCAGGAAGGCGCGCAGGGTCGGGTAGTCGTCGTAGAAAGCGCTGTAGACATCTTCGGTGGTCACGCAGGCTGCCAACGGCAGGTAACCGCCGGTGAGGGCCTTGGACAGGCAGAGGAAGTCCGGGCGGATGCCGGCCTGTTCGCAGGCGAACATCGTCCCGGTGCGGCCGAAGCCGACGGCGATTTCGTCGTGGATCAGGTGTACGCCATAGCGGTCGCAGGCTTCGCGCAGCAGTTTCAGATAAACCGGGTGGTACATGCGCATGCCGCCGGCGCCCTGAATCAGCGGCTCGACGATCACCGCGGCGACGGTGTCGTGGTTCTCGGCCAGGGTCTGTTCCATGGCGGCGAACATGTTGCGCGAGTGTTCTTCCCAGCTCATGCCTTCCGGGCGCAGGTAGCAATCGGGGCTCGGCACCTTGATGGTGTCCAGCAGCAGGGCCTTGTAGGTTTCGGTGAACAGCGGCACGTCGCCCACCGACATCGCCGCCATGGTCTCGCCGTGGTAGCTGTTGGTCAGGGTGACGAAGCGCTTCTTGTTCGGCTGGCCGCGGTTGAGCCAATAGTGAAAGCTCATTTTCAGCGCGACTTCGATGCAGGACGAACCGTTATCGGCGTAGAAGCACCGGGTCAGGCCTTCCGGCGTCATTTTTACCAGGCGCTCGGACAACTCGATCACTGGCTGATGACTGAAACCGGCAAGGATGACGTGCTCCAGCTGATCGACCTGATCCTTGATGCGTTGGTTGATCCGTGGGTTGGCGTGACCAAACACGTTGACCCACCAGGAGCTGACGGCATCGAGGTAGCGTTTGCCTTCGAAGTCTTCCAGCCAGACGCCTTCACCGCGTTTGATCGGGATCAGTGGCAGCTGTTCGTGGTCTTTCATCTGGGTGCAGGGATGCCATAACACCGCGAGATCGCGTTGCATCCACTGATTATTCAGGCCCATATTCAGTCTCCTCGAGGCGGCTCGCGACGTGCGCGGGCAAACAATCGCGCAAGCCTATGCAATGCGTGACGTGGGGACAACCCATTGTCTCAATTGAGCTACTTTGTATAGGTGGATAGACGTCGCTGGCGGCCTTTTGATGGCTGACGTATTCTTCGCGGTTCTTTGAGCCGTCTGGCTCGTAAAACCGCTATTTCCTCGTGTATTTCCGGAGTTCGCTGAATGTCTGCTGGTTGGCTGCGCGCCTGTGCGCTGGTGATGTTGGGGCTGTTCAGCGTGTCTGCGCTGGCCAAGGATAAAACGGCGATCGTGATCGGCGGAGGGCTGTCTGGCCTCACCGCGGCTTACGAACTGCAAAACAAGGGCTGGCAGGTCACCCTGCTGGAAGCCAAACCGAGCCTGGGCGGTCGCTCGGGCATGGCCACCAGTGAGTGGATCGGCAACGACAAGACCCAGCCGGTTCTGAACAAATACGTATCGACCTTCAAGCTGAGCACCACGCCAGCCCCTGAGTTCGTGCGGACCCCGGGCTACCTGATTGACGGTGAGTATTTCACTGCCGCCGATCTGGCCACCAAGCAGCCGGCCACCAGCGACGCGCTCAAGCGCTACGAAAAGACCTTGGACGATCTGGCGCGCTCGATCGAAGACCCGCAGAACCCGGCGGCCAACAGCACACTGTTCGCCCTGGACCAGATCAACGTGTCCAACTGGCTCGACCGTCTGAATCTGCCGACCACGGCACGTCAGTTGGTGAATCAGCAGATTCGTACCCGTTATGACGAACCGTCGCGCCTGTCGCTGCTGTACTTCGCACAGCAAAACCGCGTTTACCTTGGCGTTGCCGACCGTGACCTGCGTGCTTCGCGCCTGCCCGGCGGTAGCCCGGTGCTGGCCCAGGCGTTCGTCAAACAACTGAAAACCATCAAGACCAGCTCCCCGGTCTCGGCGATCACCCAGGACAAGGACGGCGTGACCGTCAAAGTCGGCAGCGTTGGCTATCAGGCTGACTACGTCGTTGTGGCCGTGCCATTGCGCGCCCTGAACAAAATCCAGATGACTCCGTCGCTGGATGCCCAGCACATGGGCGCGATCAAAGGCACCAACTACGGTTGGCGCGACCAGATCATGCTGAAGTTCAAGACGCCCGTGTGGGAAAGCAAGGCGCGGATGACCGGTGAGATCTACAGCAACGCCGGTCTGGGCATGTTGTGGGTTGAGCCGGCGCTGAAGGGCGGCGCCAACGTGGTGATCAACCTGTCCGGCGACAACGCGCGCGTCATGCAGGTCTTCGGCGACAAGCAGATGGTCGATCAGGTGCTGATCCGTCTGCACGCTTTTTATCCACAGGCACGCGGTTCGTTCACCGGTTACGAAATCCGCCGCTACAGCACCGATCCATCGATGGGCGGCGCTTACCTGGCCTTTGGCCCTGGCCAGATCAGCAAGTACTGGCGCCTGTGGGAACGTCCGGTTCAGCGTGTAGCCTTTGCCGGCGAACACACTGACACCTTGTACCCGGGCACTCTGGAAGGCGCACTTCGCACCGGTCAACGTGCAGCCAGTCAGGTAGAAGACCTGGCGGCCGGCAAGTCGTTTGAACCGGCGAAAGTTGTTCCAGCAGCGACCGTTGCGGCGGCTGGCGCGGTGGCGGCGAAGAAAGGTAACTTCTTCACCAACCTGTTCGGTGGTTCTGACGACAAACCGGCACCCGTCAAGGCGCCAGAGCCAGTGGCTCCGGTTGCTCCGGCACCGGCTCCAACACCTGCGCCGGCCCCAGCGCCAGCACCGGTCGAAGCGCCGAAAGCAGTGGCCCCGGTGAAAGCCGAACCCGCCAAAAAAGCCCCGGCCAAAGCTGCAGCGAAAAAACCTGCGGCCAAAGCCGAGGCCAAAAAGGCCCCGGTGAAGAAAGCTGAACCGGCGAAGAAAGTAGCGGCCAAGCCCGCTGCGACTCCGGTGGCGGATACCAAAGCGCAGTAAGCTTTGGGATTAAAAAAACGCGGCAGAAATGCCGCGTTTTTTTATGCCTGAAGAAAACCAACATAAAGAATCGAATAAATATCAGGGCGCAGGTGTTCTTTAGTTGGACTGCATTTTTCTTACACGCGGATCTTTAATCTTTCCTTAACTCACCCATTTCAGACTCTTGATCGTATTTCTCGATATTTCAAAGCGAAATTTTCCGCTTTTACTCGATAGATAACTCGATAGTCTTGGTCGCAGTTCTCACAGGATTTGGGCAATGCAGCTACGTAATTCTTCTTCGCGCTACGGTTGGGTCAGCATTTTCATGCACTGGGGCGTGGCGTTGGCAGTCTTCGGTCTGTTTGCGTTGGGCTTGTGGATGGTCGGTCTCGACTACTACAGCACCTGGCGCAAAGACGCGCCGGACTTGCACAAGAGCATTGGCCTGGTGTTGTTGGCCGTTATGGTTGTACGGGTGCTGTGGCGTTTTATCAGTCCGCCACCACCCGCACTCGAAAGCTATAGCCGCATGACGCGTATTGGCGCCACGTTCGGCCATTCGTTCCTGTACCTCAGTCTGTTTGCTGTGATGATTGCCGGTTACCTGATTTCCACCGCAGACGGTGTCGGGATTCCGGTGTTTGGCCTGTTTGAAGTTCCTGCACTGATATCCGGACTACCGGATCAGGCAGACACAGCCGGTGTGATTCATTTGTACCTGGCCTGGGCGCTGGTCATTTTTTCCGGTCTCCATGCGTTGGCAGCACTGAAACACCACTTTATTGATCGTGATGCGACCCTGACGCGAATGCTGGGACGCAAAGCCTGATGTTCAATCTCGACTCCAAAGGAATAGAAAGTATGTTGAAAAAGACGCTCGCCGCTCTGGCTATCGGTTCTGCCTTGCTGTCCGCCAACGTGATGGCAGCTGACTACGTTGTCGACAAGGAAGGCCAGCACGCCTTCGTTGACTTCAAGATCAGCCACCTGGGCTACAGCTTCATCACCGGTACCTTCAAGGACATCGACGGCAAGTTCAGCTTCGACGCTGCCAAGCCTGAAGCCAGCAAGATCGAGTTCAACGTGAACACCGCCAGCGTGTTCACCAACCATGCCGAGCGCGACAAGCACATCGCCAGCGCTGACTTCCTGAATGTGAGCAAATTCGCTAAAGCGACGTTTGTTTCCACCAGCGTCAAATCCACCGGCAAAAACGCCGCTGGCAAAGACACTGCTGATGTGACCGGTGACCTGACCATTGCAGGCGTGACCAAGCCAGTCGTGGTCAAGGCCACTTTCCTGGGTGAAGGCAAGGACCCATGGGGCGGCTACCGTGCCGGCTTTGAAGGCACCACCAGCATCAAGCGTTCCGATTTCGGCAAGCAGAAAGACCTGGGCCCACAGTCCGACGCGGTTGAGTTGTATGTAACGTTTGAAGGCGTCAAAGCGAAGTAATGCTGAGACTGTAGAGCCTGCGATCTTTTGATCTTAAAAGATCGCAGCCTTTGGCAGTTCCTAAAAAAGCAGTTCGCTACACTCACAAAAGCCCCGCCAATCTTTCGACCGACGGGGCTTTTTATTGTCCGGGAATCGAGACTTCTGCGAATCGCATTCGCGAATTCGTACACCGCCTAGTTACGTTTCCTACACCACGTCCTACAGACCTGATTAATCACTGGTTAACGAACCCAACGCATATTCCTGTTCAACGTTGAGAGGGCACTGACTCTCGATTTGGTCTCGTTGATATAAGGTCTGAATATGCTGAAAAAGTCCATTTCTACTCTCACCATGGGCGCCGCCCTGTTGGTTGGCGGCCAGGTCATGGCCGCTGACTATGTCCTCGACAAGGAAGGCCAGCATGCTTTCGTGAACTTCAAGGTCAGCCATTTGGGGTACAGCTACATCACCGGTACTTTCAGGGACATGGACGGCAAATTCAGCTTCGATGCCGATAATGTTGAAGAAAGTACGGTTGAAGTCAATGTCCGCACTTCCAGTTTGTTCAGTAATCATGCAGAGCGTGACAAACATCTGGGTGATAAAGAGTTCCTGAATATCAGCAAGTACCCCAACGCCAGGTTCGTATCGACCCGTGTCCAACCCACCGGGAAAAATTCCGAAGGCAAGCAGACAGCCGATGTATTGGGTGATCTGACGATTAGTGGTGTCACGAAAGCGGTCGTGATCAAGGCTGTCTTTTTAGGGGAGGGCGCGGACCCTTGGGGTGGCTACCGTGCTGGATTCGAGGGTGCGACGACGATCAAGCGTGAGGATTTCGGTCAAACCGGAAAACTCGCTCCCGGCTCCAGTCTTATTGACCTGTACATCACGTTTGAAGGCATCAGAGCGATGTAACTTTCGCGCGCCACAGATCCCACATTTAATCACTGTCATGCACAAAATCTGTGTTCACTGAAGATCATTTGTGGGAGCGAGCCTGCTCGCGATGAGGCCGTCACATTCAAGAGATATGTTGGCTGACAGCCCGCTATCGCGAGCAGGCTCGCTCCCACAGGGGATCTCTGGAGGGCGGGATTTTTGCCCGGCCCCCGAAAATAAAAATGCCCCTGATCTCGCGATCAGGGGCATTTTTTATGGCAGCGGTAAATCAGCGGTTGCGGGTCAGCAAGGCTGGTTTCTCGCCGCGCGGACGGCCTGGCAGTTGATCCAGTTGCTCAGGAGTCGGGAACCGATCGGTTTTCGACTCTTTATGGATGATCTTCGGTGCCGGGCCGCGCGGGTTTTGCACGGCCGGTTCCGAACGCGGCTGGTCGTCGGTGCGAGCCGGGCGACGGTTGCGGGACTCTTCGCGACGGGCCTGGCCGTCACGTGGAGCACCGTTGCGTGGGCCGCTGCGCTTGGCCGGCGGCGTGCCGGTGGTCGCGCCGTCGCTGCTGCGTGGGCCACTTTGACGACCCTGAGGCTTGCCGCCAGTGCGCGGAGCACCTGCACCTGCGCCAGCTGCGGCGCCTTGTGCCGGAGCACCCGGACGACGACCACGGCCCTGGGCCGGTTTGGCTTGAGGAACGTAGTCGACGCGGTTACCGAAGTTATCGATATCGTCGTCCAGGAACTCGTCCGGAGCACGGTCTGCAGCAGCGCGTGGCGCCGGACGCTGTTGTTCGCGAGCCGGAGTGCCTTCGCGTGGCTTGTGTTCACGCGCCGGACGATCGCCGCGGCCAGTGGCTGCAGGTTTTTCCTTGCCGCCCTTGTCCTTGCCTTTGTCTTTACGACCGCCGCCACCGCCGGTGCCGTTCGGACCGTCGCCGCGCGGGCCACGTGGGTTGCGCGGGTTACGCACATCCGGACGCTCGCGAACTTCAGGTTTCTCGGCTTCTACAGCGCTGGAATCGAAGCCCATCAGGTTGCCGTCGGCAATCTTCTGCTTGGTCATGCGCTCGATGCTTTTCAGCAGCTTTTCTTCGTCCGGAGCGACCAGCGAGATCGCTTCGCCCGAACGACCGGCACGGCCAGTACGGCCGATACGGTGAACGTAATCTTCGTCGACGTTCGGCAGTTCGAAGTTGACCACGTGTGGCAACTGGTCGATGTCCAGGCCGCGAGCGGCGATGTCGGTGGCGACCAGAATGCGCACTTCGCCGGCCTTGAAGTCGGCCAGGGCTTTGGTGCGAGCGTTCTGGCTCTTGTTACCGTGGATCGCAACGGCGCTGAGGCCGTGTTTGTCCAGGTACTCGGCCAGGCGGTTGGCGCCGTGCTTGGTGCGGGTGAACACCAGCACCTGTTCCCAGGCACCTGCGGTGATCAAGTGCGCCAGCAGCGAACGCTTGTGGTTGGCTGGCAGACGGAAAACACGCTGTTCGATGCGCTCGACCGTGGTGTTCGGCGGCGTGACTTCGATGCGTTCCGGGTTGTGCAGCAGCTTGCCGGCGAGGTCGGTGATGTCTTTGGAGAAGGTCGCCGAGAACAGCAGGTTCTGACGTTTGCTCGGCAGACGGGCCAGGACTTTTTTCACGTCATGGACAAAGCCCATGTCGAGCATGCGGTCGGCTTCGTCCAGCACGAGGATTTCCACGTGGGACAAATCGACGCTGCCTTGGCCAGCGAGGTCGAGCAGGCGGCCGGGGCAGGCCACCAGCACGTCAACACCGCGGGACATGGCCTGAACCTGCGGGTTCATGCCGACGCCGCCGAAGATGCAGGCGCTGACGAACTTCAGGTCACGGGCATAGACCTTGAAGCTCTCGTGTACTTGAGCCGCGAGTTCGCGGGTAGGGGTCAGGACCAGTACGCGCGGTTGGCGCGGGCCGTGACGCTGGGATTTGTCCGGGTGACCGTTGGGGAACAACCGCTCCAGAATCGGAAGGGCGAAGCCGCCGGTTTTACCAGTACCTGTCTGAGCCGCGACCATCAGGTCGCGACCTTGCAACACGGCGGGAATGGCCCGCTGTTGCACCGGAGTAGGCTCGGTATAGCCCGCTGCCTCGATGGCGCGGACTAAAGCCTCGGAGAGACCGAGGGAAGCAAAGGACATGAGTAATCCTGTTTTAGTTAGGGCTTGGCCCAATGGGAGTCTTGCCTGGCGCGAATGGCGTTTAGAGGAACGCAATCCCGTCCGGTCCTGCTGGGCCAAGAAGGCTCATCTGGAGTGCTCGCGCGGGCTGAAAAGCTGCGCTGTAGCGGGATCGAGATGCCTTGAACAAGTCCGAGCGTCCGGGCGTGAGCCTGGCGGGAAGGCCGGAGTATAACAGAGCAATCACTGCGCGCCGCTTTCCTGCTGCTCAACGGTTTTTCCGCTGGCGGCGGTGGCTCTGGTGGCTTTGACCTCGGCCGCCGGTTCGGCGCCATAACGGGCGCTCAATTCAGCGTACGCAGGCTCGCGCTTGAAGCGTTTGAGTTCGGCGCCGAAGCGCTGCACCAACAAGTCCATGCCGGCGTTGCGGCGTACGGCCAGGAACTGGCTCTGGTGACTGATGACGGTCGGGTTCTCGGTAATCTTGTCGCGGATGCCCAATTGGTCGAGCAAGTGCTGGCCAACCCTGCGATCAGTGATCAGCAGGTCGATCCGCCCGCGCACCAGTTTGCCGAAGTTGGCTTCATGGGTTGGCGCCGGTTCGCGAGTGAACAGGGTCGATTCGCTGAAGTCCTGGCTGTACAGATAGCCCGGGGAAGTGCCGATGGTCAGCCCTTTCAGGTCGGCCAGGGTGTGAAAAGGGTGGGGCCGCTCATTGGCGTAGAACATCACGAACTCCACTTCCGAGAGCGGCTCGCCGGGGTAGAGCAGGGTGGCGTCGCGCTCATCGCTGTGGAAGATGTCCAGCGCGCCGTCTGCCTGGCCCGTTTCGAGCATCGACAGGCAGCGTTTCCATGGCAGGAACTGCCATTCCACTTCGATGCCCAGGCGTTTGAAGACGATGGCGGTGGTTTCGTAGTCCAGTCCCAGGGATTTGCCGTTTTCCTCATACACGTACGGCGCCCAAGGTTCAGTGACAATGCGCAGCTTCTCGCCCCGAGCGGCGAAGCTCAGGCAAGTAAAAAGAAACACGGTCAGTAACTGCGCGATCAGAGGCATGGCTTGAGATTACGACGAGAAACCGGAAAGAGCCAGAAACGGGATCCAGAAGCTCTAACTCAGAGTGTTGTTGCACAAAAAAAGGGCGTTAAAAGCAAAAGATCGCAGCCTGCGGCAGTTCCTACAGGGATTAAACACGCCCGATGTAGGAGCTGCCGCAGGCTGCGATCTCTTGATCTTGCTTTGACGGCTTTTAGCGCGGCAACTTCAGATTGTTCCACACCGCCAGGCTCGGTTCGGCCTGGTTCAGCGTGTAGAAGTGCAGCCCTGGAGCGCCACCTTGCAGCAGGCGTTCGCACATCTCGGTGATGACTTGCTCACCAAAGCCTTGAATGCTCTGGGTGTCGTCGCCGTAGGCTTCCAGCTGCTTGCGGATCCAGCGCGGGATTTCCGCACCGCAGGCATCGGAGAAGCGCGCCAGCTTGCTGTAGTTGGTGATCGGCATGATCCCCGGAACGATCGGGATGTTCACGCCCTTCGCCCGTACACGCTCGACGAAGTAGAAGTAGCTGTCGGCGTTGAAGAAGTACTGGGTGATTGCGCTGTTGGCGCCAGCGTTGGCCTTGCGCACGAAGTTGGTCAGATCGTCTTCGAAATTGCGCGCTTGCGGATGCATTTCCGGGTAGGCGGCGACTTCGATGTGGAAATGATCGCCGGTTTCTTCACGAATGAATTCAACCAGGTCATTGGCGTGGCGCATTTCACCACTGGCCATGCCCATGCCGGAAGGCAGGTCACCGCGCAGGGCAACGATACGGGTGATGCCGGCGGCCTTGTATTGGGCCAACAGGCCGCGCAAGTCGTCCTTGCTGTCGCCAACGCAGGACAAATGCGGTGCGGCAGGGACTTTGACTTCGCTTTCGAGCTGCAACACGGTGTTGAGGGTGCGATCACGGGTCGAACCGCCAGCGCCGTAGGTGCAGGAGAAGAAGTCAGGATTGTAGGTCGCCAGATGACGGGCAGTGGCGATCAGTTTTTCATGCCCAGCGTCGGTCTTCGTAGGGAAGAACTCGAAGCTGTAGCGACGTTCTTGGGACATGGTCATATCCTTGGAAGCACGAGAGCCTGTGAGGCTTGCACAACCCATGTGGGAGCGGGCTTGCTCGCGAAAGCGGTGGATCAGTCAACATTAATGTTGAATGTTAAACCGCATTCGCGAGCAAGCCCGCTCCCACAGGGAGAGCAGCCAGCAGAACCAATCAGTAGCGGTAAGCGTGCGGCTTGAACGGACCTTCAACGGTCACGCCGATGTAGTCGGCCTGAGTCTTGGTCAGTTGAGTCACAACGCCGCCGAAACCGCGGACCATTTCCAGGGCCACTTCTTCGTCGAGTTTCTTCGGCAGTACTTCAACAGTCAGGCGCTCGGCTTTCTGGGCTGGCGACAGGTCGGCGTACTTCTGGCCGAACAGGAAGATCTGAGCCAGAACCTGGTTGGCGAACGAGCCGTCCATGATGCGGCTTGGGTGGCCGGTGGCGTTGCCCAGGTTAACCAGACGGCCTTCGGCCAGCAGGATCAGGTAGTCGTCGTTCTGCGCGTCGAATGCGCCAGGGCCGGTACGGTGGATCTTGTGAACCTGTGGCTTCACTTCTTCCCATGCCCAGTTCTTGCGCATGAAAGCGGTATCGATTTCGTTGTCGAAGTGGCCGATGTTGCAGACAACAGCGCGCTTCTTCAGGGCTTTGAGCATGTTCGAGTCGCAAACGTTGACGTTACCGGTGGTGGTCACGATCAGGTCGATCTTGCCCAGCAGCGCTTTGTCGATGCTTGCTTCAGTACCGTTGTTGATACCGTCGATGAACGGCGAAACCAGCTCGTAACCGTCCATGCAGGCTTGCATGGCGCAGATCGGGTCGACTTCGGAGACTTTAACGATCATGCCTTCCTGACGCAGGGACTGAGCGGAGCCCTTGCCCACGTCACCGTAACCGATGACCAGCGCTTGCTTGCCGGACAGCAGGTGGTCGGTACCGCGCTTGATCGCATCGTTCAGGCTGTGACGGCAGCCGTACTTGTTGTCGTTCTTGCTCTTGGTGACCGAGTCATTGACGTTGATGGCCGGGATTTTCAGCTCGCCCTTGGCCAGCATGTCCAGCAGGCGGTGAACGCCAGTGGTGGTTTCTTCGGTAACGCCGTGGACGCGGTCCAGGATCGCCGGGTACTTCTTGTGCAGCAGCTCGGTCAGGTCGCCGCCGTCGTCGAGGATCATGTTGGCATCCCAAGGCGCGCCATCTTTAAGGATGGTTTGCTCCAGGCACCACTCGTACTCTTCTTCAGTTTCGCCTTTCCAGGCGAAAACCGGGATACCGGCAGCAGCGATAGCGGCAGCGGCCTGGTCCTGAGTCGAGAAAATGTTGCAGGACGACCAGCGTACTTCGGCACCCAGGGCAACCAGGGTTTCGATCAGCACGGCAGTCTGAATGGTCATGTGGATGCAGCCGAGGATTTTCGCGCCTTTGAGCGGCTGCTCACCGGCGTACTTGCGGCGCAGACCCATCAGGGCAGGCATTTCGGATTCGGCGATGATGGTTTCGCGACGACCCCAGGCAGCCAGGGACATGTCGGCAACTTTGTAATCGTTAAAATCGGCAGGCGTGATAACAGCGCTCATGATGAGCCTCCATTCGTAATGTATGCGAATGGGCGCCGTTGTGCGTTTAGTGTCTGACCAATAACGGTCAAGCAACGCCCCATCCGAGCCTGACAGGTCGAACCTGCTGCAGCGCCCCTCGGACAGGTGGCGGGAAAACGGTATCAATGGAACGTTA
The DNA here is from genome assembly GCF_003254125.1 of Pseudomonas sp. 478. Taxonomy (NCBI): domain Bacteria; kingdom Pseudomonadati; phylum Pseudomonadota; class Gammaproteobacteria; order Pseudomonadales; family Pseudomonadaceae; genus Pseudomonas; species Pseudomonas sp. 478. The sequence goes on from NZ_QKZG01000001.1 coordinate 597,385, forward strand.
CCGTTTTGAAACGGTGGCGATTATAGCCGTGTGAGCGATACTTCCAAAGCGTTTCTGTTGGTCAATGTCTGAACGGTAATCGAGACCATAGTCGATGCTTGATAGAGCTCTAGGTCGGGCTCTGCCATGATGCCCACCATCATTCGGCAAGACGCTCAGGAGTGAATATGAATTTCCACACCCGCAAATGGGTAAAACCCGAAGACCTCAACCCCAACGGCACGCTGTTCGGTGGCAGCCTGTTGCGCTGGCTCGACGAAGAAGCGGCAATCTACGCCATCGTCCAGCTGGGCAATCAGCGTGTGGTCACCAAGTACATTTCCGAGATCAACTTCGTCAGCGCCTCGCGCCAGGGCGACATCATTGAACTGGGCATCACCGCCACCGAATTCGGTCGCACCTCGATCACCCTCAAGTGCGAAGTGCGTAACAAGATCACCCGCAAAAGCATCCTGACGGTGGAGAAGATTGTTTTCGTCAATCTGGGCGAAGACGGCTTGCCCGCGCCGCACGGCCGGACCGAGATCACGTACGTCAAAGACCAGTTCAAGGATGATGTTCTCAACGTGTGAAGCCGGCGGTGCGCCCTTCGCGAGCAAGCCCGCTCCCACACTAAATCTAAGTCGTTCACAGAAGCTGTGTTCGCTGAAGATCTAATGTGGGAGCGGGCTTGCTCGCGAAGGGCGCACCGCCGATTAGCGATGATTTAGCGGGGCAGTGAACAGCTCCGAACCCTGCGTGTCGTACCTACATCACACACCACGGGTTCCGGAGCTTTATGGACGCGCAAAAAGACGGCAAGACCCCGAACCTCTCCCCTGAAGAACAGCACGACGTCGACAAGAGCCAGCCGCCGCGGGCGGCGGTGCTGCACGAAATCATCCGCACCCAGGGTGATCAGGAACTCGAGCGCAGTGTCGCCGCCTTGTGGTGGTCGGCGCTGGCCGCCGGCCTGACCATGGGCCTGTCGCTGATGGCCATGGGGCTGCTCAATTCCCGTCTGCCGGACGGCGAAGGCTTCAAGGTGATCGCCAGTTTCGGTTACTGCGCAGGCTTTCTCGCGGTGATCCTCGCCCGTCAGCAATTGTTCACCGAGAACACCCTGACGGCGGTGCTGCCGATCATGACCAAACCCACACTGAGCAATTTCGGTCGATTGCTACGCCTGTGGTCGGTGGTGCTGGTGGGTAACCTCTGCGGTACGTTGCTGGTGGCGTATGTGATGCTGAATCTGCCGATTTTCGACAGCAAGACCGACCTGGCCTTCCTGGATATCGGGCGCAAGATCATGGAGAACGACGCCAGCCAGATGTTCGCCAAAGGCATTGTGTCGGGTTGGATGATCGCCACCATGGTCTGGATGATTCCGTCCATGGAGAGCGCGAAGATGTGGATCATCATCCTCATCACCTACCTCATGGCGCTGGGGGATTTCACCCACATCGTGGTCGGGTCCGCCGAGGTCTCGTATCTGGTGTTTGCTGGCGAGTTGCCGTGGAAGGATTTCTGGCTGGTGTTCGCCGGGCCGACGCTGGTGGGGAACATCGTCGGCGGCAGCTTCATCTTCGCGCTGATCAGCCATGCACAGATTCGCAGCGAGAGCGGGCCGCCGAAGAAGTCTACGGATCAAGGCCCGGAGCCCGACCCGCAGAAGACCAAAAAGTAATCAGTGATGCTCGGCCTGTGCCGCTGGCGCAGGCTCGTCCTTGGTCACGTGCTTGACCAGTTTGCCAATGCTCAAGCCCTGCAACAGGATCGACGACAGCACCACGATGTAGGTGATGCTCAGCAGCAAGTCGCGCTCCGGACCCAGCGGTAAGGCCAGGGCCAGTGCCACCGAAACACCCCCGCGCAAACCACCCCAGGTCAGAATCCGGATCGTCCCGCGCGGCACTGTGCGCCAGCGCCGCAACAACACAATGGCCGGCGCCACCGTCAGCAGGCGCGAGAGCAGAATCGCCAGCGCCAGCAAACTCGCCGCCAGCACGTGCAACCAGTTGAACGGCAGCAGCAACAACTCCATGCCGATCAGGGCGAACAGCAGGGCGTTGAGCATGTCATCGAGCAATTCCCAGAAACCGTCCAGGTACTTGCGAGTCATGTCGTTCATCGCCAGGTTGCGGCCCAGGTTGCCGATGATCAGGCCGGCGACCACCATCGCGATCGGAGCGGAGACGTGCAATTCCGACGCCATGGCCGAGCCGCCGATCACCAGCGCCAGGGTCAGCATCACCTCTATCTGGTGTTGTTCGATGCTCTTGATCATCAGGTACACCAGGTAACCGATCAGCCCACCAAACAGCGCGCCGCCAATCGCCTCGTGGGCGAACAGCATGGCTGTGGCGCCGACGGTCGGGGTTTCACCCAGTTGCGCGATGCCCAACAACACGGTGAACACCACCACGGCGGTGCCATCGTTGAACAGCGACTCGCCGACGATAGTGGTTTTCAGGGGCTTGGAGGCGTTGGCGGTCCGCAGCACACCGAGCACCGCGATCGGGTCGGTCGGGGAAATCAGCGCGCCGAACAGCAGGCAATACAAGAAGCTAACGTGCCAGCCGAAGAGGGCAAAAATGTAATAGGCGAGGCTGCCGATCACGGCGGTGGCGATCAACACGCCGAAGGTTGCCAGCAAACCGATGGGCCAGCGATGGCTGCGCAGGTCATTCAGGTTGACGTGCAGGGCGCCGGCGAACAGCAGGAAGGACAGCATCCAGTTCATCAGCAGATCGCCGAAGTCGATCTGGCCGATCAACTGTTGCACACGCTCTTCGAGACCGGGGTAGCCGATGAAACTCAAGCCTTGCAGCAGCAGGGAAAACATCAGCGCGGTGACCATGACGCCGATGGTCGGGGGCAGGCCGATGAAGCGGAAGTTCACGTAGGTGAGGAGCGTGGTGAGGCAGATAAACGCAGCGACAAGTTCAAGCATCCGGGGTCCTTGGATGGGAGGTGGAAAACAGGTTTGGGCAGGTGCACCGCGTCAACTTCTTCGCGAGCAAGCCCGCTCCCACAGTGGATTTCGGTAGTTCACAGAATCTGTGTTCACTGGAGATCCACTGTGGGAGCGGGCTTGCTCGCGAATGCAATGTCATGGGCGATGCAGTTAATCAGCCGGACACATTGACCGCAGTAGCACCACGACGTTGCAGATAGATGTAGAAAAGCGCCGTCAGCACCGTCAAGCCACTGACCAGCGCGCCGGTCCACGGCAAGTCCGCCAGGTCCGCACCACTGGCGACGACCAGCCCACCAATCCACGCACCGGCTGCGTTGCCGAGGTTGAACGCGCTCTGGTTCAACGTTGAGCCCAGATTCGGTGCTTCATGGGCTTGATCGATGATCAGTAATTGCAAAATCGGGCACAGGGCAAAGGCGAAGATGCCCCACAACACCAGCGTGATTGCGGCTGGAATCACCGAGTGGCTGGTCTGTGTGAACGCGGCCAGCACGACCAGCACGGCCAGCGCCATGCCCACCAGCGACGGCAGCAATCGACTGTCAGCCAGGCGACCACCGAGCATGCTGCCTGCGGTCAAACCCACACCAAATAACAACAACATGATGGTCACGCCATGCGGGCTGACGCCGGTGATGTCTTGCAGGATGGGGGCAATGTAAGTGAAGACGCTGAACAGGCTGGTCGACGCCAGCACGCTCATGCCCAGCGCCAGCAACACGTTGACTTTGCCCAGCACTTTGAACTCGCTGGCGAGGTTGGCCTTGTCCATCGCGATGTCCTTCGGCAACCAGACCCATTGGGCGATAGCCGCGATCACGCCGATCACCGACACCGCCCAGAACGTCGAGCGCCAGCCGGCGTATTGCCCGAGCGCGGTGCCCAAAGGCACGCCCAGCACGTTGGCCAGGGTCAGGCCGGTGAACATCATCGCAATCGCCTGGGCGCGTTTGTTCGGTGCCACCAAACCGGCGGCAACCACCGAACCGATGCCGAAGAACGCACCGTGGCAGAGCGCGGTGACCACGCGTGCGGCCATCAGCGTGGCGTAGTTCGGTGCCAGGGCGCAGAGAATGTTGCCGAGGATGAACATCAGGGTCATGCCCAGCAGCGTGGCTTTGCGCGGCATGTTGGCGGTGCCGACTGCGAGGATCGGCGCACCGAACACCACGCCGAGGGCGTAGCCGGTGATCAGCAGGCCTGCGTGGGGGATGCTCACGGCGAGGTCGCGGGCGACGTCGGGCAACAAACCCATGATGACGAATTCAGTGGTGCCGATGCCGAACGCGGCAACAGCGAGGGCAAGCAAGGCGAGGGGCATGCGCAAGGTCTCTGTCGGTAGTCTTGACGCTGTGATCAGGCATACGCATACCGACGCCCGTTCTCGACGAGAGCGGGCGGTGGCAAAAATTTATTGGAATTAGTCTGTGCGCAACTGAGTGCGGCGTGGTCGCTTGCAGTATAAACAGCTGCTGACATATGGCGAATCAATTATCTCCCCCCGCTTCCTGTAGGAGCACGGCTTGCCGGCGATGGCGTTCTTGAGATCGCCATCGCCGGCAAGCCGTGCTCCTACAGGGGAGGGGGCGGTCAACAAAAAGGAGTGTGCCGTGCTTGCAACAGCACTGGTGTTGGTAGCGGCGCTGTTGCACGCGGCGTGGAATACCCTGATCAAATTCAGTGCGGAACGGCTGCTGGTGGTGGCCTGCATGGACAGCGTGGCAATGCTGTTTGTCGCGCTGATGCTGCCGTTCGTGGCGTTGCCGCCCCTGGACATCTGGCCGTGGATTCTGGCGTCGGCGGCGTTTGAATTGCTCTATCGCTATTTGCTGATCCAGGCCTATCGGGTCGGCGATCTGGGGTTGGTCTACCCACTGATGCGTGGCTTGTCGCCGCTGGTGGTGCTGGCACTGACACTGATTTTTGCCGGAGAAGTGCTGACGAACCAGCAGATCTTCGGGATTCTGCTGATCCCGTTCGGCATGCTTTGCCTGCTCTGGCAGGGCGGCGGCGGTGCGCGATTGCCGTGGTCGATGCTGCCGGTGGTGGCGTTGATCGGCCTGTGCATCGGCTGCTACACCTTCATCGATGGCCAGGCGTTGCGGCGTTGGCCGCATCCGCTGGATTACCTGGTGTGGGTCACGTTGCTCAGCGCCTGGCCGTTCCCGTTGCTGGCGCTGGTGCGTAAACGACCGGCCTTCATGTTGTTCTGGCGTGAACAGTGGCGACTGGGGTTGGCAGTCGGGTTTTGCGTGTTGTTCAGCTACGCTCTGGTGCTGTGGGCCATGCAGCTGGGCTCGATTGCCGAAGCGGCGGCATTGCGCGAGATCAGCGTGATTCTGGTGGTGCTGTTCGGCATGCGTTACCTGAAAGAACCTTTCGGCAGGCCCCGGCTCTTAGCCTGTGGGCTGGTGCTGATCGGCATGCTGGTAATGAAGTTTTGACTGGAGTTCGACTCTTGAAACCTGAAGAAGGGATTGCGTTATGACGGTTGCTCTGTGGTGCATTTTGATCGCGATTATCCTGCCCTATATCTGCACGGGCATCGCCAGGGCCTGTGGCGGGTTCCGGCTGAAAGACAACCATGATCCCCGTGACTTTCTCGAGTCGCTGAATGGTTTGGGCCGACGCGCGTATGCGGCGCACCTGAACAGTTTTGAAGTGACTCCCGCGTTCGCGGCGGCGGTGATCGTTGCGCACCTGGCCGGCAATGCCGAACTGGTGACGATCAATGTGCTGGCGGTGTTGTTCATCACCAGTCGGCTGCTGTACATCATTTGCTACTTGGCGGACTGGGCGATTTTGCGGTCGCTGATGTGGTTGGTGGGGCTGGGGTTGATCGTCAGTTTCTTTGTGGTTTCTGTCTGAAAATACATTGGTGTTCGTGAGGGCCTCATCGCGAGCAGGCTCGTTCCCACATTGAATCTCGGTCGTACACGTATGCTGTGTTCACTGGAGATCCAAATGTGGGAGCGAGCCTGCTCGCGATTGCTATTTAACCGCCGATACAGATATCAGGGGCTGGTCTTCACCGCATCAGCCACCTGCGGCACTTGCGGCAACGCTGCGCCTTTAGGCCAGAGCATCCAGATCTGCCCCTGCTGTTTCATGTCGCCGGCCAATTGCCCGGCCGCCTCGCCGGTGCCCCAGAACAGGTCTGCACGGACTTCGCCGGCAATTGCGCCGCCGGTGTCCTGAGCGGCAACCGGGCGTACCAGTGCGGTGCCGTCCGGTTTAGTGGTCGATAACCACAACAGACTGCCCAGCGGAATCACTTTGCGATCCACCGCCGCGCTGTAACCGGCGGTCAGCGGTACGTTCAACGAGCCGCGAGGTCCTTCGTTGCTGTCCGGATTGCGGGTGAAGAATACGTAGCTGGGGTTGCTGCCCAGCAGTTCCGGAATGCGCGTGGGATTGGCCTTGGCCCATTGGCTGATGGCGCCCATGGTCACTTCTTCTTTTTTCAGCTCGCCCTGGTCCACCAGCCAGCGGCCAATCGGCCGATACGGGTGACCGTTCTGGTCGGCATACGCAATGCGCAACTGGCGGCCATCATCGAGCTGGATACGACCCGAACCCTGGATTTGCAGGAATTGCAGGTTCATCGGATCGGTCAGCCAGGCAACAACCGGAGCCTTGACCCCTTTGGTTTCAATCGTGGCCGCATCGTCGTAAGGCTTGAGCACGCGACCTTCGAGTCGTCCGCGCAGGCGTTTGCCTTTGAGTTCCGGATAAATGCTGTCCAGAGAGACGATGATCATGTCCTCGGGCACACCGTACACCGGGATGCTTGCCACTTCGGTCTGGGTCAGGCTGCCGGGGTAGACCGGCTCGTAATAACCGGTGATCAGGCCGTTGGGATTGTCATTGGCTGCACGCAGGCCGTAGACGTCGAGGTTCTGCTTGAGGAAGCCACGAATGTCGCTGGCGGTTTGCGGCACGTTGGCGGCAGCCGCACACGTCGAGCCCCATACCGGGTCGGCTTTGAGTCGGGTGCAGGCGCTGCGCCACGAACCGAAGCCGGCGACCAGGTCGTTGTCGGACACTGTTGGAAGTGCTTCCCACGTGGCGCTGGAGTAGGTCGCCAGGGCGTGGGTTTTCGGTGTGTTGTTGTCGCCACCGGTGCAGCCCGCAAGCACGGCCACCATCGGAAGGGTCCAGGCGAGGTTGTGACGCCATGCCTTGAAACGGCTGTTCATGGAGTAATTCCTTTGTCGGTTGCCTGAGTGCTCCATGCGCTCAAACAACCCGTATTGATAATAGGGCTATTGGTCTTTGCCGTTGACGCGAGGATACTGGCCGCCGTTCCCGTGAGCTGAAGCCACCATGACTCTTAAAAGACTTTCTGTTGTATTGCTGGCCTGCCTGACGTTGTCCGCCTGCGGTGGTGTCGACCCCAATTCACCGCTGGGCCAGCGCAAGGCGATCTTCAAGCAAATGCTCAAGACCGGCGAAGACCTGGGCGGCATGTTGCGTGGTCGCATCCCGTTTGACGGTCCGACATTCGCTGACGGTGCCGTGAAGCTCGATGCGTTGTCCCGTGAACCCTGGAAACATTTTCCGCAGGTGCGCGAAGAAGATCACACCAGCGCCAAGAGCGATGTCTGGCAGAAACAGGAACAGTTCCAGGACATGGCGCGCACCCTTGAAGCCGCCACTGGTGAATTGGTGATTGCCAGCAAGGTTCAGCCTTACAAGGCCAGTAACCTCGGGCCAGCGGTGCAAAAGGTCGAAGATGCCTGCAGTGCTTGCCATAAAGAGTTTCGGGATCACTGATCCTCACCTGTTGATCGTTCCCACGCTCTGCGTGGGAATGCCTCTAGGGACGCTCCGCGTCCAGTGACGCGGAGCGTCACAGGCTGCATTCCCACGCGGAGCGTGGGAACGATCAGTACTGAACTGATCCTTACTTATCCAGCTCATCGAGTGCGTCCTGCAATTCCTTGCGGGACTCGGCGAGTTTGTCTTTGCGCTTGTTGATCTTCTCGGCATCGCCTTTCTTCATGGCCTTGTCGAGGTCAGCCTGACGCTGACTGACTTCGTGCTTGGCGTCGAGCACCTTGTTTTCCCGTTCTTTTTTCAGGGAAGCATCGGTGCAATGAGCAGTGACTTCGCTCAGGGCCGTTTCAAGGCCTGCTTGCTGATCGGCGTTACCGTGAGACTTGGCCAGTTCAATCTGATTGATGATGCCCTGCTTCTTTGCGGCGCAGCCGGTCAGGCCTGGAGCTTCTTCGGCGGCCATCAGTGGAGCGGCCAGCACGCTGCAAAGGGTCAACAGGGCGAGCGGTGAAAGAAGTTTCATAAAAGCTCCATGTGAAAAAGCGATGGGGTCGAGGTGGCGATGGGGTGTTTGAGCCCGCGCGGCACCATTGGGTTCCCGGATTGGCCGGCATCGCCGGCCGCTAAAAACCGTCAATTCCCGCAACACGTAATGTTTCACTCAAGGCCTGGACCTGCGGATCGCGAAAAAATGCGCTCAATTGCGCTGCGCGTCCCGGGCCGATGCCGGCTTCTGCCTGCCATTGTTCGATATTTCGTTGTGCCAGTTCCTGCCATGAATCGGCAAGCCGCGCCTGGCCGGTCGGCGGTAAACCCAGGGCTTTGAGCCAACGAGCGAAAGGGCGCTGTCGGGCACTGTTGAAACTGTTCAAAAGACGAGCGCTGCTGCGTTCGCCGAAGCCGTCAATGTTAGCAAGCTCTTGAGCATCGAGGGTCAACCAATCCAGCAGGCCATTCAGACGGCCTGTTTCTAAAAGTTTCTCCCATGTGCCAGGACCGACATGCGGCAACGCCAGGCCCTGCTTGCCGCTGAGCCAGGACAGTCGGGCGAGGAATTGGCTTTCGCACCCCGGTGTCGGCTGCCAGCAGCTCAAATGATGAAAGTCCTCCGCCAGCGGTACGCTCAATTCAGTGCGTTGGGTGCTGCGCAGCATGACCCCGTCAAGCCGGGGAATGGTCAGGCCCGCCAGACTGATGGCGACCTGATCTCCGGGGCGGATATCCAGTGTTTCCCAGCGTTGCAGTGAACTCACACTGACTCGCTTGATCTGTCGATCATCGAGCATGACCGGTGTCAGTTCCAGTACCGGGGTGATCCGTCCGGTTCGTCCAATCTTGAAGTGGACCTTGCGCACCTCGGCCAGGGCCTGGGCAAAAGGGTACTTCCAGGCGACGCTCCAATAAGGCGGTTTAGCCTGCCAGCGCTCGGCGGGTGGGCGCTGATTCTGGCGCAGGACGATGCCATCACTGGCGAAGGGCAGGGGCGAGCGATACCAGTGATCGCGCCAGCGTTCAGCGTCGGCAAATATTTCGATCGAGTGACTGTAAGGTGCGGTGCTCGGAAAGCCCAACTCATCCAGGGCTGCGACGCGCGCGGGCAAACTGGCCGGACCTTGGGGCCAGTCCCAGACAAACAGGCCGATCCCCGCGGCTTGCTCAGTGCTTAACTTTTTGCGGGCCATCAAGCCAGCCACTGTAGCGCGTGCGTTGAGGCTGCCGGCCCGGGCCTGTACGTGGTCGGACAGGCGCCAATAGAGCTCGCCTTGCAGCAGCAGGTCCAGCGGCTCTGGCAATTGTTGTGGGATAGCGGCGATCTGGCGCGCCGAAGCCGTCCAGTCCTGGCCATTTACTCCGTCACCGCGGCTGATTGCCTGAGTCAGCAGGCCTTTGCGGTAGATCAGCGTCACCGCCACGCCGTCGATCTTGGGCTGAATCCAGACATCGCTCCGTCCTTTTAGCCAGGCTTCAACGGCGCGACCATCGTGAAGTTTTTCCAGGCCAGTGTGGGCGATGGGATGAGGCATCGTGCCGCCCCCGGTGCGTAGCGGTTCTGCGGATGGGGCAAGGTCGAAACACGTGCGCCATTCGGTCAGTCGTGCACGGGACTGATCGTAGAGTTCATCGGCGACCAATGAGCGGCCGCGCCGGTGATAGCTGTCGTCCCAGAGGTCGATTTGTTTCTGCAGGGACGTGATTTCGTCAAGGGCGCGTGCGGGTGGCCAGTCGGGGCACTCGGTAGCGTGGGTAGTCAGGCAGAAAATCATCAGTAGAAAACTGAAAAACACGCGCAGGTGGAGCGGCATCGTGAGCGTCCTTGCTCGGGGAGATGCTTCAAGGCTAGTCAGTATTTACGGGCGAGACAGGTGGGTGTTTTGCCTGGTGTTTCCGATGGTGGCTGGTCTGGCACCTTCGCGAGCAAGCCCGCTCCCACATCTAGATCTACAACGTTCACAAATAGTGTGTTCACTGGAGATCCAGTGTGGGAGCGGGCTTGCTCGCGAAGGCTGCGACCCGGTCTCAAGCGAAAGACAATAAAAAGCCCCACACGGCAAACCGTGCAGGGCTTTTGGTACCGCCGGGAAATCTTACAGGCCGGCAGCAGCGCGCAAGGATTCGGCGCGGTCGGTCTTTTCCCAGGTGAAGGTGGTGAAAGTGTCATCGCCCACAGTCTTGGTAGTCGGAGTGCGACCGAAGTGGCCGTACGCAGCGGTTTCCTGGTACATCGGGTGCAGCAGGTCGAGCATGGTGGTGATTGCGTATGGACGCAGGTCGAACACTTCGCGAACCAGTTTGACGATTTTTTCGTCGCTGATTTTGCCGGTGCCGAAGGTGTTCAACGAGATCGACGTCGGCTGAGCAACACCGATGGCGTAGGAAACCTGAATCTCGCAACGCTCGGCCAGCCCGGCCGCCACGATGTTCTTGGCCACGTAACGACCGGCGTAGGCGGCCGAACGGTCAACCTTCGATGGATCTTTACCGGAGAACGCACCGCCGCCGTGACGGGCCATGCCGCCGTAGCTGTCAACGATGATCTTGCGACCGGTCAGGCCGCAATCGCCAACCGGGCCACCGATGATGAACTGGCCAGTCGGGTTGATGTGGAACTGGGTGTCCTTGGACAGCAGCTCGGCAGGCAGTACGTGCTTGACGATCAGCTCCATCACGCCTTCGCGCAGGTCTTTGTAGGACACGTCAGGGTTGTGCTGAGTCGACAGTACAACGGCGTCGATACCGACAACCTTGCCGCCTTCGTAACGGCAAGTCACTTGCGACTTGGCATCCGGGCGCAGCCAAGGCAGCAGGCCGGATTTACGGGCTTGGGCCTGACGCTGAACCAGCTGGTGCGAGAAGGTGATCGGTGCTGGCATCAGCACGTCGGTTTCGTTGCTGGCGTAGCCGAACATCAGGCCCTGATCGCCGGCGCCTTGATCTTCAGGCTTGGCACGGTCGACACCCTGGTTGATGTCAGGAGACTGCTTGCCAATGATGTTCATCACGCCGCAAGTGGCGCCGTCGAAGCCGACATCGGAGCTGTTGTAGCCGATGTCCAGAATCACGTTACGCACGATCTCTTCCAGGTCGACCCAGGCCGACGTGGTGACTTCACCTGCGATGATGGCAACGCCGGTTTTTACCAGGGTCTCGACCGCTACACGGGCGAACTTGTCTTCAGCAATGATGGCGTCCAGCACCGCATCGGAAATCTGGTCGGCGATTTTGTCCGGATGCCCTTCGGACACGGACTCGGAGGTGAAGAGGGAGTATTCGCTCATCTCGATTTTTTCCTGAATTTACCGATGGTGAGTGTCGCCAGCCGGTCGCTGAAAATGGCGGACCTGGATCTGGAAACCATTACGTAAGCCTACATAGAGGCTTTCCCCGGGAACGAGTCCCGCAGCGGTGGCCCAACGGGCCAAATCGTCCTGTTCAAACCCCAACCAGAGATCACCGCAGGCCTCCCTGGCCCAACTCTGGTTGTGGCTACATAACTCTGTCACGAGCAGGCTGCCGCCCGGTTGCAGCAAGTCGGCCATGTGCTTGAGTGCTTCGGCCGGCGCGGCGAAATGGTGCAGCACCATGTTCAGTACAACGCAGTCAGCCTTGAGGCGGACACCGTTCAATGCATCGGCCAGTTGCAGGCTGACGTTAGCCAGCGTTTCACGTTCGCAAACCTGGCGCGCCAGTTCGAGCATCGCCGGGCTGTTGTCCAGCGCCGTGACCTGGGTGAAACGGCGCGCCAGTTCCGGCAGAAATGCGCCATCTCCGGGGCCGACTTCGATGGCTGTGGCGCCTTCGCTGAAACTCAGCTTGTCGAGCAATGCCACCACGCTTTCGCGGTACTGCGGCAGGCCGGCGATCAAGTCTTGCTGGGCGCGAAACTTCTCCGCGACCCGTGAGAAAAAGTCCTGGCTGGCCGCCGCCCGTTGCCCATGGACCTGACCGATCCGCGACTGCACCTCGGCAGGCAGGGTCAGGTTGTCCACTTCTTCCAGCAAGGCTGCATGCAACTTGCCGCCCAGCAGGTCGGTGTGGGGCAGGGCGCGACGGTAGAAAATCGCATTGCCTTCACGGCGCGTCGCCACCAGATCGGCCTGGGCCAATACCTTGAGGTGATGACTCATGCCGGACTGGCCGATGCCAAAGATCTGCGCCAGCTCCAGTACGCCAAACGAATCGTTGGCCAGCGCGCGCAATACATTCAGCCGCAGAGGATCTCCGCCGGCCTTGCACAGGGCCGCCAGCTCATCGCAATCGTCAGGTCGAATGGAAGGCGCACGTAAATTCATAAGGCCAGCAGTCTAGTGACGGTCAGAAAACACCGCAAGAGCAATATCAAAAAGTTTTGATATTGCTCGATAGATGGCACTTCTCGGGGAAAGGGTCACTCTACAAATCGTCAGCGGAAAGGTTTCACCAGGCGAATGCGACTTTATCCACCGGAAAAACGCCTTCAGATGACTATCTGTCATTGCCCCGAGGCGGGTGGGTGAGGGAAAATGCTCGCCTTTTTTCCGTTTCGTTTTATTCACTCTCGATTCAATATCCGCAGGAGAACAGCGATGCCCAGCCGTCGTGAGCGTGCCAACGCCATTCGTGCCCTCAGCATGGATGCCGTGCAAAAAGCCAACAGCGGCCATCCCGGTGCCCCTATGGGTATGGCGGATATCGCCGAAGTACTTTGGCGTGACTACCTGAAGCACAACCCGAGCAATCCATCGTTCGCCGACCGTGACCGCTTCGTGCTGTCCAACGGTCACGGCTCGATGTTGATCTACTCGCTGCTGCACCTGACCGGCTACGATCTGTCGATCGAAGACCTGAAGAACTTCCGCCAGCTGCACAGCCGTACCCCGGGTCACCCGGAATTCGGCTACACACCGGGCGTTGAAACCACCACCGGTCCACTGGGCCAAGGCCTGGCCAACGCCGTTGGTTTTGCCCTGGCAGAAAAAGTCCTGGCGGCTCAGTTCAACCGTCCGGGCCATAACATTGTCGACCACCACACCTATGTGTTCCTGGGTGATGGCTGCATGATGGAAGGCATTTCCCACGAAGTCGGCTCCCTGGCCGGTACTTTGGGCCTGAGCAAGCTGATTGCCTTCTACGACGACAACGGCATCTCCATCGACGGCGAAGTCGAAGGCTGGTTCACCGATGACACGCCCAAGCGTTTCGAAGCCTATAACTGGCTGGTGATCCGCAACGTCGACGGTCACGATCCTGAAGAGATCAAGATCGCGATCGAAACGGCGCGCAAAAGCGATAAGCCAACCCTGATCTGCTGCAAGACCACCATCGGTTTCGGTTCGCCGAACAAGCAAGGCAAGGAAGACTGCCACGGCGCCCCACTGGGTGACGCGGAAATCGCTCTGACCCGTGCTGCGCTGAAATGGAATCACGGTCCGTTTGAAATCCCGGCCGACATCTACGCCGAGTGGGACGCCAAGGAAACCGGTCGCGCGGCCGAAGCCGAATGGGATCAGCGTTTCGCTGCCTACTCTGCTGCGTTCCCTGAGTTGGCCAACGAGCTGATTCGTCGCCTGAGCGGCGAACTGCCGGAAGACTTCGCTGAAAAAGCCGATGCTTATATTGCTGAAGTCGCCGCCAAGGGCGAAACCATCGCCAGCCGTAAAGCCAGCCAGAACGCATTGAATGCCTACGGCCCGCTGCTGCCTGAACTGCTGGGCGGCTCCGCTGACCTGGCCGGTTCCAACCTGACCCTGTGGAAAGGTTGCAAAGGTGTTACGGCTGAAGACGCCAGCGGCAACTACATGTACTACGGCGTTCGCGAGTTCGGCATGAGCGCGATCATGAACGGCGTGACCCTGCACGGCGGTCTGGTGCCTTACGGCGCGACCTTCCTGATGTTCATGGAATACGCCCGTAACGCCGTGCGCATGGCCTCGCTGATGAAGCAGCGTGTCGTGTTCGTCTACACCCACGACTCCATCGGTCTGGGCGAAGACGGCCCGACTCACCAGCCGATCGAGCAACTGACCAGCTTGCGCAGCACGCCGAACCTCGACACCTGGCGCCCAGCCGATGCCGTTGAATCGGCGGTGTGCTGGAAAATGGCTCTGGAACGCAAGGACGGCCCTTCGGCACTGATCTTCTCGCGTCAGAACCTGCAGCACCAAACCCGCAATGCATTCCAGATCGCCGACATCGCCCGTGGCGGTTACGTGCTGAAGGATTGCGACGGCGAGCCTGAGCTGATCCTGATCTCCACCGGTTCGGAAGTCGGTCTGGCCGTTCAGGCCTACGACAAGCTGACCGAACAAGGTCGCAAAGTGCGGGTTGTTTCGATGCCTTGCACCAGCGTGTTCGATGCCCAGGACGCCGGTTACAAGCAAGCAGTTCTGCCATTGCAGGTCAGCGCCCGTATCGCCATCGAAGCCGCCCACGCGGACTACTGGTACAAGTACGTGGGCCTGGAAGGCCGCGTAATCGGCATGACCACCTACGGCGAGTCGGCGCCTGCGCCTGCCTTGTTCGAAGAGTTCGGCTTCACCCTGGAAAACATCCTGGGTCAGGCTGAAGAGCTGCTGGAAGACTGATCCAGAAAGTGCGTCGTCTGGACTGCCGCTTTCGCGAGCAAGTCGAATCGTCGCACCGCCGCTCCCACAGTGGAATGCATTCTCCTGTGGGAGCGGGCTTGCTCGCGAAGGCGTCGGTCCGACCAACACTGCAATGACGGATTCACCACGGTAATCGAGAACCCCATGCCTCAACCGCGTCCTTACAAAGTTGCACTCAACGGCTACGGCCGGATTGGTCGTTGCGTCTTGCGTGCGTTGTTTGAGCGAGGCGATAAGGCCGGGTTTGAAATTGTTGCGATCAACGATCTGGCGGACATGGCCAGCATCGAATACCTGACACGTTTCGACTCCACTCACGGGCGGTTTCCCGGAGAAGTGAGGGTCGAGGGCGATTGTCTGCATATTAATGGCGACTGCGTGAAGGTCCTGCGCAGTGCCACCCCCGAAGGCATCGATTGGGCGTCGCTGGGCGTCGATCTGGTGCTGGAGTGCTCCGGCGCTTACCACACTCGTGAAGACGGCCAGCGTTTCCTCGACGCCGGCGCGCCGCGCGTGCTGTTTTCCCAGCCAATGGCCAGCGAAGCGGATGTCGACGCCACCATCGTCTACGGCGTGAACCAGGATTGCCTGACCGGTGATGAACTGCTGGTGTCCAACGCGTCCTGCACCACCAACTGCGGCGTGCCGCTGTTGCGCCTGCTGGATCAGGCCATTGGTCTGGAATACGTGTCGATCACCACCATTCACTCGGCGATGAACGATCAGCCGGTGATCGACGCCTATCATCACGAAGACTTGCGCCGCACCCGTTCGGCGTTTCAGTCGGTGATTCCGGTGTCCACTGGTCTGGCGCGAGGCATTGAGCGCCTGCTGCCGGAACTTGCCGGGAGAATTCAGGCCAAAGCCGTGCGGGTGCCGACGGTTAACGTGTCCTGCCTCGACATTACGATGCAGACCGTGAGCGATACCGACGCCACCGAGGTCAACCGGATTCTGCGCGAGGCCGCCACCCATGGCCCGCTCAAAGGCCTTCTGGCCTACACCGAGTTGCCTCACGCCAGTTGTGATTTCAACCATGACCCACATTCGGCCATCGTTGATGCCAGTCAGACTCGAGTTTCCGGCCCACGGCTGGTGAACATCCTGGCCTGGTTCGATAACGAATGGGGTTTTGCCAATCGAATGCTGGATGTTGCGGAACACTATCTGCATACATCTGCCTCTCCAAAACAGTAGGAAATGCGACCCATGACCGTGTTGAAGATGACCGACCTCGATCTGCAAGGTAAGCGCGTACTGATCCGCGAAGACCTCAACGTCCCAGTCAAGGACGGTGTAGTCACCAGCGATGCGCGAATCCTGGCCTCGCTGCCGACCATCAAGCTGGCCCTGGAAAAAGGCGCGGCCGTGATGGTCTGCTCGCACCTTGGCCGTCCGACCGAAGGCGAGTTCTCGGCCGAGAACAGCCTCAAGCCAGTCGCTGACTACCTGAGCAAGGCTCTGGGTCGTGAAGTGCCGCTGGTGGCCGATTACCTGGGCGGCGTTGACGTGAAGGCCGGCGACATCGTGCTGTTCGAAAACGTGCGCTTCAACAAAGGCGAGAAAAAGAACGCTGACGAACTGGCCCAGCAATACGCCGCCCTGTGCGACGTGTTCGTGATGGACGCCTTCGGCACTGCTCACCGCGCCGAGGGTTCGACCCATGGCGTGGCCAAGTTCGCCAAAGTCGCCGCTGCTGGCCCACTGCTGGCCGCCGAACTGGACGCACTGGGTAAAGCTCTTGGCGCCCCGGCTCAACCAATGGCTGCCATCGTTGCCGGCTCCAAGGTCTCGACCAAACTCGACGTGCTGAACAGCCTGAGCCAGATCTGCAACCAGCTGATCGTCGGCGGCGGCATTGCCAACACCTTCCTGGCTGCTGCCGGTCACCCGGTCGGCAAGTCCCTGTACGAGCCAGACTTGCTGGACACCGCTCGCGCCATCGCCGCCAAGGTCAGCGTGCCGCTGCCGGTCGACGTCGTGGTTGCCAAGGAATTCGCTGAAAGCGCCACCGCTACCGTCAAGCTGATCGCTGATGTGGCTGCAGACGACATGATTCTGGACATCGGCCCACAGACCGCGGCGAATTTCGCCGAGCTGTTGAAGTCGTCCAAAACCATTCTGTGGAACGGCCCGGTGGGCGTGTTCGAATTCGACCAGTTCGGTAACGGCACCAAAGTCCTGGCCCAAGCCATCGCAGAAAGCTCGGCATTCTCCATCGCTGGCGGCGGCGACACCCTGGCCGCCATCGATAAATATGGCGTTGCCGATCAGATCTCCTACATTTCTACCGGTGGCGGCGCGTTTCTCGAGTTCGTCGAAGGCAAGGTGCTGCCGGCCGTTGAAGTCCTGGAAAGCCGGGCGAAGGCCTGAGGCCGCCCATTTGACCAGGCAAAGGAGTGTTCAGATGGTCAAAACATTAGCGCTGCTGATTATCGCGGGGTCGCTGGCGGCTTGCGGGAGTAACCCGAAAGCCCCCAAGGTGCCCGAGACGCCTGAACAGGACAAAGGCTGCTACCAGGCCGACTGGCAGGCCGAAACCAACCCGGTGATCAACAAGCGTTCCGGGCCTGATGGCCTGGACAAATACGAGACACAGACCCCGGCCAAGGAACATGGTTGCCCTTGAAGGGTCTGACACTTTACTCAGGGCTGGCGGCGTGCGCCGTCAGTCGAGGAACATGGATGAAAGGTTTTATCGCCGTTACGGCGCTGGCTCTGCTGGCAGGTTGCGCTAATTTGAACCTGTTCAAGCCTGCCGAATCGACGGACAGCTGGACCACCTGGACCTGCGACAGTCAGGCCAAAGTGCTCTGGCGCTACACCGACGACAGCCGCAAGGAAGTCGACGTTCGCCTGGGCGGTGCCGATCAGGTCTACCGCTTGAAGCATGAGCCGGGCGCCGAAGGTTCGCTGTACAGCAACGACATGCTGGCGTTTCACATAAAAGGTGAGGAAGGCCTGGTGTACTGGGTCGCCACCAATGATTTGATCGGCCGCGGTTGTAAAGCCGAGTAAGACGATTGATTTGATTCACAGAGATCCAAATGTGGGAGCGGCGGTGCGGCGATCCGACTTGCTCGCGAAGGCGGTGGATCAGCTTGCATAGATGTTGAATGTATAACCGCATTCGCGAGCAAGCTCGCTCCCACAGTGGTTCTCTGTAGGTTCTTGAGATTTTCAGCACCGAATTGGCAGGCCGGGGCAACCCCCGATCTGCAATAACTTGAATAGCCGCCGCCGCTACGGCAGGCTGGCACGATTAACGACCCTCAACCGGGAGATACACACACAATGGCACTTATCAGCATGCGCCAGATGCTGGACCACGCAGCCGAGTTCGGCTACGGCGTTCCAGCCTTCAACGTCAACAACCTTGAGCAGATGCGCGCCATCATGGAAGCCGCTGACAAGACTGACTCCCCGGTGATCGTCCAGGCTTCGGCCGGTGCTCGCAAATACGCCGGCGCACCGTTCCTGCGTCACCTGATCCTCGCCGCCATCGAAGAATTCCCGCACATCCCGGTGTGCATGCACCAGGACCACGGCACCAGCCCTGACGTCTGCCAGCGCTCCATCCAACTGGGCTTCAGCTCGGTGATGATGGACGGTTCCCTGGGCGAAGACGGCAAGACCCCGACCGACTACGACTACAACATCCGTGTTACCCAACAAACCGTGGCCATGGCTCACGCCTGCGGCGTATCGGTAGAAGGCGAGTTGGGCTGCCTGGGTTCGCTGGAAACCGGCATGGCCGGTGAAGAAGACGGCATTGGCGCCGAAGGCGTTCTGGATCACAGCCAAATGCTGACCGACCCGGAAGAAGCCGCTGACTTCGTCAAACGCACCCAGGTCGACGCCCTGGCCATCGCCATCGGCACCAGCCACGGCGCGTACAAGTTCACCAAGCCGCCTACCGGCGACGTGCTGGCCATCGACCGCATCAAAGAAATCCACAAACGCATCCCGAACACCCACCTGGTGATGCACGGTTCGTCGTCGGTTCCGCAAGACTGGCTGGCGATCATCAACCAGTACGGCGGCGACATCAAAGAAACCTACGGCGTGCCGGTTGAAGAAATCGTCGAAGGCATCAAGCACGGCGTGCGCAAGGTCAACATCGACACCGACCTGCGCCTGGCGTCCACCGGTGCGATGCGTCGCCTGATGGCCACCAACCCGAGCGAGTTTGATCCGCGTAAGTTCTTTGGCGCGACTGTGACTGCCATGCGTGATGTGTGTATCGCACGTTATGAAGCGTTTGGTACGGCGGGTAATGCTTCGAAGATCAAGCCGATCTCGTTGGAAGGGATGTATCAGCGTTATTTGAAGGGTGAGTTGAACGCTAAGGTTAACTAAGCCGTAAGCGTTATTACCGGTATTAAAAAACCCGCAGCGATGCGGGTTTTTTGTGGGCGGAACGTTTTGCATCAGATGCGCCGACAGGTAACATTTTTATCCTGAATATTTATGGCTGACATTCTCTGTTTTATATGTTTTGCGCTCACCCAATCCGACCAAGCCCTACTTGTTGAGAGTACGAAATGCCGGTAGCTTCAGTGAAACTTCGGGTCCCATTCAGAGTGTTAAAGTCGGAAGTTGTAAGTGTCCAGTTTTCTGTGTTACCACCCACCATCCCGCTGAGCGTAATAGTTGTGTAGTTTGCCCAGATGCTCTGCGTCCCGTTGATTGTTCCGGTTTTTCCATTAACATTGGCGGTCGCGTTAACCGGACCTGCATAGTCATCACTGCTATGGACTGTCAAATAGACGTGATTTTCGGCAAGCGCACCATAAAAAGTTCCTACTAAAGCGCCCATACTTTATATCCTTATGATGTTGGAGATCGCAAAAATGAAAAAGGAACAGGGCCGGATTTACTTATTTGCCTTGTTCTTCTTTTTTGTGTTTCGTACATAAGGTTAGTTCTGTGAGGGTGCACGGTCACCTGTAATAAGTGACAGTTCTTAATATCTTTTTGCTATAGAAAGTCAGATTTTTTTGCGGAAAAAGTGAGGGGAAAGGGGCAGATTTATTTAATCGTCCCCTTATCCTTAAAAAGCCTGATGCTCAGCTATTTACGGGTTATCGAACCCGCGTTGCTCAATCACCCGAAACACATCGCTTACATCCTGGACCATGATCCGGGCGATGTTGGTGACGGTGTTGATGTCGTTCTCGGCGTAGTCCGGCAGGCTGGTGCATGCCATAAGGTTGAGGTATTTGAGAACGGCGTTGAGGCGTTCGCTGACGCAGTTGTGGAGTTCGCGGAGTGGAGCGTCACTGTCGATGAGCAGGACGGGGTAGTCGGTGGCGAATTGGGACATGGGGGTGAAGCGGCGCGGCGGATTATTCATTGTCATAAGTAAATCTTCCTTGTATCGAAAAGAAGAGCTACTGCCGTTCGCTGCGAACCGAATGGGGTGGTAGCTGTGTGCGGGTTCGCAGACCGAGGATACAAGGAACCCGGCAGACCCGAAGGTCTCCCACACACAGCCACCATAAAACGGACGATGGGCGCTGATGCGACCGTCGTTGTTCATATGGTGCTTGGCTTCACTTATATCGTAAGGGCTGCGAAACCCTATCGCCGACTGCTGTCAGCGACGGGGCGAACTATAAGCGGCGACTTTGGTGGCTGCAACCGGGCTGTAGGAGCGCGCACGGGCATTGTGGCGAGGGAGCTTGCTCCCGTTCGGCAGCGCAGCTGTCGTAAAACCGAGCACTACGGTGTGTCTGAGGAAATTGCGTAGCAGGGTTTGGGGCTCTTCGCATCCCGGCGGGAGCAAGCTCCCTCGCCACGGTCGGAGGAGTCCTACGAATTTTGCGGACGCTGGGATTTGTAGCCGCTGCCGAGATGGAGTTGTTCTTCGGAGCGTCCCGAGCTGCATTCCTTTGCTGCGCGTGGGAAACGATCAGGGTGAGGGGGATTACCTATCGTGATCAATATCCAGCTTGCTGAACGTCACTTGCCCGCCTTCGCTGGTGTACCCGGTGTTGTCCTGCACATAAACCCCGGCCTTGAAGTACAGCGGCTTGACGCTCCAGGTCTTGCTGATGTCGGTGTCCCACTGGTAGCCCGCCGCACTGATGCCCAGCGCGCCGCCCGGGCTCAGGTGGATGAGGTAGGAAAACTCCCGATCCAGTTTCACTCCGGTAGCGATGGTGATTATCCGTGGGGCATCGTCATCAGGGTGCATACGAACCTTGGCGACGATGTTGCCCGACTGGGTGCTGGTCGAGTATTGATACTCGAGCTTCACCATCGGTTTCTGGCTTTCATAGGCGTGGATCTGGCCAATGACGATCTTCCCCGAACTTGGTACCTGATTCACCGCCAGGGTGGCGCGCAGGGTGTTGTCGGCGTCCGGGTAGAGCCAGTTTTTCAGCGTGCCATTGCTGTAGGTTTCGCGAAGTTCGGTGCGGGGATACTTTGCATTATCAGTTGTAGAACCGGTGACCGGGGACCAGAAAAACAGCGTGCCGGTGTCGGAGTGGAAGTATTGGTCCTTGAAGCCATCCACCAGTTTTGACGTTTCAACGGTGTACGGCGGACTGCCGACGGGAACGCTGAGGTTCCAGGTTGCGAGATCGATCATAGACAAAAGCTTCCACGGTTTTTTTACTGCACGTACGTTCCAGAAGCTCTGGCACGCGCCTTGGGGGCAATCCTTATAATCGCAGAAGTTCAATTTGTTAATGCGTAAATGACAAACGGGTGGCGTCAAAATCCTGTTAAAAGGCCATCTTTCCCGGTTTCAGGGGGCTGTGGCGCCGACCGTTAGTCGGCAAATGGACGCTTTAGTTAAATGATGGCGTACTGATAGCTTCTGCTTTTGCGGAACCCGGTCTAGAGTGAGGGCTTAGTATTTGTCCGGTTTTCACGAGAAACCGGCCTGACGTCCCGCATAAGAGAAGCAGCATGGAATGCGCGCAACCCACGCCAGCTGAAGGCAACTCAATTCTTTTAATCGTCGATGATTACCCTGAAAACCTGATCAGCATGCGCGCGTTGTTGCAGCGCCAGGACTGGCAGGTCATGACCGCCGCCTCGGGCTTCGAGGCGCTCAGTCTGTTACTCGAACACGATGTCGACCTGGTGCTGCTGGATGTGCAGATGCCGGGCATGGACGGTTTTGAAGTGGCACGCCTGATGCGCGGCAGCCAACGAACCCGCCTCACGCCGATCATTTTCCTTACCGCCAACGAACAGTCCCAGGACGCCGTGATCAAGGGCTATGCCAGCGGTGCGGTGGATTACCTGTTCAAACCGTTCGACCCGCAAATTCTCAAGCCCAAAGTCCAGGCCCTGCTTGAGCATCAGCGCAATCGCCGTGCGTTGCAGCGCCTGAGCCACGATCTGGAGGTCGCACGCGCATTTAATGCCTCGGTGCTCGACAATGCCGCCGAAGGCATCCTGGTGGTCGGTGAGGACGGTCTGATCCGCTTTGCCAATCCGGCGATGTCGCGACTGCTCAATGCCACGGTGCAAGACCTGCAAGGCAAAGAGTTTCTGGATTTCCTGCAGAAGCCGCACATTCCGATCTGGGCCGACTCCGAGTTGTTCTCCGGTTACAAACGCGGTGAAACCCTGCGCCTGCACGATGCATTGCTGCGTACGGCGCCCGGTCAGCAGGTGCCCGTGGCGCTGTCCTGCGCACCGTTGCCCAGCGAACAACAGGCGATGGTGGTGACGGTGCTGGACATGTCGGTGGTGCGCCATCTGCATCAGCAACTGGAGTTCCAGGCCGTCACTGACCCCTTGACCGGGCTGCTCAATCGTCGCGGCTTTTACCAGACGGCGGAAAACCTGCTGCTGCGTGGCGAACGCTCCGAGAGTGCCTGGGTGCTGCTGTATCTGGACCTCGACGGCTTCAAACGGGTTAATGATTCCCTCGGTCACGATGCCGGCGACCGGGTGCTGCGGTGGGTGTCCGAGCAGTTGAAGGCCTGTTTGCGGCCCTTCGACATTCTGGCGCGCATGGGCGGTGATGAGTTCACGGCGTTGCTGGATCTGGAATTCCCCGAGCAAGCGGCAAAGATTGCCGAGAAGCTGATTGAGCGGGTGTCGATCTGTCAGCAGATCGATGGTCTGGATATCGCGTTGGGCGCCAGCATCGGCATTGCGACGTACCCCGATTGCGGTTCCAATCTCGACGGCTTGCTGCGTGCGTCGGACATCGCCATGTACGAAGCCAAGCGCGCCGGTCGTCAGCAATATCGTTTCTACGATCACGAAATGAACGGCCGGGCACGCTCGCGGCTGATGCTCGAAGAAAGTGTGCACGCGGCGATCGAGAACCGTGATTTCAATTTGGTGTATCAACCTCAGGTGGCCATTGCCAGCGGGCAGATTCGCGGGTTCGAAGCGCTGATCCGCTGGCAGCACCCGAGCGTCGGCGATGTACCACCGGGACTGTTTTTGCCATTGCTGGAAGAGGCGCGGTTGATCAGCCGCCTGGGCAGCTGGATCTATCAACAAGGGGCGAGCCAGCGAAAAGCCTGGGAAACCTTGTTTGCCGACGACCTGGTGCTGGGCGTCAGTTTGAGCAATACACAATTCGGCATGCCCAATCTGGTCACCGAGTTGCGCCAGTTACTGGAGCGCCATGGTTTACAGGCGCACCATCTGGAAGTCGAGGTCACTGAAGAGGCCCTGATGCAAAACCCCGAGGAAACCCGTAAACAGCTGCGCCTGCTGCGTAACCTGGGTGTGCGAGTGGCCCTGGATGACTTTGGTTCCGGGCCGTGTTCGCTGTCTCACCTGCGGGATCTGGAGTTGGACACGCTCAAGTTCGACCGGCATTTGATTGCCCGGCTTTTGGAGTCTTCACGCGATGCGGCGCTGGTGCGCAATGTGATCGAGCTGTGCAAGGAGTACGGGATGCTGGTGATTGCCGAGGGGGTGGAAACCGCTGCGCAGTATCGGTGGCTGCAAGCCAATGGTTGCGAGTACGTGCAAGGGTTTCTGGTCGCACGTCCGATGATGGCCGAGGATGTCGGCGACTTTGTGCGGCCGTTCGACTGGAACACGCTGGCCGGCTGAATTCGCTACACTGGCGACCTTTTCGTGAATCGTGTTGCCGCCCCAATGACCGCGTTGAAATACCTCCAGGCCTATCCTGCAGCACTGCAGGACCAAGTGCGCCAGCTGATCGCCGACGGTCGGCTGGGCGACTACCTGAGCCAGCGTTACCCGGAAAAACACCGGGTACAGAGCGACAAGGCGTTGTACACCTATACGCTGGACCTCAAGCAGGAATACCTGCGTAACGCCCCGGCCATCGATAAGGTGTTGTTCGACAACCGCCTGGACCTGACCCACCGCGCCCTCGGATTGCACACCGCGATATCCCGGGTGCAAGGCGGCAAGCTCAAGGCCAAGAAAGAAATTCGTGTCGCTTCATTGTTCAAGGATGCACCTGCCGAGTTTCTGAAAATGATCGTGGTGCATGAACTGGCACACTTCAAAGAGTCGGATCACAACAAGGCGTTCTACAAGCTTTGCGAACATATGTTGCCGGGGTATCACCAGGTGGAGTTCGATGTGCGGGTGTACCTGACGTGGCGGGATATGCAGTAGAAATCAAAATATCGCAGCCGGGAGTGTTTAGATGGATGTAAGCAAGACCAAGAGCAGCTTCTATCGTCGGTTGTACGTGGCGTACCTGATTGATAGCGGGTTGGCCAGTAGCGTCCCGGCGCTGACCGAAGTGACCGGCATGCCCCGGCGCACGGCTCAGGACACCATCGCGGCATTGGCGGATCTGGACATTGTGTGCGAGTTCCAGCAGGAAGAAGGCGCGCGCAATCATGCCGGGCGTTATCGGATCCGCGAGTGGGGGGCGATAGATCGGGGGTGGATCGAGCGCAATCTTCGGCAGATCAAAGCGGTGCTGGAATATCCCTGAGATTTTGCGGTGAATGAACTGACGCCTTCGCGAGCAAGCCCGCTCCCACATTAGATCTCATTGCCGCCGCAGATCAATGTGGGAGCGGGCTTGCCCGCGAAGGGGCCCTTACGGACGGCGCATCCCGATATGCGGAATGTCATCTTCAAGAAATTCCTCGCCCGCCACTACAAAACCGTACCGCCCGTAATACCCCTGCAAATGCGCCTGTGCCGAGAGATAGATCGGTACTTCAGGCCAGCGCTTTTCAGCCTGTTTCAACGCCTGTGCCATCAACTCATGCCCAAGCCCGGTGCCGCGCGCTTGAGGGGCAATGATCATCCGCCCGATGACCACGTCGCCACCCTGTAACTCCGGGTCGAGCAACCGCAGGTACGCTACCAGCCGATCCCCGTCCCACGCCATTAAATGGCAGGTGTCACCTTCCAGATCCTGGCCGTCGACGTCCTGATAGGCGCATTTCTGCTCAACGACAAACACCTCTGCACGCAGCTGCAGAATGGCGTACAGCTGCTCTTTACCCAGATCGCTGTGGTGTTTGCAGACCCAATCGATTGTCATCTTCACACTCCTTGAACATCGTCGCTCCGATACTAAGCGCCCAGGCGAAAGATGTCTGTATGGCAGAGAAATCTGTGACATAGGCCAAAATGCCATCATTCATTTCGCGCGACCTTGTCTTGTTTGTGTAATCTGGGATGAAGCACTGTGCAATGACTTCTATGAGCTAATGTGAGTACCTGGTTTGGCAGTACGGGGGGCTTGGAGTTTTGGCTGAAAACACGTCGGGCGTCTCGCCCGCTAAGGATTTTCTAGCATGCCGCGATTGCATCAAGCTTTTGCTTTGATTGGATTGCTGTTGCTGACTCAAAGCGCGGCAGCGGAAAAGCTGCGCTTGGTAGCCGATGCCTGGCCGCCCTTTACTGACTCCACGCTGGTCAACGGTGGGTTGGCCACGGACATCGTCAGTACAGCGCTGGCCCGGGCCGGTTATGCCAGTGATTTTGAACAAGTGCCATGGGCGCGGGCCTTGTTGGGGGTGGGCGAGGGTCGATACGACGTGCTGGTCAACGCCTGGTACACCGACGATCGTACGAAGCTTGGCCAGTTTTCTGGCGAATACCTGCTCAACCGGGTGCGCTTTCTCAAGCGCAAAGACACACCAATCGAATACGACAACCTGCAACAACTGCATACCTACCCGATAGCGGTGGTTCGCGGTTACGCCTACTCGCCAGCGTTCGATGACGACGTATCGCTGCAGAAAGTCCCGGTGCACAACTTCTCCATGGCTGTGCGCATGGTCGCCGCCGACCGGGTCAAGTTGACGCTGGAAGACGAATACGTCGCGCGTTACTTCCTGGCCCGGGAATCAACCAAGGTGCGCAATGCCGTGGAGTTTTTGCCCAAGGCATTGAGCGAGAACAGCTTGCACATCCTGGTCAGCCTGAAGAATCCCAGGCATGAACAGATCGTCGCCGGTTTCGACCGCGAGATCGCGGCGATGAAAGTGGATGGGAGTTATCAGCGGTTGATGAAGCAGCATGGGATGTGAGTTTTGTGGTGTGGGTGATGGCCCCTTCGCGAGCAAGCCCGCTCCCACATTAGATCTCTGCCGTACACAAAATCTGCATCCACTGCAGATCCACTGTGGGAGCGGGCTTGCTCGCGAAGAGGCCGGCTCAGCCACCGCAGATCTCAATCCTCGCTCGTTTCCTTGATGAGGTGCGCCGCCAACGTCCGCAATGGCCCCAGCTGACGGCAGATCAACGCCAACTGCGTCTGCACCAACCGCTGCCCTTCATCGATTTCATCCGGCATCTGCTCAAGCTCATTGGCCAGTGCTTCTTCCTCATCGCTCTGAATCGCAATCGGCAGTTTGCTCGCCAACCCTTGGGCAATTTCATCGATGCTGGCGGCCAGTCTCACCCCGGCACCGTCGATCAAATGCTCGCGCACGTCGGGCGGTAGCTGGGTTTCCCGGTGTGCGCCCAGTCCGGACAAATAACTGAGCAAGGTGTGTGACAGCACCAGGAAGCGGAACCCGACATCCGCTTCCTTACGGAAATGCCCCGGTTCCATCAGCATGTTGGCGAGCGTCGTCGACAGTGCCGCGTCGGCGTTGTGCGCATTGCGTCGGGCCAGGCGATACGCCAGGTCGTCGCTTTTGCCGGCGGCGTATTGCTGCATGATCTGGCGCAGGTAAATGCTGTTGCAGGTCAGGGTGTTGGCCAGCACTTTGTTCAGGCGTCGGCCCTGCCAGTCCGGCAGGAACAGGAACACGGCGAGTCCGGCGATCAGGCTGCCCAGCAAGGTATCGAACAGCCGTGGCAGGAACAGCCCGTAACCATCCCCGACCTGGTTGAAGCAGAAGAGCACCATCAAAGTGATCGCGGCCGTCGCCAGGGTGTAGCGGGTGGTGCGGTTGATAAAGAACACCACCCCGGCGGCGATCGCGAAGCAGGATTGGATCAAGGGGTTCGGAAACAGATCGAACAGCGCCCAGGCCAAGGTCAGGCCGATGGCGGTGCCGATAATCCGCTGGCCGAGTTTTCGGCGGGTGGCGCCGTAGTTCGGTTGGCAGACAAACAGCGTGGTGAGGATGATCCAGTAACCCTGGGACGGGTGGATCAAATGCACCATCCCGTAGCCGATGCTCAAGGCCAGGGGCAAACGCAGTGCGTGACGGAACAGAAGCGAGGTCGGCGTCAACTGGGTGCGTAAGCGTATCCACACATCTTTGAGGTTACGGGGCGAACGGTCGAGCAGGCTGCTGTCCGTGGCGTCCGCCAGGGCATCGGGGTTACTGGCATCGCTGAGCAAACGATCGAGCGTGCCGAGGTTGGCCGCCAGTGCCCGCAACGACCGCAACAGTCCGCGCCAGGCCGGGTTGCTCTGAATGCGCAGGTGTTCGAGGGAGGCGTGCAGGTCACTCAGGGCTTCAGCGAAGCTGGCGTCATAGATGAACGGCTGGCGCATCTGGATCGACTCGGCCAGCGCCCGGCAGGCCTTGCCTTGCTGACGCAGCAGGCGCTGGCAGCGGAACATCACGTCGCTGTGAAAGAAGGCATCGGCCAGGGCGTTGTAAGGGTAGTGCGAGGAACTGGCGCGCTCGTGAATGTCCTGAGCGAGGAAGTACAGCTTCAGGTAACGGCTGAGTTTCGAGCCCGGCCGACCGTTGCCGACCCGGTGCAGGATGATTTCCTTGGCGGCGTTCAGTGCGGCCACGACACGGCCGTTTTGCTGCGCCAGTTCCAGTCGACGCGCTTCCACGTCCATCTGGCGGATCGGCTCGAACAGCGACGATTTCAGCTTCAGGTAAAAACCCAGTTCGCGGAACAATCGCGCCAGGCTTTGTTGCACCGGCTGATTGGAAAACATCGCCTGCCACAGCACCGAGAGCAAACCGTACCACGCGGCACCGGCCACCAGCAGCATCGGCTCGTGCCAGAAATCGATGACTTCGCCGCCGCGCTGGTCCACGCCGATCATGGTGTAGACCGACAGAATCAACGTCGCCGAGGCAATCGCGCCATAGCGTTCACCCAAGGCGCCGAGCATGGTCAGGCCGAAACTGGCCAGGGCCAGGGCGATGACAAAAACGACGGGGTAGGGGAAGAGCAGTTCGACGGAGAGGGCGGCGACGCTGAAGCACACCAGCGTCACGGCCAGTGCGTTAAGGCGGCCTTGCCAACTGTCGTCGGTCTCGGCCAGGGCGCTGGCGATGATCCCGAGGAACAGCGGGATCAGCAGCCCCATTTCATCCTTGTACCAACACAGCGCCATGCTGCCGGTCAGGGCGATGAACACCCGTACGCTGTAGCTGAATTTATCCAGCGCCCAGAGGCGACGCAGAGACTGACTAAAGGGGGTCGATGACATGAAGTGCGAGGGCCTTCCGAGGCGATGACGCTAAATTGAGCCAGTAATGACGCCGGCGCAATGGCGCCGATCACATCTGACAGCAAAATCTGTTCCTTTAAAGATCACCACATCACCCATGTGGGAGCGGGCTTGCTCGCGAAGGCGGTGTATCAGTCAACAGAGATGTTGAATGTTATGGCCCCTTCGCGAGCAAGCCCGCTCCCACATTTTATTTGTGTACACCCTTGAGTCAGGCGTATTGCGCAGCAGCGTAGCCGGAGGCCCAGGCCCACTGGAAGTTGAAACCGCCCAGATGCCCGGTGACGTCGAGTACTTCGCCGATGAAATACAGGCCGGGGCTTTTCAGCGATTCCATGGTCTTGGATGACACCTCGTTGGTATCGACGCCGCCCAATGTCACTTCAGCGGTGCGATAGCCTTCAGTGCCGGCCGGCACCACTTTCCAGCTCGCCAGTTTTTCGGCGATGTCGGCGATTTCCGCGTGGGTGTACTGCTTCATTGGTTTGGAGACGAACCAGTTGTCCGCCAGCAGGTTGGCCATCTTCTTGGTGAAGATTTCCCCCAGCAGGGTTTTCAGCTCGCTGTTCGGACGTTCGGCTTGCTGCTGTTGCAGCCAGCTCGGCACGTCGTGGTCCGGCATCAGATTGATCTCAACCGTATCGCAGGATTCCCAGAACGAAGAAATCTGCAAAATCGCCGGACCACTGAGGCCGCGGTGGGTGAACAGGATGTTCTCGCGGAAACTCTGGTCGTTGCAGCTCACCAGGCAATCCACCGACGTACCGGACAGTTCGGTGCAAAGCTCTTTGAGCTGATCGGTGATGGTGAACGGCACCAGCCCGGCGCGGGTCGGCAGCAAGTCGTGGCCGAACTGCTTGGCCACCTGATAGCCGAAACCGGTGGCGCCCAGCGTCGGGATCGACAAGCCGCCAGTGGCAATCACCAGCGATTCGCAGGTGATCTGATCGAGGGTGGTTTGCAGCAGGTAGCCGCTTTCCATTTTCTCGATGTGCTGGATCGAGGTGTCCAGGTGCAGGCTGACGCCGACCTGATTGCATTCCTCGATCAGCATCTCAAGGATGTCGCTGGATTTGTTATCGCAGAACAACTGGCCGAGTTTCTTCTCGTGGTACGGCACGCCGTGTTTGGCGACCATGCCGATGAAATCCCACTGGGTGTAGCGCGCCAGGGCGGATTTACAGAAGTGTTCGTTCTGCGAGAGGAAATTGCTCGGTTCGGTGTACATGTTGGTGAAATTACAGCGGCCACCGCCCGACATCAGGATTTTCTTGCCGGCCTTGTTCGCGTGGTCGAGCAACATCACCTTGCGCCCGCGCCCGGCGGCGGTCAGCGCACACATCAAACCTGCGGCGCCAGCGCCAATGATCACGACTTCGGTAGAGCGCAAAGCGGTGTCCTCATACAAAATTCAAATTCACTGATAAACCAATGTGGGAGCGGGCTTGCTCGCGAAAGCGGTGTGTCAGGCAGCTTAATGCCAACTGACACTCCCTCTTCGCGAGCAAGCCCGCTCCCACATTTGATCTCTGCCAGCCAGAAGATCTCTTACAGGATACGAACGCGCAGCGAACGACCTTTGATCTTGCCGTCATTCAGGCGCTGCAAGGCTTGCTTGGCGATCCCGCGTTCCACCGCCACATAGGCCTGGAAGTCGAAAATCGCGATCTTGCCAACCTGAGCGCCCGGAATACCTGCATCGCCAGTCAGCGCGCCCAGAATGTCACCCGGACGCACCTTGTCTTTACGGCCAGCGCCAATGACCAGCGTGCTCATCACCGGCAGCAGCGGTGCGCCACCCTGGGATTTGAGGTTGTCCAGCTGATCCCAGCTCAACGGCGACTTCTGCAGTAGCTCGATGGCTTGGGCGCGGTGCGCTTCGGACGGTGCGACCAGGCTGATCGCAATCCCTTTCTCACCGGCGCGACCGGTACGGCCAACACGGTGGATGTGGATTTCCGAATCACGGGCCAGTTCGACGTTGATCACCATGTCCAGCGCATCGATGTCCAGACCGCGAGCAGCGACGTCGGTAGCCACCAGCACCGAGGTACTGCGGTTGGCGAACATGGCGAGCACCTGGTCGCGGTCACGCTGTTCCAGATCGCCGTGCAGGCCGACGGCGGAGATACCTTTGGAGGTCAGGTGATCGACGGTTTCCTGAACCTGCTGCTTGGTGAAGCAGAAGGCGACACACGATGCCGGACGATGATGCGCGAGGACTTTGACCACGGCGTCCATGCGCTCTTCCGGGGAGATTTCGTAGAAGCGCTGCTCGATCTGCGTGTCGTCGTGGAACGCCTCGGCCTTCACGATCTGAGGCGTGCGCATGAATTTCGCCGCCAACTGCTTGATACCCGTCGGGTACGTGGCGGAGAACAGCAGGGTCTGGCGACGCGCTGGGGTCTGGGCAATGATTTCTTCGATGGAGTCGTAGAAACCCATGTCGAGCATGCGGTCGGCTTCGTCGAGGATCAGCGTGTTCAGGCCATGGAGCACCAGCGAACCTTTGCGCAAATGCTGCTGAAGGCGGCCGGGGGTGCCGACGATGATGTGCGCGCCATGCTCCAGAGAACCAATCTGCGGGCCGAAGGACACGCCGCCACACAGGGTCAGGACCTTGATGTTGTCTTCGGCACGGGCGAGGCGACGGATTTCCTTGGCAACCTGGTCGGCCAGTTCGCGAGTCGGGCAGATGACCAGCGCCTGGCAACCGAAGAAGCGCGGATTGATCGGGTTCAGCAGGCCGATACCGAAGGCGGCGGTCTTGCCGCTGCCGGTCTTGGCCTGGGCGATCAGGTCCATCCCCTTGAGGATCACCGGCAAGCTTTGCGCCTGGATCGGCGTCATCTCGGCATAACCCAAAGAGTCGAGGTTAGCCAGCATGGCGGCGGACAGCGGCAAAGTATTAAAAGCGGTGGCGATGGTGGTCACGGGACTGGCCTGCAAAACAAAATGTCGCGCAGTGTACCAGCCCCCGGCTCTGCACCTGCAATTTCTGGACGAACGCAAACCTGTGGCCCGGGGATTTATCTGTGGTGAGAGGGATTTATCTGTGGTGAGGGGATTTATCCCCGTTGGGTTGCGTAGCAACCCTGATAAGGTTGATGCAATTAGTCTGACCCACCGAGGCGGCAGATCTAAGGGGCGCTGCGCACCCCAACGGGGATAAATCCCCTCGCCACAGATGAATCTGCATTGCCCTGTTCAGTGTTCGATGTGCTCTTCCGGACGCTTGACGCGCCGTCCGTCTTCCTTTGAGAGCTGAGAAAAGATCGTTGCGGCCAGCATTGCCATGATCCCGACCGTCACAAAGGTCAGCTGGAACGCGCCCAAAACCGTGTCCACGCCATCGTTGCCGATCTCCGCAGTGAACCCGCCGAGCAAGGCGCCGGCACAGGCAACGCCAAGGCTCAGGGACAATTGCGCGACCACCGACAGCAGGCTGTTGCCGCTACTAGCGCTGGCGTCGTCGAGGTCGATCAGGGTGACGGTGTTCATTGCGGTGAACTGCAACGAGTTGATCGCCCCCAGAATCGATAGCATCACCAACAGCAACCAGTACGGCGTTTGCTCGCTGACCAGCCCCATGCTCGCCAACATCAGCCCCAGCGCTAACGTATTGCCGGTGAGCACGATGCGATAGCCCAAACGTTCGATCAGCGGTCGCGCCACCGACTTGGCGACCATCGCTGCCGCCGCCAACGGCAGCATGCTCATCCCGGCCTGGGACGGCGAGTAACCCAGTGCTACTTGCAGCAGCAATGGAACGAGAAACGGCAGGGCGCCGCTGCCCAGACGGGCGAACAGGTTGCCGAGGATACCCACGGCAAACGTCCGGGTCTTGAACAATGACGGCGCGAACAGCGGATTATCAATGTGCCCGGCCCGCAGCCAGTACGCCGCCAGACAGGCCATGCCGGCGAACAGCAGCAACATCACCCGCAAGTGCGGCAGGTGCAGTTCGCCGAGGCCTTCCATGGCGATCGTGATCAGCACCATCGCCGCGCCGAACAGTAAAAAGCCCAGGCTGTCGAAGCGGGTGCGTTCGGTGCCACGCAGGTCGGGGATGAATTTCCACACGGCGTAACAACCGACGGCGCCGACCGGCAGGTTGATCAGGAAGATCCAGTGCCAGGTCAGGTATTCCACCATCCAGCCGCCCATGGTCGGGCCGATCAACGGGCCGAGCAGACCGGGGATGGTGATGAAGCCCATGATTCGCACCAGCTCCGAACGCGGGTAGGCGCGCAACACCACAAGTCGCCCGACCGGCAACATCAGCGCACCGCCCAGGCCCTGGATCACCCGTGCGCCAATCAGCAGGCTCAGGGTGTTCGACAGTGCACAGAGCAACGAGCCGAGGCTGAACAACAGAATCGCGCTGAAGAAGATTTTCCTGGTACCGAAACGGTCGGCAATCCAGCCTGAGGCAGGGATCAGCAAGGCGACGGTGAGCATGTAGGCGATGATCACGCCTTGCATGCGCAAGGGGTCTTCGGCCAAGTCTCGGGCCATGGCGGGCAGGGCGGTGTTGAGGATGGTCCCGTCGAGGGATTGCATGAAGAACGCGATGGCGACGACCCACGGCACCCAGCGGGCGGTGATAGCGTCGAGAGGTGGGCGGTTGGGCATGGGACCTCTTGTGGGTCGAAGTTAATGCAAGGACATGGCGGGCACTGACCTGTGGCGAGGGGATTTATCCCCGTTGGGCTGCGCAGCGGCCCCAAATTGGTAAACGCGGTTTGCCAGACAGACCGCATTTGCCGGATTTACGACTGCTTCGCAGCCGAACGGGGATAAATCCCCTCGCCACAGGATCCCCTGTGTACAGGGGTTTTGTGTTTACAACGTAAGGGTTAGTCGGCTGACCAGCGCCCCCGGCAACAACGCTGACGCTGTGGCCCGCTGGCTGTAAGTGCTCGCCGACAGTAGCAACTCGCGCTCCTCGGTCAATGCTTCCAGCTGCGATCCCAACAGACTGTAGGCACTGTCATCAAACCGCATGGTGCTCACTGGTGCCTGAATCTCGCCGTTCTCGACCCAGAAGGTCGCAAACCGTGTCATGCCGGTCAGGCGTGCCGCCGGCTGATCGGAGTAGTTCAAGTACCACAGGTTGCTGATGTACAAGCCCGTGCCCAATTGCTTGAGAATCTCTGCATCAGGCAACGTACCGGCGGCCATGTTCACTGCGCTTGGCATTTCACCGCCGCTGGCGCCGTTGGCGGTCAGGCCGTACTCGGCCGCACTGCGTGAACTGACCATCTGCGCGCCAGCCTTGCCGTTGACGATCAACCCCAGATCGCTGCGCGGATAACCTTCGCCGGAGAATGCCGGGCTCAACGAACCACTGACCTTTTCATCCACCGACACCAACGGGCTGAACGCACTGTCGCCCGCGTAAAGCTTCTGCAGCGGGCTGTTTTTGCTGGCAATCGACTGCGCCGAGAAACCGCCCCAGCCCAGCATGTCCATGATTTCTCCCAGGGCTGCCGGTGCCAGATACGCGCGGTACTGACCCGGCGTCAGGGTGTGTTGCGGTCTGCCGAGAAACGCCAACTGCTCGCGTGCCTGCGCAAAGCGCTTGGCAAACCCTTCGCTGTTCCAGTCGTGCCCGGCGTAACTGGCTTTCACCGCCTGGCCGTTCTCATGGACCAGACTGAAATCAAAGTTGAAGCTGTTGGCCTGATGCCAGCCGAACGCGCCCGAAGAACTGGCGAAACCACGACTGATCGGGCCGGCGGCGTAGAAACCCACCAGGTCCAGCCCTTCGGCGGCCTGGGTGATTTCAGCGACCACTTGCTCGGTGTCCGGCAGCGGATGCTCCTGCACATTCTTGCTCTGCCAGCCGTTATGGTTGAGCAGCAGGTACGGATCCTGCGGCAGCAACGGCAAGGTTTCGCGCAGTTGTTGCAGACCTTCGGCCAGACGCTGAACGTCGACTTCCGCATCACCCGACAGCGTGATGTTCAGGTCGGCGTGGCGCCCCTCGTTGATCAGTTTGAAGCCGACGCTCGCCTGTTGCACCTGCCCGGCCTGACGGACCTTGGCGTGGTTGAAGCGCACGAAGGCCGAGGATTCGGCGGCGTAGCTGAGGGTGAATTGTTCCGGCTCGCGAATCGCATTGCGCACCCAGTTGACCAAGACTTTGAATGACTCGGCCTGATTTTTCGACGTACTCATCAGGCATCTCCCCCAAACACATCAACGTTGCTGAACACACAGGCCGGCGAGGCATGGCCGACGCGGATCACCTGGTTCGGTTCGCCTTTGCCGCAGTTCGGCGTGCCCAGTACCTTGACGGAGTTGGCATCGCCAACGGCGCTGAGGCTTTTCCAGAACTGCGCGGAAATCGCCCGGTAGTTCGGGTTCTTGACCACGCCTTTGAGTTCGCCGTTTTCGATCAACTGGCCCCATTCACAGCCGAACTGGAACTTGTTGCGGGCATCGTCGATGGACCAGGACCGGTTGGTGCTCATCAAGATGCCGTGCTCGATGTTGCCGATCATCTGCTCCAGCGGTTGATCGCCGGCCTCGATGTTCAGGTTGGCCATGCGATCGATCGGCGGACGGTTCCAGCTGCAGGCGCGGCTATTGGCCACGCCCTCCATGCCCGCGCGAAACTGCGACAGCGCGCCGCCCAATGGGCGCAGCAGCAAGCCTTCTTTAATCAGGAATTGTTTGCTAGCGGCAGTACCGTCGTCGTCATGGCCATAGCTGGCGAGCTGCTCGGGGATGTCCGGGTCGAAGGTCACGTTGAGCAGTTTGGAGCCGTATTGCAGGCTGCCAAAATCTTCGGCCTTGACGAAACTGGTGCCGGCGTAATTGCGCTCGTCACCGAGGATGCGGTCCAGTTCCAGCGGGTGACCGATGGACTCGTGGATCTGCAGCATCATCTGGTCCGGCATCAACAGCAGGTCACGCGGGCCTTTCGGGGTGTTCGGCGCCAGCAGCAATTGCAGCGCCTGATCGGCGATTTTCGGACCAGCGCCGACCAGGCCACAGCGGATGATCACATCAAAACCGCCCTGTTGACCGAAGTTCTCGCGGCCCAGGGTTCGGGTCTGGCTGTCGTTGCCGTCGTAGGCGGTGACTTCCAGGCTCGGGTAGACGAACCGCTGAGCCTGGCGCAGTTCGGCGCCGGCGTTGCTGAGGTAGATCTGCTCGACGTTAGTGATGCCGATGCTCACTTCCCAGTTCACCAGTCGCTCGTCCTTGGGCACGGCGGCGGATTCGGCGCCGAGCAGTTGGTAGCAATCGCTCAGGGACGGGAAGGGCTGGTCGAGGTTCGGCGAAAAGTAGTCGGCGCGGTCACTGGAGACCCCTTGCGCGCTCAGGTCGAGCAGGGCGTGGGGCTTGAGTCGGCGGGCTTGTTGCTCGGCCTTCTCCAGTGCGGCTTGCAGGCCTTGTTGCGACAGGTCGTTGGTCGCGGCGTAGGCTTCGACGCCGTTGACCCGAACGGTCAGCATCGCGCCTTCGTCACGGCTCAGGCTCGGAGGTTCGGCGACATTCTTGCGCACTGACAGGTACTGGCCGGACTCGCGCACATAACGCAGCGAAAAGAATTCAGCGCCCGTGCGCAAGGCAGCAAAACGCTGCTTGAGCTGGGGATGGAAATCGAACATTCGGGAACCTCCTTGGTATGGAGTGGCGGTGTATCGATGTCGCGAGGGGGGTGAAACGTTTGCGTGGCGCTAGATTAGGCCGGTGCGGGGGGGAGGATCAAGCTTGGATCGGTGTAGGAAAGGTTTACCAGGAGAGGTGTAGTGTTTGGTCGGGCCCCTTCGCGAGCAAGCCCGCTCCCACATTGGATTTGTGAACGACACAGATCAAATGTGGGAGCGGGCTTGCTCGCGAAGGGCGCGCCGCGGTGTAACTGTCTTACTGCGCGGTCAGGCTCACATCCCGCAACGGCTTGCCACGCACCGGCGCATCGCCAGCCACGTAGTAAGCAGCCTTGCTACGCGGCAACGGCTTGCGACCACGGATCTTGTCGGCGATTTTCTCGGCGATCATTATCGTCGGCGCGTTCAGGTTGCCGGTGGTGATGATCGGCATGATCGAGGCATCGACCACCCGCAGGCTCTGCATGCCATGCACACGACCTTCAGCGTCAACCACGGCCATGTCGTCGGTGCCCATCTTGCACGAGCAGGACGGGTGGAAC
This sequence comes from Pseudomonas sp. 478, assembly GCF_003254125.1. Lineage (NCBI taxonomy): Bacteria > Pseudomonadati > Pseudomonadota > Gammaproteobacteria > Pseudomonadales > Pseudomonadaceae > Pseudomonas > Pseudomonas sp. 478. The sequence continues at coordinate 634,185 of NZ_QKZG01000001.1, forward strand.
GCGGTTTCGGCGTGTTCGCGGATGAACTTGTCGAGCTGCTCATCGGTTTGCACGTCGATGCCCGGGCTGATTTCGCGGCCACGGAAAGCGTCCAGTGCGGGCTGTTGCATGATTTCACGGGTCAGGCGGATGCCGTCGCGGAATTCCTGCCAGTCCTGCTCGGTGGCCATGTAGTTGAACAGGATGCTCGGGTACTCGCGCGGGTCTTTGGACTTGGCCTGGACCCGACCACGGCTCGGCGAACGCATGGAACCCATGTGCGCCTGGAAACCGTGCTCTTTCACACCGTTGCTGCCGTTGTAGTTAATCGCGACCGGCAGGAAGTGGTACTGGATGTTCGGCCAATCGAATTCCGGACGGGTACGAATGAAACCGCCGGCTTCGAACTGGTTGCTGGCGCCGATGCCGGTGCCTTTGAACAGCCACTCGGCACCGATGGCCGGCTGGTTGTGCAGCAGCAGCGACGGGTACAGCGAGACCGGTTGGGTGCACGCGTATTGCAGGTACAGCTCGAGGTGATCCTGCAGGTTTTCACCCACGCCCGGAAGGTCGTGGACCACCGGGATGTCGAGTTTTTTCAGCAGTTCGGCCGGGCCGACGCCGGAGCGTTGCAGAATCTGCGGCGAAGCGATGGCGCCGGAGCACAGCAGCACTTCTTTGCGGGCGCGGACTTCAACGCGCTCTTCAGCAGCGCCGATCAGGTAACGCACGCCGACCGCACGCTTGCCTTCAAACAGAATCTTATCGGTCAGGGCGTGGGTGACGATGGTCAGGGTCGAGCGCTTCTTGGCGATGTCCAGGTAACCGCGAGCGGTGCTGGCGCGACGGCCGTTCGGCGTCACGGTGCGGTCCATCGGACCGAAGCCTTCTTGCTGGTAACCGTTCAGGTCTTCGGTGCGCGGGTAACCGGCTTGCACGCCGGCTTCAACCATCGCGTTGAACAGCGGGTTATTGCCGGCTTTTGGCGTGGTCACGCTGACCGGACCGTCGCCACCGTGGTAGTCGTTAGGGCCGATGTCGCGGGTTTCAGCCTTGCGGAAATACGGCAGGCAGTTCAGGTAGTCCCAGTCTTCCAGGCCTGGCAGTTTGGCCCAGTTGTCGTAGTCCATCGCGTTGCCGCGGATGTAGCACATGCCGTTGATCAGCGAAGAACCACCCAGGCCCTTGCCGCGACCGCATTCCATCCGACGACCGTCCATGTGCGGCTCTGGATCGGTTTCGTAGGCCCAGTTGTAGCGACGGCCTTGCAGCGGGAACGCCAAAGCGGCCGGCATTTGCGTGCGGAAGTCTAAACGGTAGTCCGGGCCGCCTGCTTCGAGCAGCAGGACGGTGACGCCTTCGTCTTCAGTCAGACGGGTCGCCAGGGTGTTACCGGCCGAGCCGGCACCGATGATGATGTAATCGAATTCTTGGGACATTGAATGCACCCTCTTTGAAGTTGGTCAGGTCGGCGAGTGCTGCGCACTCGATCGCCAGCAGGCTGGCTCCCACATTGGAATGCGTACTCCTGTGGGAGCCAGCCTGCTGGCGATGACGGCCTCGCAGGCGAAGCAAATACCGCCTTAGAAAACCGAGGCGTAATCGCCCAGTTCGACCTGTACCGATTTGATGCGTGTGAAGTTGTTCAGCGAGCTGATGCCGTTCTCACGGCCCACGCCCGATTGCTTGTAGCCGCCGACCGGCATCTTGGCGTCGGACTCGCCCCAGGCGTTGATCCAGCAGATACCGGCTTCCAGTTGATGAATCACGCGGTGAGCGCGGTTCAGGTCCTTGGTGACGACGCCAGCGGCCAGGCCGAACTCGGTGTCGTTGGCACGACGGATCACTTCTTCTTCGGTTTCGTAGGTCAGGATGCTCATCACCGGGCCGAAGATTTCTTCGCGAACGATGGTCATCTCGTCGGTGCAGTCGGTGAACACGGTCGGAGCCACGAACGCGCCTTTGGCGAATTCGCCTTCGGTCAGACGGCTGCCGCCGCACAGAACGCGAGCGCCTTCTTCCTTACCTTTGGCGATGTAACCCAGCACGCTTTCCATGTGGGCGAAGCTGACCAGCGGGCCGAAGTTGGTGTTCTCGTCTTGCGGGTTGCCGACGCGGATGCGCGCAACGCGTTCAACAATCTTGGCTTCGAAAGCGGCTTTCAGGTGGCTCGGCACGAACACGCGAGTGCCGTTGGTGCAGACCTGGCCGGAGCTGTAGAAGTTGGCCATCATGGCGGTGTCGGCGGCGCGGTCGAGGTCGGCGTCGTCGAAAATGATCAGCGGGGATTTGCCGCCCAGTTCCATGGTCACGTCTTTCAGCGACGAGGCGGAAGCGCTGGCCATGACCTTCTTGCCGGTGTCGGTGCCGCCGGTGAAGGAGATTTTTTCGATGCGTGGGTGCTCGGTCAGCCAGGTACCGACTTCACGGCCGCTGCCGGTCAGTACGTTGAACACGCCAGCCGGAACGCCGGCTTCGGTGTAGATCTCGGCCAGTTTCAGCGTGGTCAGGGAAGTGACTTCGCTTGGCTTGAAGATCATCGCGTTACCGGCCGCCAGGGCAGGTGCGGATTTCCACAGGGCGATCTGGATCGGGTAGTTCCACGCGCCGATACCGGCCACGATGCCCAGTGGCTCGCGACGGGTGTAGACGAACGAAGTGGTGCGCAGTGGAATCTGCTCGCCTTCAATGGCCGGCACCAGGCCTGCGTAGTACTCCAGCACATCAGCACCGGTGACGATGTCGACGTACTTGGTTTCGGAGAACGACTTACCGGTGTCCAGAGTTTCCAGGGCGGCCAGTTCATCGTTGCGCTCGCGCAGGATGTCGACGGCACGACGCAGGATGCGCGAACGCTCCATGGCGGTCATCGCAGCCCAGATTTTCTGGCCCTTTTCGGCGCTGACTACAGCGCGCTCGACGTCTTCCTTGGTCGCACGTTGTACGGTTGCGAGGACTTCACCATTAGCCGGGTTGATGGCTTCGAAGGTGGCGTCGCTGCTGGCGTCACTGTAGCCGCCATCGATGTAGAGTTTTTGCAGTTCGAAACGGGCCATAAAGTCCTCGCAAGTGCATAAGTTAGTTGGCGTTAACCACCGGGCGTGCCGTAAAGCCTTGGCAGCGCTGGTCAGTGGCGGTTCAGGTGCTGAGCGGTTCTGTGTGCTCTAACTCACCTGCTTGGCCAGTTGGATATCCATGTATTCGTAAGCGATTCGTTGCGCCTGCTCGGTGTCGAAAGCATCTCCCGACAGCGCGCCGCGCAACCACAAACCGTCAATGAGGGCTGCCAGGCCACGGGCGGCGCTGCGCGCTTGATCAAGCGGCAACGCACGACGGAACTGGCAGCACAGGTTGGAATACAGACGGTGATCGTTGATCCGCTGCAACCTGTGCAAAGACGGCTGGTGCATGCTGGTGGCCCAGAAGGCCAACCAGGTTTTCATTGCCGGGCCATTGACCTGGCTGGCGTCGAAGTTGCCTTCGATAATCACCTGCAGATGCGCCCGTGGGCTGTCATCTGCCATCGCCTGACGGCGCGCGGTGACGTTCTCGCTGAGGACGCTCATCAGATACCGCATCGTGGCGGCGATCAGGCCATTCTTGTCCTGAAAATAGTGACTGATGATGCCATTCGAGACACCGGCCAAACGGGCGATCAGCGCAATGCTGGCGTCCCCCATTCCGACCTGATCTACCGCCTGCAATGTGGCTTCGATCAACTGCTGGCGGCGGATGGGTTGCATACCGACCTTGGGCATCGTGCACATCTCCTTAGGCCTTCCGGCGGACGTAAACGTCTAGCGGATTGAGGGCCAGTCTATTTTGTTTTGATTGAACGTTCAATCAACAAAGAATAAGATCTGCGACAATTCGTCGCTACCTACAGGTTTTTCCTACATGTAGTTGGCGGAAAAACGACATCTGAAAATGCTCGAAACCCACACGCTCAGGCGTTCAGGGGTTTCGGGCTTTTTTCGGGCTGTCTTTATATCACCCGCTGGTCGGCTGCCAACTAACCGAATGGTCGGGTAACGCGTTGCCTTGTGTTTTTCTCTCGCACTGCCTGGAGCATCTGTGCCATGAGTTCTGCCTCTCTAATAAAGACCCCACCCGAGAAGGTGACGGTCAACGGTTGGGTGTTTTACACCTCTACCGCGTTGATCCTGTTGTTGACCGCCATTCTGATCGTCGCCCCGCAAGAGGCCGGCAGATTGCTCGGTATTGCCCAGGCCTGGTTGTCCCGCAGCTTCGGCTGGTACTACATGGTGGTGATCGCCGCTTACCTGGTGTTCGTGGTCGGCCTGGCGTTTTCGTCCTACGGCAAGCTCAAACTGGGCAGCAAGGACGACACCCCGGACTTCAGCTACGGCGCCTGGGCGGGGATGCTGTTCTCGTCGGGTATCGGCATCTCGCTGTTGTACTTTGGTGCTTCCGAACCGCTGGACCACTACTTCAATCCGCCGGAAGGCGTGGCCGCCAGCAACATGGCCGCCCGTCAGGCTGTGCAGCTGACATTCCTGCACTGGGGCCTGCATGGCTGGGCGATCTACGCCTTGGTCGGCCTGGCCGTTGCTTACTTTGCTTACCGTCATAACCAGCCGCTGGCGTTGCGTTCTGCGCTGTATCCGCTGGTCGGCGAGCGTTGGGTCAAAGGCGCGGCCGGTCATGCAGTGGACGGCTTCGGCATGTTCGTGACCCTGCTGGGTCTGGTGACGAACCTGGGGATTGGTTCGCTGCAAGTGTCGTCGGGGCTTGAAAACCTGTTCGGCATGGAACACAGCAACACCAACCTGCTGATCGTGATCATCGTGATGAGCACCGTGGCGACCATCGCGGCTGTGTCGGGTGTGGAAAACGGTATCCGCCGTCTGTCCAACCTGAACATCGTGCTGTTCAGTGGCCTGCTGATTTTCGTGCTGCTGTTCGGCCCGACCCTGCACCTGCTCAACGGCTTCGTGCAAAACATCGGCGACTACCTGAACGGCGTGGTGCTGAAGACCTTCGACCTCTATGTGTACGAAGGCGACAGCGAGAAGTCTGACCGCTGGTTGGGCCTGTGGACCCTGTTCTACTGGGCCTGGTGGATTTCCTGGGCCCCATTCGTCGGCATGTTCATCGCGCGTATTTCCCGTGGCCGCACGGTGCGTGAACTGGTCGCTGGCGTGCTGCTGATTCCACTGGGTTTCACCCTGGCATGGTTGTCGATCTTCGGTAACTCGGCCCTGGACCTAGTGATGAACCATGGGGCGGTGGAACTCGGCAAGACTGCGCTGGAACAGCCGTCGATGGCGATTTACCAACTGCTTGAGCACTACCCGGCGTCGAAAATCGTGATCGGCGTGTCGATCTTTGTTGGTTTCGTGCTGTTCCTGACCCCGGCGGACTCCGGCGCGGTGATGATGGCCAACCTTTCCTGCAAGGGCGGTAACGTCGACGAAGACGCCCCGCACTGGCTGCGGATCTTCTGGTCGGCGGTGATCACGCTGGTGACCATCGGCCTGCTGTTCGCCGGTAACTTCGAAGCCATGCAAACCATGGTGGTGTTGGCGGGTCTGCCGTTCTCGGTGGTTCTGGTGTTCTTCATGTTCGGCTTGCACAAGGCGATGCGCCAGGACGTGCAGATCGAACAGGAGCAAGCGGAGCTCGCAGCCCGTGGTCGTCGTGGTTTCAGCGAGCGTTTGACGCAGCTGGACTTACAGCCGAATCAGTCGATTGTTCAGCGTTTCATGGACAAGCAAGTGAGCCCGGCGCTGGAAGATGCGGCTGTGCAATTGCGCGCTCAGGGTCTGGATGTGCAGACGTTGCTGGGCAAATCGAAACGCTGCATGGGCCTGCGGATCGAGATGGAAGAGGGCAACCCTTTTGTCTACGAAGTAAGCCTGGACGGCTATCTGGCAGCGGCGAGCGACACGGTGTCGGCTGAAAGTGCTGATGAACCGCGTGCACGTTATTACCGCGCCGAGGTGTACCTGCACAACGGCAGCCAGGACTACGATTTGATGGGCTTCACTCAGGATCAGATCACCCGTGACGTGCTCGATCAGTTTGAAAGCCATCGGCAGCTACTTGGCCGGGTCTATAGCTGAGTAATCGAGGACGCGGTGTTTCGGTCCGAAGCACCGCGTCGGCTTCATCGCCAGCAGGCTGGCTCCCACAAGAGAATGCATTCCAATGTGGGAGCCAGCCTGCTGGCGATGGGGTCTTCAACTCCAACATGCATTACCCGATATCCCATAAACAAAAACGCCGCGATCTCTCGCGGCGTTTTTGTGTGTGTTGCCTTACCCCAGGTTCTTGCCGAGCAGTGCGTGATACAGCTCGCTGTCACCCAGAATCCCGACCACCTTGTTGTTGTCGTGCAATACCAGCTTGTTGCCTGTCTGATATCGAATCTGCAGCGCGTCGCGCATGCCGATGTTCGAGTCGACCAGCGTCGGCCGACGACCCAAACCTTCAACTGCTTGCCCAGGGATCCAGTTCTGCAGGTCCAGGCTCGCGCCATTCTGGCGTGCGCCTTTGATGGTGTTGCCTTCGGCCAGGTCCAGCCAGGAATCACCGCCCGGATCGAGGCATACCGAACCGTTGATGCGTTTGCAGTTGTCCAGGGTGCGCATCAGGCTGCGACCGCACAGCACGTTCAGCGGATTGGTGTGGGCGACGAAGGTCCGCACGTAATCGTCCGCAGGGTTCAGCACGATCTCTTCCGGCACGCTGTACTGAATGATCCGACCGTCTTTCATGATTGCAATACGGCTGCCGAGCTTCAGGGCTTCATCGAGGTCGTGGCTCACGAAAACGATGGTCTTGCTCAGCTTGCGTTGCAGTTCCAGCAGTTCGTCTTGCAGGCCTTGGCGGATCAGTGGGTCGAGTGCCGAGAACGGTTCGTCCATCAGCAGGATGTCGGCGTCCATCGCCAGGGCACGGGCCAGGCCCACGCGTTGTTGCATACCACCGGACAGCTCGTTGGGTTTCTTGTTGCGCCATTGGGTCAGGCCCACCAGCTCAAGCTTTTCATCCACCAGTTTGCGGCGTTCTTTCTCAGGGCGACCCTGCATTTCCAGACCGAAACTGATGTTCTCGCGCACCGTCAACCAAGGCATCAGGGCGAACTTCTGGAACACCATCGCAATGCGCTTGGTGCGCATCATTTTCAGTTCTGCCGGAGTGCAGGAGGCGATGTCGATCTGCTTGCCTTCGTGCTCGACGAACAGCTTGCCGCGGCTGACTGTGTTAAGGCCGTTGATGCAGCGCAGCAGACTGGACTTGCCGGAGCCGGAAAGGCCCATCAGTACGCAGATTTCACCTTTTTCGACGTCCAGGCTGGCCTTTTCGACCCCAACGATCTGCCCGGTCTTTTTCAGGATCTCGTTACGGGTCATGCCTTGATCCAGCAGCTTGAGTGCCTCGCGTGGATCCTTGGAGAAGATTACGTCGACGTCTTCGAAGCGAATAATGCTCATGCGTCACCCCCTACTTTAGCTTCGGGTTGTTTGCAGATACGGTCGAGCATGATCGCCAGCAGTACGATCGCCAGGCCTGCTTCGAAGCCCAGGGCGATATCAGCAGTGTTCAGTGCGTTGACCACGGGTTTGCCCAGGCCATCGGCGCCCACCAGTGCCGCGATCACCACCATCGACAGCGACAGCATGATGCACTGGGTGATACCGGCCGCGATGCTTGGCATGGCGTGGGGCAGTTCGATTCGCGAGAGCAGCTGACGTCGCGAGCAGCCAAAGGCCTTGCCAGCGTCCATCAATTCTTCCGGGACATCGCGAATACCCAGGTAAGTCAGGCGGATAGGTGCGGCAATCGCGAACACCACCGTAGAAATCAGACCCGGGACCACACCCAGACCGAAGAGGGTCAGGGTAGGAATGAGGTACACGAAGGTCGGTACGGTCTGCATCAGATCGAGCACCGGACGCATCAGTGTGTAAAACATCGGTTTATGCGCGGCGACGATGCCCAACGGCACGCCGATGACCACGCAGACCAGGGTGGCGAACAACACCTGGGCGAGGGTTTCCATGGTTTCCTGCCAGTACCCCAGATTGAGGATCAGCAGGAAGGAGGCGATGACAAAAACGGTCAGGCCCCATTTTCGTTGAATGAAGTGTGCCAGTAGTGCGATGAGGCCGATCAATGCCAGCGGGTTGAACCAGGTCAGCGCAAAAGTCACACCGTGGATCATCGTTTCCAGTGACACGGCGATTGCGTCGAAGGTGCTGGCGCCGTGTTGCGTCAACCATTCAACGAAGCCCGCGATGTACTGGCCTAAGGGTATTTTCTGATCAATCAGCATGGTAGTGAACGTCCGCATGCAAGGAAATAAACAGCCCGGGCGAGCGAACTCGCCCGGCGTAAGCGATTACTGCGCGAGCTTGGCTTTCACGGCCTCCAGGCCTGGTTTACCGTCAATGGTGGTCACGCCAGCGAGCCAGGTATCGAGGACCTGTGGATTCTTTTTCAGCCAGGCCTTGGCGGCCGCGTCAGGCTTCATTTTGTCGTCCAGGACGTTGCCCATCAGGGTGCTTTCCATGTCGACGGTGAACTCCAGGTTTTTCAGCAACTGACCGACGTTGCTGCATTCCTGGACATAACCCTTGCGGGTGTTGGTCGCCACGGTGGCGGCACCGAAGTCCGGGCCGAAGAAATCGTCACCACCGGTGAGATATTGGATCTTGAAGCGCTTGTTCATCGGGTGCGGCGCCCAACCGAGGAACACCACGGCGGTGTCGCGTTTCTGGGCGCGGTCGACTTGCGACAACATGCCCGCTTCGCTGGACTCGACGATCTTGAATCCGGCGTCTTTCAAGCCGAAGGCGTTCTTGTCGATCATACTCTGAATCAGACGGTTGCCATCGTTACCCGGCTCGATGCCGTAGATCTTGCCGTCGAGCTCTTTCTTGAATTTCGGAATATCGGAGAAGTCGTGAAGACCTTTGTCATACAGCGCTTGAGGTACGGCGAGGGTGTACTTGGCGCCGGTGAGGTTGGTGCGCACGACGTCCACGGTGCCGGCATCGCGATAAGCCTTGATGTCGTTTTCCATGGTCGGCATCCAGTTACCGAGGAATACGTCCATGTTCTTGCCGTCGGCCAGGGACTTGTAGGTCACCGGCACGGAAATCATCGTGGTTTTGGTCTTGTAGCCGAGGGCATCGAGAACGACGCTGGTGGTGGCTGTAGTGACGGTAATGTCAGTCCAGCCGACATCGGAGAAGTTTACGGTGTTGCACTGAGCCGGTTCTGCGGCTTGAGCCAGAAACGGCAGACTCAGCATGGCGGCCAACAACAACGACGGGGAACCTTTCATGGATGGACTCCTTGGTGTTTTTTTTGGCAGTGTTCCGACTGGACCACCGCACTTATAGGTTGCGGTTGGATGGCGTTTTGGAGACATCTCTACCACGGCGCCTTGCAATCGAGTCGATACGATCATGTACCAGTGAAAATCTGACGCCTACAGGGTGCGTCGTAACCAGTACAGGGATGGTCGCATCCAGTGTCGGTGACGTCGTTTACAGCTTTTTTCAGCCCCTTTTGCCCCTCTGATCTGCAAAAAAACGGCGAAAACGCAGCGTCAAAGCCTCGCGGCGTTGGTGGGCATGAGTGCGTCGGTGTGAGACGTCGAACGACATGACAAAAGCCTGATGATGCGGCCATCTCGGCGGATTGCAGCTTGAGCGTAGCAGCTCCGTCACTGGGCGCTTTTGCGTCTGGAGTTGGCACATCCAGGAGTTCGGCAGTAATGGCTATCAGTGTTTTCGACCTGTTCAAAATCGGCATCGGTCCTTCCAGTTCGCACACCGTGGGGCCGATGCGCGCTGCGGCGTTGTTCGTGCAAGGTTTGCGTGAACAGGGTCTTTTGGAGCAAGTACGGCGCGTCGAAGTTCAGCTTTATGGTTCGTTGTCGGCCACCGGCATCGGTCACGGCAGCGACAACGCGGTGATCATGGGCCTGATGGGCGAGTGGCCGGACGCGATCGATCCGTCGCAAATCGGCATCCGCATTGAAACCCTGCGCGAAACCCACACACTATTGCTCGACGGTCGCTTGTCGGTCCCGTTCATCTGGGCCCGGGACATGCGCCTGATCGACGAGAACCTGCCGTTCCACCCCAACGCCATGACGCTGATTGTCGAAGGTGATGACGGTGAGCTGCATCGCGATACCTACTATTCCATTGGCGGCGGTTTTGTCGTCGATGAGGCACAGGCTTCCAGCGGCGTGGTCGATCTGGATCGCACCGTGTTGCCGTACGATTTCTCCAGTGCCGTCGAGTTGCTCAGCCTCTGCAAGCAGCACAACTTGCGCGTTGCCGAATTGATGTTGGCCAACGAGAAGGTCTGGCGCAGCGAAGAGGAAATCCGCGCTGGCCTGATGACACTCTGGCGCGCCATGCAGGATTGCGTGGAGCAAGGCCTCAAGCACGAAGGCATCTTGCCCGGCGGCCTGAATGTGCGCCGTCGCGCGGCCAAATTGCACCGCAGCCTGCAAGAATTGAACAAGCCCAATGTGATCGGCTCGACCTTGAGCGCCATGGAATGGGTCAACCTGTTCGCCCTGGCGGTCAATGAAGAAAACGCCGCTGGCGGACGCATGGTCACGGCGCCGACCAATGGTGCGGCGGGGATCATTCCGGCGGTGCTGCACTACTTTATGAAGTTCAGCGAAGTGGTGACTGAAGCCAACGTAGTCGACTATTTCCTCAGTGCGGCGGCGGTCGGGATTCTGTGCAAGAAAAACGCTTCGATTTCCGGTGCCGAAGTCGGTTGCCAGGGCGAAGTCGGTTCGGCCTGCGCCATGGCGGCGGCCGGGCTGGCGGAGATTCTGGGGGCGACACCGGAGCAGCTGTGTAACGCGGCGGAAATCGGCCTGGAACACAACCTCGGCCTGACCTGCGACCCGGTGGGCGGGCTGGTGCAAGTACCGTGCATCGAGCGCAATGCGATTGCTGCGGTGAAAGCCATCAACGCAGCGCAGATGGCACTGCGTGGCGACGGTCAGCACTTTATCTCGCTGGATCGGGTGATCCGCACGATGCGTGATACCGGTGCCGATATGCATGACAAATATAAAGAGACATCGCGCGGTGGGTTGGCGGTTAGCGCGGTGGAGTGCTGAGACTGGGTTGATCGTGTGGTGAGGGGGCTTTTGTGGCGAGGGGATTTATCCCCGTTCGGCTGCGCAGCAGTCGTAAAGATTTTGGGGCCGCTTCGCGACCCAACGGGGATAAATCCCCTCGCCACAACAGGCCACATAGCACCACGCCGGACCAGTCAAAACTGCGCACAAAGTGAACACCGGAATCAAAACGCGCCACGTTTTGGCGCGTCGCTTACAGATAAGCCCCTTGCCCCAGATCCGGGATCCAGGTTGGCCATTACCGCCTGTCACCTGTGCTTGCGGTGACACTCTTCACCAGGTCGCTGTAGCCCTGTTCCCACAAGTGCTACCGATTTGCTCAAGCCCAACGGGGCAGAGCGCCTCCCGCCGATAATGGCACTTATAACCCCCACTCCCGGCGCGGCTTATTTAGACGCGGCGCGACGTCGTTTTCAGGAGTTATTGAACAGCCATTCAACTTTAGGCATGGCATTTGCTCTGTCATTACAAAGCCCGTCTCCCACGCGAGAACGATGGCAATAACAAGAGCCTCCGCCTGAGGCCATCATCCGCTTTGTGTGAGGAGATACCGCGATGACGACGTTCAACTCCGGGGCCCAACCCCAGAACCGTGCGCCTCAATCCATCGGCTTTCTGCTGCTGGACAATTTCACGCTTATTTCTCTGGCCTCTGCAGTAGAACCCCTGCGAATGGCTAACCAACTGTCCGGCCGCGAGCTGTATCGCTGGACCACAATGACTGTCGACGGTGGTCAGGTCTGGGCCAGTGACGGTCTGCAGATCACCCCCGACTGCTCCATGCACAAAGCACCGGCCCTGGACACCATCATTGTCTGCGGCGGTATCGGCATCCAGCGCACTGTTACCCGTGAACACGTGTCATGGCTGCAAAGCCAGGCGCGTCAGTCCAAGCGTCTGGGCGCGGTCTGCACCGGCAGCTGGGCCCTGGCCTGTGCCGGTTTGCTGGACGGTTTCGATTGCAGCGTGCACTGGGAATGCCTGGCCGCTATGCAGGAAGCGTTTCCACGTGTGGCCATGAGTACGCGTCTGTTCACCCTCGACCGTAACCGTTTCACCAGTTCCGGCGGCACCGCGCCACTGGACATGATGCTGCACCTGATCAGCCGCGATCATGGTCGTGAACTGTCCGCCGCGATCTCGGAGATGTTTGTCTACGAACGCATCCGCAACGAGCAGGATCACCAGCGTGTGCCGCTCAAGCACATGCTTGGCACCAACCAGCCGAAGTTGCAGGAAATCGTCGCGCTGATGGAAGCCAACCTGGAAGAGCCGATCGACCTCGACGAGCTGGCGGTGTACGTCGCCGTGTCGCGTCGTCAGCTGGAGCGGCTGTTCCAGAAATACCTGCACTGCTCGCCATCGCGTTACTACCTGAAACTGCGCTTGATCCGCGCCCGGCAGTTGCTCAAGCAAACGCCGATGTCGATCATCGAAGTGGCGTCGGTGTGTGGTTTCGTGTCTACGCCGCACTTCTCCAAGTGCTACCGCGAATACTTCGGCATTCCGCCGCGTGACGAACGCGTAGGTTCCAACACCACCCAACAAGTGGCGATGATGCCGCTGCCGCAAGCGCTGGTGTTGTCACCGTTGTCCGGGCCGCTGTCGGCGTTGAGCCAGGCGCGCAATGAGTCGACGTTCGCTAGCGTAAGGCTCTAAACCGCGGCGCCTTCATTCGCGAGCAGGCTCGCTCCCACATTAGATCGCGTTCCTCTGAGAGGAATCGGTCAACTGTGGGAGCGGGCTTGCTCCGGGCGGCGATCTGACGAAAGCGGTCTATCAGGCGCTACGGCTCTGCTGATACTCGGCCAACGCGGGCAGCAATTGCTTGTCGATGGCCTGGCGCACGGCCGGCAGGATGGTCGCACTGCTGGTGTACATCTGCTTGACCATTGTCCGCAGTTCCGTTGCCCGTTCGTTGTTCAAACCCCGTACCGCGCATTCGCAGGCCTGCTCAGCGGTTGCACCTGGGGGGACTGCAAATCCTAATGCCTTGAGCTGGCCCAACAGGTCTTCCTGGTCAATCAAATCGGTGTACATCATGACGCAATCCTTCTTCAGGGAACGGTGTCGTGGTTCGATTCTCATAGGGGTACGGAGTGGCGGCAAGGACGATTTGTCGCAATGGCCGCAATACCTATGAACAGGTCGTTTTCGGCTAACTTGCTACAGATGGGAGTGGGCACACTGGGATCAGCTGGTTTCACGATGGTTTGGTCACCCTCGCGCAACGGCTCCTCAACAGTACCCACCTCTGCCCCGATCCTGTCACGGCTTGATCGGGGTTTTTTTTGCCTGTGAATCAGGGAGGGATGGGGTGTCTGGGCTGACGCCATCGCGAGCAGGCTCACTCCCACAGTTGACCGAGTTCTAACAGGAGAATGCGGTCGAATGTGGGAGTGAGCCTGCTCGCGATGAACGATGACGCGGTCTAGCGCTGCAACACCAAAATCCGCGACAACAATTCATCCCGATCGACATAACAACCCTGAAAATGCCGGGCGCCAGTAGCAGGGTCGAAGGCGTTGCGGGCGTGGAGGGTGCGGCGGTTGTCGAAGCACCACATTTCGCCAGGGTTTAACCGCGTCATCACGCGGAGTCGCGCTTCCCGGGTCATCGCAATAAAGCGGCGGTAGGCGTGATAGAGCGCCGGCATCTGCTCGACCGACGCATCGAACGGACCGCGCAGAAAATTCGCCATGCGGATTTCTGAAACCTGCCCAAAGGCATCCAGCGCGATGATCGGCGCCAGGCAACGGTAGTCGCTGTGGCGGTCTTTGTTGCGGAACTCCACAGGGATTTCGCAGAGGCTTTTGAACGCTTCGGGATCTTCTTCGCGCAAGGCTTCGGCAATGGCAAAACCGTCGACGAAAATACTCTCGCCACCCTCGGCATCATTCACCAGGCAATGCAGAAATTGCAGCCCCGGTTGTAACTCCCGGGTCGGCAGGTCGCTGTGCAACGGCAGGTTGAAAGCGGTGTAGGCATTACTGTCGGCATCGGCCTTGGATTGCACGTTGAACAGCACCCCAAAATTGCTCTCGCGGATGAAGGAAATCCGCTGGGCAATCAACTTCAACGAGCCTGGCTCGGTGGGCACACCGCGGACCTGAGTCAGGCCGGTATCGCGCACGGCCAGCAGCCATTGCAGCAAGGCGTGGTTGTCGTTCATCAACGCCCGGTAGTCGAACACCGGCAGCGTCAGGTTGCTGTTCCAGAGCTGACTTTTTGGCTTGGATGCCCGGCGTTCGGCGCGGGACTCATCATCGTAGGCGTGGGCCCGTAGCCAGCCAGGATCGAAGCGGCTGAGATGGCCGTCCTGCCAATCGACACGCAGGCAGCCTTCAGCATCAACGCTGACGTCCGAGGGTTTCAGGTTTTCGGCGACGTCGACGATTTCCAGCACTTGCTCGCGGGTGACGGTGTAGACGCACAGCGGGCACGGGCAGTTGTCCCGCAGCCACTGATGATGAAACGGGCTGACACGGTCATCGGCCCACTTCACTTGAATTCGGTCCGCCAGGGTGTGTACGGCGGTCAACGCGCTGATCAACGGGTAGGTACGGAAGTCGGCAAAAGCGGCGGCGGTGTTCAATGGCGATCTCCTTGTTATTTTTTAGGGGGTAACGCGATCACTCGGCCAATGTAGTGGGGGGCGGGAAGGTCGGTTTGCTCGACGACGATGGCTCGCAGCTTGCTCAAGGTGTCTTCGCTGAACGGTGCGGAGCGCGGCCCGGCAAGGTCGACGTGCAACAGCATTTGCTCGTTGCCTGCCAGCTCCTTGTCGTCGCCCACCCGATGCAGGCTGTGATAGAGGTGCAGGCGTTTGCTGTCGTGGCCGATGATTTGGGTGTGCACTTCGACGTCGGCGTCGAGCTTCACTTCGTGCAGGTAATTGAGGTGCAGTTCGAGGGTGAACAACGAGTTGCCGCTGGCTTCGCGGTTGTTGCTGTCCATGCCCAGACGATCCATCAGCGCGTCGGTGGCGTAGCTGAAAATCAGCAGGTAGAAGGCATCGCGCAGGTGGCCGTTGTAGTCGACCCAGTCGGGGATGATTTTGGTTTGGTAGGTGGTGAGGGTGGGCATGGTGTAGGTTCCAACATGAGTGGTGACTGGGCTGCCGTCTTCGCGAGCAAGCCCGCTCCCACAGGGGATCTGCTGGGTGACATAGATTGTATTCACACATCAAATCAACTGTGGGAGCGGGCTTGCTCGCGAAGGGGCCAGACCTGCTGGCCCATTAGCCTGGGGTTATTCGCTGAAGGCCATCCCATGCTTCTCTTTGGTGGTCTTCACCGCTTCCAGCACCGCCAGCAAGCAATCATCACGATAGCGCTCCAGCGCGGAAATGCTGTGCGTGCCCAACTGATCGCTGGTGCCATCCACCACATCATCAATCAACTTGTCGGTCAGCTCCGGCGCCGGCAGATACGTCCACGGCAACTGCAATGCCGGCCCGAATTGCGCCATGAAGTGCCGCATGCCCGCATCGCCACCCGCCAGGGTGTACGTCAAGAATGTGCCCATGAACGACCAGCGCAGACCCGCGCCAAAGCGGATTGCGTCATCGATTTCGCCGGTGGTCGCCACACCGTCGTTGACCAGGTGCAGCGCCTCACGCCACAGCGCTTCGAGCAAGCGGTCGGCGATAAAGCCGGGTACTTCCTTGCGCACATGCAGCGGACGCATGCCCAAGGATTCGTAGACTTTCATTGCTGCTTGAACCGCTTCCGGCGTGGTGTTTTTGCCGCCCACCACTTCCACCAGCGGCAGCAGGTAAACCGGGTTGAACGGGTGGCCGACGACGCAGCGTTCCGGGTGCGTCGAGCTCTCGTAGAACTCGCTCGGCAACAGGCCGGAAGTACTGGAACCGATCAAGGCATTGGGCTTGGCCGCCGCGCTGATTTTGGCGTGCAGCTCCAGTTTCAGGTCCAGACGCTCAGGGGCGCTTTCCTGAATGAAATCCGCATCGCGAACGCATTCTTCGATAGTGGCGACAAAGCGCAGCCGATCCTGCGATGCACCTCGCGCAAGGCCCTGTTTCTCCAAAGCGCCCCAGGCATTGGCGACGCGTTTGCGCAGCGCGGCTTCGGCGCCAGGCGCCGGGTCCCAGGCCACCACGTCGAGGCCGTGGGCGAGGGCGCGGGACACCCAACCGCTGCCGATGACACCGCTGCCCAGGGCGGCGAAGGTTTTGATTTCAGTGATAAAGCTCATGGTTACTTCCTGAATTTGGCTCGGAAAAAACTGTGGGAGCGACCCTGCTCGCGATGGCGTCGGTACATCCGATGCATCAATTGAGGCAGGTAAACCGCTATCGCGAGCAGGCTCACTCCCACAGGGGGAAAGTGTGTAAGGCTCAACCGCGCTTGGTCAGGCCCATTTTTGCCCGGCCTTCTGCCGGGGTCAGAACACGGGCGCCGAGGCGGCTGAGGATTTCGCTGGCGCGCTCGACCAGTTGGCCGTTGGTCGCCAGTACGCCCTTGTCCAGCCAGATGTTGTCTTCCAGACCGACCCGCACGTTGCCGCCCAGCAGCACCGCTTGCGCCGCCATCGGCATCTGCATGCGACCGATGCCGAAACCGGCCCACACCGCATTGGCTGGCAGGTTGTCGACCATGGCTTTCATGGTGGTGGTATCAGCCGGTGCGCCCCATGGGATGCCCAGGCAGAGCTGGAACAACGGGTCGTCGAGCAAGCCTTCCTTGATCAACTGCTTGGCGAACCACAGGTGACCGGTGTCGAAAATTTCCAGCTCGGCTTTCACGCCCAGTTCTTGAATGCGTTTGGCGCCAGCGCGTAGCTGGGCCGGGGTGGACACGTAAATGGTGTCGCCGTCGCCGAAGTTCAGGGTGCCGCAATCGAGGGTGCAGATTTCCGGCAGCAGTGCTTCAACGTGGGCCAGACGGGTCAGCGGGCCGACCAGGTCGGTGTTCGGGCCGAACTCCATCGGGTTCTCGCCCGCGCCGATTTCCAGGTCGCCGCCCATGCCGGCGGTGAGGTTGACGATGATGTCGACGTCCGCCTCGCGGATGCGCTCCATCACTTCGCGATACAGCGCTACATCACGGCTGAATTTGCCGGTTTCGGGGTTACGAACGTGGCAGTGAACGACAGTGGCGCCGGCCTTGGCGGCTTCTACGGCGGCTGCGGCGATTTGTTTCGGGGTGACCGGCACGTGTGGGCTCTTGCTGGTCGTGTCGCCAGCACCGGTGAGTGCGCAGGTGATGATGACGTCGTGGTTCATGAGGCGGTTCCTGTTCTTTATGGGAATGGCGGGCGTGATTAGTCGATTCGCAGCCCTGTCGGGCTGCGAGTCGGTGGTTCAATCGGGTTTATTTGGTGGTCAGTTTCAGGTTGTCAGCCGCCGGTTTGCCATCGAAGGTGGTCACGCCTTCGAGCCAGCGTTGCTTGTCTTGCGGGTGATCTTTCAGCCATTGCTTGGCCGATTCGAAGGCGTCCTTGTGATCCAGTAGCGGCTGCATCATCCGGCTCTCATCTTCGGCGGTGTAGGTCAGGTTGCTCAGCAAGCGACCGATGTTCGGGCATTGCTCGGCGTATTTCGGCGCGGTGACGGTCCAGACCGTGGCCATGCCTTCGTTCGGGCCAAGGGCGTCTTCGCTGCCAGTGAGGTAGGTCATCTTCACGTTGACGTTCATCGGGTGCGGCGCCCAGCCGAAGAACACCACAGCCTCTTTGCGTCGCACGGCGCGATCCACCGCCGCGAGCATGCCGGCCTCACTGGATTCGACCAACTGGAACTTGCCGAGGCCAAACTGGTTCTTGGCGATCATTGCCTTGATTTGGGTGTTGGCGCCCGAACCTGGCTCGATGCCGTAGATCTTGCCGCCCAGTTCCTTTTCAAACTTGGCGATGTCGGCGAAGGTTTTCAGGCCCTTGTCGGCGAGATACGTCGGTACGGCGAGAGTGGCGCGAGCGTCTTTCAGGCTTGGCGCCTCAAGCACCTTGACCTGATTGGCCGTGACGAACGGGGTGATGGTCTGGGTCATCAGCGGGTTCCAGTAACCCAGGAACAAGTCCAGGCGCTGGTCGCGGATCCCGGCGAAGATGATTTGCTGGGACGCGCTGGTTTGTTTGGTGTTGTAGCCGAGGCCATCGAGCAGGACTTGGGTCATGGCACTGGTGGCGATCACGTCGGTCCAGTTCACAACGCCCATGCGTACGTTCTGGCATGAAGCAGGTTCGGCCGCCATGACGCTGGCGCTCAAGAAAGCGGTACCGCTGAGTGCAAGAACACAGCTGCTGATCAGTCGTTTCATCTCAGGTTTCCTCGGCAGTTCGTTATTGTGGGTCCGGGCGTCTTCGTGCGCCGGTGATGCCCAAGTTACGCAGCTAAGGCCCTGTGAAAACGCACTGCGGCGACCAGCTCTTGCACTGCGGCGACCTGCGCTCTTGAATGCCGCGCGCAAGTGGCGTATCAACGTCCACACGCTTCCCGCCCTCTCGTTTCCTGCCAGTCGAGTGCGCTCCATGTCCCAGGATTTCTACTTCTTGTTGATGCCGGGTTTCTCGGCGATTGGATTTATCTCGGCCATCGAGCCGCTGCGGGTCGCCAATCGCTTTCGTGGCGAGCTCTATCGCTGGCATGTGCTCAGCGCGGACGGCGGGGCGGTACTGGCCAGCAATGGCATGTCGGTCAACGCCGATGCGGCGCTGGAGCCGTTGAAGAAAGGCGCTACCTTGCTGGTGGTCGCCGGATTCGAACCGCTGAAGTTCACCACTCCGGCCCTGGAGCACTGGTTACGCCGCCTGGATAACGAAGGCGTGACCCTCGGCGCCATCGACACCGGCAGTTTCATCCTCGCCGAAGCCGGGCTGCTCGACGGCCATCGCCTGACCCTGCACTGGGAAGCCATCGACGCCTTCAAGGAGTCCTACCCGCAGCTGAGCGTCACCCAGGAGCTGTTCGAGATCGACCGCCGACGCATCACCTCCGCCGGCGGTACCGCTTCCATCGACCTGATGCTCGACCTTATCGCCCAGGCCCACGGCCCGGAACTGGCGATCCAGGTCAGCGAACAATTCGTACTCGGCCGTATCCGCCCGCGCAAAGACCACCAGCGCATGGAAGTCGCCACGCGTTATGGCATCAGCAACAAGAAACTGGTGCAGGTGATTGGGGAGATGGAGCAGCACAGCGAACCGCCGCTGAGCACGCTGGAATTGGCAGAATCGATCAAGGTGACACGACGGCAACTGGAGCGATTGTTTCGGTTGCACCTCAATGACACACCGAGCAACTTCTACCTGCGCTTGCGGCTGGAAAAGGCCCGGCAGTTGCTGCGCCAGACCAATATGAGCGTGTTGGAAGTGAGTATTGCGTGCGGGTTTGAATCGCCGTCGTATTTCACCCGCAGCTATCGGGCGAAGTTTGAGCGATGTCCGCGAGAGGACCGACGACGGTTGGGGGATGGCCGGGAGCTTGTTTGATGAGGGGCTTGGGCCTGACACAAAACCACTGTGGGAGCGGGCTTGCTCGCGAATGCGGTCATTCATGCAACATTAAGGTCGACTGAGACACCCCATTCGCGAGCAAGCCCGCTCCCACAGTTTTGATCTGCTGTGGGTGTTACTTCTTCATCAACGCCGAGCAGGCCGCTTTGTACGCCTCGTGCTGATACTTGTTCAGCGTGGCCGGCAGTTCGAAATCGAATTTCTTGTTCTGCGCATTGATGGTTTGTGGCGACAGCAGCGTGACCTCGCAATTTTCCAGCAACTGGAAAACACCCTCGATCTTGAACGTGGTCGGCCCACCGGCAAACTCGCCTTTCTTGCTGCGCTTCTTGATCGCGATTCGGTCGATGGCGTTCTCGCGCACAAACGACGCCACCTGAGCGGCAAAGACTTTGACGTTCGCGGCTTCGTCGTCATCGTCTAGGGCGATTTTCTTGGTGTTCAGCGGGATGTGGCTCAGGACCTGATCGTCGAGGGAGGCCACAGCAATGATGGCTTCGCTGCCTTTGATTTCGATGCCGCAGATTTTCATTTGAATCCCTTTACTGGCTGATAGCGTGCAGCTTACAGCTCAAGTTGATCGGCGTTGATGCCAAAAGCCGCGGCAATTTTCTCACGCGTCGCCTTGCGAGGCTTGGCGACGGTCTCTTGCTGGGCGAAGGCCGGTTGGGAGATGCCCATGCGTTTGGCCACTTCATCCTGGGTAAGGTTCAGATGTTCGCGCCAGGCGCGAATTGGCGTTGCGCCGTCGACGATACGGCTGACCACCTCGTGGGGAATAAGATCGGGCTCAATTCTCTGCGCCACATATTGCGCGTAGGGAATGACCACGAACGCAGGGTTTCCATCTGCGTCATTGATGATTTGAACGTCAGTAGGTGCGCTCATCGCGTTTTTTGTCTCTCGAATATAAGTCTTTTATAAGATTACGAATCTTTACTTATATTTCGCTATCGGCCAATTAACGAAGCATGTCGGGATGTTGCCCCGACCACAACATCAGTCCTGCCCAATCGACTCCAAAAACTCCGACCGCTCGTCACTCATCCGCGCCACGCAATCATTCTGCGCAATCGTGAACGCCTTGCTACCGGCTGTCGCCGGGAACGCTTCAACCGCGCAATCCGCATCCCGGGTCTTCAGCCACTGCTGTTGAGCAGCCTTGAGCTTGGCGGTGATGTCGGTCAGTTGCGCCGGGCTCTTGCCGTAGAGCGTCTGCATGCGCTCGTTCAGGCTTTTGTAGTTTTCGCTCAGCAGGTCTTCGGCGGTGGTTCTGCTGTAGACCGAGCATTCCAGGGTTTGAACCTCGTTTTCGACTTTGTCGCAGGGGTTATCGTCGGCTTCTTCAGCCGCGTGTACGCCGGTCGCTATCAGTGCCAAAGCCAGGAAGATCGATTTCATTGCGCCGCCGCCCGTTTTTCCAGTAAAGCATCCAGTAATGGCGCGAATTCTGGCCCATGCGCAGGTCCTTGAACAGGTGGCTCATGACGTCCGGCAACGACCCTTTGTCGCGGATTGACGCTTTCGGCAAACCCCCTGTCGTTTTTGCACCCGGCTGCCCCCTCCCTCAGGCATATGCTGGCCCCAAAGCGCCGGCACACGATTCGGCGCATGAATCGCTAATAGGGGACAGCCTGATGAGCCCAGCCGAATTGCACGCCGACAGCATCGTTATCGACGGTCTGATTATTGCCAAGTGGAACCGTGAGCTGTTCGAAGACATGCGCAAGGGCGGTCTGACCGCGGCCAACTGCACCGTCTCGGTGTGGGAGGGCTTCCAGGCCACCGTCAACAATATCGCCGCCAGCCAGAAGCTGATCCGCGAAAACAGCGACCTGGTGATTCCAGTGCGCACCACCGCCGATATCCGCAAGGCTAAAGAACAAGGCAAGACCGGCATCCTGTTCGGCTTCCAGAATGCTCACGCCTTTGAAGACCAGATCGGCTATGTAGAGGTGTTCAAGCAGCTGGGCGTCGGTATCGTGCAGATGTGCTACAACACCCAGAACCTGGTTGGCACCGGTTGCTACGAGCGCGATGGCGGCCTGTCGGGTTTCGGTCGTGAAATCGTCGCCGAGATGAACCGCGTCGGCGTCATGTGCGACCTGTCCCACGTCGGCTCGAAGACCTCCGAAGAAGTCATCCTCGAATCGAAGAAGCCGGTCTGCTACTCCCATTGCCTGCCGTCGGGCCTGAAAGTCCACCCGCGCAACAAGTCCGATGAAGAACTGAAGTTCATCGCCGATCACGGCGGTTTCGTCGGCGTGACCATGTTTGCGCCATTCCTGGCCAAGGGCATCGATTCGACCATCGACGATTACGCCGAAGCCATCGAATACACCATGAACATCGTCGGTGAAGACGCCATCGGTATCGGCACCGACTTCACCCAGGGCCATGGCCAGGACTTCTTCGAATACCTGACCCATGACAAGGGCTACGCCCGCCGCCTGACCAGCTTCGGCAAGATCATCAACCCGCTGGGCATCCGCACCGTCGGCGAATTCCCGAACCTGACCGAAACCCTGCTCAAGCGCGGCCATTCCGAGCGCGTGGTGCGCAAGATCATGGGCGAGAACTGGGTCAACGTCTTGAAGGACGTCTGGGGCGAGTAAGCCACAGCACCTCTGAATCCTTTCCCCCGGCCGTCCGCGCCGGGGGCAACACCAAAATTTTCTGGAGTTAAGTTTCCATGGCCAAGATCGCCCCGCAATTGCCAATCGAAGTCGACAGCGAAACCGGTGTCTGGACCTCCGACGCCCTGCCAATGCTGTACGTACCGCGTCACTTCTTCGTCAACAACCACATGGGCATCGAGGAAGTGCTGGGCGCCGACGCCTACGCCGAAATCCTCTACAAGGCCGGCTACAAGTCCGCCTGGCACTGGTGTGAAAAAGAAGCTGAATGCCACGGCCTGGAAGGCGTTGCGGTGTTCGAACACTACATGAAGCGCCTGTCGCAGCGCGGCTGGGGCCTGTTCAAGATCCAGGACATCGACCTCGACAAAGGCACTGCCAGCGTCAAGCTCGAACACTCCGCATTTGTCTACGTGTACGGCAAGGTCGGGCGCAAGGTCGACTACATGTTCACCGGTTGGTTTGCCGGTGCTATGGATCAGATTCTGCAAGCCCGCGGCAGCAAGATCCGCACCGTTGCCGAACAGGTTTACGGTGGCTCCGAAGAAGGCCACGACGACGGCCTGTTCACCGTCAAGCCGTTGTAAGTCGAGGAACCCGCCATGGCTTTCGAAGCAATGTTCCAGCCGATCCAGATCGGCAAACTGACCATCCGCAACCGCGTGCTCAGCACCGCGCACGCCGAGGTTTATGCCACCGACGGCGGCATGACCACCGACCGGTACGTCAAGTATTACGAAGAGAAAGCCAAGGGCGGGATCGGCCTGGCGATTTGTGGTGGTTCCTCCAGTGTGGCCATCGACAGCCCGCAAGGCTGGTGGAAGTCGGTCAACCTGGCCGACGACCGGATCATTCCACACTTTCAGAACCTGGCCGATGCCATGCACAAGCATGGCGCCAAGATCATGATCCAGATTACCCACATGGGGCGTCGTTCCCGCTGGGACGGTGAGCATTGGCCAACCCTGCTGTCGCCGTCGGGCATCCGTGAGCCGGTGCACCGTGCGACCTGCAAAACCATCGAGCCGGAAGAAATCTGGCGGGTGATCGGCAACTACGCCAGCGCCGCGGCGCGGGCCAAGGCCGGTGGCCTGGACGGCGTCGAGCTGTCCGCCGTGCACCAGCACATGATCGACCAGTTCTGGAGCCCACGCGTCAACAAACGTACCGACGAATGGGGCGGCAGCTTCGAAAACCGCATGCGTTTCGGCCTGGAAGTGATCAAGGCTGTGCGCAAGGAAGTCGGCCCGGATTTCTGCGTCGGCATCCGTCTGTGCGGTGACGAGTTCCACCCGGACGGCTTGTCCCACGAGGACATGAAGCAGATCGCCAAGTACTACGACGACACCGGCATGATCGACTTCATCGGCGTGGTGGGTTCGGGTTGCGACACCCACAACACCCTGGCCAACGTTATCCCGAACATGAGTTATCCACCGGAGCCGTTCCTGCACTTGGCGGCCGGTATCAAGGAAGTGGTGAAGGCCCCGGTGCTGCACGCGCAGAACATCAAGGACCCGAACCAGGCGACCCGTATTCTGGAAGGCGGCTACGTGGACATGGTCGGCATGACCCGCGCCCATATCGCCGACCCGCACCTGATTGCCAAGATCAAAATGGGTCAGGTCGACCAGATCAAACAATGCGTCGGCGCCAACTACTGCATCGACCGTCAGTACCAGGGCCTGGACGTGTTGTGCATCCAGAACGCCGCGACCTCCCGTGAATACATGGGCGTACCGCACATCATCGAGAAGTCGACCGGTGTGAAGCGCAAGGTTGTGGTGGTCGGTGCCGGTCCTGCCGGGATGGAAGCGGCGCGCGTGTCGGCCGAACGTGGCCACGACGTGACCCTGTTCGAGAAGAAAGAATTCATCGGCGGGCAGATCACTACCGCGTCGAAAGCTCCGCAGCGCGACCAGATCGCCGGTATCACCCGCTGGTTCCAGCTGGAATTGGCGCGTTTGAAAGTCGACCTGCGCCTGGGCGTGGCCGCCGATGCGGCAACCATTCTCGACCTGCGTCCGGACGTGGTGGTGCTCGCCGTTGGCGGTCATCCGTTCCTGGAGCAGAACGAGCACTGGGGCGCGGCTGAAGGCCTGGTGGTCAGCAGCTGGGACATCCTCGATGGCAAGGTTGCACCGGGCAAAAACGTGCTGGTCTACGACACCATCTGCGAGTTCACCGGGATGTCGACCGCCGACTTCCTCGCCGACAAAGGCAGCCAGGTCGAGATCGTCACCGACGACATCAAACCCGGCGTGGCCATCGGCGGCACCTCGTTCCCGACGTACTACCGCAGCATGTACCCCAAAGAAGTGATCATGACCGGGGACATGATGCTGGAGAAGGTCTACCGCGAAGGCGACAAGCTGGTGGCGGTGCTGGAAAACGAATACACCGGCGCCAAAGAGGAGCGGGTGGTGGACCAGGTCGTCGTCGAAAACGGCGTGCGTCCGGACGAAGAAATCTACTACGCCTTGAAGGAAGGCTCGCGCAACAAAGGCCAGATGGACATCGAAGCCCTGTTCGCGATCAAGCCACAACCTTCGCTGAGCCAGGCGGGCGACGGCTACTTGCTGTTCCGCATCGGCGACTGCGTGGCGCAGCGCAACACCCACGCGGCGATCTACGACGCGTTGAGGCTCTGTAAGGATTTCTAAGGCTTGCACATAACCCTGTGGGAGCGGGCTTGCTCGCGAAAGCGGCGGGTCAGACGACATCGATGTTGAATGTCAGTCCGTCTTCGCGAGCAAGCCCGCTCCCACAGGAACCGAGTAAGGCATCTCGACCTGCAAGACCCCGAGGTCTTTGGGAGCTCCACCATGTTGAACACCCTTCTTCCAATCCTGTTGTTCGCAGCCCTGGGCCTTGCCGTCCTCGGCGCGTTGCGGCGGGTGGCTATGTGGCGCCGAGGCCGGGCTTCGAAAGTCGACCTGATCGGCGGCCTGTTCGCCATGCCCAAGCGCTACATGGTCGATTTGCACCATGTCGTCGCGCGGGACAAATACATCGCCAACACTCACGTCGCCACGGCTGGCGGTGCGGTGGCGTCCATTGTGCTGGCGATCCTGGTTCACGGCTTCGGCTTGCACAATCGCATTCTCGGTGTTGCCCTGTTGATTGCTTCGGCGGTGATGTTCGTCGGTGCGATTTTCATGTTCCTGCGTCGTCGCAACCCACCGGCTCGCCTTTCCAAAGGGCCATGGATGCGTCTGCCGAAAAGCCTGTTGGCGTTCTCTGCGAGCTTCTTCCTGTTGACCCTGCCGGTCGCCGGCATCCTCCCGGAAAACTTCGGCGGTTGGGTGGTAGCTGCGATCCTCGGCGTCGGTGTGCTGTGGGGCGTTAGCGAACTGTTCTTCGGCATGACCTGGGGCGGGCCGATGAAGCACGCCTTCGCCGGTGCCTTGCACCTGGCCTGGCACCGTCGCGCCGAACGCTTTGGTGGCGGCCGCTCCACCGGTTTGAAACCGCTGGACCTGAGCGATCCAACCGCGCCACTGGGCGTGGAAAAACCCAAGGATTTCACCTGGAACCAACTGCTCGGCTTTGACGCCTGCGTGCAGTGCGGTAAATGCGAAGCCGCGTGCCCGGCGTTCGCCGCCGGTCAGCCGCTGAACCCGAAAAAGCTGATTCAGGACATGGTCGTCGGCCTGGCCGGCGGCACTGATGCCAAATTCGCCGGTAGCCCTTATCCAGGCAAGGCGATCGGCGAACACGCCGGTAACCCGCATCAGCCGATCGTCAACGGTTTGGTGGACGCTGAAACCTTGTGGTCCTGCACCACTTGCCGCGCCTGCGTCGAGGAATGCCCGATGATGATCGAGCACGTCGACGCCATCGTCGACATGCGCCGTCACCTGACCCTGGAAAAAGGCGCGACCCCGAACAAGGGCGCCGAAGTCCTCGAAAACCTGATCGCCACCGACAACCCTGGCGGCTTCGCCCCGGGCGGGCGGATGAACTGGGCGGCGGACTTGAACCTCAATCTGATGAGCGAGAAGAAATCGGTCGACGTGCTGTTTTGGGTCGGCGACGGTGCCTTCGACATGCGCAACCAGCGCACCCTGCGCGCCTTCGTCAAAGTGTTGAAAGCGGCCAAGGTCGACTTCGCGGTACTGGGCCTCGAAGAGCGCGACAGCGGTGACGTAGCCCGACGTCTGGGCGACGAAGCGACCTTCCAGCTGTTGGCCAAACGCAACATCCAGACCCTGGCCAAATACAGCTTCAACCGCATCGTCACCTGCGACCCGCATAGCTTCCACGTGCTGAAAAACGAGTACGGGGCCTTCGACGGCAACTACGTCGTGCAGCACCACAGCACCTACATGGCAGAAATCATCGGCGCTGGCGCCCTGAACCTCGGCCAGCACAAAGGCAGCAGCGTGACTTATCACGACCCGTGCTACCTCGGCCGCTACAACGGCGAATACGAGGCGCCGCGTGAAGTGCTGCGCGCCCTTGGGATCGAGATCAAGGAAATGCAACGCTCCGGTTTCCGCTCGCGCTGCTGCGGCGGTGGTGGCGGTGCGCCGATCACCGACATCCCGGGCAAGCAACGGATCCCCGACATGCGCATGGAAGACATCCGCGAAACCGGCGCCGAACTGGTGGCCGTGGGTTGTCCACAGTGCACCGCGATGCTCGAAGGCGTGGTCGAACCTCGGCCGCTGATCAAGGACATCGCCGAACTGGTGGCGGACGCGTTGCTCGAAGACGCTGCCCCGAGCAAGCCGACCAAACCGGCCCAACGTGAACCTGCGGAGGCCCACTGATGAGCGACATTATCCGCCGCGACCCACGCGCCGAATGGATCGCCCGTAACCGTCTGCACCCGCTGCACGCGGCCATGCAACCGGCGCAGCACAGCTGGATGGGGCCTAACGGCGTCATCCGCAAGAATCCCCATGGCATCGGTTTTATCGGTCCCAACGGGATCAAGCGAATCGACCGCAGCGGCGGTCAACAGGGCGGGGCGACTAAACGCTCGGCCGCGGTTGAAGTGCAATTGCCGCTGCATCAAGTGCCGCAACCGGCGTTTTACATCAACGTGGTGCCGGACATGGTCGGCGGCCGCTTGAGCAGCCACGACCGCGACTTGCTTGGCCTGGCTCATCAGTTGGCCGGCAAGGACGGCGCGGTATTGGCCGTGGTCTTTGGCGAACACAAAGAAAACGCCTTCGCCACTGCTGGCGTCGATCGCTTGCTGGTGCTGGATGGCGAAGAATTCAGCGGTTATGCACCGGAACAACGGGTCCAGGGTTTGCGGGCTGTGGATAACCAGTTCAGCCCGCGTCACTGGTTGCTGCCGGACAGCCGCAGCGGTGGTGGTGAATTGGGTCGACGCTTTGCCGCCGCGCTGGGCGAACGCCCGGCCACGCGGGTCTGGCAGGTCAAGGATCAGGAATGCATCGGCCGCGCCGGTGCCGGTTTGCAAGACCTTGCGCGCCCGGTGGCACGCTTGATTCTGGCTGCCGTCGAATGCGCCGAACCTGTGAGCGAAACCCGTCACGAAGCCTTGCCGGTGGAGTTATCCACAGCCGTGGCGCGCAGCTTGTCGCGCATCGAGGATCTGGGCGCGGTGGCAGTGGACCCGGCGGCGATTCCGATGGCCGAAGCCGAGTTCATCTTCTCCGGCGGCAACGGGGTCAAGGACTGGGGACTTTTCCACAGGACCGCCGAAGCGCTGGGTGCTACCGAAGGCGCGTCCCGCGTGGCGGTGGACGATGGCTTCATGGCGCGCGACCGTCAGGTCGGCGCGTCCGGCACCTGGGTCACCGCACGGGTTTACGTGGCGGTGGGGATTTCCGGGGCGATCCAGCATCTGCAAGGCATCGGTGCCTGCGACAAGGTGGTGGCGATCAACCTCGACCCTGGCTGCGACATGATCAAACGGGCCGACTTGTCGGTGATCGGCGAGAGCGCCGAGATTCTTCAAGCCTTGATCGATGCGGTAGAGGCTTACCGCAATGAAGCCAAGCGCGATGCGGCTTAAGGGAAGGAAAGGGTTATGAGCACGAAAATCATCAGCCTGGTGTCCATCGGCGCCCACCCGACCTCCGGCCGGCCACGTCGCGCGGAACAGGATGCGCGGGCGGTGGAGCTGGGCTTGCAACTGGCTGGGGATAACCTGCAAGTGCTGCATGCCGGCGACGTCGCGGAACCGGCGTTGCGCGCCTATTTGGGCATGGGCCTGGAACAGCTGCACGTGCTGGAGCAACCGGAAGGCGCCGATGCGCTGCCGGCATTGACTGCGTATTTGCGTGACGCCGGGGCGCAGGTCGTGCTGACCGGCAGCCAGGCGGAAACCGGTGAAGGCTCGGGCATGTTGCCGTTCCTGCTGGCCGAAAGCCTGGGCTGGCCATTGGTAGTCGGGCTGGCTCAAGTTGAATCCATCGACGGTAATTCGGCGCTGGTGCTGCAAGCCTTGCCTCGTGGTCAGCGCCGTCGGTTGAAAGTGCGGCTGCCGTTCCTCGCAACTGTGGATAACGCTGCTCCGAAACCTCGGCAGAGCGCCTACGGCCCGGCTCGACGCGGGGTGTTGCAGGCGGATGAAGTCGAAGTGATCGACGACGCACTGCTGGCGGTCGCCACGCTGCAACCGGCCAAGCCACGGCCTAAACGCTTGAAGGTGATCAAGGCCAAGAGCGGCGCGGACCGGATGAAAGCCGCGACGGCCAAGGCCAGCGGTGGCGGCGGCCAGGTGCTTAAAGGCGTGACTGCGCAAGCAGGTGCCGAGGCGATCCTCAAGTTGCTGATCGAAGAAGGCGTAGTCCGCTAACGAATACCCAATACAGATCTAATGTGGGAGCGGGCTTGCTCGCGAAGAGGGCGGTTCAGTCGACATTGATGTTGTCTGACACACCGCTTTCGCGAGCAAGCCCGCTCCCACAAGGAATAACAAATGACCGTTGAATTTCGTTCGGCTCTGCGCGCGGATGCGCGGGAGATTGCTCGTTTGTTCCAGATTTCATCAGAGGGCGCTGCAGATTACATCTGGAGCCAACTGGCTCAACCCGGTCAGGATTTACTGGACGTGGGCGCCAGTCGTTACGCCCGTGACGACGTAGATTTTTCTTATCAGAACTGCCTCATCGCCGAGGTGCAGGGAAACGTCATCGGCATGATGCACAGCTACGTGATGCGTCACGACCCACTGGCGCCTCCAGTGACCGATCCAGTCCTGGCGCCGTACGCCAAAATGGAAATCCCCGACACCCTCTACATCTCCAGCCTGGCGCTGCATGAAGGCTGGCGAAACCAGGGCCTGGGCAAGCAATTCCTCGCCTACGCTTACGACCGTGCCAACCAGCTAGGGCTCAATGGCTTGAGCCTGATCGACTACGCGGTGAACACTGGCGCCCGCCGGTTTTACGAGCGACATGGCTTTCGTATCGTCGATACCTGCCAGATCACGCCCCATCCGATGATTCGGGTCACGGGTGAGGCCTATCTGATGTATCGGCCCTGATGAGCTACATTTTTCTATGAGCTGGCTTTCCATGAGCAGGGCGGGGTGGCAGCAGCGCTAATTCCTCACACTCGTTTTCAAGAATGGGTTGAACATGGGAGCGGTCAGTCGACGTGAGACCTGTCTGATCTGTGGCGTGATGCTTGTTGTGTTTTTTCTGGTGGTAACCACGCGTTCGATAGCGGGTACCAGAAAGGAAGATCCGGATTTTTACAAATGGCTGGAGTCTGAACAGGGGCAAAAAGCCTCCCTGGCGCAGATCAAACAGCAATGCGACAAGGTGCTGGATGTTGAAAAGAACCTGAATTGTTCAGTGTCCGTTTTCTCCCGAATGTTCGAGGCCAAAACCGCAAACCTGATCCCCGAGTACTATCTGGCGATCAAGCGTCGTCATGCTCAGGCAATCGCGAATGACCCTGAGCTCAACGCGATGTTCTCCATGTTCGGCAGCGAATCCCTCGCGACCCTGCGCAGGCTCGGCGATTTTTCGGTGACAAGAACCAAGCGACACGAGGTGCTGGCGATTCATCCTTACGCCAGCGACAGTCACGGCACTGACGAGGTGCTGCCGTACCTCGATGTCAAAGCGGCCAATGGTGTCTCGTCGCGCTTCATTCTGGACACCGGTGCACCGCAAACGCGGGTCAACAACGACACCGCGAAGCTGATGGGCATCAGGTTATTAACCGACTCTCACTATGGCTACAGCACGTTTTATGGCGAAAGTGACCTGTCTGCCCAACTCGGGATCTTTGAGTCTTTAAAGATAGGTACAAGCGAGTTCAGAAACGTCCTGGTGTTTGTCAGCGACCGGGAAAACTTACTGGGGCTTGATCTGATCGGTAAGTTGGGGCGTTTGAAGGTCACCAAAAAGACACTGGAGGTTAACGCCGAACCTCCCGCGCGATGCGATTCGCCAATTAGCTACGCGCGCATGGACATTAATCAACGACTGACCATTGCCGCACGCCTGGATCGTCGGGCCACGCCGGTGATTATCGACACGGGCAATGTTGATTACCTGACGTCGTCCTCGCCGGGCAACTCATCCGTTCATGTCACCGATGAGCCTCGTTCCCAAACCTTCAAGGGTGAATTGAGCCTGGCGGGCCATATCCAATCGATCACCTACAACTACTACCCGGACTTTACGATTCCTGCGTCGTTATTGCGGGGTCAGTACGTGCCTTCGCTTTTGCTTGGGTGGGGGGCATTCAATGATTATGAGTTGAATCTGGATATCGACTCGGGATGGTCGTGTTTCAACAGGACCTGAATCGTGGTTACCCACAATCCCTGTTAGTGTTTCTGTGGATAACATGTTCGCCCATCGCTACACCCCATACAAACCAAGCCCTGCAACCCTTCGTACAAAAAATAACCAGCCTAACTTGCGGTTTTTCCAGGCTTTTTCCAGAGGATAACTTTGTACGCGAACGAATACTTGCCCCCAATCTCTGTTAGCGCATCTGTGGATAAGATGTTCGCTGTCCTCTGCAGGCCATATAAAACGGGCCTGTCAGGCGACTGATCAAAAAACGATCAAATCATCGTTTTAAGCCGGTAAACCTCGCGCAAACCCCGATTTATCGCGGCTTCCAGCGGTTTTCCACAGATCCGCCCAAGTTGCCCCCAAAGTCTGTTGGCGCTTCTGTGGATAAGGTGTTCGCCATCCTCTGCAAGCCACGTATAACGTGCCTTTCAAGCTTTCGATCAAAAAACAACCAATCGTTGCTCAAAACCCTGCTTCTGGATAAGTCACGGATTTTCTTCAGTTTCTGTGGAGAAAGTTTCCACGAAATCCACACTTGTCCCCAATAGCTGTGGGTGGAGATGTGGATAACTTGTTTGCTAAAGGCTGGGAGCCATGTGGCATATAGGCCTGAACGTAATAGATCATATTTCGTACAGTTCTATAGGGGGAGAAGGTTTTGCGGGAGAGGGATGCAGTGACTGGGAGGGCGCTTTCGCGAGCAAGCCCGCTCCCACAAGGGATCTTCAGTGCGTCATAGATCCAGTGTGGGAGCGGGCTTGCTCGCGAAGCTTTTGACGTTAGCCTTGAACAGGTACGCCTTTGAGGTAAGGCGCAGGTTCCGCGCCCAGGTTGTTCAGCAAACGCTCGCTGTACCAGTCCACGAAGTTCACCACGCCAAACTCATAGGTCTTGGAGTAAGGGCCTGGCTGGTAAGCCGTGGAGTTGATCCCGCGCTGGTTCTCTTCGGCCAGGCGACGGTCCTGGTCGTTGGTCGCATCCCAGACCTGGCGCATGCGCTCCACGTCGTAGTCCACGCCTTCGACCGCGTCCTTGTGGACGATCCACTTGGTGGTGACCATGGTTTCCTGCGCGCTGATCGGCCACACGGTGAACACGATGATGTGGTCGCCCATGCAGTGGTTCCAGGAGTGCGGCAGGTGCAGGATACGCATCGAGCCCAGGTCCGGGTTTTTGATCCGGCCCATGAGTTTGGCGCAGCCTTGTTTGCCGTCCAGGGTCATCGACACGGTGCCTTTGAGCAGCGGCATGCGCACGATGCGGTTACGCAGGCCGAAGCTGGCGTGGGCGTAAGGAATCTTCTCGGCTTCCCAGGCAGCGGCGGAGGCGGCGACGTGGTCCTTGAAGGCCTGGTCGGCACGCGGGTCGGTGACGTCGTCCCATTCCAGCAGGGTTTTCAGCAGTTCCGGGTGCGACGCGTTGCAGTGGTAGCACTCGCGGTTGTTTTCCAGCACCAGTTTCCAGTTGGCTTTCTCCATCAAGGTGGTGGTAATCGCCACCTTGGTGTTTTCCATGTCGTACGGTTCCATGTAATGGTTCAGCGTCGACAGGAAGTCATCAATGGCTGGCGGGTTCTCCGACAGGCTGATGAAGATGTAGCCGCCGGCAGTCTTCACGTTTACCGGTTTGAGGCCGTATTGCTTCATGTCGAAGTCGGCGCCCATTTCGGTGCCGGCGAACAGCAGGCGGCCGTCCAGCTCGTAGGTCCACTGGTGGTAGTGGCAGACCAGTTTGGCGACCTTGCCTTTTTCACTGGTGCACAGCCGTGAACCGCGGTGGCGGCAGACGTTGTGGAACGCATGGACTACGCCGTCTGCGCCGCGAATCACGATGATCGGGTTCTTGCCGACTTGCAGGGTCAGGTAGTTGCCCTTGGTCGGGATTTCGCAGGTCATGCCGGCGATCAACCACTCTTTCTGAAAGATTTCCTGC
Source organism: Pseudomonas sp. 478 (assembly GCF_003254125.1). Classification (NCBI taxonomy): domain Bacteria; kingdom Pseudomonadati; phylum Pseudomonadota; class Gammaproteobacteria; order Pseudomonadales; family Pseudomonadaceae; genus Pseudomonas; species Pseudomonas sp. 478. The sequence continues at coordinate 667,100 of NZ_QKZG01000001.1, forward strand.
ATGTCGATATCAAACAGCCGCTCGTCAGAGTAAAACGGCTGCGGCAGCGAGAAAGTGCGCTCGCGCTCTTGCAGCATCTGCGCGGTGGCCTTGCGTGCGGGTTCCAGCGGATCGCCCAGGCTCAGGGTAGTGGTGACGTCCATCATTTAATCCTCAAGGCCATTCTGTGTGGCCGGCGAAAGTGGCTATGTAGCCGGTGTAGCGGGGTTGGGCGGGCAAGTCCGGCGCATGAAGTCCTGATCCTGCGTTGCCGCTCCTCCCCATAGCTAGCTATGAGTCGTCGCGGCGCCTTGGCTCAGAACTTCACGCATCCGAACCTGCTCCACCCAACCCCGCTACACCGGCCACCGGTTTGCTACGCAAGGTGTAAAGGTTGTGTCTTGGTATGGAGCGAGTGTGGGGCCGGCGCTAGCCAGAACCTTATCCATGGGCGACATGGCCCAATCTGTTCCCGACGCGCAACCCCCGGTAGATGTGGGCTGGTCGCGATAAGTATGTGAATGTCGCAGATAGGTAAATGGGTGGTTCGCACGTTACGCAGAATCGCCAACATAAGGCCGACCATCGGCGGTGGAGAACAGCATGTCCAACAGCTTCCTGAATCCGGTAACCACCCAGACCTGGGCCAATGGTCGACACATCGTCCGTTGCGTCAAAGTCATCCAGGAAACCTGGGATGTGCGCACCTTCTGCTTTATGGCTGACCAGCCAATCCTGTTCTTCTTTAAACCGGGGCAGTTTGTCACCCTGGAGCTGGAAATCGAAGGGGTGCCGATCATGCGCTCCTACACCATTTCCAGCTCGCCGTCGGTGCCGTACAGCTTTTCGGTGACCATCAAGCGTGTGCCGGGCGGCAAAGTGTCGAACTGGCTGCACGACACCCTGCACGAAGGCCAGGAGCTGGCGGTGCACGGGCCGGTCGGGTTGTTCAATGCCATGGACTTCCCCGCGCCGAAGGTGCTGTACCTCAGCGGTGGCGTCGGTATCACACCGGTCATGTCGATGGCGCGCTGGTTCTACGACACCAACGGCAACGTCGACATGGTGTTTATCCACAGCGCCCGTTCGCCCAAAGACATCATTTACCACCGCGAGCTGGAACACATGGCGTCGCGGATCGATAACTTCAGCCTGCACCTGATCTGCGAGAAACATGGTCTGGGCGAGCCGTGGGCCGGTTATCGCGGGTACCTGAACCACAAGATGCTCGAGCTGATGGCGCCGGACTTCATGGAGCGCGAAGTCTTCTGCTGCGGCCCGACGCCGTATATGAATGCGGTCAAGCGCATGCTCGAAGCGGTCGGCTTTGACATGGCGCGTTATCACGAGGAATCCTTCGGCGCTACGCCAGCGGAAGCCCGTGCCGATGCGGTGGAGCAAGCCGAAATCGCCGCTGATGCACCGGACATCGACATCGCAGACCTGCACCAGGTGGAATTCACCGCGTCCGGCAAGAGCATTCGTGTTGCACCGGGTGAAACCGTGCATGCGGCGGCTGCCAAGCTTGGTTTGTTGATTCCGAAGGCTTGCGGGATGGGGATCTGCGGGACGTGCAAGGTGATGAAGCTGGGTGGCGAGGTCGAAATGGATCACAACGGCGGGATCACCGAGGAAGACGAAGCGGAAGGGTTTATCCTTTCGTGCTGCAGCGTGCCGAAGGGCGACGTGCGTATCGAGTTCTGAACCTGTGGGAGCGGGCTTGCTCGCGAAGACGGCGGCACAGTCAACATTGATGTCGCCTGACACACCGCTTTCGCGAGCAAGCCCGCTCCCACAAGGGTTTCTATTTCAGTCCACAAACAGGTCTGGCATCAGCTTGTCGTCGGTGCCGGGCTCAAAGCGGTAGTGATCGAATTCGGTCACGCCATGCTCCCGCAAAATCTCCTCATCAATCAGCAATCGCCCGGTAATGCGGCGACCGCTGCTGCTCAGAATCGCGTAAGCAGCGTCCGCCATAATCGCCGGCGTGCGCGCATGCTTGAACGACTCGCGTGACCCGAGCTGAAATTCGATGGCAGCGGTGGCAATCATCGTCTGTGGCCACAGCGAATTAACGCTGATGCCATAACTGGCAAATTCCTCACTCATGCCCAGGGTCAGCATGCTCATGCCGTACTTGGTCACCGTGTAGGGGCTGTACTGGGCAAACCATTTCGTCGCCAGGTTCAGCGGTGGCGACAGGTTAAGAATGTGACCATTGGTTTTTTTCAGATAGGGCAGGGCAGCCTGACTGCACAGGAGCACGGCGCGGGTGTTGATCTGGTGCATCAGGTCGAAGCGCTTGAGTTCGATGTGTTGAACCCCGGTCAACTTGATCGCCCCGGCATTGTTGATCAGCGCATCAATGCCGCCGAAATGCTCGTTGGCCTTGGCCAGTGCCTCACGCACCGCGACTTCATCACGCACATCCACCTGCAAGGCCAACGCTTGACCACCGGCAGCTTCAACTTCCTTGGCCACGCTGAAAATCGTGCCAGGCAACTTGGGGTGCTGCTCGGCGCTTTTCGCGGCAATCACAATGTTGGCGCCGTCGCGTGCGGCGCGTAGCGCGATCTCACGACCAATCCCGCGGCTGGCGCCGGTAATGAACAGGGTTTTGCCTTGTAAAGACATGCGTGCGCTCCTGATTATTGTTATCTGACCGACTCGCCACTCAATGTAGACCAAGTATTTGCGGCGAAAGTGCGTGCCTAAAGGCCAGTCAGTCAGGAGCTGAAAGACGCGATCCTTGTGGGAGCGGGCTTGCTCGCGAATGCGGTGTGTCATTCAACATAGGTGTTGACTGACCTGACGCCTTCGCGAGCAAGCCCGCTCCCACAGGGTTTCATTTCAGCTCGGAGGTTAGCGGGACATGACTTCGCGAATATCCGCCGCCAATTCGCGTACGCGTTCTTCTTCGGTGTCCCACGAGCACATGAAGCGTGCGCCGCCGTTGCCGATGAAGGTGTAGAAGCGCCAGCCCTTGGCCGTCAGTGCGGCGATGGCCGGTTCCGAGAGTTGCAGGAACACACCGTTAGCCTGCACCGGGAACATCAGTTCCACGCCAGGAATATCGCTGACCAGTTCAGCCAGCAGCTGCGCGCAGTGGTTGGCGTGTTTGGCGTATTTGAGCCAGGCGTCGTTTTCCAGAATCCCGACCCACGGCGCCGACAGGAAGCGCATCTTCGAGGCCAGTTGACCGGCCTGTTTGCAGCGGTAATCGAAGTCTTCAGCCAGTTTGTGGTTGAAGAACAGAATCGCTTCCCCCACCGCCATGCCGTTTTTCGTGCCGCCGAAGCACAACACGTCGACGCCGGCCTTCCAGGTCAAATCAGCCGGCGTGCAGCCAAGGAAAGCGCAAGCGTTGGAGAAGCGCGCGCCGTCCATGTGCAAGTTCAAGCCGAGTTCTTTGCAGGTGGCGCTGATGGCGCGGATTTCTTCCGGGGTGTAGACGCTGCCGACTTCGGTCGCCTGGGTCAGGGTAACTACACGCGGTTTCGGGTAGTGGATGTCCTGGCGCTTGAGCGCGATTTCGCGGATCGATTCCGGGGTCAGCTTGCCGTTTTCAGTGCGGGCGATGAGTAGCTTGGAACCGTTGGAAAAGAATTCCGGTGCGCCGCATTCGTCGGTTTCGACGTGGGCGGTTTCCGAGCAGATCACGCTGTGGTAACTCTGGCATAGCGACGACAGGGCCAGGGAGTTGGCCGCGGTGCCGTTGAAGGCGAAGAACACTTCGCAGTCGGTTTCGAACAGTTTGCGGAAATCGTCGGACGCACGTGCGGTCCATTCGTCGTCGCCATAGGCGCGTTGGTGGCCGTGGTTGGCCTGTTCCATGGCAGCCCAGGCTTCAGGGCAAATACCGGAATAGTTGTCGCTGGCGAATTGTTGGCTCTTATCGGTCATGGCCCTGCTTTCCGTGATCGAGGCGCTTATGGTGAAGAGCCTCGTGGTCAATGATGGTGCGCACTTTACCGAAGATCATCCGGGGAGCACACGCGATGCGTCTGACAGAAAAATACAAAGACGACGGGCAATTATGCACATGACGCAAAGGGATGGGGCACTGGATCTGCTCAAGTGGCTGGCGCTGCTGTGCATGGTGCTCGATCACCTGCGATATGTCGGTTATTCCGTCGATATTCTGTATGTGCCGGGACGGTTAGCGTTCCCGTGGTTCTGTTTGGCGATGGCCGCAAACCTGGCGCGGGCCCGCGTGGTGACGACCGAGGGCCAGTGGCGTTATCTGGGGTGGTTGCTGCTGTTTAGCGCCATCAGCGAAATTCCCTACAGGATGTACATTCCTGATCCCGACACCTTGAACGTGCTGCCCACGTTGGCGCTGGGATTGCTGGTGGCCCGTGGCTGGCAGGACCGAGCCCTGCAAACGCGACTGTTGGCGGCAGGCGCCTTGCTGCTGGCGGCGCTGTTTGCGCCGCGACTGATGTTCGGCTTCTTCGGGGTACTGTTGCCGCTGGCGATGTTGCTGGTGATCGGACGTCCCTGGTACTTCAGCCTGTTGCCGGGGCTGGTGTGCCTGGCGGCCAATCAGTGGCCAGTGCTGTATTCCTCCGCGCAGTTTCACAATATTGAAGCCATCCTCGGCATCGCCGCTTGTCTGATTGCGCCATTGCTGGGGCTGCTCTTGTTGCGACAGGCAAACGGCTTCCAGCCACCGCCAATGCGCCGTTGGGCGTATGCGCTGTATCCGCTGCATTTCCTGCTGCTGCTGGCAGTGCGACAGGTCATCGCCTGACCCTGTGGGAGCGAGCCTGCTCGCGATGGCGGCAGCTCAGGCAACATCAATGTTGAATGTGAGACCGCTATCGCGAGCAGGCTCGCTCCCACAGGGGATCTTCGTTGGTTCGAAGGTTGTGTCCGGCCAGCCATTTCGATCCATGTCGTAAACGCACCTTTGCGTGGCGTCCGTAGGCATTTGGCCTGTCTGCGCCGGTCATACCATCGCATTCAAAGGGCACTGTCGAAACACCAGTGCCTTACCGAGACGAATGGCGCATAGATGCCGCTGGGAGAGACGCGATGTTCAGCAAGCAAGACCAGATCCAGGGTTACGACGATGCACTGCTGGCGGCGATGAATGCCGAGGAGCAACGCCAGGAAGATCACATCGAGCTGATCGCGTCCGAGAACTACACCAGCAAGCGCGTGATGGAAGCGCAAGGCAGCGGCCTGACCAACAAGTACGCCGAAGGCTATCCGGGCAAGCGCTACTACGGTGGCTGCGAGCACGTCGATAAAGTTGAAGCGCTGGCCATCGAACGCGCCAAGCAATTGTTCGGTGCCGACTACGCCAACGTGCAGCCGCACTCCGGTTCTTCCGCCAACAGCGCCGTTTACCTGGCCCTGATCCAGCCGGGCGACACCATTCTCGGCATGAGCCTGGCTCACGGCGGTCACTTGACCCACGGCGCGAAAGTGTCGTCCTCGGGCAAGCTCTACAACGCCGTGCAGTACGGCATCGACACCAAGACCGGGTTGATCGACTACGACGAAGTCGAACGCCTGGCCGTTGAGTGCAAGCCGAAAATGATCGTCGCCGGGTTCTCGGCTTACTCCAAGACCCTCGACTTCCCGCGTTTCCGGCAGATTGCCGACAAGGTCGGTGCGCTGCTGTTCGTCGACATGGCTCACGTGGCCGGTCTGGTCGCCGCTGGTCTGTACCCGAATCCGCTGCCTTATGCTGACGTGGTCACCACCACCACCCACAAGACCCTGCGCGGTCCACGTGGCGGGTTGATCCTGGCCAAGTCCAACGAAGAGATCGAGAAAAAGCTCAACGCCGCGGTATTCCCCGGCGCACAGGGCGGCCCGCTGATGCACGTCATTGCTGGTAAAGCGGTGTGCTTCAAGGAAGCGCTGGAGCCTGGTTTCAAGGCCTATCAGCAACAAGTTATCGACAACGCCCAGGCCATGGCCGGCGTATTTATCAAACGCGGCTACGATGTAGTGTCCGGCGGCACCGATAACCACCTGTTCCTGGTCAGCCTGATCCGTCAGGGTCTCACCGGCAAAGAGGCGGATGCAGCACTCGGTCGCGCCCACATCACCGTGAACAAGAACGCTGTCCCGAACGATCCACAGTCGCCGTTCGTGACCTCCGGCCTGCGCATCGGCACCCCGGCGGTGACCACTCGCGGCTTCAAGGTTACCCAGTGCGTTGAGTTGGCCGGCTGGATCTGCGACATCCTCGACAACCTCGGCGACGCCGACGTCGAAGCCAATGTTGCGCAGCATGTTTCGGCCTTGTGCGCGGACTTCCCGGTTTATCGCTGAGCGCGGTTTTGGAGTAAATGACTATGCAACGCTACTCGGGCTTCGGCCTCTTCAAACACTCCCTCAGCCATCACGAAAACTGGCAGAAAATGTGGCGCACGCCGACCCCTAAAAAGGTCTATGACGTGGTCATCGTCGGCGGTGGCGGGCATGGTCTGGCGACCGCCTACTACCTGGCCAAGGAGCACGGCATCACCAACGTGGCCGTGGTCGAGAAAGGCTGGCTGGGCGGCGGTAACACCGCGCGCAACACCACCATCGTTCGCTCCAACTACCTGTGGGACGAGTCGGCGCACCTGTACGAACACGCGATGAAATTGTGGGAAGGCCTGTCCCAGGACCTGAACTACAACGTGATGTTCTCCCAGCGCGGCGTTTACAACCTGTGCCACACGCTTCAAGACATCCGTGATTCCGAGCGTCGGGTCAGCGCCAACCGCCTCAACGGCGTGGACGGCGAACTGCTCGATGCCAAACAAGTGGCTGACGAGATTCCGTACCTCGACTGCTCGAAGAACACTCGCTACCCGGTAATGGGCGCAACCGTCCAGCGTCGCGGCGGCGTGGCCCGTCACGATGCCGTGGCCTGGGGCTTTGCCCGTGCCGCTGACGCACTGGGCGTGGACTTGATTCAACAGACCGAAGTGATCGGTTTCCGCAAGGAAAACGGCGTGTGCATCGGTGTTGAAACCAACAAAGGCTTCATCGGCGCCAAGCGCGTCGGTGTGGTGACCGCCGGTAACTCCGGGCACATGGCCAAACTCGCCGGTTTCCGTCTGCCGATCGAATCGCACCCGCTGCAAGCGCTGGTGTCCGAGCCGATCAAGCCGATTATCGACAGCGTGATCATGTCCAACGCCGTACACGGTTACATCAGCCAGTCCGACAAGGGCGACCTGGTGATCGGCGCCGGTATCGACGGCTACAACGGCTACGGCCAGCGTGGTTCGTACCCGGTGATCGAGCACACCATTCAGGCCATCGTCGAGATGTTCCCGGTGTTGTCCCGCGTACGCATGAACCGTCAGTGGGGCGGCATCGTCGACACCACGCCGGATGCATGCCCGATCATTTCGAAAACTCCGGTCCCGAACATGTTCTTCAACTGCGGTTGGGGCACCGGTGGCTTCAAGGCAACACCTGGCTCGGGCAACGTGTTTGCCGCGAGTCTGGCCAAGGGTGAAATGCACCCATTGGCTGCACCTTTCTCCATCGACCGTTTCCACAACGGTGCGTTGATCGATGAACACGGCGCTGCTGCGGTTGCCCACTAACAGGAGAAATCCCCATGTTGCATATCTTCTGTCCTCACTGCGGCGAACTGCGCTCCGAAGAGGAATTCCACGCATCCGGCCAGGCGCACATCCCGCGTCCACTGGATCCGAACAGCTGCACCGACGAGGAGTGGGGCGACTACATGTTCTTCCGCGACAACCCTCGCGGTCTGCACCACGAGCTGTGGGATCACGTCGCCGGTTGCCGTCAGTACTTCAACGCCACCCGTGACACCGTGACCTACGAGATTCTCGAAACTTACAAGATCGGCACCAAGCCACAATTCACCGACAAGACCGATAGCCCGAAAGCGGCCGCCACGGCTCTGGGAGAGAAGGTATGAGCCAGATCAATCGCCTGTCCAACGGCGGACGGATCGACCGCAACAAAGTGCTGAGCTTCACCTTCAACGGCCAGACCTACAAAGGCTTTGAAGGCGATTCCCTGGCCGCGGCCTTGCTGGCCAACGGTGTCGACATCATCGGTCGCAGCTTCAAGTATTCCCGTCCGCGCGGCATCTTCGCCGCCGGTGCCGAAGAGCCGAACGCTGTGCTGCAGATCGGCGCGACCGAAGCCACGCAGATCCCGAACGTACGCGCCACGCAACAAGCGCTGTATCAAGGTTTGGTCGCCACCAGCACCAACGGCTGGCCGAGCGTGAACAACGACATGATGGGGATTCTCGGTAAGGTCGGCGGCAAGCTGATGCCGCCGGGCTTCTACTACAAAACCTTCATGTACCCGCAATCGTTCTGGATGACTTACGAGAAGTACATTCGTAAGGCCGCCGGTCTTGGCCGTTCGCCGACCGAGAACGATCCGGACACCTACGACTACATGAACCAGCACTGCGACGTGCTGATCGTCGGCGGTGGCCCGGCTGGCCTGGCCGCTGCACTGGCGGCTGCTCGCAGCGGTGCCCGTGTGATCCTCGCCGATGAGCAGGAAGAGTTCGGCGGCAGCCTGCTCGATTCCCGCGAAAGCCTCGACGGCAAGCCTGCCACCGAGTGGGTCGCCAGCGTCATCGCCGAGCTGAAAAACACCCCGGACGTGCTGCTGTTGCCGCGCGCCACGGTCAACGGTTACCACGACCATAACTTCCTGACCATTCACGAGCGCCTGACCGATCACCTCGGCGACCGCGCTCCGATTGGCCAGGTGCGCCAGCGCATCCACCGGGTTCGCGCCAAGCGTGTAGTGCTGGCGACCGGTACTCACGAACGTCCACTGGTTTACGGCAACAACGACGTGCCGGGCAACATGCTCGCCGGCGCGGTGTCGACTTACGTGCGTCGTTACGGCGTGGCACCGGGCAAGAAACTGGTGCTGTCGACCAACAACGATCACGCCTACCGTGTTGCACTGGATTGGCTCGACGCCAGTCTGCAAGTCGTCGCCATCGCCGATGCCCGCAGCAATCCGCGCGGTGCGCTGGTGGAAGAAGCACGCGCCAAAGGCATTCGCATCCTGACCGGCAGCGCCGTGATCGAGGCCCGTGGCAGTAAGCACGTGACTGCTGCTCGCGTTGCCGCGATTGATGTAAAAGCACACACCGTGACCAGCCCGGGCGAGTGGCTCGATTGCGACCTGGTCGCCAGCTCTGGCGGTTACAGCCCGGTGGTTCACCTGGCATCGCACTTGGGCGGCAAGCCGATCTGGCGTGAAGACATCCTCGGTTTCGTACCGGGCGAAGCACCGCAAAAACGCGTGTGCGTCGGTGGCATCAATGGCGTCTACGGCCTCGGCGATTCCCTGGCCGATGGTTTTGAAGGTGGTGCTCGCGCCGCCAGCGAAGCCGGTTTCGGCAAGGTCGAAGGCGTACTGCCCAAAGCCCTGAGCCGTCTGGAAGAGCCGACGCTGGCGCTGTTCCAGGTGCCTCACGAAAAAGCCACTGCCCGTGCGCCGAAGCAATTCGTCGACCTGCAGAACGACGTCACCGCTGCCGCCATCGAACTGGCGACCCGTGAAGGCTTCGAGTCGGTCGAGCACGTCAAGCGCTACACCGCGCTGGGCTTCGGCACTGACCAGGGCAAGCTCGGCAACGTCAACGGTCTGGCCATCGCCGCCCGTTCGCTGAACGTGACCATCCCGCAGATGGGCACCACCATGTTCCGTCCGAACTACACGCCGGTAACATTTGGCGCCGTGGCCGGCCGTCACTGTGGGCACATCTTCGAGCCGGTGCGTTTCACTGCGCTGCATCACTGGCACGTGAAGAACGGCGCCGAGTTCGAAGACGTCGGTCAATGGAAGCGTCCATGGTACTTCCCAAAAAACGGTGAAGACCTGCACACCGCCGTGAAGCGCGAGTGCAAAGCCGTGCGCGACAGCGTCGGCCTGCTGGACGCTTCGACCCTGGGCAAAATCGACATCCAGGGCCCGGATTCCCGTGAGTTCCTCAACCGCATCTACACCAACGCCTGGACCAAGCTCGATGTGGGCAAGGCTCGCTACGGCCTGATGTGCAAAGAAGACGGCATGGTGTTCGACGACGGCGTGACTGCATGCCTGGCCGACAACCATTTCGTGATGACCACCACCACCGGCGGCGCTGCACGTGTGCTGCAATGGCTGGAAATCTACCACCAGACCGAATGGCCAGACCTGAAGGTGTACTTCACGTCCGTGACGGATCACTGGGCAACCATGACCCTGTCCGGGCCGAACAGCCGCAAGCTGCTCAGCGAAGTCACCGACATCGACCTGAGCAACGAAGCCTTCCCGTTCATGACCTGGAAAGAAGGTCTGGTCGGCGGTGTGCCGGCGCGGGTGTTCCGGATTTCGTTTACCGGTGAACTGTCGTACGAAGTCAACGTTCAGGCCGACTACGCCATGGGCGTTCTGGAAAAAATCGTCGAGGCCGGGAAGAAGTACAACCTGACCCCGTACGGCACCGAAACCATGCACGTGCTGCGGGCCGAGAAGGGCTTCATCATCGTCGGTCAGGACACTGACAGCTCGATGACCCCGGATGACCTGAACATGGGCTGGTGTGTCGGTCGCACCAAACCGTTCTCGTGGATTGGCCAGCGTGGCATGAACCGCGAAGACTGCGTGCGTGATCAACGCAAACAGCTGGTCGGTCTGAAGCCGATCGATCCGACCAAATGGCTGCCGGAAGGGGCGCAACTGGTGTTCAACACCAAGCAGGCGATCCCGATGACCATGGTCGGTCACGTGACCTCCAGCTACTTGCACAACTCCCTGGGCTATTCGTTTGCCATGGGTGTGGTCAAGGGCGGCTTGAAGCGCATGGGTGAGCGTGTGTTCGCACCGCTGGCCGATGGCAGCGTGATCGAGGCGGAAATCGTTTCTTCGGTGTTCTTCGATCCGAAAGGCGATCGCCAGAACATCTAACGGCCCTAGATCTTGTGGGTGGGCAATGACACCGAGTCGGCCCATTCGCGAGCAAGCCCGCTCCCACAGGGGACCGCGGTCGAAATGTGGGAGCGGGCTTGCTCGCGAAGACGGCAGCCCGGTCACCACAAGGGTTGAGACCAACCGCACAACAGAATTCAGGAACAGGTGCTTTATGACCGCAGCCAATGTTTACCAACAACGCCCAACCACTGGGGCCAAGGCCGAGTCGTCGCTGCATCACGCCGACCTCGCCAGCCTGGTGGGCAAGGGCCGCAAAAGCGCCGGCGTGATCGTGCGTGAGAAAAAACTCCTCGGCCACCTGACCATTCGTGGCGATGGCCACGATGCTGCGTTCGCTGCCGGTGTGCACAAAGCCCTCGGTATCGAATTGCCGGGCGCGCTGACCGTCGTCGTCAAAGGCGAAACCAGCCTGCAATGGATGGGGCCGGATGAATGGCTGCTGATCGTGCCGACCGGTGAAGAATTCGCCGCCGAGAAGAAACTGCGTGAAGCGCTGGGCGACCTGCACATCGCGATCACCAACGTCAGTGGCGGCCAGCAGCTCCTCGAACTGAGCGGCCCGAATGTGCGCCAGGTGCTGATGAAGTCCACCAGCTACGACGTGCACCCCAACAACTTCCCGGTGGGCAAGGCTGTGGGCACCGTGTTTGCCAAATCGCAACTGGTGATCCGCCATACCGCTGAAGACACCTGGGAACTGCTGATTCGTCGCAGCTTTTCGGATTACTGGTGGTTGTGGTTGCAGGATGCGGCTGCCGAATATGGCCTGAGCGTCCAGGCCTGACCCAGTGGTATGTCAAGACTGCTTTTGTGGCGAGGGAGCTTGCTCCCGCTCGGCTGCGAAGCAGTCGTGAAACCTGAATCCGCGTTCCTTCTGAAGGAGTGCGGTTGCTGATTTTGGGGTCGCTTCGCAACCCAGCGGGAGCAAGCTCCCTCGCCACAGGTCTTCGCAGTCGCGTAGGTATTTTCGAACAGGAGTCACCGCACTATGAGCCGCGCCCCAGACACATGGATTCTGACCGCCGACTGCCCAAGCGTCCTCGGCACCGTGGATGCGGTGACCCGCTTTCTGTTCGAGCAGGGCTGCTACGTCACTGAGCACCATTCCTTCGATGATCGGCTTTCGGGCCGTTTCTTCATTCGCGTGGAATTTCGCCAGCCCGACGGTTTCGACGAACAAGCCTTCCGCGCCGGTCTCGAAGAGCGTGGTAAAGCCTTCGGCATGATCTTCGAACTGACGCCGCCGAACTACCGCCCGAAAGTGGTGATCATGGTTTCCAAAGCCGATCACTGCCTCAACGATTTGCTCTACCGCCAGCGCATCGGCCAATTGTCGATGGACGTGGCCGCCGTGGTCTCCAACCACCCGGACCTCAAGCCGTTGGCGGACTGGCATCAGATTCCGTACTACCACTTCCCGCTGGACCCGAACGACAAACCGTCCCAGGAGCGTCAGGTCTGGCAGGTGATCGAAGAGTCCGGCGCCGAACTGGTGATCCTTGCCCGCTACATGCAAGTCCTGTCGCCAGAGCTGTGCCGCAAACTCGACGGCAAGGCAATCAACATCCATCACTCCCTGCTGCCGGGTTTCAAGGGCGCCAAGCCCTATCACCAGGCCTACAACAAGGGCGTGAAACTGGTCGGCGCCACGGCGCACTACATCAACAACGACCTGGACGAAGGCCCGATCATCGCCCAGGGCGTAGAGGCCGTGGACCACAGTCATTACCCGGAAGATCTGATCGCCAAGGGGCGGGATATCGAGGGGCTGACATTGGCGCGGGCGGTGGGTTATCACATTGAACGAAGAGTGTTTCTCAACGCCAATCGCACCGTCGTTCTTTAGATCGCCTTCGCGAGCAAGCCCGCTCCCACAGGGGGTCTGCGCCGTACACGAAATGTGGCTACATCCCAGAACCAATGTGGGAGCGGGCTTGCTCGCGAAGAGGCCATAACAGACAACACAAGACACACGGGCAATAACCCGAGCAATCAACGCGCCGCCGATCCATGGCGACGCGCCCGTTACATAAAAACAACAGCGAGGTGAAAGCATGTCTGGCAATCGTGGTGTGGTGTATCTCGGCAATGGCAAAGTCGAAGTACAAAAAATCGACTATCCGAAAATGCAGGACCCGCGCGGCAGGAAGATTAATCACGCTGTCATCCTGCGTGTGGTGTCCACCAACATCTGTGGTTCCGACCAGCACATGGTGCGCGGTCGTACAACCGCTCAAACCGGCCTGGTACTGGGTCACGAAATCACCGGTGAAGTGATCGAGAAGGGCAGCGACGTCGAGAACCTGCAGATCGGCGATCTGGTGTCCGTCCCGTTCAACGTCGCTTGCGGGCGCTGCCGTTCCTGCAAAGAGATGCACACCGGTGTCTGTCTGAGTGTTAACCCGGCGCGTCCGGGCGGTGCTTACGGTTATGTCGACATGGGCGACTGGACCGGCGGTCAGGCTGAATACGCGATGGTGCCGTATGCCGACTTCAACCTGCTCAAACTGCCTGACCGCGACAAGGCCATGGAAAAAATCCGTGACCTGACCTGCCTCTCCGACATCCTGCCGACCGGTTACCACGGCGCAGTGACGGCGGGCGTTGGCCCGGGCAGCACCGTGTACATCGCTGGTGCCGGTCCTGTCGGTCTGGCCGCTGCCGCTTCCGCTCGCCTGTTGGGCGCGGCCGTGGTGATCATCGGTGACGTCAACACCGTCCGCCTGGCGCATGCCAAGGCTCAAGGTTTTGAAATCGCCGACCTGTCCCTGGACACCCCGCTGCACGAACAGATCGCTGCGTTGCTGGGCGAGCCTGAAGTGGATTGCGCCGTCGACGCCGTGGGCTTCGAAGCGCGTGGTCACGGCCATGACGGGGTGAAACACGAAGCTCCGGCCACTGTACTGAACTCGCTGATGGGCGTGGTTCGGGTGGCTGGCAAAATCGGTATCCCGGGCTTGTACGTGACTGAAGATCCGGGAGCAGTCGACGCCGCCGCGAAGATGGGCAGCCTGAGCATCCGCTTCGGTCTGGGCTGGGCCAAATCCCACAGCTTCCACACGGGTCAAACGCCAGTGATGAAGTACAACCGCCAACTGATGCAGGCGATCATGTGGGACCGTATCCACATTGCCGACATCGTGGGTGTTGAGGTGATCAACCTCGACGACGCGCCACGTGGTTATGGTGAGTTCGATGCGGGCGTGCCGAAGAAGTTTGTGATCGATCCGCACAAACTGTTCAGCGCAGCGTAACGGCTTCAGGCAAAACAAAACGGCGACCCTCGGGTCGCCGTTTTTTATGGCTGTGATGATCGTTCCCATGTTTGGTCCATTCTTTTTCGACTGTTCGTCAGGGGCTTGCCAAACCTGGGAACAATCCCCCTGGATGCCAGTCCAAACCACGATTTTCCGCCGCCCATTGCCGGGCGGTTTTCATGGCACATGAGGATGTCTGGATGAAGATTTCACGCGGTTTTGCACTGGCTTCGCTGATGTGTCTGGCGGCCGGTCCGGTCTTTGCTCAGTTCAGCCTGTTCGATGCGGCCAATGCCCTCTCCGGCACGCAGGACGATGACGCCGCCGCAGCCGCGCCAACCGCGCAGACGGCCGATCTGCTAAGTGCGCTCAGCCAATTGGACGTGACGACAGAACAAGCCATTGGCGGTGCCGGGGCGATGCTCGGTCTGGCGAAGAATCAATTGAGTTCGACCGACTACTCAGAATTGGCCAAAAGCGTGCCCGGAATCGACTTGCTGTCCGGTGGCGGTGAACTGGGCGTCCTCAGCGGCTTGCTTGGCTCGTCCGGTAAAGCGTCAGGTCTGGACAACCTCTTGGGCAACGTGAGTAACACCAACGACCTGAACAGTGCCTTCAACGCGTTGGGCATGGACACTGGCATGATCGGCCTGTTTGCCCCCGTGCTTCTGAAATTTTTCGGTCAGCAGGGCGTCGGCGGTTCACTGCTGACAAACCTGGGCGGGATCTGGGGCGCAGGCACCGGTACCTGATTCAGCGGCGCTCGGCGCGCAACGCGTCGATGCGCAGGTCCTTCTCGATCCAGAGCTGGTTGACCCAGTTCTGGATGGTTTCGCGAAACTGCGGATCGTTTTCGTAATCGCCCTGCCACAGCGCCGGGTCGAGTTCGCGGGTCTTGATGTCGATGATGACCCTCGGGACGTTGCCGCTGAGCAAATCCCAAAACCCCGGAATCGTCTGCTGCGGATACACCACCGTCACATCAAGGACGGCGTCCAGCTGTTCACCCATTGCCGCCAGAACAAACGCCACGCCACCAGCCTTGGGCCTGAGCAGGTGGGTGAAGGTTGATTGCTGCTGGGCACTTTTCGCTGCGGTATAGCGAGTGCCTTCCAGGTAATTGACCACCGTCACCGGTTGACGCTTGTACAACTCGCACGCCGCTTTAGTGATCTCCAGGTCCTTGCCGGCCAACTCAGGGTGCTTCGCCAGGAATGCCTTGGTGTAGCGTTTCATGAACGGGTAATCCAGCGCCCACCACGCTAACCCGAGAAACGGCACCCAGATCAGCTCTTTCTTGAGGAAGAACTTGAAGAACGGCGTGCGCCGGTTCAGCGTTTGAATCAGCGCCGGGATATCGACCCAGGATTGATGATTGCTGATCACCAGATATGACGTGTCGACCCGCAGATCCTCGCCGCCACGGATGTCCCATTGGGTGGGGATGCACAGGCGGAAAATCAGCTTGTCGATTTCGGCCCAGGTCTCGGCGATCCCCATCACCGTCCATGAGGCGTAATCACGCAAGCGCCCGGGCAGGACCAGTTTGAGCAAGGCGAACACCATCAGCGGCCCGAACAGGACGAGGGTGTTGAGCAACAGCAGCAGGGTAACGAAACAGCCGGTGAGCAGGCGGCGCATAAGTAACTCTTGAAAGCCTTTGGGCGCGCAATGATAAGCAGCTTCGGACGGCAGGCCAAATCGGTGACGACGAATGTTTCACCTTTTCGGCGGTATGCTTGAGCAGATTTGAACCTGTCGGGCATTTGTGGGGACTGTGCCGGCCTCTTCGCGGGCAAGCCCGCTCCCACAGTAGATTGGGGTGTACCCAAGGTTTGTGAACGACACGAAACCCTGTGGGAGCGTGGCTTGCCCGCGAAGCGATTTCAAGAACGAACGAATTGCTCACTGACGGTCTAAAGTTCCGCTGTCCACTCCTCAAGGAAGCCCATTACGTGAAATCTATCCTTGCACTGCTTTCCCTCGTGGCCCTGCCGGTCCTGGCTGCTGAGCCGACCCTGTACGGGCGCTATGAATACATCGCGCTGCCGGAAATCGGTGGCGAAGTCCTCAAGGCCAAGATGGACACTGGCGCCCTGACCGCGTCGCTGTCGGCCAAAGACATCGAAACCTTCACCCGCGATGGCGACGAGTGGGTGCGTTTCCGCCTTGCTACCAAAGGCGCGAGCAACAAGGTCTACGAACACAAGATCGCGCGGATCAGCAAGATCAAGACTCGCTCCGAAGAAGACGAGGACGACAAAGAAGCGGTCGAACCCACCAAGCGTCCGGTGGTTGATCTGGAACTGTGCCTGGGCAACGTCAAGCGCACCGTGGAGGTCAACCTCACTGACCGCAGCAGCTTCAACTACCCTTTGTTGATCGGTGCCAAAGCCTTGCGTGAGTTCGGCGCGGCGGTGAACCCGGCACGGCGCTTTACCGCGGACAAACCCGACTGCTGATTTCAAGTGGTCTCATTGACGTGACGTGAGCCTTGGGGCACCGTTCGCCCACTTAATCCCCGGGCTCGGACGCCATGCCTCATATCCTGATTGTCGAAGACGAAGCGGCGATTGCCGACACCCTGATTTTCGCCTTGCAGGGCGAGGGCTTCACCACCACCTGGCTGAACCTTGGCGCCGCTGCGCTTGAGCATCAGCGCCAGACTCCGGCCGACCTGATCATTCTCGACATTGGTCTGCCGGACATCAGCGGCTTCGAGACCTGTAAGCAATTGCGGCGTTTCAGCGAAGTGCCGGTGATCTTCCTCAGCGCCCGTGATGCCGAAATCGATCGCGTCGTGGGCCTGGAAATCGGTGCCGACGATTACGTGGTCAAGCCGTTCAGCCCAAGGGAAGTGGCGGCGCGGGTCCGTGCGATTCTCAAACGCATGGCGCCGCGAGCGGCTGCCGAGGTGGCATCGACGCTGTTTCGAATCGACAGCGAACGGGTGCAGATCAGCTATCGCGGTCAGCTTCTATCCCTGACCCGCCATGAATTCCGTCTGCTGCAATGCCTGCTGGACCAACCCGAACGCGTCTTCAGCCGCGAGCAATTGCTCGATGCGCTGGGCGTCGCTGCTGATGCCGGGTACGAGCGCAGCATCGACAGCCACATCAAGAGCGTGCGCGCCAAATTGCGCCAGGTGAGGGCCGACGCGGAGCCGATCCAGACCCATCGCGGCCTCGGCTACAGCTACAGCCCGGGGCGTAGCTGATGCCTCTGGGGATCCGGATTTTTCTGGTCTACGTGCTGTTTATCGGCCTGACCGGTTATTTCGTGCTGAACACCGTGATGGAGGAAATCCGTCCCGGCGTGCGCCAGTCCACCGAAGAAACGCTGGTCGACACCGCCAACCTGATGGCCGAGATTCTGCGCGATGACTTCAAGGCCGGCACCTTGAACAAGAACCGCTGGCCCGAACTGCTCAAGGCTTATGGCGAACGGCAACCGAAGGCGAGCATCTGGGGCTTGCCGAAAAATCAGGTCAACCACCGCATCTACGTCACCGATGCCAAGGGCGTTGTGGTACTGGACTCCAGCGGAGTGGCAGTGGGGCAGGATTACTCGCGCTGGAACGACGTTTTACTGACCCTGCGAGGCGAATACGGCGCTCGTTCCAGCCGCAGCGACCCGAACGATCCGAACTCCTCAGTGATGCACGTCGGCGCCCCGATTCGCGACAACGGCCAGATCATCGGTGTGGTCACCGTCGCCAAACCCAATAGCTCGCTGCAGCCATACGTTGATCGCACCGAACGGCGATTGCTTGCCTGGGGGGCCGGGCTGATCGGCCTCGGTCTGCTGTTTGGCGCGCTGTTGTCGTGGTGGTTGAGCGCTGCGCTGCGGCGGCTGACTGCTTACGCTCAGGCCGTCAGTGAAGGCCGGCGGGTCGAGGTTCCGCATTACCGTGGCGGTGAACTCGAGCAACTGGCGACGGCGGTGGAGCAGATGCGCACGCAGCTCGAAGGCAAAGCCTACGTCGAGCGTTACGTGCACACTTTGACCCACGAACTGAAAAGCCCGCTGGCGGCGATTCGTGGTGCGGCGGAATTGCTGCAAAGCGAGATGCCGCTGGCCCAGCAACAGCGTTTTGTCAGCAACATCGACAGCGAAAGTGCGCGAATGCAGCAGTTGATCGAGCGTCTGTTGAATCTGGCCTTGGTCGAGCAACGCCAAGGGCTGGAGGAACAGGTGGCGGTGCCGCTGGCGAAGTTGATAGATGAATTGCTGAGCGCTCAGGCGGCGCGCATCGAAGGCAAGCAGTTGCGCGTGGAACGAACCATTGCAGCGGATCTGATGCTGACCGGTGAACCGTTCCTGTTGCGTCAGGCGCTGGGCAATCTGCTGGAGAATGCGTTGGATTTCACGCCTGCAACGGGCGTGTTGCGATTCAGTGCCGCAAAGGTCGGCGAGCAAATCGAATTCAAACTTTTTAACCAGGCCGAGGCGATTCCCGACTATGCGTTGCCGCGGTTGAGCGAACGTTTTTATTCCCTGCCGCGGCCGGACAGCGGGCGCAAGAGTACGGGGTTGGGGCTCAACTTCGTTGAAGAGGTGGTTAAGTTGCATGGTGGCGCGGTGAGCATCGGTAATGTCGATGGTGGTGTTCAAGTCATATTGCGTATGCCTGCTTAGATCCACCCCTCACCCCAGCCCTCTCCCCACGGGGGAGAGGGGAAAGGGAGCAGATCTTCAAGCTTTTCAAAACCTGAGTTCGACTCTATTTTCCCGGTCGCAAAATTTCTCAAGAACACCTCGGTCAGTCCCCTCTACCCCCTGGGGCGGTCCGACGTTTCGGGAGGGTTAGGGTGAGGGGTGGTTTTCCTTGCCGAAAACACTCTCCACAAAGTCTCCACATTCCCCCCACACACCCTCCACATACAAATCCCAGACTCTCCCCATCCAAACAGGGAGAGTCCCATGAACCGCAGCCTGACCCTAAAACTCGGGGCAATTGCCCTTCTGATTCTGTTGTTGCTGATCCCGCTCCTGATGATTAACGGCGTAATCCAGGACCGCCAGCAACTGCGCGACGGCGTGCTCGAAGACATCGCCCGCAGTTCCAGCTACAGCCAGCAACTGAGCGGTCCGATCATGGTGGTGCCGTATCGCAAAGTGGTGCGGATCTGGAAGACCAATGAGAAAACCAACAAGCGCTACCAGGAAACCGGCGAAGAACGCGGCCAACTGTATTTTCTGCCGGAGCGTTTCGAGCTCGACGGCAAGGTGCAGACCGAGTTGCGCTCGCGGGGGATTTACGAGGCGCGGCTGTACCACGCCGACAACCACATCAGCGGCCTGTTTTCGATTCCCGCGCAGCTGGGCATCAAGGAAGATTTCGCCGACTATCAGTTTGATCAAGCATTTCTGACGATAGGCATCAGCGATATCCGCGGGATCGAAAATGCCCTGAAACTGGACCTCAATGGTCAGAGTCTGGACTTTGAACCGGGCACGCAGCTGGGCTGGCTAGGCGAGGGGGCACACGTCATGTTGCCCGCGCTGGACAGGCACAAAGGCGCGGAACTGGCGTTCGCCTTTGACCTGCGCCTGCAGGGCACCGGCCAATTGCAGATCACTCCGGTCGGCAAAACCAGCAAGGTGCAACTGGCGGCCAACTGGCCTCACCCGAGTTTTATCGGCAACTACTTGCCGGCTCAGCGTGAAGTCACCGGGACAGGTTTTACCGCGAATTGGCAGACTTCGTTCTTTTCCACCAACCTGGAAGAAGCCTTGACCAACTGCCTGACCAGCGACCGTTGTGACGAGTTCAAGAGCCGCAACTTCGGGGTGAGTTTCATCGATCCGGTGGATCAGTACCTCAAGAGTGATCGGGCGATCAAATACGCGCTGCTGTTCATTGCCCTGACCTTCGCCGGATTCTTCCTGTTCGAAGTGCTCAAAAGCATGGCCGTGCATCCAATCCAGTACGCGCTGGTGGGTGTGGCGCTGGCGTTTTTCTACCTGCTGTTGCTGTCGCTGTCCGAGCACATCGGCTTTGCCCTGGCGTATCTGTTGTCGGCGGGCAGCTGTGTATTGTTGATCGGGTTTTATGTCTGCCATGTGCTGCGCAGCGTGCGTCACGGCTTGAGTTTTTCGGCAGGGCTGGCGGCGTTGTATGGCTTGCTCTATGGCTTGCTCAGTGCCGAGGATTACGCGTTGTTGATGGGTTCGCTGCTGTTGTTCGGGTTGTTGGGCGTGTTCATGGTGCTGACCCGCAAGCTGGACTGGTATGGGATCGGGCAGAAGCCGGCCAAGCCGTTGGTGTTTGATATTGGAGCGGTGGAATGAGCCGGTCGTTGGGGTTGCGCGAGGATCAGCGGGAAGGGGAAGCGTTGGCGACGCGGATTGCGGTGTTGTTTCCCGTGGATCCGCTGTGGTGCATTCGCGAGCAAGCCCGCTCCCACAAGGGATCTCCAGTGAACACAAAATTCGCGCACACAACTGATCAACTGTGGGAGCGAGCCTGCTCGCGAAGAGGCCCTGACAACCAGTGAAAATCTAAACCTTGGGCATAGTCGCCAGCATCGAAGGCCGCTGACTGACTTCGAAATACCAAGCAGCCAGCTTCGGATTCACCGTGCGCCATTCCAGATCCGGATGGCGCAAATCCAGGTAACCCAACGCACAGGCAACACTGATCGCCGCCACATCGAAATGGCTGGTCAGCTCGGCAATCGCGTCCGCTTCCAGCAGTGCCAGGGCGCGACGAATCTTCTCGCGCTGGCCATCGAGCCACTCATCCCAGTGTTTTTCCGGGGCGCGCAGGGCGACTTCATAACGAATCAGCACCGCAGCGTCCATGATCCCGTCGGCCAGGGAGGCCAGGGTCAGGCGCCGCCAGCGGGCTGAGCCGTCACGCGGGATCAGCGGGTTGCCGACGTGCTGGTGGTCGAGGTAATCGAGGATCACCCGGCTGTCATAAATGACGTTGCCATCGGCCAGGCGCAGGGCCGGGATTTTACCCAACGGGTTGTCTTCGTTGAGCATCAGGTCCGGGCTGACCGGCGTGAGCACGCAGTCTTGCAGCGTCACGCGGTCCTGTTGACCGGTTTCGTGCAGCAGCACCATGACTTTACGAACGAAGGGCGATAAAGGATTGTGGAACAGGGTCATGCTGGCGGCGGACATGGCAGCGTCTCGGTATGGGCAGTGCTGGGCAGCATAGCGCGTGGATCCGGGAGCTCAAACCCCCTGTGGGAGCGGGCTTGCTCGCGAAGGCGGTGTGTCAGTAAACATTGAAGCTGTCTGACACACCGCCTTCGCGAGCAAGCCCGCTCCCACAGGTTTTTAGCGGCGTTGCAGCAGGCCGCGCAGGGCAAGGGCGGCGGGAATGCCCAGGCCAAGCCAGCTCAATGCGTCCCACACGCCATCGCCCAGCAACGCGGCAAACAACCCCGCGGCGCTGAGCAGGGCGATAACCGTTGGGGTGGAGAACACCTTCCAGAAATTCGACTGCCGCGGTCTCATGCTGGACTCTCCACGTTATCGAGCACTGGTTTCGCAGCCTTGCGCCGCACCACCCACAGGTAAACCCCGCTGCCGAGCACGACGATGGTCAGCCCATCCAGCGTCGCCCAGAGGATCTTCATCGGCATGCCGCCGTAATCACCGAAGTGCAACGGCTGGGACATGCCCATGGCGTCCATGTACCACGGGCGTTCGGCCACGGCGGTGACTTGCAGGGTGTTGGCGTCGATCAGCACCGGTGTCAGCAGGTGCGAGGTCAGGTGAGTGCTGCCTTTCATGAACACCGCGTAATGGTGTTCGCTGGAGAAGCGTGTGCCGGGGAAGGCGATAAAGTCCGGCTGCATGCCCGGTGCGACTTCCTTGGCGATGTCGAGCAAGCGGGTCGCGGGCGCCAGTTGTGTCAGTGGCGGTGCGTCGCGGTACGGCGCGACCATCGCGCTCAGGCTGTCGTTGCGCCACGCGGCGATCAACAGGTCGGCGCAGGCGTTGATGACGCCGGTGACGCCGACCACCAAGGCCCAGGTCAAGGTCACCACGCCGATCAGGTTATGCAGATCGAGCCAGCGCAGACGCGTGGATTTGTCCTGGCGCACGGTGGCAAATTTCAAACGGCGCATGAACGGCAGGTACAGCACCGTCCCGGAGACAATCGCCACCACGAACAGAATCCCCATGAACGCCAGCAGCAACTTGCCCGGCAGACCGGCGAACATGTCCACGTGCAGGCGCAACATGATCATCATGAAGCCGCCGTTGGCCGACGGCATCTCCAGCGCTTCGCCGGTGCGGGCGTCGAGCATGAAGGTGTGAGACGAGTTCGGCTCGGTGCCGGCTGTGGCCGCCATGATCGTGATCGCGGCGTTGGGCTCGTCTTCGTCGAAGCCGAAATACTGCATGACCTCGCCGGGCCGATGCTTTTCAGCCGCCTGCACCAACTGCTGCAAATTCAGCTGCGGGGTGTCCGCCGGCATCGTCTTCAATTCAGCGGTATCGCCCAGCAAGTGGTCGATCTCGTGGTGAAAGATCAATGGCAGGCCGGTCAGTGCGAGCATCAGCAGGAACACGGTGCAGATCAGGCTGGACCAGGTGTGGACGAAGGACCAGCGGCGAATTGTTTTGCTTTTCATTTCATAGCCTTCAGATATACCAAAGCCGCCCCTGTCGGACGGCTCGGGTCTTGGGCGTGCCGGGTCAGGCCATTACCACTTGTAAGTAGCACTGGCGACGACGCTGCGTTGGTCGCCGTAGTAGCAGTAGAAGCTGTCGCACGTGGAGATGTAGTCCTTGTCGAACAGGTTGGTGGCGTTCAGTGCCAGGGAGGCGCCTTTGAGGCTGTTGTCCAGACGGCCCAGGTCGTAATGAACCGCGGCGTCGAACACGGTGTAGGCGTCCGCCTTGCCGAGCGACGTATTACCCTGGTCGCCGTAGGTGTTGCCGGTGTAGCGAGCGCCGGCGCCGATGCCGAAACCGTCCAGCACGCCGTTGTGCCAGGTGTAATCGGTCCACAGGGATGCCTGCTGGTTGGGCATCAGTTGCAGGCGATTGCCTTTGAAATCGCCGTTCTGCACTTCGGATTTGGCCAGGGTGTAAGCGGCGATGACCTTGAGGTTCTCGGTCACGTCGGAGACGGCTTCCAGTTCCAGGCCTTTGACTTTCACTTCACCGGTCTGGCTGGTGACCGAAACGTTGTCCGAGTTGGTCGTGGTGACGGAGACGTTTTTCTGGGTCAGGTCATAGACCGCTGCGGTCAACAGGGTGCTGCTGCCAGGCGGTTGGTACTTGATGCCCAGTTCCCACTGTTTGCCTTCAGTCGGCTTGAACGAATCGGTCGGCGATGCCGTGGCGTTGCTGGTCGGCTGGAACGACTCGGCGTACGACAGGTACGGCACGATGCCGTTGTCGAACACGTAGCTGATCGCCGCGTTGCCGCTGAAGTTCTTGTCGCGCTCGGTATGGGTGGCATCGCCTTTGTTGAAGAATTTGGTGCCGGTGTGGACCCAGTCTTCACGACCACCCAGCGTCAGACGCCATTGGTCGAGGGCCATCTGGTCCTGAACGTACAGGCCAGTCTGGTAAGTTTTCTGGTCGTAGTCATAGAACGCCGCCGAACGTGGCGGACGAACAATGGGCTGGCCATAGATCGGGTTGTTGACGTTGGTGGTCAGACCGTCACCGAAAATCGAGGTGTAGTTGGTGTTGGTGCGCTGATGATCGAGGCCGATCAGCAGCGTGTGACGGATGTCGCCGGTCGCGAAGTCGCCCTGGAAGTTGTTGTCCACGGCGAACTGGCTGATGTCCTCGTCGACACTGGTGCTCGAGCGGCCAACGTTGCCTTCGGCATCCACCTGGGTGAACGGGTAGGCGCCGGGGGTGAGGGCCTGGAAGGACAGGTCCGATTTGGTGTAACGCAGGTTCTGCTTGAACTGCCAGACATCGTTCAAACGATGTTCAAAGGCGTAGCCCAGTGCGTAATAGGTGCGGTCGTAGAATTCCCAGTCCGGATCGCCGAGGTTCTTGTGATGGGAAATCTTGCCGAGTGGCGAATGGATCTTGGTGCCTTGCACTGGCAGGAACTGGCTGGTGATGCCGGTATCGTCGCGGGTGAATTGCGTCAGCAGGGTGAACTTGGTGTCTTCGTCGATGTTCCAGGTCAGGCTCGGCGCGATGTTGTAGCGCTTGTTGTCGACGTGGTCGATCTGCGTGCCGCTGTCGCGCACCACACCGCTCAAACCGTAGAGGAACTGGCCTTCGTCATCGATCTTGCCGGTGCTGGCGAAGTTGATCTGGCGATGATTGTCGCTGCCATATTGCACCTGGATTTCGCTGCTCGACTCGGCGCTGGGACGACGGCTGACCATGTCCAGCAAGCCGCCTGGCGGGGTCTGGCCGTAAACCGACGAGGCCGGGCCGCGCAGCAGGGCGAGGCGGTCGAGGTTCCAGGTTTCCTGTTTCGGGTTGGCGTACACGCCTTTTGGCAGTGGCAGGCCATCGAGGAATTGCGTCGGCTCGAAACCGCGCACGCGCAGCCAGTCGGCACGGGTGTCGCTGCCGTAGCTGCTGGCGGTGATGCCGGGCATGTAGCGCACCGCGTCATCGAGGCTGTGCACATTGCGGTCGTCCATTTGCTCGCGGGTGGCGATCGAAATCGAGCGCGGCGCTTCGACCAGCGCGGTATCGGTCTTGGTGCCGGCGGCGGTGCGGGTCGCCAGGTAACCTTGCACCGGTCCCCAGGCACTTTCGGTGTTTTCCAGGCCAATGACGGCGGTTTCCGGCAGGGCCATCACGCCCTCGGGAACGGCCACCAGGCTGAAGGTGCCAGTGCTGCTCTGTTCCAGTTGCAGACCGGTGCCGCGCAAAGCTTCGCGCAGGGCATTGGTTGCGTCGAACTGGCCTTTGACCGGCGCCGAGGTTTTGCCTGCCGCTAGCGATGGATTCAACGACAACGCGAGGCCGGCCTGGCTGGCGATCTGATTGAGGGTGCTGGCCAATGGCGCGGCCGGCAGGTTGTAGGCGCGAACGCTGGACGCCTGTTCAGCGGCCATCAGCTGACTGCTGGCCAGAGGGGCACAAAGGGCAATGGCAATCGCCAGCAAACTGGGGCGCAACACGGTGTCTAGCGAACGGGACATACAGCGGCTCCTGAATGGAAATATTTCTCAATTGCCTAGGTGCCGGACGAGAATTCAAAAGTGATAGGGCTAGATGAAAATAATTTCGATTCAGCAAACACGTCGTTTTGATGTGGCGAGGCTGATGGCCTCTTCGCGAGCAAGCCCGCTCCCACATTTCACCGAGTTCTTCCATGAGAATGCGGTCGAATGTGGGAGCGGGCTTGCTCGCGAAGGCGGTCTATCAGGCGCAGCACCTTTTAGGGCTTGGCCTCAGTTTTTGCCGCCACCGTCACCCACCACGGCGTATGCTGTTCGATCTGCACCGGCAGGGTCGGCAGCAGGGCGCTCAGGGCCAGATCGGTGTCGTGCAGCGGGAAGCTGCCGGTGATGCGCAGGTCGGCGATTTCTGGCGCAACGCCAAGATACCCGCGTCGATAACGACCGAGTTCATGCACCAGGTCTTCCAGCCGTGTGTTGTCCACCACCAGCATGCCGCGGGTCCAGGCATCGGCGCCGAGGGTGAGCGCGACGATCGGCCCGAGGCCATTGCTGCGCATCAGGACTTGCTGGCCTTCACGCAGAATCTGCTCTTCAGCGCTCGCCCCGGGATGGGCCGCCACCGCCGATTTCAGCACGCTCAGGCGCGTGCCTTCGTCTTCACGCTTGACAAGGAACCTTGTTCCCAGTGCACGCATGCTGCCTTCGCGGGTTTCGACGATAAACGGCCGGGTGTCGCCATGACCGGTTTCGACGAGAATTTCCCCTTCCTGGAGGATGATCAGCCGTTGTTTTTCATCGAAACGCACATCCACGGCACTGTGGGTGTTGAGGTTGATCAGCGTGCCATCGGTCAGGCGCAGGGTGCGTTGCTCGCCGGTGGCGGTGCGCTGGTCGGCCAGCCAATAGTCGATTGGCAGATAACGATCGCCGGCGAACAGCGCCAACCCGATCACCGCGACGATGCTGGCCACGCCGCTGCCGAGTTTGCGCACACGCCGGCGAATGCTTTCGCGCGATTGCAGTAACGCGGTGCGTGCCGGGCCGCTGGCAACGCTGAAGCGCTGGTCGAGCATGCCCAGTTGGCGCCAGGCCCGCGCATGCTCTTCGTGGGCGGCGTGCCATTTGGCGAACTCTTCGCGCTCCACCGGGTTGCCGGAATCCAGGGACAATTGCCAGGCAATCGCGGCATCCAGCACCTGCGCCGAGACGGGTTTGGAACTGACCGGGCTCATAGCGGCTCACCGTACAACGCGATGTAGCACTGACGAATGCCTTGGGCCAGATACTGACGCACCCGCGGCACTGACACGCCCAGGCGCTGGGCGATTTCGGCGTGGCCGAGGCCGTCGAGACGGTTATACAGAAACGCCGCCCGGGCCTTGCTTGAGAGTTTGCCGAGCAGGCGGTCGATGGCTTTGAGGTCTTCAAGGATCAGTTGCTGTTCCTCCACCGACGGTTGTTCACCGGCGGGGATCAGCATCAGTTCGGTGAGGTAGGCCTGTTCCAGCGCGGCGCGGCGGAAATAGTCGAACAGCAGACCCTTGGCAATCGCCACCAGAAACGCGCGCGGTTCACGCGGCTCCTTCAGTTCTTCACGACCCAGCAAACGCACGAAAGTGTCCTGACTTAGGTCTTCGGCCCTTTGCGGACACGCCACATTGCGTCGAAGCCAAGCCAACAGCCAACCGCGATGGTCGCGATACAACGCACCAACGAGCTCACTTTGAGGGCTTTGGACTGACGACACGCAGCATCACCGATTGGGAAGTGTTAACTAACGAGAATTGTTCGCGATTGTGGCAGAGGCGGGGGAGGTAAGCAATTGGCCACTGGTCAGGTGGACCGCGTCATCGTTCATCGCGGCGGTGCGGCGATCCGACAAGCCACGCTCCCACAGGTCTTATGTCGTTCACGAAATTGGCGAACGACACAAAACCTTGTGGGAGCGGGCTTGCTCGCGAAGGCGCCGGAACAGGCGCCAGAGATTTAGAAGGAAGGCGCGCGCTGCCGTCGCTTCCACTGACTCAACCGCTGCTGCAGATTCAACGGGCTATGAATCTGCAGCTGCCGCGCCCGGCTGAACAGAATCAACGCCAGCTCAGCAGTGGCCAACGCATCGGCACTGGCATTGTGGCGCTCGAACACTTCCAGTTTGAACCAGTCGATCCACTGATCCAGCCCGGCATCGCGAATGTGCGCCTGAGGGCAAAGCAGCGGCGCGATATCAGCCACATCCAGAAACGGATGCTGCAACTTGTAGCCCAGATGATCTTTCAGCGCGCGCCCGAGCATGTGCTGATCGAACGGCGCATGAAACGCCAGCACCGGGCTGTCGCCGACGAACTCCATGAACTCGACCAGGGCCTGAGCCGGATCGCTGCCCGCAGCAATCGCACTCGGCCCCAGGCCATGGATCAACACGCTGGGAGCCAATTTCATGTCGGCGCATTGCAACGTGCGTTCGAACTGCTGGCTGAAGTCGATCGCCCCGTCCTCGATCACTACCGCGCCAATGGACAACACCCGATCCTTGTTCAGGTTCAGCCCGGTGGTTTCCAGGTCGAGCACCACCCAGCGTTGTTCGCGCAGGCTGCATTCGCCCAGCTCTGCCGCCGGGGGCAAGCGTTGCAGGCGTTGTTGAAGGTCGCAGGGAAGGCTGGGACCTGCCGGACGCAGCCATGAAAACAGGCTCATAGCTGATACCTCAGGGCCAGGCTGCTTTGCAGGCGTTGGGCCTGGCGCAGGGATTCACGCAGGATCCGTCGATCCAGATGATTGAGGCTGTCCGGATCGACCCGGTTGGAGTAGGGCAAATTCTCCCGGGTCTGTAGCTGATGTTGCTGCATGCGGGTTTGCTGAATGAAGTGGTAGGCCTCTTCGTACGCCGCACCGTCCAGCCGTTCGATGACTTCTTTGTCCACCAGTTGGCGAAAGCGCTCCAACGTGTTGTTCGCCTCGACCCCATGGGCCAAGGCGAGCAGTCGGGCACCGTCGACAAACGGCGTCAGCCCCTGGATTTTCAAGTCCAGAGTGGCTTTCTCGCCATTCTTGCGAGCCAGTACGAACTCACGGAAACGTCCCACGGGCGGACGGTTGCGCAGGGCGTTCTCGGCCATCATCCGTTGGAACAGTCGGTTGTCATTCACCTGATCGAGAATACCCTGACGCAGCTGCTCGCAGCCTTGCTCGTCACCCCAGACCACCCGCAAGTCGAAATAAATGCTCGAACCCAACAGGTTCTCCGGCGTGGCCTCGCGGATAAACGCGGCAAAACGTCGTGACCACTCGGCCCGGGACAGACACAGCTCAGGGTTGCCGGCCATGATGTTGCCCTTGCACAGGGTGAAACCGCAGAGCGCCAGGCTTTGGTTGATCTGCTGGGCGATGGGCAGCAATTTGCCGCGAATCTCGGCGGCGTGGGCCGCATCCCGGGCTTCGAAGAGAATGCCGTTGTCCTGATCGGTGTGCAGCGTCTGTTCGCGACGGCCTTCGCTACCGAAGCACAGCCAACTGAACGCAATGCCGGGGTCGCCTTTCTCGGCGAGGGTCAGTTCGATCACCCGGCACACTGTGTGGTCGTTGAGCAGGGTGATGATGTGCGTGATCTGGGTTGAAGAGGCGCCGTGGGCCAGCATGCGCTCCACCAGTTGGCCAATCTCGCCGCGCATCGCGACCAGGTTTTCCACCTTCTGGGCGCTGCGGATAGTCCGCGCCAGATGCACCAGATCGACCCGTTGCAGGGAAAACAGATCACGTTCCGAGACCACGCCACACAGGCGATGATCCTTCACCAGACAGACGTGGGCGATGTGCCGCTCGGTCATGGCAATCGCCGCATCGAAGGCGCTGTGGTCCGGCGACAGGAAAAACGGCGCCTGGGTCATGTGGCGCTCGATGGCTTCGTTGAAATCGTTAGTGCCGTCGGCCACCACATGGCGCAGGTCGCGCAGGGTGAAAATCCCCAGCGGCGCTTTATGTTCGTCGACCACCACAATGCTGCCGACCTGCTGCTCATGCATCAGGGTCACGGCTTCACGCAGTGGCGTGGTCGGGTTACAGGTGACCGGATGGCGCATGGCCAATTCGCCCAGACGGGTATTGAGCGAGTACTGCGTGCCGAGGGTTTCCACGGCTTTTTGCTGGACTTGCTGGTTGACCTGATCCAGCAGGCTGCTCACGCCGCGTAGGGCAAAGTCGCGAAACGCGTTGGAAATCGCGAACAGTTTGATGAACGCCATCTTGTTCAGCTGTAGGCAAAAGGTGTCTTCGGAGGCCAGATGTTCGGTACGCGTCGCGCGCTCACCCAACAGCGCGGCGAGGGGGAAACACTCGCCGGTGGTGATTTCGAAGGTGGTTTCGGTGCCGCCCTTGGCGGTATGGGGGCGTTCACCCACGACCCGGCCCTGCTTGACGATGTAGAAATGCTCGACCGGGCCGTCGGCGGGCTTGAGGATGCTCTCGCCGGGCGCATAAAAACGCAGCTGACACTGCTCGACCAGGTACGCCAGGTGGGCGTGTTCCATCTGATTGAAGGGCGGGAAGCGCTGAAGGAATTGCAAAGTGCCCTGGATGTTTTGCAACACCGCGGTTTTCCCTGCCTGTGTGAAGGCGTCCGCTTTACTCATAACCATTACCGCAGTCTTTTTTGAATTGTTGTTGTCGGATGACTGAGCCATGGTCGGCCCCTGCGCGCGGGGTGCCCATTGGACGTAAGTCTAGGTAGGCAGTGAGGCTGTCGATATTTGGGAAATGTCTGACGCAACTGTGGGAAAAACCTCCTACATTGGCTATAGGAAAACTTTCCGACGAAGTGCACCCTGAAGGTCTGCTGGGTGATGTCACACGGAAGTGATAGCAATTGGATTGAAAACGTAGAGAAAGCCATGTCCGACCACGATATTTTGAGTGACGCCGAGCGCAAGGCGCTGAGTGACGTCATGCTGGAACCCGACCTGCCGCCGCAGCGGGTGCTGATCGTCGATGACGATAAAGATGCGCGCGAGTTGCTGTCGGAGATTCTGGCCCTGGACGGAGTGCGCTGCGTGACCGCCGCCAGTGGCGAAAGCGCACTCAAAATGTTGGAGACGACGCCGTCGATTGGCCTGGTGATTACCGATCTGCGGATGGGAAATGTCGATGGTCTGGACCTGATTCGTCAGGTTCGTGAGTCGGTTCGGGCGGCAATGCCGATCATCATCGTTTCCGGTGACGCCGACGTGGAAGACGCGATCGCCGCGATGCATTTAAGCGTGGTCGACTTCCTGCTCAAGCCTGTCGATACCGGCAAGCTGTTGGCGCTGGTCAAGCATGAGTTGGGAATGGATGTGTAGTAACCGATTTGAAACAAAAAAGCCCTGATCTTTCGATCAGGGCTTTTTTTGTCCGGCGTCAGCGCTCAGTTACAGGCCATTGGCAGCCTTGAACTCGCGACGGCGACGGTGCAGGACCGGCTCGGTGTAGCCATTCGGCTGCTTCGTGCCTTCGACCACCAGTTCGACCGCCGCCTGGAAGGCGATGTTGCTGTCGAAGTCAGGTGCCAGCGGACGATACAGCGGGTCATTGGCGTTCTGACGGTCAACCACTGGTGCCATGCGCTTGAGGCTTTCCATGACCTGATCTTCGGTGACGATGCCGTGACGCAGCCAGTTGGCGATGTGCTGGCTGGAAATGCGCAGCGTCGCACGGTCTTCCATCAGGCCGACGTCATTGATGTCCGGCACTTTCGAACAGCCCACGCCCTGGTCGATCCAGCGCACCACATAACCGAGAATGCCCTGGGCGTTGTTGTCCAGTTCGTTCTTGATCTGCTCTGCAGTCCAGTCTGGATTGACAGCCAGCGGGATAGTCAGGATGTCATCCACCGAAGCGCGCGCACGTTTGGCCAACTCGGCCTGACGGGCGAACACATCGACTTTGTGGTAGTGCAAAGCATGCAGCGCAGCAGCGGTCGGCGATGGAACCCAGGCAGTGTTGGCACCGGCCAGCGGGTGAGCGATTTTCTGTTCGAGCATCGCAGCCATCAGGTCGGGCATCGCCCACATGCCTTTACCGATCTGCGCGCGACCTTGCAGGCCGGTGCTCAAACCGATATCGACGTTCCAGTTCTCGTAGGCGCCGATCCACTTCTCAGCCTTCATGTCCGCCTTGCGCACCATCGGGCCGGCTTCCATGGAGGTGTGGATTTCATCACCGGTACGGTCGAGGAAACCGGTGTTGATGAACACTACACGCTCGCTGGCAGCCTTGATGCAGGCCTTGAGGTTGACCGTGGTACGGCGCTCCTCGTCCATGATCCCGACTTTCAGCGTATTACGTGGCAAACCGAGTACTTCTTCGATGCGACCGAACAGCTCGTTGGTGAACGCTGCTTCTTCCGGGCCGTGCATCTTCGGTTTCACGATGTAGACCGAGCCGGTGCGGCTGTTCTTGCGCGAGTTGTTGCCGTTGAGGCTGTGGATGGCCGCGAGGCTGGTGACCAGGCCGTCGAGGATGCCTTCCGGCACTTCGTTGCCGTCTTTATCGAGGATCGCGTCGATGGTCATCAGGTGACCGACGTTGCGCACGAACAGCAGCGAACGACCATGCAGGCTCAGTTCTTTACCATCGACACCGGTGTAAGTGCGGTCGGCGTTCATGGTGCGGGTAAAGGTCTGACCGCCCTTGGAGACTTGTTCCGACAGATCGCCCTTCATCAGGCCGAGCCAGTTGCGGTAGATCACCACTTTGTCATCGGCATCGACGGCGGCGACGGAGTCTTCGCAGTCCATGATAGTGGTCAGCGCGGCTTCCATCAGGATGTCTTTGACGCTGGCAGCGTCGGTCTGGCCGACCGGGGTGCTGGCGTCAACCTGGATTTCGAAGTGCAGGCCGTTGTTTTTCAGCAGGATCGCGGTTGGAGCCGCTGTATCGCCGTGGAAACCGATCAGTTGCGCATCATCGCGCAGACCGGTGTTGCTGCCGCCTTTAAGGGCGACCACCAGCTTGCCGTCAATGATCTTGTAGCCGGTGGAGTCGACGTGAGTGCCGGCAGCCAATGGCGCCGCTTCGTCGAGGAAGGCACGGGCGAAGGCGATGACCTTGTCGCCGCGAACCTTGTTGTAGCCTTTGCCTTTTTCCGCGCCGTCAGCTTCGCTGATGGCATCGGTGCCGTAGAGCGCGTCATACAGCGAACCCCAACGGGCGTTCGAGGCATTGAGCGCGAAACGGGCGTTCATCACCGGAACCACAAGCTGTGGACCGGCCATGCGGGCGATTTCGTCATCGACGTTTTGCGTCGTTGCCTGGAAATCAGCCGCTTCTGGCAGCAGATAACCGATGTCTTGCAAGAAGGCTTTATAGGCCACGGCGTCGTGTGGTTGACCGGCACGGGATTGGTGCCAGCCATCGATACGAGCCTGGAAATCATCGCGTTTGGCGAGTAGGGCTTTGTTCTTCGGCGCCAGGTCATGAATGACCTTGTCGGCACCGGCCCAGAACTTATCGGCGGTGAGGCCGGTACCGGGAATGGCTTCGTTGTTCACGAAGTCGAACAGGACTTTGGCGACCTGCAGGCCACCGACTTGAACGTGTTCAGTCATTGCTTGCCTCACTCTGCTCAGCTATTTCGCTTTTCAGCTCTTCAATTTAACAATGAAGCCTCTGGCATTTAAACCACAAACCTGTTGACCAGTACATGCCATTGCGGGCGGATGGGTTTTGACCAATCAACGGCGTTGAGGCCTTGCTGACGGGGCTTTCAGGGTTGTGGCTGCACCTGCGGCAGACATCGATCCAGCGTTATGTAGTGCGCGCTGCGGCATACTACATGATGAATTGCGCTTGTGAAAATTAGACTAATTACGTCGTTCTGCGACGCCATGACGCATTGCGGTCACGACGGGGAACAGGATGTTCTCAAAAAACCATTGGATTGTTCCAGTTAAATATAAAAACTTGTACACGATTTGTTTTTCCAACTAGATCGGCGGTGCCCCATTCGCGAGCAGGCTCGCTCCCACAAAGGCCTGCGCGAATCCTGTGGGAGCGAGCCTGCTCGCGAAGGCGTCAGCCGATTCAGCGCAGCAACCACCTTTGCCTATACTTCTTTTTCTATAACAAAAGAGGGCTGCGCCATGGACCACCTCGTACTCACTGTATTCGCTCCGGACAAGCCTGGGCAGGTCGAGCGCATTGCCCAATGCATCGCCGAGCACGGCGGTAACTGGCTGGAGAGTCGCATGTCGCGTATGGCCGGCCAGTTCGCCGGGATTCTTCGCGTGGGCGTGCCGGCCGAAGCCTACGATGAATTGGTCGATGCCCTACAGGCGTTGTCCGCCCATGGCATTCGCGTGCTGATTGCCGAAAGCGGCATCGAGCAATCCTGCACCTGGAAACCGATAGCCATGGAGTTGGTGGGCAATGACCGCCCGGGGATCGTACGCGACATCACGCGTCTGCTGAGTGAACAGGGGGTGAACCTGGAGCGTCTGGTGACCGAAGTACGTCCGGCACCGATGAGCAGCGAGCCTTTGTTCCACGCTGAAGCGATTCTCGCAGTGCCGTTGACGCTGTCCCTGGACGTGCTGCAATCGCGCCTGGAAACCCTGGCGGATGATTTGATGGTCGAATTGGTGCTGCGCAGTGAACCCTGAATAGGTTATCCAAGTAATACGTGCACCTGCCTGTGGATAACCTGTAGAGACTGTCCTCTAGGCCACGTCGTCCGGGACTCTTCAGGAACTGATCAAAAAACCAGCAGTTTCAGGGACTTGCACACAAACGCCGGGGATCACGCTGTGGATAACCTTGGGAAGGATCGATGCAGGCCACGGGAGCCGTGGCTTGCAGAGGTTTGTGCGTTTTTTGATCAGCGACGACGTCGCAGACTTATCCACGCGTCGATGCTGTAAACCGCCAGGCCCGCCCAGATAAAGATGAACGCTACCAGTGTGCTCGACGACAATTGTTCGCCAAACAACAGAACGGCCTGCAACAGCACCAGGGTCGGTGCCAGGTATTGGAGGAATCCCAACGTCGTGTAGGGCAAATGCCGTGCAGCGGCGTTGAAACACACCAGTGGCACCAGCGTCACCGGACCGGCGGCCACCAGCCACCAGGCTTCGGACGTGGTCCAGAATTCGGGCTGGGCGCTGGTGGCCGTCTGATTGAATAGCAGCCAGGCAATCGCAATCGGCACCAGCATCCAGGTTTCCACCACCAGACCCGGTAACGCCTTGACCGGTGCCTGTTTGCGGATCAGTCCGTAGAAACCGAAGGTCAGCGCCAGCACCAACGACACCCACGGCAGACTGCCGACTTGCCAGACCTGTTGCGCAACGCCGACCGCCGCCAGGCCAACCGCCAGCCATTGCATGCGCCGCAGCCGTTCGCCAAGGATCAGCATGCCCAACAGCACGTTCACCAGCGGGTTGATGTAGTAACCGAGACTGGCTTCGAGCATGCGCCCGTTGTTCACCGACCAAACGTAGGTCAGCCAGTTGGCTGCGATCAGCGTGCCGCTCAGGGCCAGGATCGCCAGGCGTTTCGGGTTGTCACGCAACTCGCGCCACCAGCCCGGATGTTTCCACACCATCAGCAGCAAGGTGCCGAACAGCGCGGACCAGAGCACTCGGTGGATGATGATCTCCACGGCGGGCACGCTGGCGATGGCTTTGAAGTAGAGCGGGAAAAGTCCCCAGATGATGTAGGCACTCAGGCCCAGAATGTACCCGCGACGCGGGTTGGCGGCTTGCATGCAGAATCCTTGCTTAGGCAGCTAACAAAGAGGGGATTGTAAGGAGAATTGTCTACGGATGTCCTACCTGATTAGGTTGGTTATTTGTGAACATGAACAACTGTGGGAGCGAGCCTGCTCGCGAAAGCGGTAGTTCATTCAGCATCACTGTTGAATGTGAAACCGTATTCGCGAGCAGGCTCGCTCCCACATGGGATTTGTGTTCGTCAGAAGAGCTTCAACGGCTCTTCGTTGAGTGCCGCCAGTTGTTCGCGCAAGGCCAACACCTGGTCGCCCCAATACCGTTCACTGCCGAACCACGGAAAACTGTGCGGGAACGCCGGGTCGTCCCAGCGGCGGGCGAGCCAGGCGCTGTAGTGCATCAGGCGCAAGGCGCGCAGCGGTTCGATCAACGCCAGTTCCCGCGGATCGAAGTCGTGGAACTCACTGTAGCCGTCCATCAATTCCGACAACTGACCGAGACATTCCTGACGATCACCCGCCAGCATCATCCAGATGTCCTGCACCGCAGGGCCCATGCGGCAGTCGTCGAGGTCGACGATGTGGAACATCTCGTCGCGGCACATCATGTTGCCGGGGTGGCAGTCGCCGTGCATGCGGATGTTCTTGTGCGGCGTGGCCTTGTAGACCTCTTCCACCCGCTTGAGCAGGTCGCGGGCCACGGACTCGTAGGCTGGCAGCAGACTTTTGGGTACGAAATTGCCTTCGAGCAATGTCGTCAACGAGTCATGACCGAAGTTCTTCACACCCAGCGCTTCGCGGTGTTCGAACGGTTTTGTAGAGCCCACGGCGTGCAGGCGACCGAGCAGTTGCCCCAGGCGATACAACTGATCGAGATTGCCAGGCTCCGGCGCACGGCCACCACGGCGGGGGAACAGGGTGAAGCGGAAACCGTTGTGTTCGTGCAGGCTGGCACCGTTGTGAATCATCGGCGCGACCACCGGTACGTCGCACTCGGCGAGTTCGAAGGTGAATTGATGCTCTTCGAGAATCGCTTCGTTGGTCCAGCGCTGCGGACGGTAGAACTTGGCGATCAGCGGCTCGGAGTCTTCGATACCGACCTGATAGACACGGTTCTCGTAGCTGTTGAGCGCCAGAATGCGCGCGTCGCTGAGAAAGCCGATGCTTTCGACGGCATCGAGCACGAGGTCTGGGGTGAGGGTTGCAAACGGGTGGGCCATGCTGACTCCTGCGCGCAGCAGGCTGCCGCGTCCGGCCAAGCATGGTAGCGCAGACGGGGTGTCTTTAGGGGTTGGGCTTGAGATGAGTGTTGTCTGGGTTGACGCCTTCGCGAGCAAGCCCGCTCCCACAGGAGATTTGCGGTGTGCCACAGATCCAATGTGGGAGCGGGCTTGCTCGCGAAGAGGCCCGATCAGGCGCCGACGACCCCGCCATCTTCCCGGGAAATCGCCATCACCGAAGACCGCGGTTTGCCGTTCGGCAGATGCTCAGGGAACGTCGACCCGCCGTTTTCCCCCGGATGCTGAATCCCGACAAACAAGGTCTTCTGATCCGGCGAAAAGCTGATCCCCGTCACCTCGCAGCCCACTGGTCCGACCATGAAGCGGCGGATCTCCCCGGTCACCGGATCAGCGCAGAGCATCTGATTGTTGCCCATGCCCGCGAAATCACCGGCATTGCTCGAATCGCCATCGGTGAGAATCCACAACCTTCCGGCCTTGTCGAAACCCAAGCCGTCCGGGCTGTTGAACATGTTCTGCGGTGTGATGTTCGATGAACCACCCTTCGGCGTGCCGGCGTGGACGCCCGGGTTGCCGGCGACCACAAACAGATCCCAGGCAAAGCTTTTCGAACCATGATCGTCCCGGTCAGTGCGCCAGCGCAGAATCTGCCCGTAGACGTTCTTCTCGCGCGGGTTCGGCCCGCCCACCGGTTGCCCGTCCTCGCCACGCTTGGCGTTGTTGGTCAGCGTGCAGTAGACCTGGCCATCCTTGGGGCTGACGACGATCCATTCCGGGCGGTCCATGCGCGTAGCTTTCACCACGCTGGCCGCGAGGCGCGCATGAATCAACACTTCGGCCTGATCGGCGAAACCGCTGCTGGCGTCGATGCCGTTTTTGCCGTGGGTCAGTTCGATCCACTCGCCCTGGCCTTTCGGGTGATCGGCATTGCCGTCGCCCGCGTCGAAACGCGCCACGTACAAGGTGCCGTGGTCCAGCAGGTCGCGGTTGGCCTTGGGGTTTTTGTGGTTGATCTTGTCGCGGCTGACAAATTTGTAGATGAACTCGCCGCGTTCATCGTCGCCCATGTACACCACGGCGTGACCGTCACTGGTTTCGGCCAGTGCGGCGTTTTCATGTTTGAAGCGGCCCAGCGCGGTGCGTTT
Source organism: Pseudomonas sp. 478 (assembly GCF_003254125.1). Classification (NCBI taxonomy): domain Bacteria; kingdom Pseudomonadati; phylum Pseudomonadota; class Gammaproteobacteria; order Pseudomonadales; family Pseudomonadaceae; genus Pseudomonas; species Pseudomonas sp. 478. The sequence goes on from NZ_QKZG01000001.1 coordinate 704,447, forward strand.
GACGGGCGTCGATTTCGGGTCGAACGGGTCGATTTCCACGACCCAACCGTGACGGTTGAGTTCGTTCGGATTCTTCGCCAGGTCGAAACGCTCGTCGTGTGGGTGCCAGTTGATCTCTTTACTGGTCGCTACGGCGCCGTAGCGTTTTTGCGCGGCGTCGAACTTTTGTTCGGCATTGCTGCTGCCGAAGCAGTCAGTGAAGTTCTCTTCGCAGGTCAGATACGTGCCCCACGGCGTCTTGCCGTTGGCGCAGTTCTGGAAGGTGCCAAGGACGTTCTTGCCGTGTGGGTCTGCACTGGTTTTCAGCAGTTCGTGGCCGGCGGCCGGACCGCTCAGACTGATCGGCGCGTTGCCGTGAATGCGTCGGTTGTAGCGCGAGCCCTGGACGAAATGCCACTGGCCGTTCTTGCGCTGCACTTCGATCACCGACACGCCTTCACAGGCCAGTGCCTTGCGCACGTCAGCAGCCGATTGCGGCATGCCGCCGTGGGCGTAGAGGTAGCGATAGTTGGTGTATTCGTTGTTGATCGCCATCAGCGCCCGGTTGTTGTCACCGGGAAATTCAAACAGGCTCATGCCGTCGTTGTTGTCGCCGAACTGGACTTCCTGATGTTCGGCGGTGCCGTTGCCGCTCGGGTCGAACGCCGGGCCGTTCTTCTGCAGAGGCTGACCCCAACTGATCAATACCGAAGATTTGTAACCTGGCGGCAGGGTGATGGCGTCGCTGGTGGCGGCGGGAATACTGTCAAAACCCAACAGTTTGCTGGAGCCGGCGCTGACGCTGGCGGCCAGCACGCTGCGGCTCAGCAGGCTGCCGCCCAGGAACATGGCTGCCCCGCAAAGGGCGCCGGCGCTGATGAAACCTCGACGGCTGAGGCCGACCATGTTCTCGAGGTCGGTGGATTGGTTGTCTTCTAATAGGCTCACATCAGGCTCCCTGCGGGTTTTTGCAGTCACCTTAATGAGCGTTAATGACACTTGTGTTTCAAAGCGGTGTACCGAGCAAAACGTTGGAGGGCGCGAACTGCACCCGCACCGGTTTATCGGCGGCCAGACCGAGGGTTATCAAGTGCAGCGGTTCGGCCAGCGCGCAGAGCGTCTGGCCATTGGGCAGGCCGATGCGCACTTCGCTGGGGCCGTCCTCGGCGTCGAGAATTTCTTCGATGATGCCCTTCAGGCAATTTTTGCCAGGTGTTGCCACTTGATCGATGCCCAGCAACTCCAGCCAACCGGCCTTGATCAGCGCGACCACTACGGTGCCGGTTTCCAGTTCCAGACGCGTGGTGCTGTCATGAGTGATCTGCGCATCAATGCTCAAACCTTCGGCCAGTTCAAGACGAATACGGTCGTTGTGCCCTTGGGTATCAATCGCCACGACCTTGCCATGCAGTTGATTGCGCGCGCTGGTTCTGAGCATCAGTCGGCCGAGCAGGTCGAGATCGCTGGCGTCTTCGGCGGCTTCCAGCACCTGAGCCTGCAAGGCTTGCAGCTTTTGATACAGGCGCAATACGCGCTCGCCTTCGCTGGAGAGTTTGGTGCCACCGCCGCCCTTGCCGCCGACACTGCGCTCCACCAACGGCTTTTGCGCGAGGTTGTTCAGCTCATCGATGGCGTCCCAGGCCGCTTTGTAACTCAGCCCCGCGCTTTTCGCGGCGCGGGTAATCGAGCCCTGTTCGGCAATGTGTTGCAACAACGCGATGCGCTGCGGACGACGGACAATGTGCTGCGACAACAACGTAGGCAAGGACATGGCAAGGCGCTTTGGGCTGTGACGATGGGAAGGACGTTGGCTGCTGGGAGCCCGGGAGTCAAGTCAGGTCATATCCTTGTAGGAGTGAGCCTGCTCGCGATGGGGTCATCAATTTCACCATAGATGTGACGGATAGACCGTCATCGCGAGCAGGCTCGCTCCCACCCTGAATGCCACTAAATCAGGGGGTATCGCCAGGTTTGGGGGTGCGGGCCAGGCAGTAGACATCGACCCGAGCGGCGCCGGCGTCCATCAACAGACGAGCCAGGGCTTGCGCCGTGGCGCCGGTGGTCAACACATCGTCCACCAATGCTAAATGACGACCCTTGATGCATGCATCGGGTGCCAGGGCGAAGGCGTTGCGCAGGTTCTTTTTGCGGGCCTCGGCATTCAGGTCCTGTTGGGCGCTGGTGTCCTGAGTTCTCAGCAACAGCGTTTCATCGCACGGAATGTCGAGGCTGGTGCTGAGCCAGCGAGCGAGCATCGCGGCCTGGTTGAAACCCCGTTGGCGCAGTCGTTTGGCGGCCAGCGGAACCGGGATGAGCGCATCGGGTCGATTCAGGTCTTCATCAAAGCGATGTTGCAGGAACTGAGTAAGAAGTTCGGCGAGCAGGCGACCAAACGGCCACTTCGCAGCGTGTTTGAAGCGTGTGATCAGCGTGTCCACCGGAAAGCTGTAAGTCCAGGGCGTGGCGACCCGCTCAAAGGCTGGCGGTTGTTTCAGGCATTGGCCGCAGGTCAGGCCAGCGGTGGGCAACGGCAGGGCGCAGGTTTGGCATTGATCGCCCAGCCAAGGCAACTCCGTTTCACAGGCCATGCAGATGGGTGTGCATTCATCGGCGGGTTCTGAACAGAGCAAACAAGATTGATCGTTTTTTAACCAGATGTAAACCGGTCCTTCGTATCGTGGTTGACAGCGCATGAGTCTTCCTTAAATATGCCGAACATCCGTGTCGCGTCTGTGGGTATTCCCTTCCCCCCCAGCCGCTTGCCAAGCATAAAACAAAGGAAACGCCCATGAGCGCCAGCACCACTGCAACCCTGCGTCATGACTGGTCTTTGGCCGAAGTCAAAGCACTCTTCGTTCAGCCATTCAATGACCTGTTGTTCCAGGCGCAGACGGTGCACCGCGCGCATTTCGACGCAAATCGGGTCCAGGTGTCGACGCTGCTGTCGATCAAAACCGGTGCCTGCCCGGAAGACTGCAAATATTGTCCGCAGTCTGGTCACTACAACACCGGCCTGGAAAAAGAAAAGCTGATGGAAGTGCAGAAGGTCCTCGAAGAGGCCGCTCGCGCCAAGGCCATCGGTTCGACCCGTTTCTGCATGGGCGCGGCGTGGAAACATCCGTCGGCCAAAGACATGCCTTACGTGCTGGAAATGGTCAAAGGCGTGAAAGCCATGGGCCTGGAAACCTGCATGACCCTCGGTCGCCTTGATCAGGACCAGACCTTCGCTCTGGCTGACGCCGGCCTCGACTACTACAACCACAACCTCGATACCTCGCCTGAGTTCTACGGCAGCATCATCACCACCCGCACTTACAGTGAGCGCCTGCAAACCCTGGCCTACGTGCGTGAGTCCGGGATGAAGATCTGCTCCGGTGGCATCCTCGGCATGGGCGAGTCGCTTGATGATCGCGCCAATCTGCTGATCCAGCTGGCCAACCTGCCAGAGCATCCTGAGTCGGTGCCGATCAACATGTTGGTGAAAGTCGCCGGTACGCCGCTGGAAAATGCTGACGATATCGACCCGTTCGACTTCATCCGCATGCTGGCCGTTGCGCGCATCCTGATGCCGCAATCCCACGTGCGCCTGTCCGCCGGCCGCGAAGCGATGAACGAGCAGATGCAGGCCCTGGCGTTCTTTGCTGGCGCGAATTCGATTTTCTACGGCGAAAAACTGCTGACCACCGCCAACCCGCAGGCCGACAAGGACATGCAACTGTTTTCACGCCTGGGCATCCTGCCGGAAGCGCGTGAAGAGCACGCTGACGAAGTCCATCAGGCCGCGATTGAACAGGCGCTGGTTGAGCAGAAGAGCAGCGAGCAGTTCTATAACGCTGCTGTCTGATCCGACACAAATCGAGTGTGGGAGCGGGCTTGCTCGCGAAAGCGGCGGCACAGTCGACATCACTGTTGAATGTCAGTCCGTCTTCGCGAGCAAGCCCGCTCCCACATTGGATTGTGCCCAACCTTGGATTATGTAATCTGACTGCCCGAGGTCTGCATGTCTTTCGATCTCAGCGCGCGCCTTGCTGCCCGTCGTGCCGAAAATCTCTACCGCCAACGCCCATTGCTCGAAAGCCCCCAAGGCCCGGAAGTGGTGGTCGATGGTCAGCCGTTGCTGGCGTTCTGTAACAACGATTACCTGGGCCTGGCCAATCACCCGCAAGTGATCGAAGCCTGGCGCGCTGGTGCCGCTCGTTGGGGCGTGGGCGGTGGTGCTTCGCATCTGGTGATCGGCCACAGCGGCCCACATCACGCACTGGAAGAAGCCCTGGCCGAGTTCACCGGTCGTCCGCGCGCGCTGTTGTTCACCACCGGTTACATGGCCAACCTCGGCGCGGTCACCGCGCTGGTCGGGCAGGGCGATACGGTGCTGGAAGACCGGCTCAATCACGCGTCCCTGCTGGATGCGGGTCTGTTGTCCGGAGCTCGCTTCAATCGCTATCTGCACAACGACGCGGCGAGTATGGCCAAGCGTCTTGAGAAGGCGACCGGCAATACCCTGGTGGTCACCGACGGCGTGTTCAGTATGGACGGCGACATCGCCGACCTGCCGGCGTTGGCGCGGGAAGCCAGGGCCAAAGGCGCCTGGTTGATGGTTGATGACGCTCACGGCTTTGGTCCGCTGGGTGCCAATGGTGGCGGGATCGTCGAGCATTTCGGCCTGAGTCAGGAAGACGTGCCGGTGCTTGTCGGCACCCTCGGCAAGGCGTTCGGGACCGCCGGGGCTTTTGTGGCGGGCAGCGAAGAGCTGATCGAGAGCCTGATCCAGTTCGCCCGTCCCTACATTTACACCACCAGCCAGCCGCCGGCGCTGGCCTGCGCGACGCTGAAAAGCCTTGAGCTGCTGCGTACCGAGCACTGGCGACGTGAGCATCTGAAAACGTTGATCCGCCAGTTCCGCCGCGGTGCCGAGCAGATCGGCCTGGAGTTGATGGACAGCTTCACGCCGATCCAGCCGATCATGATCGGCGATGCCGGGCGTGCGGTTCGACTGTCGCAGATGCTGCGTGAACGAGGTCTGATGGTCACTGCGATCCGTCCTCCGACCGTGCCCGCCGGCAGCGCCCGACTGCGAGTGACCCTGACCGCCGCCCACAGCGAGGCGCAGGTACAGCTATTGTTAAATGGACTGGCCGATTGTTTTCAACAACTGGGACCGGAGCCAAGCCATGCGTGATCGCCTGATTCTGCTGCCCGGCTGGGGTCTCGGCATTTCTCCCCTGGAGCCCTTGGCGGCAGCGTTGCAAGGACTGGATGAACGCTTGCGGGTCGAGATCGAACCGTTGCCGGAACTGCAATCGAGCGATCTTGAGGCGTGGCTCGATGAGCTGGATTCGACGGTGCCTCAGGACGCCTGGCTCGGCGGCTGGTCGCTGGGCGGCATGCTCGCTTCAGAGTTGGCAGCCCGGCGCGGCGATCGCTGCTGCGGCTTGCTGACCCTGGCGAGCAATCCTTCTTTTGTCGCCCATGAGCAATGGCCAAGGGCGATGCCTGCCGAAACGTTCGATGCGTTTCTGGCCGGTTGCAAGGCGGATCCGCGCATGACGTTGAAACGTTTCTCGCTGCTCTGCGCTCAGGGGGCCGAAGACCCGCGCGGGTTGTCTCGGCTGTTGCTCGGTGGCGCGCCACACACTTCGGCAGAGGTGCTGATGAGCGGCCTGGAGTTGCTCGCACAACTGGATACCCGCCAGGCTTTGCAGGCGTTCCGCGGCCCGCAACTGCACTTGTTCGCCGGCCTCGATGGACTGGTTCCAGCCGAAGCGGCGAGCGATCTGCTGACATTGCTGCCGGATGTTGAAATCGGTCTGATCGAGCAGGCCAGTCACGCGTTTCTTCTGGAAGACCCTCACGGTGTGGCGGGGGCGATTCAGGCCTTTTTGCATGAGTCCGGTGATGACTGATTTATCCTTTCCCAACCTGCCCGGCGGTTTGCCCGACAAACGCCAAGTGGCGGCCTCTTTTTCCCGTGCGGCGGCAAGCTACGACAGCGTGGCCGAATTTCAGCGCGATGTTGGCAGTGAATTGTCGAGTCGTTTGCTTGAGGGCTTTGTGCCGGGTGTCTGGCTGGACCTGGGCTGCGGCACCGGGCATTTCAGCCGTGCATTGGGCGAGCGATTTCCTGCCAGTCACGGACTGGCATTGGACATCGCCGAAGGCATGCTCAATCACGCCCGGCCGTTAGGTGGTGCAACGCATTTCATCGCAGGCGATGCCGAGCGGTTACCGTTGCAGGATTCGACCTGCGATCTGATCTTCTCCAGCCTGGCGGTGCAGTGGTGTGCGGACTTCGCTTCGGTGCTCAGTGAAGCCAATCGGGTGCTGAAACCAGGCGGAATTTTCGCGTTTGCTAGTCTATGCGTAGGCACACTGTTCGAGCTGCGTGACAGCTGGCGACAGGTGGATGGCATGGTGCACGTCAACCGCTTTCGTGAGTTCGGGGTTTATCAACAGCTTTGCGCGGACAGTGGGTTGAGCGTCGCGAGTCTGGAAACCCGACCGCACGTGTTGCATTACCCGGATGTGCGCAGCCTGACCCATGAACTGAAGGCGCTGGGTGCCCACAACCTGAACCCCGGTCGGCCGGGTGGTTTGACCGGCAGGGCGCGGATCCTCGGTTTGATCGAGGCTTATGAGCGGTTTCGTCAGGCCAAAGGATTGCCGGCGACTTATCAAGTGGTCTACGCCGTGTTGGAGAAACCCTTATGAGCGCCGCCTATTTCATCACCGGTACTGACACTGATGTCGGCAAGACCACCATTGCCGCGGCTTTGCTGTATGCCGCGCGGTCGGCCGGTTTGAGCACGGCGGCGGGCAAACCGGTCGCCTCAGGATGCGATGTGACGCCCAAGGGCTTGCGCAATGCCGATGCGTTGGCGTTGCTGGCGGAGTGCTCGGTGCCTTTGACTTATGCACAGGTCAACCCTATGGCGTTCGAGCCGCCGATCGCGCCGCACTTGGCCGCGCGGGAGGCCGGCGTGGCATTGACGGTGCAATCACTGTTGACGCCCATGCGGGAAATTCTCGATATGCAGGCGGACTTCACCTTGATCGAAGGTGCTGGCGGTTGGCGAGTGCCTTTGGCGGATCAGGACAATCTGTCCGACCTGGCGATGGCGCTGGGCCTGCCGGTGATCCTGGTGGTGGGCGTGCGCCTGGGTTGCATCAACCATGCGCTACTGACGGCCGAGGCGATTGCTCAGGACGGTTTGCAGTTGGCAGGATGGGTGGCCAATATCATCGATCCGAAGACTTCGCGTCTGGAAGAAAACCTCGCAACACTCGCTGAGCGGATCCCGGCACCGTGCCTTGGGCGGGTGCCAAAACTCAAGTTGATGACCGCTGAAGCAGTGGCGGAGCATCTGCAACTGGATTTACTGGACTGAGTTTTCTGGCAGGGGTTTTAACTATGACAAGGCACTGTGCTATTAGTGTTTTTGTCGGGCCTTTTGTCAGTGGGTCTGATTCAATGGCCGCTGTTGATCCTTTGTAGGACGAGTTCTGCCATGGAAATCTCAGGAAACACCGCTTTTTATGCCGGTCTGAGCACTATTCAGACAGGGCAGAACCGTGTTGATCAGGCCTCTGGCCAGATTGCCAACACGACAATCGAGCGCTCTGTGACCAGCCAGTCTTCCGAGGCTCAGGTTGATCGTCTGCGTTCAGTGGATCGCAGTCAGCAGTCGGACCTGGCCAGTAACATGGTCGAGATGTCCCAAGGCAAATTTCAGGTTGAACTGGGCGTCAAAGTTGCCAAGGCATCCGATGAAATGCTCGGTACGCTGATTGATACCTACGCTTGAATCCTCGCTGAACCCGCACCTTCAACGCCGCGAATATTCGCGGCGTTTTTCTGCGTAAATCCTTCTCCCTCAACTAATCTTTTCTCCACTGCGTATTGCTCAGGCGACGGTGTTGCGTGGCTGTGGGTCTGGTATTTACCCCGGGTAATGACGAACGGCAAAAGATCGGCGCTTGACAAGATTTAGGCGTAAACGTATGTTTCAAACAACTGTTTGACCGCCACAACAAATCAACGCGGTCGTTCATTCCCGGTTACATCAGCAGAGGTTTATCGCTATGCCTGACTACAAGGCCCCCTTGCGTGATATTCGCTTCGTTCGTGACGAACTGCTCGGCTACGAAGCGCACTATCAGAGCCTTCCGGCTTGCCAGGACGCTACTCCAGACATGGTTGACGCCATTCTCGAAGAAGGCGCCAAGTTTTGTGAGCAGGTGCTGGCTCCGCTGAACCGCGTGGGTGACACCGAGGGCTGCACCTGGAGCGAGTCCGGCGTTAAAACCCCGACCGGTTTCAAAGAAGCCTACAAACAATTCGTCGAAGGCGGCTGGCCAAGCCTGGCCCATGACGTAGAGCACGGCGGCCAAGGCCTGCCGGAGTCTCTGGGTCTGGCCGTCAGCGAAATGGTTGGCGAAGCCAACTGGTCGTGGGGCATGTACCCAGGCCTTTCCCATGGCGCGATGAACACCATTTCCGAGCACGGCACGCCTGAGCAGCAAGAGGCTTACCTGACCAAGCTGGTTTCCGGCGAATGGACCGGCACCATGTGCCTGACCGAACCGCATTGCGGCACCGACCTGGGCATGCTGCGCACCAAGGCTGAACCTCAGGCCGACGGTTCCTACAAAGTCTCCGGCACCAAGATCTTCATCTCGGCCGGTGAACACGACATGGCCGACAACATCGTCCACATCGTGCTGGCACGTCTGCCGGATGCGCCGGCTGGCACCAAAGGCATTTCGCTGTTCATCGTTCCCAAGTTCATGCCGAATGAAGACGGTTCGGTCGGCGCACGCAACGCAGTGACCTGTGGTTCCCTGGAACACAAGATGGGCATCCACGGTAACGCCACCTGCGTGATGAACTTCGACGCGGCCACCGGTTACCTGATCGGCCCGGCGAACAAAGGCCTGAACTGCATGTTCACCTTCATGAACACCGCACGTCTGGGCACCGCGCTGCAAGGTCTGGCTCACGCCGAGATCGGCTTCCAGGGCGGTCTGAAATACGCTCGTGATCGTCTGCAAATGCGTTCCCTGACTGGCCCGAAAGCGCCGGAAAAAGCTGCTGACCCGATCATCGTTCACCCTGACGTACGTCGTATGCTGTTGACCATGAAAGCCTTCGCCGAAGGCAACCGTGCGATGGTTTACTTCACTGCCAAGCAAGTCGACATCGTCAAGTACGGCGTGGACGAAGAAGAGAAGAAGAAGGCTGACGCACTGCTGGCGTTCATGACGCCGATCGCCAAAGCCTTCATGACTGAAGTCGGCTTCGAATCCGCCAACCACGGTGTGCAAATCTACGGCGGCCACGGCTTCATCGCCGAGTGGGGCATGGAGCAGAACGTTCGCGACAGCCGCATTTCGATGCTGTACGAAGGCACCACCGGTATCCAGGCTCTCGATTTGCTGGGCCGTAAAGTGCTGATGACTCAAGGCGAAGCCCTGAAAAGCTTCACCAAGATCGTCCACAAGTTCTGCCAGACCAACGAAGGCAACGAAGCGGTCAAAGAGTTCGTCGAGCCATTGGCTGCACTGAACAAAGAATGGGGCGAGCTGACCATGAAGGTCGGCATGGCGGCCATGAAGGATCGCGAAGAAGTCGGCGCAGCGTCGGTGGATTACCTGATGTACTCCGGTTACGCCTGCCTGGCTTACTTCTGGGCGGACATGGCGCGTCTGGCTGCCGAAAAACTGGCTGCCGGCACCACCGAAACGGCGTTCTACACCGCCAAGCTGCAGACTGCGCGCTTCTACTTCCAGCGCATCCTGCCACGTACCCGCACTCACGTTGTCACCATGCTGTCGGGCGCCAACAACCTGATGGACATGAAAGAAGAAGACTTCGCGCTGGGTTACTAAGCCCCACGTTGTCGCTTGATAAAGCCGCTGCTTCCTCGGAAGCAGCGGCTTTTTTGTGCGCGATATCTACGCGTAAATATTCCTGACTAAAACGCTAAGAAGAATGCCTTTGCTGCCGTTAAAGAGGGTGGCGATGTGACATGTCGCTTGAAGAGAAGGCACAATGCCATCCTTGTTTGCCGGGTCGGAGCTTTACCCTTGCCGCGTTCTTCCGCTGTACGTTTCAGCCATTTCCTGCCGTCATTACTGCTTTTGCTCGCGGGGCTGGCGGCTGCGTACGTGAAGGATCTCAACGTCTTTTTCACCTCGCTGTTCAACGTACTGCCAACCTTGGTGTTGTTGCTCGGCGGTGCTTACTGCGCGGTTTACCGACGTCAGCGTGAACTGTTTCTGATGGTCACGGTGTACATCGCCTACTTCCTGCTCGACACCCAGACCGACTATTACCGCGACAACGGCAAGGTTCGTGAAGACGCCGCTGTGGTCTTCCATCTGTGCTGCCTGTTGCTGCCGCTGCTATTTGGTGTGTTCGCCGCCTGGCAGGAGCGCACCCACCTGTTCCAGGACATGGTGGCGCGATTCGCCGTGTTGCTGGCTTTTGGTAGCGTGGCGTTGGGACTGGAGCAAAGTTACCCACAGGCGCTGTTGATGTGGCTGTCGGAGATCCGCTGGCCAGCGTTGCATGGCGCCTGGATGAGTCTGATCCAGTTGTCTTATCCCGTGTTCATCGCCTCGTTTGTATTGCTGGCCTGGCAATACTGGCGCAACCCGAGACCCTTGCATGCTGCCCAATTGGTGGGCCTGCTCGGGTTGTTCTGGATGTTGCCGAAAACCTTCATCCTGCCGTTTACCCTGAACATCATGTGCAGTCAGGTGATGTTGATGATTGCCGCAGCGGTCGCTCACGAGGCCTACCAAATGGCCTTCCGCGACGAACTCACCGGCCTGCCGGGCCGCCGCGCCTTGAACGAGCGGATGCAGCGGTTGGGGCGCAATTACGTGTTGGCGATGAGCGATGTCGATCACTTCAAGAAATTCAATGACACCCACGGTCACGATGTCGGCGATCAGGTGCTGCGACTAGTCGCCAGCAAACTGTCGAAAATCGGCGGAGGCGGTAGGGCGTATCGCTACGGCGGTGAGGAATTCGCCCTGGTGTTCGCAGGCAAGACCCTCGAAGAGTGCATGCCGCACCTGGAAGTCATCCGCGAGTCCATCGCCACCTACAACATTCAACTGCGCAATCAGGACAGCCGCCCTCAGGACGACCAGCAGGGTCGTCAACGTCGCGCAGGCTCGGGCGCCTCTAGTGTGTCGGTCACCGTCAGCATCGGCGTGGCCGAACGACTGGAGCAGCGCACCCCCGAGAAAGTGCTCAAGTCCGCTGACGAGGCGCTCTACAGTGCCAAGGGCGCGGGGCGAAACTGTGTGGTGGCGTTCGGTCAGAGCCGTCGTGGTGCGGTGCGCATGGACGCTGCTACTGATTGAGTGATGATGGCGCATTCAGCGTCTGGACTGTGATTGTGAGGTCGGGTGTGCGGCAGTAGGTTTGGGGAATCTGCTGCCGGAGAAATGACCATGCCTGAGTACAAAGCTCCCCTGCGCGACATGCGCTTTCTGATCGACCACGTCTTCGATTTTCACAGCAACTACGCCGCGCTGGGTGCCACCGATGCCAGCCCGGACATGGTCAATGCGATCCTCGAAGAAGGTGCGAAATTCTGTGAGAACGTTCTCGCACCGCTGAACCGCAGCGGCGACGAAGAAGGCTGCCATTTCGACAATGGCGTGGTGACTACGCCTACAGGCTTCAAGCAGGCATTCGCACAATACGTTGAAGGCGGCTGGCACGGTCTGGCGGCTGATCCGGTTTACGGTGGCCAGGGTTTGCCGAGTTCGTTGGGGCTGGTCATTAGCGAAATGGTCGGCTCCAGCAACACCTCCTGGGGCATGTACCCCGGCCTGACTCACGGCGCGATGTCAGCAATCCACGCCCATGGCACTGAAGAACAGAAACAGACTTACCTGAGCAAGCTCACCGCCGGCCAATGGACCGGCACCATGTGCCTGACCGAAGCCCATTGCGGCACAGACCTGGGCATCATCAAAACCCGCGCCGTGCCTGCGACCGACGGCAGCTATGCGATTTCCGGCAGCAAGATCTTCATCTCCGCCGGCGAGCACGACATGAGTGAAAACATCATTCACCTGGTGCTGGCGAAACTGCCGGACGCCCCGGCCGGGACCAAGGGCATTTCACTGTTCATCGTTCCTAAATTCCTACCCAACGACGAAGGTGAGGCGGGGGAGCGCAACGGCGTTTCCTGCGGCTCGATCGAACACAAAATGGGCATCAAGGCCTCGGCTACCTGCGTGCTGAACTTCGATGACGCCAAGGGCTTCTTGATCGGTGAGCCGAACAAGGGCCTGAACTGCATGTTCACCATGATGAACCATGCTCGGCTGGGCACCGGCATGCAGGGTTTATGTCTCGGGGAGGCGAGCTTTCAAGGCGCGATCAAGTACGCCAATGATCGTCTGCAAATGCGCGCGCTGACCGGCCCGAAAGCGCCGGAAAAAGCCGCCGATCCGATCATCGTTCATCCTGATGTGCGCAGGATGTTATTGACCATGAAGGCCTTCAACGAAGGCAATCGGGCGCTGACTTATTTCACCGCGCAATTGCTCGACGTGGCGCATCTGAGCCCGGATCAAACGGCGCGTCAGGATGCCGAAGACCTGCTGGCGTTCCTCACGCCGATCTGCAAAGCCTTCATGACCGATACCGGGCTGGAAGTGACCAACCACGGCATGCAGGTGTTCGGTGGTCACGGTTTCATCCGCGAGTGGGGCATGGAGCAGTTGGTACGCGACTGCCGGATTGCACCGATCTACGAAGGCACCAACGGCATTCAGGCGCTGGACTTGCTTGGCAGAAAAGTCCTCGGCAGCCAGGGGAAACTGCTGCGCGGGTTCACCAGAATCGTCCACAAGTTCTGTGCGGCAAACGCCGGACACCCGCAACTCGCAAGCTATGTTGCGCAGCTCAACGAGCTGAATCAGCAGTGGGGAGAGGTGACCACAAAAGTCGGCATGGCGGCGATGAAAAATCCGGATGAAGTCGGCGCGGCGTCGGTGGATTACCTGATGTACAGCGGTTACATCATCCTCGGCTATCTGTGGCTGCGCATGGCGCTGGTCGCTCAGGCACAGCTCGATTCGGGCAGTGGCGATGCCGATTACTGCCAGGCAAAACTGGCGACCAGCGAGTTTTACTTCAAGCGATTGTTACCACGCACGGCGGCTCATCGTGCGGCCATCGAGGCGGGCAGCGATTGTCTGATGAACCTGCCAGCGGAGTTATTCGCACTATAGTGTTTCAAACCGACGTAAAAGAGCCCGCCTAGTTGCGGGCTTCTTTAATGGCTTGCTTTCAAGTGACTAAAAATAACAAAACGGTCATGAGCTGACCCTATGTGTCGTAAAAGTTGTTGGGTTACACTCAAACCCAACGAAAGTACCACTCCTACGAATCACCTGTTTAGATCTTGCGAGGTTTGCCATGGCTGACTACAAAGCGCCCCTGCGCGATATGCGCTTCGTCCTCAATGAAGTTTTCGAGGTCGCCAAACTCTGGGCCGAGCTGCCTGCGCTGGCCGAGACTGTCGATGCTGAAACGGTCGAAGCCATTCTTGAAGAAGCCGGCAAGGTCACCAGCAAAAGCATCGCGCCCCTGAGCCGTGCGGCTGACGAAGAAGGTTGCCATTGGGCGGACGGTGCCGTCACCACGCCGGCAGGTTTCCAGCAGGCTTATCAGACTTATGCTGAAGGCGGTTGGGTCGGTGTCGGCGGCGATCCGACCTACGGCGGCATGGGCATGCCCAAGGCCGTTTCGGCGCAAGTCGAAGAAATGGTCAACTCCGCCAGCCTGTCGTTCGGCCTGTACCCGATGCTGACCGCGGGCGCCTGCCTGTCGATCAACGCCCACGCCAGCGAAGCGCTGAAAGCCGCGTACCTGCCGAACATGTACGCCGGCGTCTGGGCTGGCTCCATGTGCCTGACCGAGCCACACGCCGGCACGGACCTGGGGATCATTCGCACCAAGGCCGAGCCTCAGGCCGACGGGTCCTACAAAGTCAGCGGCACCAAGATCTTCATCACTGGCGGTGAGCACGACCTGACCGAGAACATCATTCACCTGGTGCTGGCCAAGCTACCGGACGCACCGGCGGGGCCGAAGGGTATTTCGCTGTTCCTGGTGCCGAAGTTCATGGTCAATGCCGATGGCACCCTGGGCGCGCGGAACCCGGCGACCTGCGGTTCAATCGAACACAAGATGGGCATCCAGGCGTCCGCGACCTGCGTGATGAACTTCGACGAGGCCGTGGGTTATCTGGTCGGCGAGCCAAACAAAGGCCTGGCCGCGATGTTCACCATGATGAACTACGAACGTCTGGGCGTCGGTATCCAGGGCCTGGCCTCTGGCGAGCGCTCTTACCAGAACGCCGTCGAGTACGCCCGCGACCGCCTGCAAAGCCGTTCGCCGACCGGTGCGCAGAACAAGGACAAGGTCGCTGACCCGATCATCGTCCACCCAGACGTGCGTCGCATGTTGCTGACCATGAAAGCCTCGAACGAAGGCGGTCGCGCCTTTTCGACTTACGTGGCCATGCAACTGGACACCGCCAAGTTCAGCGAAGACGCCACCACCCGCAAACGCGCGGAAGATTTGGTGGCCTTGCTGACTCCGGTGGCCAAGGCGTTCCTGACCGACCTGGGTCTGGAAACCACCATTCATGGCCAGCAGGTTTTCGGCGGCCACGGTTACATCCGTGAGTGGGGCCAGGAGCAACTGGTGCGTGACGTGCGCATCACCCAGATCTACGAAGGCACCAACGGCATTCAGGCGTTGGACCTGGTAGGCCGCAAGATCGTCGGCACCGGTGGGGCGTTCTACAATCTGTTTGCCGACGAGATCCGTCATTTCACTGCGACCGCCAGCGCTGATCTGGTGGAGTTCACCAAACCGCTGAACGATGCGGTGACTACCCTCGACGAACTGACCGCCTGGTTGCTGGATCGGGCGAAAAACAACCCGAACGAAATCGGTGCTGCTTCGGTCGAGTATCTGCAAGCATTCGGTTACACGGCGTATGCATACATGTGGGCACTGATGGCCAAGGCCGCTTTTGGCAAAGAAGCGCAGGACGATTTCTACGTGAGCAAGTTGGGCACGGCGCGGTTCTATTTCGCACGCCTGCTGCCGCGTATTCACTCGTTGAGCGCGTCGGTGAAGGCCGGCAGCGAGTCGTTGTTCCTGCTGGACGCAGGGCAGTTCTGACAATGTAACGTCATGTAAGCATTCTCTTACATGACGTGCTGCTCTTCTCCCATAGATGAAGATTGGATCCACAGCTAATCTACTTCACATGGACGTCGCGCAGGAAGCGCAAAGCAACAACACGGACACGTAGGATTCTGCCAGGACGGCGGAGTGAAATGGATGTCAGGGAAACAGTCTGCAAAGCCCCGCTTCGGCGGGGTTTTCTTTTGCCTGCAGAAAAGTGCTTAGCTCATCTCATCCAGTGTTGCCGGGCTGATCAAACGCCCATCCGCGCCATTCATCACTTCTTCCAGCAGCGTACGCAATAAGGTCAGCGAGGCCTGTTGTCGCTGCACATCCCGACACACCAATCCGACTTTCAGCGGCACCCTCGGCTCGCTCAGTGGTTTCCACAACAGTTCCTTATTGCCGTGTGCCTGTTGTGAGCGTCCGGGCAGTACCGTCGCCAGTCGCGTGTGCGGCAAACTGTCGAGAATCCCCGCCATGTTGTTCAGTTCTGCCTGTACCTGTGGGCGTCGTCCCAGATTGGCCAGTTGCGCTTGCCAGATCTGCCGCACCTGAAACTCTTCGCCCAGCAGCAACATCGGCAATTCGGCAGCCTGACTCATCGAGACTTTCTTGAATTCGCGCAACGGGTGATCCGCCGGGATGACCAGGGTCAGCTCGTCTTCGTACAGCATCACGCCGTGCAACCCCGGCTGACGAGGTGGCAGATAGCCGATGCCGATGTCCAGCGAGCCATTGAGCAAGCGCCGCTCGATTTCCAGCCCCGTCAGTTCATAGATTTGCACCACCAAATGCGGCTGCGCCTTGCGCACGCGTTCGAGCATCTGTGGCACCAGGCTGCTATGAACAGTCTGCAATACGCCGATAGCCAGAGTGCGCAATGCCTGACCCTTGAAGTTGCCCAAGGCTTCCCGTGCCCGTTGCAATCCATCCAGCAAGGGCAGCGCATGGTTGTACAACGTATGAGCCGCCAGGGTGGGCAGCAGGCGTTTGCTGCTGCGTTCGAACAAGCTTACATCGAGGTTTTGTTCGAGGTGGCGGATCTGCTGGGACAGTGCCGGTTGGGAGATTGAAAGCCGCTCGGCCGCCCGGCCCACATGACCTTCTTCGTAGACCGCGACGAAATAACGCAGTTGCTTGAAATCCATAAGGTGTGCTTATCGAAAATGCTGGGAAAACGAAATGGCTCAAGGCCTCGCGTGAGCCTAGTCTAACCGCATTCACAAGGCTTACAGGGCCACAGAGCGCGATGAATACCGTTTGCTTCAATGGTGTTTACATAGGTAAGGCAAAAAACCTCGCACGAGGTTTGATCAGATGAACTTGTTCAGCTTGCGGCGCAATCTTCCGAGTCTTGATGACTTGGCCGTGGACGCCTTCTTGCCGTCCCAAGGCGACAATCTTTCCAGCGAGTGCCTGATGCCCAGTGTCGAGCGACCGAAACAGATATTCGTGCGCGGCCAGGGCTCATGGTTGTGGGACAGCGATGACCGCGCGTATCTGGATTTCTCACAGGGTGGCGGGGCCAATAGCCTCGGACACAGTCCTTCGGTTCTGGTCAACGCCATCGCGGCGCAGGCTCAGTCGCTGATCAACCCCGGCTTCGGCCTGCATAACCGCGGCATGCTCAATCTTGCTGAGCGACTGTGCTCCAGCACCGGCAGTGATCAGGCCTACCTGCTCAACAGTGGCAGCGAAGCCTGTGAAGCAGCGATCAAATTGGCGCGTAAATGGGGCCAGCGACATCGCGGCGGGGCTTCGCGGATCATCGTTGCTAATAACGGCTGTCATGGTCGTAGTCTGGGGACGCTGTCGGCGTCGGACAGTTCGAATCTGACTAACCGATTCGAGCCGCTGCTTCCGGGCTTCAGTCACGTGCCATTCAATGATCTTGCGGCCTTGCATGCGGCCGTCGACGCCCAGACCGTGGCGATCATGCTCGAACCGATCCAGAGCGAAGCCGGGGTGATACCGGCCACCGAGCATTACCTCAAAGGCGTCGAGCGCCTGTGCCGTGAGCTTGGGATTCTGCTGATCTTCGACGAAGTGCAAACCGGTATCGGTCGTTGCGGCACTTTACTCGCCGAACAATCCTACGGCGTGCGGGCAGATATCGTCGTTCTCGGCAAAGGGCTGGGCGGTGGCGTGCCATTGGCGGCGTTGTTGGCGCGGGGCAAAGCCTGCTGTTTCGACGTCGGCGAAGTGACAGGTACTCATCATGGTAATGCACTGATGACGGCGGCCGGTCTTGCCGTCCTCGACAGCGTTCAGGACAAGGGGTTTCTCGATCATGTCGGGGAAATCGGTCAGCACCTGAGCGAAGGTCTGCAGCGTTTATCCCATCGCTATGGTCATGGCGAGTTGCGCGGGCAAGGACTGTTCTGGGGTCTTACCTTGTCCGACGAATCGGCTGACGCCGTCGTCAAGGCGGCGTTGAACGAAGGCCTGCTGCTCAACGCTCCGCAGCCCGATTGCCTGCGCTTTACCCCGACCCTGACTGTCAGCAAAGCCAACATCGACGAAATGCTCCTGCGCCTGGCCCGTGCCTTCTCCCGCGTGCGCACTGCGCAACTGCAGTGCCGCAAAGGGATTGCCGTCTGATCAGACCTGCCCTACACGAATTCCCGAACCGTCTCGCGGTATAACGCATCGCCCCATGCCTGATTATTTTGGCGTGGGGCGTTTTTTTGTCTCTGCGTTTTGCCAAATGCCATTCAGTGCTTGAGCGGTAGTGGGATCAATGGCTTTTTAGAGCGTATCGGCAAGGAGTGTCGGTGCCAGTGAAACAATATTGTCGTGGAACTGGCTTTGAATTCTATACCACTGGGTGGTATGTTTTGGAAGGGAAGCCGATGTCACCAAGGTTATTCAAAACGAAACGTTTTTCGATGCAAGTCGGGAAGGCCTGGATCGATGATGACGAGCTTCGTGAAGCATTCGCCGAAATGCTCAACGGCCAGGCGGACAATCTCGGCGGCGGGGTCTGGAAAAAACGGTTGAATGCCAACCGTCATCGGTCAATTGTTTTGGCCAAAGGTGGCCGTTACTGGGTTTATCAGTTTCTGTATGCCAAGAAAGACCAGAGCAATATCAGTCCGAGGCAGTTGGCCGACTTGCGCGAGTTAGCCAAGACGTATGGAGGGCTGACCGAGATGGAAATCCAGCGCTTGCTGGATATGAAGGAGTTTGTGGAGATACCTCATGAGTAAAAAATTCAAAAGTGAAATTTCGGAATCGATACACGAGTCAGCCAGTGCCTTGTTTGCCATCGGTGCAATCAGCAAGGCAACCATGCGCAAATTCGATGAATCATGTCTTGCAACAGTTCCAGATGCGATCCCCGCTGAGCAGATCAAAGCGTTACGCGAACGCAACAACGTAAGCCAGCCAGTGTTTGCGCGTTATCTGAACACCAGCGCCTCGACGGTTAAACAATGGGAAGCGGGAGACAAGCACCCCAGCGGCATGGCGCTGAAGTTGTTGAGCATCGTTCAGAAACACGGTCTTGAGATACTGGCCTGAAGAACCGCACTGAACCCTGACGAACGGTAAAGGTCGATTAGCTGTAGGCTCACACGAGCCAACTTCCATCAGGAGCTAACCCCATGGACTTTATTCGCATCATCATCGCCATTCTGTTGCCGCCACTGGGTGTGTTTCTGCAAGTCGGTTTCGCCGGGGCGTTCTGGCTGAATATTCTGCTGACGCTGTGCGGTTACATCCCCGGGATCGTGCATGCGGTGTACATCATTGCCAAGCGCTGAGTTTAGCGGCGCCCGTTAGATCGCTTTCGCGAGCAAGTCGAATCGTCGCACCGCCGCTCCCACATTCGACCGTATTCCCCTGGGAGGACTCGGTCAGTGTGGGAGCGGCGGTGCGACGACTCGACTTGCTCGCGAATGGGGCGACACCATTCCTGCTCGAGCCGCAGGCTTCAGTCCGCCAATTCCATCACCCTTCGATAAAACAACCACTCCTGCTCCAGCGCATGGGCCTGATTGCCGGCCTTGCGAAAGCCATGGCGTTCGTCGGCGTAGTAATGCGCTTCAACCAGAATGCCGTTGTCCTGTAGCGCCGTGACCATGTCGCGGGTCTGTTGCGGCACCACCACAGCGTCCAGTTCACCCTGAAAGAAAATCACCGGAACGCTGATGTTGCCCGCATGCAGCAACGGCGTTCGTGCGGCGTAGCGTTCGGCATCCTGCTCCGGGTCGCCGATCAGCCAGTCCAGATAATCGCCTTCGAACTTGTGAGTCGTCCGGCCCAGCGCCACAGGGTCACTGACGCCATACAGGCTGGCACCGGCGCGGAAGACTGTGTGAAAGGCCAGCGCACACAGAGTGGTGTAGCCGCCGGCACTGCCGCCGCGAATAAACGCCTTGTTGCCGTCGATCAATCCGCGTTCGGCAAGATGAGCGACGACGGCGCAGGCGTCCTCCACTTCCACTTCGCCCCAGCTCAAATGCAGCGCTTGCCGATAAGCCCGACCATAGCCACTGCTGCCGCGGTAGTTGAGATCAGCCACGGCGAAGCCGCGTTGCGCCCAGTACTGGATACGCGGATCAAGCATGGGGTAGCAGGCCGACGTCGGGCCGCCGTGGATGAACACCACCAGAGGCGGTTTCGCATCACCGGTCATCGCTGGATAGAAGAAGCCGTGGGCCTCGCGCGAACCGCTGGGGTAACGCAGGGTTTGCGGGACGCTGATCTGCTCGGCGGGCAACGGTGCAATACCGCCAGCCAATGTTTTGACCTGGCGGGTCTGGCGGTCGATGGCAATGACTGCCGACGAACTGACTGGCGAAGCGGCGATGCAGTAAATGAACTGCTCATCCAGTGCGAGAGAGCGGAAGCGACTGTAGTCGCCGGTGAAATCCTCACCGGCATCACCACAAAGCCCCAGTTTGCCAAAGCCGTCTTCAGTCCAGCTCGCCAGATAACGACCTTCGCTCAGTGGCAACCAGGTGCAACCACCCAGCTGCCACGGCGCAGGCCCATGATCCGCTGCGGCACTCGGCAGCGGGCTCAGACCGTCCGCCGATTCCACCCAAGGCTGCCAGTAGCCGCCGCGATCAGTCAGGCAAAACAGACGGCCGCTTGTATCGAATCTCGGTTGTTGCAGCGATTCCTCAGCGTCTTCGCCCGCCACGCAACGTGGCAGAGCAAAACGACCATCGTTCTGGCGTTCGGCAACCATCAGGCGAGTCGCGGTCCATGGCTGATCCGGGCGGCTCCACTCGATCCACGCCAATCGTTGCGCGTCGGGACTCAACGTCGGCGCGGCATAGAAATCAGCGCCTTCGGCCAGCAGATGACGTACTCCGTCAGCCAGGTCGATAGCCACCAGACGATGCCGATCGCGGTTTTCTTCAACCGCCAATACCTGCCCGTTCGCGAACTGCAGATCGCCATATCGACATTCGCCTGAGCTCAGTAACTCAGGTGTCTCGCCGGCCAGCGACTGTCGATACAGCTGTTGGTCCGCCTCGTTGACGAACACGATCCCGTCATCGGTTAGACAGAACGCGCCGCCGCCGTATTCGTACACCCGACTGCGCACACTGAAGCCCGCTGGCGTCAGGCAATGCGCCTGGCCGTCGCGCCAATGCCAGATCCGGCAGGCGGCATCCTCGGGTCGGTACTCGTTCCAGAACAGGCCATGTGGGCCGACCTGTAACTCGGCGAAGTCGATGCCGGCCGCAACAGCCCTGGCAGCGCTGAAGGGTTCAGCTTTTAGCGATGAGTCGTGAATTTCGTTCATTACGAAAGGCCAGTTGTTCAATGGTCTGGGTCGCGTGTTCGGCTTCTTCGCGGGCCTTGAGGATCACGCCGTGATGTTCCGATTTGCTGCACACCGGGTCGGCGTTGCTCGCGTCCCCCGTGAGCATGAAGGCCTGGCAGCGACAGCCGCCGAAGTCTTTTTCTTTCTCGTCGCAGGAGCGGCACGGCTCGGGCATCCAGTCGTAACCGCGGAAGCGGTTGAAGCCGAACGAGTCGTACCAGATGTGCTGCATGCTGTGGTCGCGAACGTTGGGAAACTGCACCGGCATCTGTCGGGCGCCATGACAGGGCAGGGCGGTTCCGTCCGGCGTGACCGTCAGAAAGATACTGCCCCAGCCATTCATGCAGGCTTTCGGGCGTTCTTCGTAATAGTCAGGGGTGACGAAAATCAGCTTGCACGGATGCCCTTCGGCTTCCAGTTTGGCGCGGTATTCGTTGGTGATGCGTTCGGCGCGGACCAGTTGTTCCTTGGTCGGCAACAGACCGACCCGGTTGAGCTGCGCCCAGCCGTAAAACTGGCACGTGGCGAGTTCCACAAAGTCCGCTTCAAGGGCGATGCACAGCTCGATGATCCGGTCGATCTTGTCGATGTTGTGCCGATGGGTCACGAAGTTCAGCACCATCGGATAACCGTGGGCTTTCACGGCGCGGGCCATTTCCAGCTTCTGGGCGAAGGCTTTTTTCGAGCCAGCCAGCAAGTTGTTCACTTGCTCGTCGCTGGCCTGAAAGCTGATCTGAATGTGGTCCAGGCCGGCCTTCTTGAAGTCGCTGATTTTTTGCTCGGTCAGGCCGATGCCGGAGGTGATCAGGTTGGTGTAGAACCCCAACTTGCGCGCCTCGGCAATCAGCTCGGCGAGGTCCTGGCGCACCAGCGGTTCACCGCCGGAGAAGCCCAATTGTGCCGCGCCCATCTCCCGCGCTTCGCGGAACACCTTGATCCACTGTTCGGTGCTCAGTTCTTTGCCTTGCTCGGCGAAATCCAGCGGATTGGAGCAGTACGGGCATTGCAGCGGGCAGCGATACGTCAGCTCGGCCAGCAACCACAGCGGCAGGCCGATTTCCGGTTTGGGCGGTAACTTGTCTGACACCGATTCAGGCAAGTTCGATCCAGTGCTGAGCACGGGCGACCTCCATGAATTGTTCGATGTCGTCACCGAGCTCGGGCACGCCGGGGAACTGCGCGTCCAGTTCGGCGATGATCGCCGCGACGTCACGCTCGCCGTCGATCAAACCGCCGATCATCGCGGCACTTTCGTTGAGTTTGATCATGCCTTCCGGGTAGAGCAGCACATGACCTTTCTGCGCCGGTTCGTACTGGAAGCGGTAGCCGGTGCGCCAGGTCGGGGTCTTGCTGCGATCAAAACTCATAAGGTGATTCCTTTATGCCAGACCCGCTGCTCGGTCACGCTGTGATACGGCGGGCGTTTCAGTTCGTAGGCCATGCTCATGGCATCGAGCATGCTCCAAAGAATGTCCAGTTTGAACTGGAG